>NVUH01000002.1 GCA_002401855.1 Hyphomicrobiales bacterium
AATTTTCTCTCTCTTATAGAGGTTAATAGAGTTAAAAATTCATCTCTATATAACCAATTTTAAGAGAAACTGATTGAGTAGAATTTTCAAACATCCCACTATCTACATAGTTTAAGATAATGACTACGCAGATCGAAGTGATAGGCCGCTCAATAAGCTAGATTTTCGCATGTGTCAACATAAATGTACGATTATTTGACCGATTGGTCAGGCTTATTCACAATTCCTGCGCCAAAAGCATCCAATATGGCACATTGCGGTCGATTGTCGCCATGGCAATTGTTAGACAGGTGCTGCAATGTGGCTTTCATTTTTTGGCTATTGGCGATGATCTCATCTAGCTCGGTTATTTGCTGTGCCACCAATTGCTTAACATCTTTACTGGCGCGGTTTTCATCGTGATACATGCCCAAAAGAGTGCGGCAATTTTCAATTGAAAAGCTTAAACTACGCGCGACTTTTAAGAAATTTAGTATTTCGATATGCTGGTCGCTATAGTCGCGATAACCGTTGTTTTGCCTATCAGGAGTGATGAGATGGATTTCTTCGTAATAACGAATCGTTTTGCTGTTAAGCCCTGTCTGTTTTGCTGCTTGGCCGATATTCATAATTTGACCTTTCTCAGCCTTAACGCGTTGAGCACTACTGATACAGATGATAAGCTCATTGCTGCTGCGGCAAAAATGGGTGATAGCAGCACGCCAACCAGTGGGAATAAGATGCCCGCGGCGATTGGCACGCCTGCTGTGTTATATATAAAGGCGAAAAATAAATTTTGTTTGATATTACTCATCGTGGCATTGGCCAAGCGCTTGGCTTTGACAATGCCCATTAAACTGCCGCCAACTAGGGTGATGCCAGCGCTTTCTATCGCCACACCTGCGCCTGTGCCCATAGCAATGCCAACATCAGCTTGGGCAAGGGCAGGGGCATCATTAATGCCATCGCCCGCCATTGCGACTATTTTGCCTTCAGCCTGCATCTGTTTGACCAGCGCGATTTTATCTTCGGGTAGCATCGCGGCTTTAACTACGTCTATCTTCACTTGTTGCGCGACCGCTTTGGCGCTTTGCTCAATGTCACCTGTTGCCATAATCACTTTTATGCCCAATTTGTGCAATTGCTCGATGGCGGTTGCGCTATCTTGCTTAACTTGATCGGCGACAAATACGAGGCCGATGGCTTGATTTGCTAAACTTATATAAATAGGTGTTTGACCCTGGGCTAGGCGATTTTGAGCCGCTGTCGGAATGGTGCCAAAGTCGATTTTTGAATGGGTCATGAAGTTTAAATTGCCGACCAAAATCTGTTTGCCTGATATGGTGGCGCTAATGCCTGCGCCTGTTACATCCTTAAAATCATCAACTTTAAGCAGGTCTAGGTTTTGATCTTGAGCACATGTCAACACGGCATGGGCGAGAGGGTGATCGCTATATTGCTCGGCTGAAGCCAATTGTTGAATTACATCCTGCACTGTATATTGGTTATCAAGGGAAAAAACTTCGCTCACCTCGGGCTTGCCTTGGGTGATGGTGCCAGTTTTATCGACTATCAAAATGTTGACATTGGCCATTTTTTCTAACTGAGCGGCATTTTTTATCAACACGCCATTACGTGCGCCTTTGCCCATCGCCACCATGATTGACATGGGCGTTGCTAGCCCCAGCGCGCAGGGGCAGGCGATAATTAGCACGCTGACTGCGGCCACCACAGCATAGCTAAGCTTTGGCTCGGGGCCAAAATACATCCAAGCCGCAAAGGCGATGGTGGCGGCGGTAAATATAGTTGGTACAAATAGGTTGGCGACTTTATCGGCCAATGATTGTATGGGGGCGCGGGAGCGTTGGGCATCGGCCACCATTTTAATGATTTGTGCCAATATGGTTTCGTCACCGACTTTTTGTGCGGTGAAATCAAACCCGCCAGTGCCATTGATTGTGCCGCCAATTACTTTATCGCCGACTTGCTTGGCGACTTGTAGCGGCTCGCCTGTAATCATTGCCTCATCAACATGGGTTTTGCCGCTGATAATCACACCATCCAGCGGGATTTTTTCGCCAGCCCGCACGCGCAATGTCGCGCCTTTAGCTATTGCGCTCACAGCAATGTCAGTTTCCTTGCCGTCTTTATCAATTATATGCGCGATGTCGGGCGATAGATCGAGCAATTGTTTAATGGCATTGCCGGTTTTTTGTTTTGATCTAATTTCCATGATTTGCCCCATTAACACCAGAGCGATGATGACAGCGGCGCTTTCGTAATAGACAGGAATGACGCTATGCATGTTTAGCATGCTGGTTGGGAATAGATTGGGTAGAAACGTTGCGACCACCGAATAAGTGAATGCGGCAAATGTACCGACACCAATTAGAGTGAACATATTTAAATTGTTGGTTTTGAAGCTAAGAATGGCGCGTTCGAAAAACGGCATGCCCGCCCACATAACAGGTATCGCTAAGGTTAAGCCTAACCATTGGCGCTCGGCACCTGACAAGAATGGCAGTAGATTGATGGCTAATAAATGATCGAACATTTCGATAACCAGCAAGATGATTGCTAGCGGGGCGGCGACCCATAGGCGGCGGGTGAAATCGATTAATTCAGGGTTGATTTCATCTGTTGGCATGTCCATTACCTCAAGTGCCATGCCGCATTTTGGGCAAACACCTGGTGCGTATTCGATAATTTCGGGATGGCAGGAGCAGGTGTATCTGGTGCCTTTGGGGGCTGTTTCGGCTTTTTTTGTTGCGTCAATTTTATGCTGACCTGTTAGATAATATTCGGGCTTAGTTTTAAATTTCTCATAACATTTTGGGTTGCAGAAATAGTAAGTCGTGGCACTGTAAGTATAGCGTTTCTTTTGTTCATTGTCGGTATCGACTTTCATCCCGCAAACAGGATCAATTGCGTAGGTTGTTGGTTTTCTATCGTCTGTTGAACAGCAAGAATCGGCCATTTCATTCACCTTATTTTGTTTTTGGTTACAATAAACATTCCAGTGACTAGAATGTCAAGCTATAGAAAAATATAAATGGGTTAATTTAATTTTAACGATGTTTTGTTATAATTGAACTAATATGTTTTTGGGGGTGCTCCATGTCGCAATCAACTGAATCTTCTGTAGAAAACACGAGCCATCTTGATATTTTGGCAAGTATTTCCAAACGTTTAAGCCATGTTGGTATTAATATTACCAAAGCTTCGGCGGTTGTAGAAGATACCACTAAATCGCAGAAAAATTTGGAAGGCCGTTTTGATGAATTATCCAGTGCGGTAAGTCAAACACTAGAAGCCAACGCGAAAATTACCGAAGCGGTGAAAATTGCCGAAGAAACCACTCAAATCCTGGGTCAGAAAGTAAGTAATTCTAGCCAAAAACTTGATGCTTCTGTGTCGGAAGTTGCTGAATTGGTTGATGTTGTGAATGCGATGACAACACAATTGCAAGATTTGCAAAATTCACTCAATAGCGTATCTAGCGTGGCGGAGGTGATACAGGTTATTGCGAAACAAACCAATTTGTTGGCATTAAATGCTACCATTGAAGCGGCGCGTGCTGGCGAGGCAGGTAAGGGCTTTGCAGTTGTGGCCGCCGAAGTGAAAAGCCTTGCAGACCAAACCAGTGCTGCCACTTTGCAAATTGATTCGACATTGAACGCTTTGAATAAAGAATCGCTAAAATTGATAGATTTGGGTGACAAAGCCATTGAATTTAGTGATCATGTGAAAAATAGCACTGGTGAATTACAAAGTGAAATATCTGGATTAAGTGAGGCCTTTGCTGCCATAGATCAAACCTCGAAAACCATATCGGAGAATGTCGAAAACAATAATGAGGAAATGGAAAATTTCTTTTCGGCGATCGGGTCGATGAAAAATGATGTTGAGGAAAACTCAAAAAAATTATCAATTGCCACTAAGGGTATGAAAGAAACGGGCTCAATATCTGACGAATTGGTTGGTAGAGTTGCAACTTCAGGTATTGATACATTTGATTCGCGTTCGATCGAGCTAACTATTGAGGCGGCCAGACGAGTGGGAGAGATTTTTGACCATGAGGTGGCGCAAAATAATATTTCATTGGAAAAATTATTCGATTTTGATTATCAAGAAGTGCCAAATTCCGACCCACAACAACATATAACCAGCTTTACGAATTTCACTGATAAAGTGTTGGTTGATTTGCAGGAAGAAATATTAGCCAGCAGTTCGCAATATATATTGGCGGTATCAACTGATATAAATGGCTATATACCCACGCATCATAAGCAAGTTTCTAAACCACTTTCGGACGACCCGATTTGGAACGCGCTCAATTGCCGTAACCGTCGTATATTTAATGATGCAGTTGGTTTGTCGAGCGCGCATGATACAAATAAATTTCTGTTCCAAACTTATAACCGTGATATGGGTAGTGGCGAAAATATGATATTAAAGCATATTTCATCGCCTATTTTTGTGAATGGTAAGCATTGGGGTGCTTTCAGATTATCCTATAGCATAGATTAAACTTGCTTCTGCTTAGGCTTCGCTATTTAATGGGGCGAAGCGAATGAGGGAAGATACATGCTTGACGGTTGGTTGATTGTCACAATAAGTTTAGCCTATATTGGTGCGCTGTTTTTGGTCGCATGGTGGGGCGATAAAAACCGTGATAAACAGCAAACGGCATTTGTGCGGGCGGCTATTTATTCTATTTCACTCGCGGTTTATTGTTCATCTTGGACTTATTATGGCGCTGCAGCTACCGCCACATCATCAGGCTGGCAATATTTTACCATCTATTTAGGCCCAATATTGACTTTTGTTATATTTGGCAAATTTGTTCAAAAACTAGTCATTGTTGGCACCAAACAGCATAGCTCGTCTATTGCCGATTTTATTTCGGCGCGTTATGGCAAAAGCCAGAGTTTGGCGATGATGATTGCTTGTTTGGCGGTGATTGGTAGCTTGCCATATATCGCTCTGCAATTAAAATCCATCTCGACCAGTTATCAAATCATTTCGACCCCTGTTAACAGCTTGGTTGGTGCTGACCCTATTAGTTGGGCCAATGAGCTTGTCATTGCGCTTACGTTAGCATTTTTTGCCATTATGTTTGGCACGCGGCATATTGATGCCACTGAGCATCATCGTGGTTTGATCAATGCTGTGGCCTTTGAATCAATCATTAAACTGGTGGCGTTTTTAACTGTCGGCATGTTTATTGTTTATTATGTGATGAATGGGTTTGATGATTTTGCGTTGCAATTGGATGTTTTGAACCAGGAAAAAGATTTGTTTTCGACCGATCAAATCAACACACGGTTTTTCACAATGCTGGTGTTGAGCATGTCGGCCATTATATTTTTACCACGGCAATTTCATGTGGCTGTGGTTGAAAGTAATAATGTGAACGATGTTAAAACTGCGCGCTATATCTTACCGATTTACCTATTATTGGTTAGCGTGGTTTTGGTACCAATCATAGTAGGCGGCATCAACACTTTGCCGAGTAATTTACAAAACCCAGAACAATTTATTTTAAACATTCCGTTGTTTAATGATAAAAACACTTTGGCTATTTTGGTGTTTTTGGGCGGGTTTTCAGCGGCAACTGGCATGGTGATTGTGGCGTCTATCACGCTTAGCACTATGGTTTCTAACGACATTATCATGCCGTTGATTGTGCGTTTTAACATTATCAATATGGATGATAATGATTTTAGCAAATGGCTGATAAATATTCGGCGCGGCGCGATAGTGATGATGATGTTAATGGCCTATGCTTATTATCGCATATCAACCTCTGAAAGTTTGGCCAATATTGGGCTGATATCTTTTGCTGCGGCCATTCAATTCGCGCCCGCCATCATTGGCGCCATCACGTGGCGACGTGGGCATAGAAATGGTGTTACCATCGGCCTTGCACTTGGCTTTTTAACTTGGGCCTACACTTTATTGTTGCCAAGTTTGGACATTCAATTCATCAATGATGGCATCAATCAAAATGGTTTATTTGGTTTAGAATGGCTCAAACCACATGCTTTATTTGGTTTGGATTTTAGCGATAGTTTAACTCATGGTGTGGTGATGAGTTTGGCCATTAACATCAGCTGTTATATTTATTTCTCGCTCAAAGCCATGCCAAGCATTTTAGACAGCACGCAGGCCGCTGCTTTTGTTGACAATCGGCAATCTACCTTGCTTACGCCACATGCAGATGTGCAGGATATGATGCTGCGGGTGTGGGATTTGAAAAATCTTGCTACTAAAATTTTGGGCTATAATCAGAAGCAAGATTTCATCATTGGCTTGCAAAAAAAGTGTAACCGCATGGTGCATTTGAATGATAAAATTGACTTAGATGTGATCCAGTATACTGAAGAATTAATTGCCCGCGCCATTGGTGCGTCTTCGGCGCATAATGTGATGGGTTCGGCGTTAAAGGGCACTAATTTGCAGATTGATGACATTATTCATCTATTGGGTGATACCAGCAAAGAAATCGCTTTTAACCGCGAAATTTTGAGCTCAACCCTCGAATATATTGCCCATGCGGTTTATGTGATTGATGGGGCCCATAATGTGATTGCGTGGAACAAGAAATATGTAGATATGGCGGGATATGCCGATGATTATATGTATGTCGGGCGGCCTGCATCTGATTTGATACGGTTTAATGCAGAAAACGGGGAATATGGCGATGTGGATGTTGAATCGGTTGTCACCCAGCGTAAGGAAAGCTGGCGTAAGAATATCCCACGCAGTGTAACGCGCACGCGGCCTGATGGCACGATATTGCAAATATTATCTAACCCCATGCCTGGCGGCGGCACTGTGGTGAGTTTTACCGACATTACAAAATTAGTCGATTTTGAAAACGCTCTGAAGCGTAAAGATGAGAATATCCAATTTTATACCGATAATGTGCCTGAAATCATCTCATTTGTAGATAAAAATGAAAAACTGGTATTTGCCAATAAGGCCTTTCACGCCACATGGAATTTTTTAAATGATGAAATTATTGGCATGCATGTCAAACAGGTATTTGGCGAAGATGACTATAATTTGCGCAAGCCGCATATTGAAAAAGTTTTAAATGGCGAGAAACAGACATTTGATGTTGAAATTTTTAGACCAATTATCGGCACGAGATATGTGCAAGTGTCTTATGTGCCACAATTTGATGATGATGGCGCCGTTGGCGGTTTTTTTGCGATTTATCAGGACATTACAGATCGGCGCAAAGTCGAGCTTGAGCTGAAAGATAGCCATGAGAATTTGGAGCGGCGAGTGGTTAGCAGAACTGAAGAATTGTCGCAATTGAACACTGATTTGGTTACGGAAATTGAATATCGTGGTAAAATTGAAGAGCAGCTTAGACAGGCAACATTATTGGCCGAAACTGCAACCAAAAGTAAAACTCGCTTTTTGGCAGCAGCCAGTCATGATTTATTGCAACCGCTTAATGCGGCTCGGCTATTTACGTCGGTTTTAGAGGAGGATTTTGCAACTGATGATGATGGCGAAACCAGAGAAATTATCAAAAATATTTCAGAATCGCTTAAATCATCAGAACGTTTGTTAAATGCTTTGCTGGACATTTCTAAGCTTGATGGTGGGGGTGTTGATGCCGATAATAGCGTATTTCCGGTCAATAAATTACTCACTTCACTCAATGTTGAATTTTCGGTTGTGGCGGCGCAAAAGGGTTTGAGTTTGCGCATGGTGCCGAGCAGTGTCACCATATTCAGTGATATAGGCCTGTTATATTCTATCTTGCAAAATTTTGTATCTAACGCCATTCGCTACACTCATGAAGGCCGTATCTTGCTCGGTTGCCGTCGCCGTGATGACCATATATTGATTGAAGTGTGGGACACTGGCATTGGTATTGAAACCGATGATTTGAATGATGTGTTTCAGGAATTTAGGCGGCTCGATAACAAAGCCACACGCCAAGAAAAAGGGTTGGGTTTGGGGCTGGCGATTACCGAACGCATTGCTAAAATTATAAATTGTGAGATTAGTGTGCATTCTAGTCCTGGCCGTGGCTCGGTGTTTCGCGTGGCGGTGCCAATATCTGGACAAGAGTATCAGCCTGAACCTAAATTGCCGCCATCAACCCAAGATCATTTGCTCGATGGGTTGAATGTTATTTGTGTCGATAATGAAGCGATTATATTGGATGGCATGGAAAAATTACTTCGCCGTTGGCGTTGTGATGTTTCGACCGCCCAAGACTTCACCCAAACTGTGAATTTGATTGACCAAATGACCGAAGTGGATGTTATCTTTGCCGATTATCAGTTGGATAATGATGAAACTGGGCTTGAGTTATTGCTGCATTTGCGTGATCAATACCGCTTAGATTTTAAGGGCTATATTGTGACCGCCGATAAAACCAGTATGGTACATGAAAAAATTGCCTGTGCTGGCTTTCAGCTAATCCAAAAGCCTGTCGACCCTGCTATTTTGCGCAGTGCGTTGCTCAGTGCAAAACAAGTGAGAAATGTTTAATTAGTCTTGCTTGGTGTTTTTTTCCAAATCTTTGGCAAAAATGACCGCCTGAGTGCGTGAGCTGATGTTCAACTTTTTAAAGATGGCGGTGATGTGAGTTTTAATGGTGGATTCTGAAATGTCCATTTTAAAGGCAATTTGCTTATTGAGTAGGCCTTCGGCAATGGCCATAAACACCTTGGATTGGGTTGGGGTGAGGGTGGAAAATAGCCTGGATGATTCGCTAAAGCCAAAACTACCAGTACTGCCAAGTTGGCTCGGCCCATCAACTTCAGGCCACCAAGATTGGCCTTCAAATACGGTGTTAATGGCCTCACGGATTACCGAAAGGTCGGCCGATTTTGGTATGAAGCCAGACGCGCCAAATTCAATGGCATTGCGAATAATTTCTGGCTCTTCACTGGCTGAAACAATCACAATTGGCGTTAATGGATAGGCCTGCTTATACATAATCAGGCCGGCAAAACCGTCGCTATCCGACATATGGATGTCGAGCAGTAGCAAATTTATACTGTCTTCCGCAGCCAATATATCGGATGTTTCGCCTAAACTACTAACTTCCATAATTTTTGCGTTGGTTGAGATTTTGCGAATGGCTTGTTTTAGAGCAGCTCTAAACAAAGGGTGATCATCAGCAATTACTACTTTTTTAACCATACTTCCCTCCAAGATATGGAATCAAATTATTAAAAACTCCTAGTATCTATCTGTTAAAATATTTTATCCCAAAAGTAACCTCAGACCATAGTCTTACACTGAATCAGAGTTTTGTCTTAGACGTATATTATAAATGCATATTAAAACAATCCGTTAGATATTATTTGAATGTGACATAAGACCAACGTCCGATAACCTTTTACTGTATTTAATAAGATTATTGTCAGGTTAAAGGGATTATATCTGGTTTGTAATCAAATTTTGGATTGATTTTTTTAAAAATTTTGATTGGGCATATTTTACTGTGCTTCATTTTAAATCATTAAGAGGGAGGAATTTATCTTGGCTAAAAAGTCTGATATTTCAAAAACTATATCTCGCCGTTCTATACTAAAAGCTGGTGCTTTAGGCTCAGTGGCAATGAGCGCACCTATGTTTTATGCAAAAAATGCATGGGCCGAATCTGCAATTGGTAACTATCCAATTGAAGGTGATACTGTAATGCTTGGTTTTAACGTACCGCAAACTGGCGCTTATGCCGATGAGGGTGCTGACGAACTTCGTGCTTATAAACTGGCTGTAACCCACCTTAATAACGGTGGCGGCATGTTAGATACATTCAAGCCATCAAAATTAACCGGTTCAGGTATTCTGGGCAAAAAAGTTGATTATGTTGTTGGTGATACGCAAACTAAAGCTGATGCAGCGCGTACAAGTGCTCGGCGTATGATTGAGCGTGATAAAATTATCATGCTTACAGGTGGTTCATCTTCAGGCATCGCGATTGCTCAGCAATATCTTGCGTCTGAAATGGGCATTATCTTTATGGCTGGTCTTACGCATAGTAATGACACAACTGGTAAAGACAAACGCCGTTATGGCTTCCGTCATTTCTTTAATGCTGAAATGACTGGTATTGCGCTTTCACCAATCTTGGCTGAAACATATGGCAAAGAACGTCGTGCTTTCCATTTAACAGCTGATTATAGCTGGGGTCATACACAATATGACGCTATGAAACGTGGTACTGAAGCTCAAGGCTGGACAACAGTCAACAACCTAATGACACCTGTTGGCGCACCTGACTTTAGCCAATATTTAACAGAAGTGTTGTCATCTGATGCTGACATACTTGTGTTGAACCATTATGGTAAAGACATGGTGAATTCACTTTCACAAGCTGTTGAATTTGGTATGCGTGAGCTGCAAAAAAATGGTAAAACAATGGAAATCGTTGTGCCGCTATTCTCTCGTCTTATGGCGCAGGGTGCTGGTTCATCTAAAATTCAAGGCGTGTTGGGTACAACCAACTGGAACTGGTCATTGCAAGATGAAGGTTCTCAAGCATTCGTTAAAGCGTTTGAAGCTGAATATGGCTTCCCTCCTTCAATGGCTGCTCACACTTGTTATTGCCAAACATTGCTATATGCAAATGCTTGCGAAGTTGCTGGCACATTCTACCCACCTGAAGTTATCAAAGCACTTGAAGGCTTTGAATTTGACGGCATGGGTAACGGCAAGACTCTTTATCGTGCTGAAGATCATCAGTGCTTTAAAGACATTTTGGTTGTTAAAGGTAAATCACCTGCTGATAAAACTGGCGAATTTGATCTGCTTGAACTTGTGGGCACAACCCCTCGTGAAACAGTGACATATGATGCTAGCATCTTTGGTGGTGAACTTGGCCCTTACGAGCCTGCATAAGCCATAACTGGTTTATAAATGAACGGTTGCGGCAACCATCCTTAATGAGTTGGTTGCCGCTTTTTATGATATCTTCGTTAAAAGGCACGTTTAAACAAACGCGCGGCAGAATTTTTGATGATTGAGGTGGACAGTGAATTATCTTTTCTTACAAGTATTAACCGGGTTGCAAATTAGTGCGCTTTATATGCTGATTGCATTGGGCTTGACACTAATTTTTGGCACACTCGGTGTGGTGAACTTTGCGCATGGTGCATTGTTTATGTTGGGCGCATATTTTGCGGTCGTTATTTCCGATGCCTTTGGCTTTAGTGTCGCCTTAGTTTCGGTGCCGATATTGTTATTTATTGTCGGTATTATTTTAGAGCGCGGCCTGATTAGGTTCTTTTATGAACGCTCACATACCGACCAAATATTGGTGACCTTCGGCTTGGCCATTGTGATTGGCGAAGTGTTGAAGACCATATATGGCGCGAATAACCTACCATTTGCCAAACCATCATGGGGCAGTGGCATTGTAAAATTACATGAATACCTACCTTTCTTAGAAGGTTTTGTGGCTTATCCGAAATGGCGCTTAATTTTAGTGGTTGTGAGTTTTTCGACCGTAGCGGCCTTGTTCTTATTGTTACAATTCACCCGTTTTGGTCTGATTGTACGGGCAGGGATGCGCGATAGCCAAATGTTGGCTTTCTTAGGTGTTAACATTACGCGTCGTTTCACCATTGTATTTGGTATTGGTGCGGTGATTGCGGCGATTGCGGGTTTATTTGGTGGCCCGATCACTCAGGTAGAGCCTGAATTGGGCATGAAACTGCTTATACCATCCTTCTTAGTGGTGGTGGTGGGGGGCATGGGCTCCTTACCCGGGGCGGTGCTCGCCAGCCTGTTATTCGGCATGGCACTGAGTTTTACCGCGAAATATGCTGAAATTCAGCAGATTATTATTTATCTACTCGCGGTTGTTATTTTGTTAGTGCGCCCTCGTGGTTTGATGGGCAAAAAAGGATTAATGGAATAATGGAATATGTAGTTTCTATCTTAAAAAAATTCCCACTGACTGTGTTTGCTTTGGTTATTTTGACTATGCCATTCTGGTTTCCGTGGATTGGCGGTTATGGCGGTTTGGCAACTAAAATTATGATTTGGGCATTGTTTGCTTTGGGTTTTGATATACTGCTCGGGTTTACGGGTTATCTTTCTTTCGGTCATGCTATATTTTTTGGTGTATCGGCCTATGCAACAGGTCTAATGTTTAAGCATTTTTCTGATGAGATTATCCCCGCGATGATTGTGGCGGTGATTGTTGGTACACTGGCTTCGGTTATCATTGGTTATCTGACGCTGAAAAAATCAGGAATTTATTTTTCAATCCTCACGCTGGCATTTGGTGAAATGTTACACTCATCGGCGCTTTCAACATTTGGTGGTTTTACAGGTGGCGAAAACGGCCTGACATTGCCCGATATGATCCCTTCAATGCTTGGCATTGAAATGCGCGGCGAGGTGATGTTTTATATGACAGCTGCTGTGTTGATTCTTGGTTATTACATTGCGCGTCGCATTAGTGATTCACCGTTTGGGCTCATCTTAAAAGCCATTAAATCTAACCAGGAACGGTTGGAATATACGGGCATTGATGTGCAAAAATATAAGTTAGGTGCCTTTGTTATTTCGGCAATCTATGCTTCTGTGGCTGGTAGTCTGATGGTGGTTTATGAGCCATATGTTGGTACTGAGTATTTGCGTTGGTCAACCTCTGGCAACTTGGTGCTTATGTCAGTTATGGGCGGTGTGGGTACACTCATCGGGCCGATTATTGGCGCGGCATTTATGCTGTATTTCGAGAATGTACTTTCTGTGCCTTTGGGCGAAGAATGGTTATTGGTACTCGGGTTAATATTCATGGCGATTGTTATCTTCTTACCGGGCGGTTTCACTGACGGCTTTAAGCTGATTTATAAAAAGCTTATTGGTAAAAAACCTGATGGGGAGGAGAAGTGATATGTCTAAAGAATCTATATCAGATGTAATGCTTGATTGTTATCAAGTGTCTAAAAACTTTGGTGGTTTGCAGGCGCTGAACGACGTAAATTTAAAAGTGAAGCACAACACCATTCATTCGCTTATTGGGCCGAATGGTGCTGGTAAATCAACCTTGTTGAATGTGATTACGGGTATGATTACACCCACTCACGGTAGCGTGGTGTTTGACGACAAACCGATGCTTGATTTATCGCCGCATGAGATCAACCAATTGGGGCTGGCAAAAGTATTTCAAACACCGGCTATTTTCCCTGAAATGACGTTGATTAAGAATGTGTGCATTCCTGCTCTAGCATCACGAGATGGTGCTTTTAAATTGAATATGTTTCAAAAAGAAGGAATGAGATCTATAGAAAGTTTTGCTGAAGAAACTTTGGAAGAAGTCGGTTTGAAAGATAGTGTACATAAAGAAGCTCGCTTCTTATCACGCGGTGATAAACGCCGTTTAGAGTTGGCTATTTGCTTGGCTCATCGGCCTAAAATGCTGTTGCTTGATGAACCTACTGCTGGCATGGCGCGTCATGAAACAGAAAACACCATTCTGCTTTTGCGTAAAATTGCTGATCGCGGTATGACCATGGTGATTGTTGAGCATGATATGAATGTGGTGTTTGCATTGTCTGAAACCATTTCGGTATTAGCACAAGGCACTATTATTGCCGAAGGCACGCCGAATGAAGTGAAGGGCAACCCTAAAGTTATTGAAGCCTATCTAGGTGAGGAGCAAGAATGAGCATGTCAGATAATAAAAGCTTTTTCTCGGTGAAAAACATTCATGCCTATTATGGCGAAAGCTATATTGTGCAAGGTGTGTCATTTGACGTTGCCGAAGGCGAAATTGTGGCACTACTTGGCCGTAATGGTGCGGGCAAAACCACAACTTTGAAAACCCTAGCGCGGGCACTTGACCCGAAGTTAAGAAGCGGTGAGATTTATCTTGGTGGTGTTGCATTGCACAAGATGAAAGCCCATGAAGCTGCGCAAGCTGGCGTGCAATTGGTGCCAGAAGATAGACGCATCATCCCTGGTCTAACGGTTGAGGAAAACCTCATCATCGCTCAAGTGGCGCCTAATAAGGGTTGGGAAATTGACCGTATTTATGAGCATTTCCCGCGTTTGGCAGAACGCCGCAAACAAGATGCGACCTCTATGTCGGGCGGTGAACAGCAAATGTTGGCTGTAGCAAGGGCGTTGGCCAGAGAAGTGAAACTATTGTTGCTTGATGAACCATATGAAGGCTTAGCGCCAATCATTGTGCATGAAATTGAAGCCATTTTACAAGAAGTGAAAAAATTAGGAATCACCACCATTATTGTCGAACAGAATGCTGTGGCAGCGCTTAAGCTTGCTGACAGTGCGATTATTTTGGATACAGGTGAGGTTGCATTTAGAGGCACCGCCAAAGAAGTGCTGGACAATAAAGAATTGCGTGAAGAATATCTTGCAATTTAATTTTGAGTCTTGTGTACAGTAGAATGTATCACCTAAGAGCGTTCATTTATGAGCGCTCTTTTTTATGTGGCTTGCGATATATTTAAAATTGCTGTAATTCATGCCTATGGAAAAAGATATTATAAAATTACAAGAGACCGTCGCGCATCAGGGCATCGAAATTGCTGAGCTGAGTGACGAATTATATAATCAGCACAAAGAGCTTGATCGGTTGAAACAATATATAAAGGTAATTGAAGCCAAAATCCAAGTGGCGATGGATAGTGATACAAATATCAACCAACCGCAAGATGATGCGCCACCTCCACATTATTGAGTTAATTAAATTATGAAAAAAGTAAAACGCACGCCATTTGAGCATGAAATTGTTTTGGGTAAAAACATATGGCGCATACGTGACCATTTGGGTTTAGGCCCGCGTGACATTGGTAAAAAACTAAAAATGACCGAAAAACAATATTTACTGATGGAGCGCGGCGCTCTTGTGCCATTGCCGAAACTAGAGATTATTGGTAAAATGTTAGGGCATCCCGTTCAAAAACGCGACATTCGGCGTATTTCTTTCAAACGTAAATTGGAAATGGAAACTGGTATTGAGCAGGTTGAGCTTATTGATATTTACAACGAAATTTTTCCACATCCAGAAGTGGAAGATTAATTTAAAATATTGGTGATGAGCCGATAGAATATATCGTGCCCTGTTTCAATTAGTTCATCGGGAAAGTTGAAATCTGGGTTGTGTAGATAAGGTTGGTCGACACCTGAACCTAACTGAAACATAGCCGATTTGTTGATATTGGCAAATTGTCCAAAATCCTCAGATGCGCGCCACGTGGTGTCAAGTTCAGTTACTGGTTTGTTTTCGTCGGCACAAGCTTGTCTAATCTTATCGGCCGCTTTGTCGTCATTAATTGAAGCATCAAACGGTTCATCAAGGTTATAATCGTAGCCTAGATTATGTTTGCGGCTGGATTTTTGAATGAATATATCCAATTGATTTTGCATCTTTTTTATTAATTGATCGCTCTCAGAGCGCAATGTAAGCATAATCTTGGCGGCGCCTGCGGTGATGCCAAAGGCCTCTTCACCTGCTGACGCGTGGTTGATAGAAATTAGGCAGAACGCTTGTTCGGACTCATATTGTAGATTGATGTTTTTCACCTCCGCCAATATTTCACACATGGCTTCAACTGGGCTGATGCCATTTTCGGGGTGAGAGGCATGCGAAGTTTTTCCAAATAGCTCAATTTTCATACCTACTGATGCGCAATTGAAGTAACCATTTTTAATTGCCACCTCATGCATATTCATTTGCGGCATGTTGTGTAGAGCAAAACTGTATTCAGGCACAAGCTTATTGAGTTTTAGTGCCTCTACCAAGGGCTTGGCGCCTTTGCCAGTTTCTTCGGCGGGTTGGAACAATAAGATCACCCGGCCGCTCTGTGGGCGCTGTTTGTGCAATGCTACGGCCAATGATGCTACGATGGCCATATGGCCGTCATGTCCACAAGAATGAGCCACATTATCATATTGTGATTTATAAGCGACGGAGCTTGTTTCCATAATCGGCAAAGCATCTAGCTCACACCTGAACAATATGGTGGGGCCATTTATATCTTTGCCATTATAAACTACGGCGAGGGCAGTGCCGCTTAAGCGATTGTGAAATTGATCGGGTTTGAATTTTTCAATAAATTGGCTAATCATTTTCGCAGTGTCACGCTCATGACCTGAAATTTCGGGCGATTGGTGCAATTTGTGGCGCAGTTTTGTGAGCTGGCTAATCTCGCTTTTATTTATCATGATTTAAGGTTATGCGCTTAGAGATAATTTTTCAATTGAATCTAGTTGCTCGCGCACATGTTTAATGGGCATCGGCTTGCCATAGTGATAGCCTTGGCCAAGTTGGCAACCTGCGGCTCTGAGCATAATGATCATTTCTTCGGTCTCGATGCCTTCAGCCAATACAAGTTTATCGAGTGAGTGGCCAAGTGCTACAATGGTTGAGATCAGCGCATCTGCTTGCTTTGATTTGCCAATGTTTTTGATAAAGCTGCGATCAATTTTAATTTTATCAAATGGCAATTCAGTTAGATATTGCAAACTTGAATAACCTGTACCAAAATCATCCATGGCGATTTTAACACCCAAATTTTTAATACTGGTTAGGGTTTTAATCACATGATCGACATCATCCATCATCATGCTTTCGGTAATTTCTAATTCAAGCCGTTCTGGTGGTAAACCAGATTGCTTTAAATATTTGCGGCATAAATCGACCATATCTGTATCTTTAAATTGTATTGGCGATACATTGATGGCCACCGTTAAATCGTCTGGCCAATAAACGGCATCGTGACACCCCGTTTTAAGCACTAGCTCACCAATCTGGTTGATTAAGCCAAACTCTTCAGCCACATGGATAAATTCATCGGGGAAACGCAGACCTTTAATGGGGTCCTGCCATCTGATCAATGCTTCATAACCAAGTAATTTGCCTGACACAATGTCGTGTTGAGGTTGATAATAAAGTACAAATTCTTCATTTTTGATGGCGCGTTGTAAATCAAGACGAATTTCGCGTTTGTCACGTAATTTTTGTGCCAAACCTTCTTCATAAATAAACCATTTGGTTTTTTTTGAAGCTTTTGAATAATCTAGGGCTTGTACCGCATTGCTAATGAGAGTTTCTGGAGTGTCGCCATGTTTGGGTGCTATCACCACGCCCATGGATACCTCTATAGATATATT
Organism: Hyphomicrobiales bacterium; assembly: GCA_002401855.1. GTDB lineage: Bacteria > Pseudomonadota > Alphaproteobacteria > Rhizobiales > OSC116 > OCS116. The sequence continues at coordinate 17,113 of NVUH01000002.1, forward strand.
TTGGCCATTTATGTAAAGTGGTTTTGAGAATAGATAATAAAGCTGGCGGATGAGTTCTTTAAAATGGCCGGTATTTTCGCCGTCCATGCCGCTATAAATAACGCCAAATACCTTTTCGGAAAAGCGTGCTACCAAACCTTGGTTGCCAACAGCGTTACGCAATAAACGCCCAGCTTGATAGATGACTTCATCGCCGATATCCATGCCATGTAAATCGTTTATTTCTTTGAGGCTATCTAAATTAAGCAATATAACAATGCTATCTTTTTTAATGTGGGCGTTAGAATAAAGCAATTCTAAGACTCTGTTAAAATTACTACGATTTGGTAATTTGGTTAGCGGATCGTTATTTTTAAGGTCAATGAGAGCGCTATCAGATTTATTTTTGTCGGCCAGAATTTTCATTTTCTCCGTCACATCCTGAATGGTAAAATTAAAAATTTCATGTGATTTCATTCTGCTGCTATTGTTAAAAAACTTATGATTGTCAAAATGTTGAATGAAGCTGGTTTTATTCAACATCATTTCTATGATATATTCTTGACCCGATTTGTTTTTAAAATGTTCCATCACAAATTCAATTTTGGAACCATTTCGTGATTTTAACTGGCTTACTTTTGCAAATAGATTTTTGCTACCTGGAATATGTTCAAATACACTTTCTGTATTTTGTACGGTTTGATTATCCATCGAGAAGAGTTGCCGTGCCTTACTATTGGCGATTAAAATCCCACCTTGTAAATTGGTGATGATAATGGCATTGGCGCTTTCCTTAATAACTTGATTAATCAAAGCCTTATTATAGTTATTTCGATTGGTTTCTTTAAACAAAATATGGCTGCGGTATTTTATATTTTGAATGATTTGCAGAACACATGACAATGTTATCGCCACATATAATATAGCGGCAGGCAGCATAATGGCGGCGTAAGCGTGCATTATAAAACTCGATGCATAAATAATAGCCATAATGATTAAGTTGGAGGCTAACGCTAAAATCAACCTTGTATCATCATGTAAGAAAGTCAATGTGATGAATAGAGTGATGGCTAAAGCCAGCATAATTGAGGGAGAGATTGTGGTGAATAATCTATCGGCAACCAGTGTTTCATAACCTAATGCATGAATAAATACATTGGGTAATCTGCCATGTTCTGGCAGCGTATACATATCGCCCAATTGCGGGGACGTGGTGCCAATTAATAGCGTTTTGCCGCGGATTTCGCTCAAGTCAAAATCATCAGAAGTAATGGTTTTAAACGTTATACAGGGAATGCTTAATGGGTTGATTGAGAAATTAATATGAACTGGATCTTGTGGAGTGTTAACGCGGTTGGCAAGCAGTGCCCCAATGGTTGGGCGGTCGTTCTCTGCAAAAGTTAGATATTCATGAACAAGGCCTGATTTTTCCACCTTTATATCCAAACTGCCGAGTAATGAGTATTTTGCTAAGGGTTCAATGGGTATAATTTCTCGGGGCGAACGCGTTTTTGTCGGTAATATAACTGGAAAGGAAACATCTTTTATTGCCTTACTAAAAATTTGATCGTTGATTGGGTTTGAGGGGGCGCTAAAATCTACATTAAGAACCACCAATTCAGGAGAAGCTGTTTCCAGTTTATATAAAAGCTCGGCAAAGCGGCTACGCGGCCAAGGCCATGTATTGAAATCTGCGATGCTCTCTTCGTCTATCTTAACAATAATCAAATTCTGTGAGGCGGGAGTGGTAAATTGGTTGAATTTTTGAATGTTAGCGGTTTGATTCCAGCCTTCTATATCCATAGTTACTGATAAAATCGCGAGTAGTATCGACAGCATAACTGCTGGGAATATTTTCCGTTTTAACAAAATTCGATTCATTAGCTGCCACAAAATATATTTAAGTATGGAATTATGTTACGGCGGAGGGAATTAATATATGGTTTATTTACAGTTAGTAAAAAGTTAACACTTGCTTTTTTTTAACTAAACTTCTTTTGTGGCATAAAATTTATCTTTGGCTAGTTTTAAGCTAACCCCCCAGTTTAAAAAGGGTTGAGGCGGCAACCAGTTAGGTTTGGGGCGGGCATCGATAAGTTGTCTCGTCGGGCTGGCTTGATTAAGCGCTTGATAAGCTATTTCTTGACCAAATAGAGTGGCAAGGCCAATTCCACCACCATTATAACAACCGACAGCCCAGCAATTTTTATATATTTCATCAAAAATATTAGCGTTATTGGCGCTGATGCAAGTGACGCCTGACCATGTGTGTTGGATTATGTTACCGGCTAAGAAAGGAAATCTCACTTTCAAACCCGCTAAATGTTGTAATTTGCGCTTTTGCATGTCGTTGGTTGATAGTCGCAGTGAAGAAGACACTTCAACAGTGTTGCGAATCATCAAGCGATTGTCTGACGTGTAGCGCAAAGTCGCGCCCATGTGATTGGCAGATAAAACACCCCATTCAGGCACGTTATTCATATGTTTTTGTTCATCAGCTGTGAGTTGCCGGGTTAAGCTTGCAGTCAGCAGTAAAGGAAAGGCGCGGCTATTCTTAATTTTAAGGCTTGGCATGAAACCATTCACTGCGATGACGAGGTTTTCGGTGGTGATTTTAGCATGATCACAATATACCATATGCTTTTCGCCATATTTTATTTTTGTTACTGGTGTATTTTCGTATAGGCTGACATTCTGCGGCAATGCATCTATCAAGCCACGGGCGAGGGCGGCGGGCTGTAACATCGCGCCGCCGAAGGTTTTAACTGCCATTTTATAAAAATCTGTGCCCAATTGTTTGGACAAATCGGCTTGATTGAAAAATTGATTTTTTAGGCTAAGATGATCCAGTAACTTAATGAAATTATGTAGTTTTTTTTCATTATTGAATGTAGAACTTGAGTAAAATTTTCCGCATTCATTCCAATCACAATCTATTTTATATTTGGCGACCATTTGTTTTAAATTATCAGCAGCTTTTTTGTTTAATTCATATTTTTGTAAATAGGATTTAAGCCCTGTGTCTGAAAGATGGCCATCATTTAATGTAGTGTCTACTAAATAACCCGAATTTCGTGCGCTGGCGCCTTCGCCTGCGCCGTTGGCATCAATGAGTATGATCTTATCATTAGGTTGGTTTTCGGCCAAAGTTAGGGCTGTGGCTAAGCCTGAATAACCTGCGCCAATTATCAACCACTTGCTATGGGTATCTTTTTGTAGTGATGGAGTGTGTTGGCGCTGGCCCAATAAATTTAACCATCCGCAGCCAGCATCGTTTTGGGGTTGTATCGGCATTGTTCTACTCTTCAAAAAAAATCATTATTTGTGTTGACTGACTATTCATCAATCTAAATCAATTGACAAGTATAAACTTTTCCTTATGTTCTATTTTTTAATCAAGAACCAATTTGCAGAGGCCAGAAATGTTTAAAAATACGGATAAACAATTATGGTTGGGTGAGTTGGCGGCCACCTATAAATTGGCTTGGCCGCTCATTTTAACCCAATTGCTACACACTTCTCTGGGTGCAACTGATGTGGTTATGATGGGTTGGTTAAGCCCACATCATTTGGCGGCTGGTGGCACGGCATCTTCATTTTATTTTACATTCTTGGTGTTTGGCATGGGGGTTGTTGGCGCGGTGTCGCCATTGGTTGCACAAGCCATTGGTGCTAAGGATTTAACTGCAGTGCGCCGCTCTTTGCGCCAAGGTATATGGGTGGCCTTGCTGCTGGCCGGCTTGCTGTTATTGATTTTAATGCAATCTGAATTTATATTTAGCCTGCTCGGCCAAAAACCCGATGCCATTGATTTGGCGGGTGGATATTTAACATATGCCAGTTGGTCAATATTCCCTGTGTTGATTATGGTGGCATTTCGTTCATTTTTGTCGGGTCATAATGATACTAAGGTTATTTTGCTCATCACTATTTTGGGTTTCTTTTTGAATTTCCTTGGCAATTATGCATTGATGTTTGGTAATTGGGGACTGCCGCGGTTAGAGTTAGCAGGGGCGGGGATTGCGACCAGCATTGTGCAATTTGTTTCGACCATTTTAGTCATCATTTATATTGTGTTCAAAAAAAGCTATCATCATTATGAGATATTTGTGCGGTTTTGGCGTCCAGACTGGGTGAAGTTTAGAGAAATACTGCGTGTTGGCATTCCCATTGGGCTTACGGTTATGGCAGAGGTTGGATTGTTTAGTGCGGCATATTTTCTGTTTGGTTTGTTATCGGCCGAAGAAACTGCGGCACATGCCGTGGCGTTACAAATTACCTCTATTACCTTTATGATTCCGTTTGGCCTTAGCATGGCCACGACAGTGAGGGTAGGGGTGGCTTATGGACAGAATAGCAAACAAGCGGTGTTTTATGCAGGCTGGGTGTCGATTATTTTAGCGTTTTTGACCATGATTTTCACCTGTGCGTCATTTATTTTGATACCAGAAATATTCATTCATCTATTTTTAGACCCAGCATTGAGTGGCAATATAAATTCTATTAGGTTCGCGATCTCTTATTTGGTTATTGCTGGGGTTTTTCAGCTGGTTGATGGTGTACAAGTGGTTAGTGCTGCTGCATTGCGTGGTTTAAGCGATACCAAAGTGCCAATGTATGTGGCGGTTATAGGGTATTGGGCATTTGGCCTGCCGATAGCTTACATATTGGCATTTGAATTCAATATGCGTGGTGTGGGCATTTGGCTAGGTCTTGCGGGTGGGTTGGCTTTTGTGTCAATTATATTATCGATACGGTTTATGATGCGTGATAAATTGAACTTAATGGCAGGCAAAAACATAGGCTAATTGCAAAAATAGTTGCTATTCCATAATTTTTGCTGCAAATTTAACCATAGAAATGTCTTGTGGTTTTTATTTTATATTGAGAAAATACTATATATACAATATTATATATCAATTAGTTAGGTGGTTTTTAAAATGAATAAATTTAGTGTAGCTGAATTAAATGATTTTTTACTGACTCTCTTTCCACAAGCTGAGAATATTGGCACTGTCACTAGTTTGGCAGAAGGCAGTGCTGAGTTTAAACTTAAGGTAAATGATGGCCATTTAAGGCCTGGTGGGACGGTATCTGGCCCGACTATGATGGCACTTGCTGATGTGGCGATGTATGGCGCTATATTGAATGCTATCGGCCCGGTTGCTTTGGCCGTTACCACTAATTTAAACATTAATTTTTTACGTAAACCTGATGCCAATTGTGATATTATTGCGCTCGCAAAAATACTAAAACTCGGCAAACGTTTGGCCGTAGGTGAGGTGTCTATTTATAGCGCGAAAAATAACGATTCAGGTACGAATTTAGTGGCTCATGCGACTATAACCTATTCGATTCCTAATCATGAATGACAAGTATAATGTAATTTGTTGAAGTTAAAGTGCGAGTGATTCTGTTTATTAATTTTGCCCAAGGAGGTTGATTTATGCAAAATAGTTGTATATTATCGGTTATCTTTGGGATTGTAATACACACCCGTTAACCATGTTCCAATGTTTTATTTGCTATTTGTTTCATTTTCATACAAAATGCCTAAAAATTTAGATAAATCTTAACTACATGTTAATTTGTTGTCTGAGACAGATTCCTACGGTGTGCTCAGGTCCGCCGCATCTCCTGGGTTCGTAGGTCGGTCGGTCGTAGAATAGTTAGAGTGGCCTCCTCGATGATATTATTCTTGACCGACCATTTTCTTTGCCTAAATTCTGAAATTTAGCTCGATTTGGCGGTGATTCGAAGTCACTTCTACATTTAAAAAAGATTCACACAGTTTTTTTAGTTTTCAAAAAAAGAACGAAAAAAATAAGGTGCTATAAATAACACCTTATTCATTTCTGTAAAAATTAAGAAATTACTTAATTTTAGTTTCTTTAAAATCTACGTGTTTACGTACAACTGGGTCATATTTTCTTTTGACCATTTTTTCAGTCATTGTACGTGCATTTTTCTTCGTCACGTAGAAAAATCCAGTGTCTGCTGTTGATTGCAGTTTGATCTTGATGGTTGTAGGTTTAGCCATATTTCTTCTCTTTTGTGATGTTGAAAATCATCTGTCTTATCGATAATGAATATCTAGCAAATAGTTCTCAAATAGTCGTAATATTGACCGCAATTTACGGTTATTTAGGCCAAAGTCAAGCATTCAATAACTTTATTGGCAGATAAATGGTTTATTCTGCTACCAACTTGCTGGGGGCGGGCGCTTCATTCCAATCTGGGCTTGTGTCTTCATCGCCAAAGCCATGCATTCTGTGCGCCCATTGTAGGCCGACCAATGCTGCCTTAATTGGTGGTAGGAGAGAAAGTGATAGAATGAGTATCATTGGCAGCCATAAAACCATATGCACCCACATAGCCGGCGCGTAGAGTATCTGTAGGGTGGTTGCAAGGCTGAGGACAATATGCCCAACAATGGTGATGGCGATATAGGGCGGAAAATCATCAGCTTGGTGATGGTGAAACTGTTGCCCGCAATGATCACAACTATCTTTTACTTTAAGATATTTGCCATAAATTTTACCTTGATTACAACGTGGGCATTTGCGGCTTAGGCCGCGGCGTATGGCCTGCCAAACGTTTCTCGGTTCAGGCCGCTCAAATGCATCAATATTTTCACTATCTGTATCTGTCATTTTTCACTCTTTAAAAATTCGTAACAGCTATAACATAAATAGTTTAAAATTTGATATAGGACAAATTGTCGCCATTCATTGGTTTATCTTACGTTAGTTGTTTTTTTATTACGGGCTTTTCTTTTGTGTTTTGGCGTGGTGGTTTTTACCTTTTTGCGCTTGGCGGCATTGGGGCGGCTATCCTCGCGCTTTTGCGAACGCCTTGGTGCTTTGCCTGTCGATTCGGAGCGTCTGCGGCCATCGCGGTAGCTATGTGAGCGTGAACCATCACCTGACGGGGCTTTTTCGATGCGTTTAGACGAAGATAGCATTTTAAACAGCAATGAGCCGTTGCTGGCATTGGCTTCTACCAGCTCAACCTCAACCATGTCACCCATACGGAAACCGCTTTTATGCTTGCGGTCGTATAACATCTTGGTGGCTTCATCATAAATGTAGAAGCCTTGTAGGGTTGACTTAGGAATAAAACCATCGGCGCCTGTTTCGGATAACTCTAAGAATAGGCCTGCATGAATCACCCCTGAAATGCGGGCATCAAAACGAGCGCCAATTTTTTCGGATAAGAATTCAGCAATTAGCCTGTCTTTGGTATCGCGTTCGGCTTTCATAGCGCGGCGTTCGGTGGTGGAGATATGCTCGGCAATGTCGTCCAGCCGTTCGATTTCTTGCTCAGTTAAGCCATCATCACCCATATCAAGTGCTGAGATGAGCGCCCGATGCACGATGAGATCGGCATAACGCCGAATCGGCGAGGTGAAATGGGCATATTTGCGCAAGTTTAAGCCAAAATGTCCAAGATTTTCAGGCTGATAGACGGCTTGCATTTGCGAGCGCAATACGCTGATGTTGATCATTTCTGAATTTGAATGCTTTTTGGCGCGCTCCAATATCGTATTGAACATACGCGGTGCGAGTTCATCTTGGCTCTTGACTTGAATGTCTAAATCTTTGAGAAAATCGTTTAACGCTTCGACTTTTGCCAAGCTTGGCTGCTCGTGGACGCGGTAAATAAGTGGTTGCTTGCGTTTTTCTAATGTTTCGGCGGCTGCAACATTGGCTAAGATCATACATTCTTCGACCAATTTATGGGCTTCTAGGCGTTGTGGAATGACGACATTTTTTACCAAACCATTTTCGTCCAGCACGATTTTACGCTCTGGTAGGTCAAGTGCCAAAGGTTGGCGGTTATCTCGTGCAATGCATAGGCATTTATATGCTTTTAGAATGGGGCTGAGGCTATATTGATAAATATCGGCGCTCACGGCACCCATATCGCCATCAAAGGCTGCCTGAGCTTCCTGATAGCTTAATTTGGCGTGGGAGCGAATCAAAGCCCGCACAAATTTCTGGCCAATTTTTTTGCCTTTAGCATTAATGCGGATGATGGCAACCATAGAAGGGCGCACTTCATCTTGGATTAACGAGCAAAGGTTGTTGGAGATGCGTTCGGGCAGCATTGGTACCACTTGATCAGGGAAATAGACACTGTTGCCGCGCTTAAACGCTTCTTTATCCATGGCCGAAAATGGTTTGATATAGGCGGATACATCGGCAATGGCGACATAGATTTTATAGCCATCGAGATTGTCTTTGGCCAAATCTGGCTCGGCATATAGTGCGTCATCATGGTCTTTGGCATCTGCTGGGTCGATGGTTACGAAGGGCAGATCGGTCAGATCATCACGTTGGTTGCGTGCGACTGCGGATTTGCCAACATCTTGGCATGCTTCTGATTCGGCAATCACTTCATCGGGGAATATATGTGGAATTTCGTAGGCGTGCAGAGCGATCAGACTGAGAGCTTTTTCGCCTTTTGGTGAGCCATGGCGTGCGGTGACGGTCGCGCCTTTGTAACGTGAACGGGTTTTAGGCATGTCGAAACTGACTAAGTCGCCGTCTTCTAGCTCAATGCCTTTTTCAATGGCTGAAACTCTATATTGATTGTGGTCTTTTTTGTCGATTGGCTCGATAAAGCCTAATTTTATGTGCTTTTGATGCGGCTCAGCGTCTTCATCGATATAGAAAATGCCCAAAGCATCGGCTTTGCCAGTCGCGCCAATTTTTTTGATGAGTTTGGCGGTATAATGTTCGATGCCTCGTTCGGCGCCGGTTTTTTTAATACGTACCAAAGCTTTGTCGCCGGGTTTTAAATCCTTGGCTTCTTTGTCGGGCAGGGTGATGTAAAGATTTTTACGATCTTTTACCTCTGCGCTTATTGGCAGCAGTAGGTAGTCGCCGTCTTCAGTTAGCTTATCGATCTCGCAGGTGATGACAGGAGGTAAGTTTTTGCTGTTCTGAAATACGCGATGTTCATAGGCCACATCGCCACTGTTGATCAGATCGCGCAGCATATGCTTGAGCTTGGTGCGGTTATCACCTTTAATACCAAAGGCACGGGCGATGTCACGTTTGCCAATGCGCCCCGTTCCGCTGTTGATATATTCAATCACTTCAGCTTTTGAGGGGAATGGTTTATTACTCATGCTTCAGCCGATTTTTTGGCAGCTGGTTTTTTCTTGGCTGCGGTTTTCTTTTTTGCCGTGGTTTTTTTGGCGGCTGGCTTTTTCTTCGCTGCTGCTTTTTTCTTAGGCGTGGCTTTTTTCTTAGCTGGCGCTTTCTTTTTGGTCTTGGCTTCTTTGGCCTTAATCAGCTCTAGTGCCATTTTCATGGTTATGGATTCTGGATCAGTGGCTTTGCCGATGGTGGCGTTTACTTTTTCGAATTTTACGTAGGGGCCATAGCGACCATTGTAAATGCCGACTTCGCCACCTAATTTTGGATGTTCGCCCAGAATTTTAATTGGGATGGATTGAGCGCGTTGCTTGGCGCGTTTTTCGGCTAACAAAGTTAGAGCGCGGTTTAGGCCTACGGATAAGACATCTTCGCCTTTGGTGAGGCTGGCAAACACTTTATTGTGCAGAATATAGGGGCCAAAGCGACCAAGGCCAGCTTTTACCACCAAGCCATCTTCGGGATGCATGCCAATGGTGCGCGGCAATTGCAACAAGCCAATCGCTAAATCTAAATCAACATTTGCTGGATCAACATCTTTAGGGATGGTTGTGCGTTTTGGTTTTTCTTTTTCGACGGCTTCGCCCAATTGTACATAAGGGCCAAAACGGCCGCGGCGCAGGCTGATTTCCAGCTTGGTTTCGGGGTCAATGCCCAGAACTTTAGGCTCATCACCAGCGGCTTCATCATTGCCTTGGCCCAATTGGCGGGTGAAATTACAATCTGGATAGTTGGAACAGCCAATGAATGCGCCATAGCGGCCGACTTTAAGGCTTAATAAGCCATCATCACATTTTGTACAGCTACGCGGCGGGGTGCCATCTTCACGTTCTGGGAATACGAGTGGGCCTAAGGCTTCGTTCAATGCGTCTAGCACTTGGGTGATGCGCAAGCCTTTGGTTTCTTGAATTAAATCGTTAAATGGAGTCCAGAATTGGCGTAGAATTTCTTTCCAATCGGCATTGCCTGCTGAAATTTTATCTAAGTCTGCTTCTAGATTTGCGGTGAAATCATATTGTACATATTTGCTGAAGAAATTTTCTAAGAAAGCGGTTACCAAACGGCCTTTATCTTCTGGGTGCAAACGGCCTTTTTCGAGCCTTACATAATCACGGTCACGCAAGGTTGACATGGTGGATGTGTAAGTGGATGGACGGCCAATGCCTAATTCTTCCATTTTACGAATCAGCGTGGCCTCTGAAAAACGGGCTGGTGGCTCGGTGAAATGTTGAATAGGTAATATTTCGACTGTTTTGACGGTTTCGCCTTCGGTTAGTTTAGGCAGGCGTCTGGCATCTTCATCTTGTGATTTGTCATCATATGATGACTGGTAAAGGTTTAAGAAGCCATCAAATATCATCACTGAACCCGTGGCGCGGAATTCGTAAAATTTGCCGTCTATGCCCTTGGTTTCTAACGTTGCTGCGGTGCGTTCAAATAGCGCATCTTCCATTTGCGAGCCTAAGGCACGGCACCAAATTAAGTTGTAAAGTCTGTAATGGTCGTCATCTAATATGGCACGTACTTCGCGCGGGTGACGGGCTAATAAGGTTGGGCGGATGGCTTCATGCGCTTCTTGAGCATTTTTAGCTTTGGCGGTGTAAACCCTTTGTTTGGCGGGTAGATATTTATCGCCTAAGGTTTTTTTAATCACGCTGCGGGCTTCTACAATGGCTTCTTGGGTCATGGTCACGCCATCGGTACGCATATAGGTGATTAGGCCAGTGGTTTCGCCGTTAATGTTAAAACCTTCATATAATTTTTGTGCCACACGCATGGTGCGGGCTGCGCCAAAACCGAGCTTAGACGAGGCTTCTTGTTGCATGGTCGAAGTGGTGAATGGGGCTTGTGGCCGGCGGCGGGCAGGGGTGGCTTTGATGTTAGTGACTTTTAGGTCACTATTTTGCAATGTGGTTTCAATGGCTTTAGCAGCGGTTTCTGTGGTGATAGAGAATTTCTCTAACCGATTATTGTCAATTGCCCAAAGCTTGGTGCTGAATTCAGTGCCATTGTTGGATTTTTGTTTGCCGTCTATCGTCCAATATTCTTCGCGGTCGAAACGTTCAATCTCGGCTTCGCGCTCACAAATTAGGCGTAGTGATACGGATTGCACACGGCCAGCACTACGTGCGCCCGGTAATTTGCGCCATAGGATGGGTGAAAGTGAAAAACCCACAAGATAATCTAATGCGCGGCGGGCAAGGTATGCCTCAACCAATGGTGTATCGATCTCACGCGGGTGTTTCATGGCTTCTAAGATAGACTTTTTAGTGATAGCATTAAATACCACTCGCTCAACTTGTTTGCCTTTCATCAGGCCGCGTTTGGCGTTTAAAACTTCCAACACATGCCAGCTAATGGCTTCGCCTTCACGGTCGGGGTCGGTTGCGAGAATTAACTTGTCAGCATTTTTTAGCTCAGCCGCAATTTCATTTAAGCGTTTTTTGCTGTCGGTATCAACAAGCCAATTCATGTCAAAATCGTTTTCAGGGTCGACGCTGCCGTCTTTGGATGGCAAATCTCTTACATGGCCGTAAGATGCATACACCTTATAGTCTGAACCTAAATATTTATTGATAGTTTTGGCTTTTGCTGGCGATTCTACGATCACTATATTCATATTTAATTCCGCTTAATGTCTAAATTATTTTTATGCTAATACTCATCTATATGGTATTTGTCAAAAAATTTTTAAAGATTTAACAATAATTACTGTAATTTTAAGAGCGCAATTGCACACCCTGACCATAAATTTGTTCAATTTTTTCATCTAGTTCAAGATTTAACAAAGCATTATGAAATTTTTCTGTATTTAATTTGGTTTCTCGCAATAAATAATCCATTTCTATCGGGGAGGTGGTTAGTAATTGCATGATCACATCTTCTGGCTTGCTGCTTATTTTTTGTGTTTTAGGTGTAACGGGTTGAAGTGAAAACAAATCTTCTTGTGGTATATTTACTTCAGCTTCCTTTATATTTTCGTAAGAAATTTTTTGATTATTTTTAACAAATGCCAATGCATCTAAGACGTCATCTTTGTGCAGCACCAGTATCGCACCATTTTTAAGCAGGCTATTGGGGCCTGCTGCGCGTGGGTCAAGTGGGTTGCCAGGCACGGCAAGAATCTCACGGCCTAAATCTGCCGCCATATTGGCGGTGATTAATGAGCCAGATTTTATCGCTGCTTCGATTACCAATGTGGCATGGGCAATGCCAGCTATGATGCGGTTGCGGCGGGGGAAGTGCGTGGCTTTGGGTGTTAAACTAAACGGCATTTCACTGATGAATAAGCCTTTATGGGTAAGGAAGTCTTGATATAGCTTGTCATTTTCGGGCGGGTAGATGATGTTGATTCCACCTGCCAAACAGGCGATTGTGCCTGTATTAAGGGCTGCGACATGTGCCTTGGTGTCAATGCCACGGGCAAAGCCTGATACGATGGTAAAGCCTTCTGCGCCGACATCAGTAGCGAGTTTTTGGGTGAGCTTTAGGCCTAAGGCCGAGCAATTTCGTGTGCCGACAATGCTAAGTGCGGGTTTGCGTAATTGCGATATATCGCCTTTGACGGTTAGTAATGGCGGGGGATTGGCCGAATATTTTAGGGCTTCTGGGTAATCATCTTCGCCCAAAGCAATGAGCTTGGCACCAAATTTATGTATATTCTGCCATTCATAAAGCACAGTATCGCGGTTGGCCAATTTAATTTTTTTATTGTTGGTTTCGGCGATGAATTCGGGCAGGGCGGCAATGGCGTTGGCCGCGCCGCCATATTTATTGATCAGCATGTGAAATATTTTAGGCCCAATTTGAATGGAACGAATGAGCTGTAGCCAATCTAGCTTTTGCTCATCAGTTAGTTCCACTTTTACCCCGTCCATAATGCTACCCTTTGTTGCCAATCTTAGACTCTTCGCCTTTTAGTAAGCGTTTTATATTTTCATGATGTTTGGCAAATATGAGGACAGTGAGAATCGCCGATAATATCGCCCAATCGAGATTGAAAAAATATAAGAATATGGTGGTTGCTGAACAAGCCAGTAAAGCCGATAAAGATGAAAAACGTGTGATATAAGCTGTGCTTAGCCATGTGATGGCGAATACTAATACCGCCCATGGTGCGCCTGCCAAGAAAATACCGATATAAACTGCGACACCTTTGCCACCTTTGAATTTAAGCCAGACGGGAAATAAATGACCGACCAGCGCAAAAAAGCCTGTTAGACATACAAAGAATATCGGGAAATTCATGGTGTTGTGGAAATATAGTGTGATCCAGATGGCGATGGCACCTTTTAGCAAATCAGCAGCCAAAGTGGCTGCAGCAAGTTTTTTACTGCCGGTGCGCAATACATTGGTGGCGCCGATGCTGCCCGAGCCAATGTCGCGTACATCGCCCAAACCCGCCATTTTGGTGAATATAAGACCGAACGGGATCGAGCCTAAAAAATAACCAATGACAAAGGCCAAACCATAGCCATGATAAGCGACTAAAAAATCTCGCATTTAATTTCCTAACTCAAATATTTTATGTCCGTCAATATAAGTTGCCAACACCTTACCTTGTAAGATGCGATTCTCAAATGGTGTATTTGTGCTTTGAGATTTTAATGCTGTTCGTTCGACCTTCCAACTATGCTCAGCATCGACAATGATAAAATCGGCCGGGCTATTGGTTTTTAGGTAACCGACGTTGAGGCCTAATATTTGTGCGGGGTTGTAACTTAATGCCCGCCATAGGGTGGGTAGATCAACGCCTTCGCTATGGTAGAGGCGTAAAGCAGCGGAAAGCAGGGTTTCAAGCCCCACTGCGCCAACCGCCGCATCAGCAAACGGGTGACGTTTGCCATCGGGGTCTTGCGGGTCATGAGAGGATACAATCACATCTATGTCACCATTTTTAATGCCTTCAACCATTGCCATACGGTCATCTTCACTGCGCAATGGCGGCTCAAGCCGTAAGAAGCTTCGATATTCGCCGATGTCAAATTCGTTAAGCGTTAGATTGTTAATTGATACACCTGCAGTGATTGGCGCATTTTCGCTTTTGGCGCGTATGACAGCATTTAGTGATTCTGCACATGAAATCTGACTGACATGATATTTGGCTTTTGTGAGTGAAGCTAAGGCCAAATCACGCTCTAACAATATGGTTTCGGCAATTTTTGGTTTGCTCGGCAGGCCAAGGCGGGAGGCGAATAATCCTTCATTCATCACTCCGTCGCCTGCCAAATCTTTGTCTTCGACGTCATGGATGATTAAGGCGTTATGCGATTTTGCATATTCGAGTAGGCGTTTGAATAATAAAGAGTTTTGTACGCTTTTGCGGCCATCGGTAAAGGCAATGGCTCCGGCTTTTTTCAACAGGCCAATTTCGGCCATTTGTTTACCTTCAAGCCCTTGGGTGAGGGCGGCGCTGGTGTAGAGATTGATGCCTGACACGCTTTTGGAGCGGCCATTGATATATTCGACCAAGGCAATGTCTTCAATGATGGGTTCGCTATTGGGCATGCTCATTAATGATGTCACACCACCAGCGGCGGCAGATACGCCCGTATTCTTGAGCGTTTGGTTGCCAACGCCATTCATAAACACCCGCATATCGACTAAACCCGGGGCTAATATTTGCCCTTTCACATCGATATATTCAACGGCTATTTTTGCATCATAATCTCGGGTAACGTGGCTGCCGATATCCAGCACCTTGCCATCACCAATATACATACCGCCCGTACTGTCGGTCATTTCTACAGGGTCAATCAGGCGGGCATTATAAAAGATTTTATGTTTTGACATTATGCGCCCCCCTTATTCTTTGATAACCAATTGTTGGATAATGCCTCAAGCACGCCCATGCGCACTGCGACCCCCATTTCGACCTGTTCGCGTATTAATGAACGGGCGCTATCGGCCACCACGCTGTCAATCTCAACGCCTCTATTCATTGGCCCTGGATGCATGACCATGGCGTCATCATTGGCGTATGATAATTTTTTTTCGGTCAGGCCGTAAAATTGGTGATATTCGCGGGCTGAAGGGATGAAAGCGCCTTGCATGCGCTCGGTTTGCAGGCGTAGCATCATTACGATATCGACGCCTTTAAGCCCTTCCTCCATATCGTGAAAAACTTCGCAGCCCATTTTTTCGGCACCTGCTGGCAGCAGGGTTGGTGGTGCGATTAGCCGCACTCGTGCGCCCATAATATTAAGCAATATGATGTTTGAGCGCGCGACGCGGCTGTGCAATATATCGCCGCATATAGCGATGGTTAGGCGGGCTAACTTGCCTTTGTTGCGGCGGATGGTCAGTGCGTCTAGCAAGGCTTGAGTGGGGTGTTCGTGCCGCCCATCTCCTGCGTTTATCACCGCGCAATTGACTTTTTGCGATAATAATTCAACTGCGCCAGCGCTGTGGTGGCGAATGACTAGTAGATCTGGCTGCATGGCATTGAGCGTTGCGGCGGTGTCGATTAGGGTTTCGCCCTTTTTGATGGAAGAGTGAGCCACTGCCATATTCAATACGTCAGCGCCTAAGCGTTTGCCCGCAATTTCAAACGAGGCTTGGGTGCGGGTTGAACTTTCGAAAAATAGGTTGATTTGGGTGCGGCCTTGCAGCACATCGGTTTTTTTAGTGTCGCGGCGAGATTGCTCAATCTTCTTTTCAGCCAGATCTAGCAATGCGGTGATGTTGGCTTCTTTCAGCCCCTCAATGCCCAATAAGTGCTTATCGGCAAAATGCGGTTTCATCATGTTTTCAAAATTTTTCATCAAAACTAAGTTTATAATACGCTTTTAGGTTTTGAACAAGTCTAGTTCGACTTTAGACACCAATATAATATAGAATCGCCGTGATGCTGACGATAGAAACTAAGGTTTGAACGGTTAGAATATTGGCGATTAAGGTGGCATCGCCGCCCATTTTACGCGCTAAAATATAGCTTGCACCCGCTGTTGGCACTGCGCCGCACAATATGGCCACCGTCAAAGCCATGCCTGTTACGCCAAAATAACTGCCGAATAAAAACATGAATAAAGGCATTACGGCCAATTTAAGTGTGGTGGCGATTAGTACCGCAAAACCGGAGTTTTTAATGGTCGAAAATTGCACACCAACGCCAACTGCTAGTAATGACAACGCCAAGGCGGCACGGCCTAATAAATCCATTGTATTGGCAATAGGTTGCCAAAGACCCAAGCCTAAAAAGTTGAGTGCAAGCCCCGTTGTACAGGCAATGATGAACGGGTTGGTGATCAGCATTTTAATCACTTTGCCAATTGTTGGTGCGTCTTTGCCGACCATTAAGGCCAATGCGGTGACGTTAGAGACGTTGAGCATTGGAATCATCACCGCAATGCCAATGGAGGCTACAGACACGCCTGCATCACCATAAAAACCATCAATAATTGCAACCACGGCAAAAGTATTCCACCTTGTTGAGCCTTGAAAGATGGATGAATATGACGCGCCAGCCATGCCCATTGGTTTGGCGATAAAATAACCAAAGCTCACCACAACCAACATGGTGATGACGGCCGCCCCCATGGTGAACGCCACATTTAATGCCGGAAATTGGCTAAAATCTGTAGTTGCCAGTGTCCGGACGATAAGTGATGGAAACAAAACATAATAACATAAATGCTCTATGCCTGACCAAAAGCCATCGGTAAAAGTTTTTTGCCGATGGAATATATAACCCAAGCTAATGAGAAAGAAAATCGGTGTGATGGTGTAAACAATGTTGAGCATGTTTTTTTAAATTCTATTGTTTGGCGGTCAGCATAAGCAGGCCAAAACCCACCAAAAAACTACCAATGATTCTTGATAAAACTGTTTGCCCCTTGCGTGATTTAAACTTTTCAGCAAATCGCGAAGTGGTGATGACATAAATACTGGTGGCCAATAATTCTAGAACACAAAACATAATGGTCAGCCAAAAAAACTGCACGTTAAAATTTTCGGTCGAGCTGATAAATTGTGGCAAAAGGGCGGTGAAAATAAGCACAATTTTGGGATTGGCAAAGCCTACCATAGCCTCTTGTTTAAACAACTTAAAATAATAAGTTTTTTTCTGCTGCACCAAATTCAAATCACCTAAATTCATGCCATTTTTAATGCTCATAATGCCAATATAAATGAGGTAAAAAGCCCCAATGAATTTGATGGTGGTAAATGCCCAGACACTATTGGCGATGATGATGCCCAAGCCGAAAACGGTCAGCAAAGCGTAAAAAATAAAAGGTAAAAACCGCCCCAATACGCCCACCATACTGGCCCAATAGCCATGTTGTAAGCCATTGCGAATGGCCAATACGTTATTGGGGCCTGGTATCATATTGATTGCAAAACATGCGGGTATCATTAGTAATAAAGTTTCAATAGTCATAATCATCCTCGATAATTTTACCCGATTGCACACGTAAATCATATATACGATCAACCGCGCCCTGTAAAATAAAACTGGCGGCCAATTTGTCAACCACGTCTTTACGCTTAGCGCGGCTTACATCGGCTTCAATTAACGTATTGGTTACCGCCATGGTCGAGCCTCTTTCATCCCAAAAGCATACTTTTATGCCGTTCAGGGCAGGGGCATTGGCCATATTGCGCACAAAAGCGCGGGTGGCTTGGCAGCGCGGGCCTTCGCTATTGTCCATATTTTTGGGTAGACCAATAATAATGGCATGAATGCTATACTCTGTAATGATCTCTGATAGTTCAACCACATTCTCGCCAAATTTTTTACGCTTAAGAGTTTTTAGCGGTGTGGCGATGCTGTTGCCAATGTCTGATGTGGCAAGGCCGATGGTTTTGCTGCCGAGGTCTATGCCCAGTAAGCGCCGCCCTATATCCAATTGATCGGCTAAATTTTCGATTTCTATAATATTTGTCATATCATTTGACCAATTCCAAAACTATGTCATTATTGCGATAAGATTGGAAAAAATACCAATCAATAATAATAATGTTTATAAGCATATTTTAGATGGGAGCAAATATGAAAATTTTTTGGTTGGGACATAGTGCGTTTCGGATTGAGTTTGGTGACACGGTTTTATTGACAGACCCATTTTTAACGGGCAACCCAAGTTTCGCAGAAAGCTCATATGCAGGTGATGTAGCCAAAGCTACCGAAGGTTGCACACATATTGCCCTAACCCATGGACATAATGACCATGTTGGCGACACGCTGGCGATTATAGAAGCTACCGGCGCTACTTTGATTGCCAATGCTGAAATTTGTGATTATCTAAGCCGAAAAGCCAGCAGCCCTATTAAAGCCAAAGGCGGCAATAGCGGTGGCACGATTGATTTAGGCGAATTTACCCTGACATTGGTGCAAGCTATTCATTCATCATCCTATGTTGAAGAAGATGGCACAATTATTTATATGGGCAACCCTAATGGCTTTATTATCAATGCGATGGGTGCATCTATTTATCATATGGGTGATACTGATGTGTTTGGTGATATGGAGCTGATTAATAGGCTTTATCACCCTGATGTTGGCATTGTACCGATTGGTGACAATTACACCATGGGCGGGCAGAGTGCTGCCTTTGCTTGTAAACAATATTTTGATTTTGAACTGGTTATTCCGTGTCATTACAAAACTTTTGGTGCTTTAGACCAGCGCGCTGACACATTTGTAAACGCCATGAAAGAAAGTTCAACTAAAGTGGCTGTGCTTGAAGTGGGCGAAAAATATAAAATTAGATAATGTTTTTGTAGCAAATTAGTGAAAAATCATTTCACCTAAAATTTCTTTTGCTTTTTGCTCGTCCTCATAAATGACAACTATTTTTTCAATCTGTTGTTTTGCGATGTATAGCGTTGCATCGGCATCTAGCCCTATTATTTTCTGACCAGGATAATATATTTGATAATGAAATTTTGCTTTGAAAATATTTTCATCTTTATCGGCCTGTAGCTCTGAAATGGTCATCTGATAATTGCAATCAAATTTTTCTTGTAGTTTTATAAATTGTTTGGACCCTGTGGTTTTAATGGATTCTGTTTCGTAAATAAAATCATCAGCAAGGCAGGCGGCCATTTCACTAAAATTACGGCGAATAAAACTATTTACAAAGAAATTAATGAGGTCAAAATTATTGATCATTTTACCAACAAGAGAAGTTTGAATTTTAATATAATTTACCATCATCTTGCGTGGCAAGTATGTAATACTTTGATGGGTATTAGACCAAAGAATTTGTGAGGCATTTTAGTGAATGACCATTTGACTAAAGATTTCTTGGGCATATTCTGGGTGTTTATAGTTGATTTGTATTTTATAAATTAGTTCATCTTTTACATAAATTTTGGTCGTTGCCTCTAAGGTGATCCTTTGACGGGTATGGAAATATATATGGTAGATAAGTTCAAACTTAAACATTTGCGTTTGGTGATTAAATTGTAAGTTGGATACTGATATGATGAAATTACTATCCAACCTTTCTTGAGATTTTAAGAATTTTTCACGCCCAGATATGCGAATAAAACCACCATCGCACAAGAAATTTGCAGCCAAGCAACTTTCCATTTCGTCAAAATTTCGGCGACCAAAACTATTAATAAATCGATAGATTAGACTATAGCTATTGTTCACAAGCACCACCGTTGCAAATTGTCACATATCCACCCAGAACTCTATTAAACGCTATTTCACACTAAGTGTATCTAGTACTTTGATAGACATTATACCAAAGTGAAGTTTTAAATTAGTGGTAGATCATTTGCTTAAAAATGGCTTCTGCGCGTTCTTTATCCTCAAATTCGACGGTCATTTTTGTAATAAGTTGATCATTTATATATATTTTTGCTTGTGCTGCGATGTCGACTTTTTGGCGAGAATGTAAATGTATGTGATAAATATATTCCAGATCATATACATTTGGCACCGAACTTGGCTTAATACTGGTCACTGATAGATTGAAATTACTATCAATTTTTTTTTGTAATTTTATGAATTTATCCCGTCCTTCTAGCTCGATAATGGGCGTTTCAAATATGAATGTTTCAGCAATACAGCTTGATGTTTCGGAAAAATTTCGCCGCCCGAAACTGCGCATAAAGAAATCAATCAATCTAAAATTATATTCCACAAAAATCACCCAGAACAGACGCGCATCCCTCAATAATCATTGAAAACTTTAACGAGCGGCTTGTATGTAAGACTATCGTCATTAAATATTTGATGAAAATTCAGTGGGGGCATTGTTGATGGGCTTCATTAAGCTTTGCTATGTTTGTAAAGCTTTGCTATGTAAGAATGAGAGTAAATAAATATGAGCCTTTTTATTGCTAAAAGTAAGCTTATATTACAGATGGAGTGACAGAATAGATGGCCATAGACCAAGCCACGGTACGCAAAGTTGCCAATCTCGCCCGCATTAGAGTGAGTGATGAGCAAGTCGCTAATTTAGAGAGCGAATTAAACCAGATATTACAATTTGTTGAACAATTATCCGAAGTCGATACCGACGGTGTTGCGCCTTTAACCAGTGCTGTTGAAATGACTCAGCCCCTGCGTGCTGATGTGATTAATGATGGCGGTTATGCCGACCAGATTGTGAAAAATGCACCTGCGTCTGATGATGGTTTTTTCTTAGTTCCTAAAGTGATTGAATAGTTGATATGAGTGATTTAACAAATTTAACTTTAAGTGATGCGCGTGAGAAATTACGCAATAAAGACATCACAGCCGTTGAACTGGCTGAAGCGCATATTGATGCGATGCAGCAAACGGCAGGCCTTAATGCCTTTATTTTTAACACCGAAGAAAAAGCCATAGAGATGGCCAAAGCTTCTGACGTTAAACTTGCCAAAGGTGAGGGTGGTATTTTAGAAGGTATTCCTGTTGGGGTGAAAGATTTATTTTGCACCAAAGATGTCAGAACAACGGCGTCTAGCAAAATATTGGGCGACTTTACGCCGACATATGAGAGTACGGTCACCGCCAATATGTGGGCTGACGGTGCGGTGTTGTTGGGTAAATTGAATTGCGATGAATTTGCAATGGGTTCTTCTAACGAAACTAGTTTTTTTGGCCCTGTGGTTAACCCTTGGCAACGCCAAGGTGATGATACGCAGCTTGTGCCGGGTGGCTCATCAGGTGGTTCTGCCGCCGCTGTGGCTGCGCGGGCTTGCATTGCGGCCACTGCCACTGATACAGGTGGCTCTATCCGCCAACCCGCTGCCTTTACGGGCACAGTTGGCATGAAACCCACTTATGGTCGTTGTTCGCGTTGGGGCACAGTTGCATTTGCCTCAAGCCTTGATCAAGCTGGCCCGATCACCCGCACAGTGCGGGATGCGGCAATTATGCTTGAATCTATGGCTAGCTATGATGTTAAAGACAGCACCAGCGTTAATGTTGCGGTGCCTGCTTATGAAAAAACCTTAACGGGTGACATTAAAGGGCTTAAGATTGGCATTCCCAAAGAGTTTAAAGTTGATGGCATGCCCGAAGAAATTCAGGCACTTTGGCAACAAGGCATTGAGTGGCTTAAGGCTGCCGGGGCTGAGATTCATGACGTGAGCTTGCCGCATACTAAATATGCATTGCCAGCTTATTATATCGTGGCACCTGCTGAGGCCTCATCTAACTTAGCGCGTTATGATGGCGTGCGTTATGGCCTGCGGGTTGCGGGTGACAATATTGATGAACAATATGCCAACAGCCGTGCCGAAGGCTTTGGCGAAGAAGTGCAACGCCGTATTTTAATTGGTACTTATGTGCTGTCGGCTGGTTATTATGATGCTTATTATAAAAAAGCCCAGCGTGTGCGGACATTGATCAAGCGAGATTTTGACCAGGCTTATGAAAAAGTTGATCTGATGCTAACGCCAACCACACCAACCGCCGCTTTTGGCATTGGTGAAAATATTGGTGATCCGCTGACTATGTATTTGAATGATATTTTCACGGTTTCAGTCAATATGGCTGGCTTACCGGGTATTTCTATACCTGCAGGTATATCTGCCAACGGGCTGCCACTTGGTTTGCAATTGATAGGTAAACCGTTTGATGAGGAAACCTTGTTTAGAGCTGCTGATGTTATGGAACAAGCTGCTGATTTTACAGCGTTACCGCAGTTAATGGCTAAATAGGTATTGATGAATGAGCAATGTAGCCAAAAATTGTGACACAATAGGCCAAGTGAGAGCCGAAATTGACCGTATGGATGATCTTATCTTGCCGTTAATGGCGGAACGAGCGGGCTATGTGGCACAGGCTCCAAAGTTTAAAAAAATTATAGATGATGTTGTCGTACCTGTACGGATTGACGAAATTGCGCATCGCATGCGCGCTGAAGCCGAACAATATGGAATGAATGGAGGGCTTGCCGAAAATATCTGGCGAGCTTTGATTGCAGAACATATTAAATTTGAGCAAGGCGTATTTCGCAAAATGTATGATGGCGATAAAAATAGAGAGAAGGACACATAATGTCTCTGATTCAAGGTGCAACAGGTGAGTGGGAAATCGTACTCGGGCTGGAAATTCACGCTCAGATAACCTCCCAGTCAAAATTAATGTCGGGCGCTTCGACTAAATTTGGTGCCGAGCCAAATAGCCAAGTGAGCTTGGTGGATGCGGCGATGCCGGGCATGTTGCCTGTGGTTAATGAGTTTTGCTACGAACAAGCGGTGCTGACTGGTTTGGGCTTGAACGCTGAAATTAATTTGGTGTCAATTTTTGACCGTAAAAATTATTTTTACCCTGATTTGCCGCAAGGTTATCAAATTTCGCAATTCACCGACCCGATTGTCGGCCCTGGTGTGGTGAAAATTGAACTGCCTGATGGTAGCTTTCATGATGTTGGTATTGAACGGCTGCATTTAGAACAAGATGCGGGTAAATCAATCCATGATTTATACCCTAGTCAATCTTGTGTTGATTTAAACCGTTCTGGCGTGGCTTTGATGGAGATTGTTTCTGACCCTGATATGCGCACTGCTGAACATGCTAAATTATATGTTAGCAAAATCCGCACCATTCTGCGTTATTTGGGCACTTGTGACGGCAATATGGAGCAAGGCTCATTGCGAGCGGATGTTAATGTATCTGTGCGCCGCCCTGGTGCTGAGCTTGGCACACGTTGCGAGATTAAGAATATGAACTCAATCCGTAATATTGGTATGGCGATTGAATATGAAGCGCGGCGCCAAGTAGATATTATTGAAGATGGTGGCACCATTGCTCAAGAAACCCGCCTTTGGGATGTGGCAAAAGGCGAAACTCGGTCTATGCGCTCTAAAGAAGAAGCTCATGATTACCGTTATTTTCCTGATCCTGACCTGTTGCCTGTGGTGCTTGAACAATCTTGGGTTGATGCCATTAAGGCGCGCATTCCAGAATTGCCTGATGCCAAACACGGGCGGTTGATGAGGCAATATGGCCTGAATTCTTATGATGCTAACATATTGATTGCTGACCCTGAGAATGCCGATTATTTTGAAATTGTTGCCAAAGGCGTTGATGCCAAATTGGCGGTAAACTGGGTGACTGGCGATTTGTTTGGTATGCTGAATAAACGTGGTTTCACCATCGAAACATCGCCAATTAAAGCCGAAGCATTGGGTGAATTGGTTGGTTTGATTACAGATAAAACTATTTCTAACAAAATTGCTAAGCAAGTGTTTGAATTTATGCTCGAAACAGGCGATGCGCCAACAAAAATTGTTGAAGAAAAAGGCCTGAAACAAGTGACTGATACGGGCGCTATTGAAAAAGCCGTTGATGAAGTGATTGCGGCCAACCCAGACAAAGTTGAGCAAGTTAAACAAAAGCCAAAAATGGCCGGTTGGTTTGTTGGGCAAGTGATGCAAGCCACAGGCGGCAAAGCTAATCCGCAAGCGGTTAGTGATCTAATCAAGGCCAAGCTTGGCCTTGAAGACTGAGCTATATATTAAATGTTTTAAAAGCGGTTGCCATAATTTGGCGGCCGTTTTTATTTGCCTGCTTTAATCTCGAGGCTTTTCAGCTTGCGATGTAAAGCCGATCTCTCCATGCCGATAAACGCCGCGGTTTTTGAAATGTTGCCGCTAAAACGGCTAATTTGGGTGGCTAAATATTCTTTCTCAAATAACTCACGCGCCTCGCGTAACGGCAAAGACATAATTTCAGTGTTGGAAAACCCCGCCATCTGATTGTCGATACTGCTATCAATATTCTGTATGTCTTCTGATGATATGACGTGGTTGCTTACTTCGCCCTTGAGAATGATCAACCGTTCAATATGGTTTCTCAGTTCACGGGCATTGCCTGGCCATGTTTTGGTTTGCAGCATGGCAATTGCGGATTCGTTAAATTTCTTTGCAATCAAGCCCGTGGTTTGGCAATAATTGGTTGAGAATTCCTCAATCAACTCGGGTATGTCTTCACGCCTTTCCTCGAGCGTTGGGACGTGCAGGGGCACAACTGCCAAACGATGATAAAGGTCTTCTCTGAATTGACCCTTGGCAATGGCTAAGGTTAAATCGCGGCTGGAAGTGGTGATGATGCGGACATCAACTTTAACTTTTTTATGCCCACCAACGCGTTCGAATTGTTGGTTGACCAAAACCCGTAATATTTTTGCTTGGGTGTCAATTGGCATATCACCAACTTCATCAATCATTAATGTGCCGCCGTGGCATTCTTCAAACGCGCCAATTTTAGTCACATTGCCATTTGTATCTTCAATGCCGAATAATTCTTCTTCCATGCGCTCTGCCACCAATGCCGCGCTGTTGATGGATACAAATGGGCGGCTGGCACGATATGAAGCTTGATGAATGCTTTTTGCAGCTAGTTCTTTGCCTGTACCAGGCAAGCCCGTGATGAAGACGCGGCTATTGGTTGGGGCGATTTTCTCAATGTTAGCAATAAGTTGGCGCACCAATGGCGAGCGGCCTGAGATGCTATCATCACCAGACTTGAGCTTTAACTCTACATTTTCGCGTTTTAAGGTGAAATTCTCCAGTGCATGCTCAACCAATAAAATCAGGCGGTCTACCTTGAAAGGTTTCTCGATATAGTCGTAAGCACCTTTTCGAATGGCTGAAACTGCAGTTTCAACATTGCCATGACCGCTGATGATCACCACAGGTAAGTTGGGGTGTGCTTGTTTAATCAACTCAAGCAGTTC
Source organism: Hyphomicrobiales bacterium (assembly GCA_002401855.1). Classification (GTDB taxonomy): domain Bacteria; phylum Pseudomonadota; class Alphaproteobacteria; order Rhizobiales; family OSC116; genus OCS116. The sequence continues at coordinate 42,386 of NVUH01000002.1, forward strand.
CAACCCGTCTAAGCGGCTGCCCTCGAGCCATATGTCCAACACAATCATTGAAGGACGGCGGTCATTAATGGCTATAAGTGCCGCGTCCGCGCTATCTGCGGTGCGAACTTCATAGCCTTCATCTTCCAGAATGCCAGCAATCAGCTCTCTAATGTCAGCTTCATCATCTACAATTAGTATATCAGCGGCCATTATTTGCTCCGGTTACGTCGTTAGGTTGGGTATGGTTCAGTGGAAAACTCAAAGTGATGAGAGCGCCATGCTCAAAACCAAAATCTTTTGGGGCATCAGCCAATTCAATGCTGCCGCCATGTTCTTCCATAATGCGTTTTACAATGGCAAGGCCAAGACCGGTGCCTTTGCTGCGTGTGGTGATATATGGCTCTAATAATTTTTGGCGGCCAGATTTCGGCAGGCCAATGCCATTATCGGCAATTAGGATTTTATAAAAATCTTCGCTTTGGTCGATAGACAGGGATATCTTGCCTTTGGCATCACCATGTTTTAGCAATTTATCTGAAAAGGCGGTTTCGATTGATTCACTGGCATTTTTTACAATATTGGTAATCACTTGGGTCACTAATCTGCGGTCTATATAGAGGTTTTTGGGCTTATCGGGTAATTTAACCTCAATGTCAATATTTGGGTTGCCGACTTTTTGTAGGAATATGGCCTCTTTAATGCATTTGATAATGTCTGTTTTGGCCAAACGCGCGCTGGGCATTTGAGCAAAAGAAGCAAATTCATCAACCATATTGCCGATGTCGCCCACTTGGCGCACAATGGTGTCGATGCATTGGTCAAATATCTTATCATCGGCGGCAATCTCTTTGCGATATTTGCGCCTTAACCGCTCTGCCGAAAGCTGAATGGGGGTGAGTGGATTCTTAATTTCGTGGGCAATGCGGCGCGCGATATCCGCCCAAGCTGAGGTGCGCTGTGCGGTCACTAAATCGGTAATGTCATCCAAGGTGATCACATAGCCTTCTTTATGATCGTTAGAAATTTCTTCAGTAATGCGGTAATTGAGGATGCGTTCATCATTGCCGACACCCAATGTAATCTGACCATTTGGTATTTTTAACCCACCGATAAATAAATTTTCTAGCGCCTCGCCAAGTTCAGGTGTCACTTCGGCTAATTTTTTTCCGATTGCAGCGGTGTGCGTGCGTCCTAACAATTTCTCAGCAGGTCGATTGAGCAAGGTTATGTTCTGGTCAATATCTAAGCCAATCACCCCAGCAGACACTCCCGAAAGCATGGCCTCATTAAACCGCCTTCGTGTGTCAATGGCTTCATTGGCGGTGATTAGATCTTGCCTTTGATCCGTCAACCGTTGAGTCATATTGTTAAATGTCAGGCTTAAATCAGCCAAGTCGCCTTCGTTTTTTAGCACAGGTAATACAACTTCAAACTGGCCATCGGCAACCAAATGGGCTGCATTAATTAACCGTCTGATCGGGTCAATTAATTGATTGGCGACTTGAATGCCGACCCAAATAGCCGAGAGGACTAATGTCAGGCCAATGCCGATATACATGAGAGCAAATACAATTTGCACATCTTCACGCTGGGTTTCGAGGTTGAAATATTCCAATTTTGCACTGTTGGCATTTAATATTTGTTGAGTGACTATTGGATCTACATTGCGGTATACATATAAAAACTGATCAAAATTTTCCAAATAAACCAATACTAAAGTTTTGCTGGGGGTTTTTAACTTGGAAATGCCTTCATTAATGGCTTGTTTAATCGCCGAATCCCATGGACGGGGGAAGGTGTTATCAGGAAAATTATCATATTTTGCTAATATTTTATCGTTTTTCTGATCCCAAATCAGCGCTCCGTCTAATTGTTTAAATAAGGCTTGTACACCTAATTCATATTCCATATTGGAACGAGATGTTGGATTGGTTTCAATTGAGTTACGGTAAAGCGGGTATATGCGGTTAACCACCAAGGCCAGCTCTCCAGCGCCTTCCCAAACGCTGTTGGATGCGGATTCAAAATATAAATCTGCCACGGCTAAGCTATTGTCGATCACTCTTTTTGTGCGTTCTGAAAAATAGCTATCAAGGCCTTGGCTAAGGGTATAGGAAGCAAAAATAGCCACTAAAATGGCGGGAATGGCCGAAATAACGGAGAAATAAAATACCAAGCGTGAATGTAAATTTGCGCCTGCTATGTTGGATTTTCGTGCTTTGGTAAGTTGGAAAAGTTGAACGGCTATTAAACCGAGAATGATTAAAATGGAAATAGAATTGACCAATATCAGCAGGTCTAAGATGTTTTTATCGACCGTAATGTCGGCAATGCCAGTGATAATCGTATAGGTGACAATGGCCACAACCACCATGGCAGCGGCACATAAAAAACCAGCCGTCTGAAAACTGAGAAATTTATAATGTCTTATTTTGGTATCAATATATATGTTGTCGACACTCGGGTTCATCTTAAATTTTTGTCTCATTAGAATCATCACTATCGCAACTTTAAACCAGTGTATCATATTTACAACAGTTATATCAATCCGTTTAACTTAAAACTGAGACTATTTTATGGTGATCCGTTTAAGATTTTCATTTTGAGCTTTTCATTTACCGCCACCTTATATAATATAAACAGTAGTCAAAATGATATTAGGGTTTTATATGAAAATTGTCATCTGTGGTGCAGGGCAGGTAGGTTTTGGTATCGCTGAAGTGTTGTCACGCGAGCAAAATGATGTGACGGTGATCGATAGAAACCCCGATCTTCTCAAAGCGATATCCGACCAATTGGATGTGCAAACAGTGATTGGCCATGGATCTCACCCCGACATACTCAAGCAAGCCGGTTGCGATAATGCGGATATGATTATTGGCGTGACCTTATATGATGAAGTGAATATGGCAGCGTGCCAAGTGGCACACAGTATTTTTAATGTGCCGACAAAAGTGGCACGCATTCGTTCTCAGGCTTATTTAGATAAACAATGGGGGGATTTATTCTCCCGCGACCATTCGCCGATTGATGTGATTATCTCGCCCGAAATTGAAGTGGGTGAAACGGTGGTGACACGTCTGGCTTTGCCGGGTGCGTTTGAAATGGTTGGTTTTGTGGGTGATAAAATTGCACTTGTTGGTATTAATTGTGATGAAGATTGTCCGATATTAGACACGCCGATTAAGCAATTAACTGAATTGTTTCCCGATCTTTTTTCGGTCATTGTGGCGATTGAACGTAAAGGCGAATTGATTGTCGCCAATAGCCAGGAAAGCTTGGTTGCTGGAGATAATGTCTATCTTATTGCCGACTATAAACAAGTGTCACGCTTATTGGGTATATTTGGCAAACGTGCTGAACAAACCAACCATGTGGTGATTGCTGGCGGCGGCAATATTGGTCTATATGTTGCCAAACGGCTGGAGAGTTTGGGCCGTGGTGTAAAAGTAAAAATCATTGAAAGTGATCATAAACGGGCCGAAGACATTGCCGATGAGCTGAACAATACATTGGTGTTGCATGGCAGTGCACTCGAAGCCGAAATATTGCGTGAAGCTGGCGTATTGCACGCAGGCACATTTGTGGCGCTTACCAATAATGATCAGGTCAATATGTTGGCTTCGGTTATGGCCAAAAAAGAGGGGGCAGATACGACAGCGTGCTTGTTGAGCTCTGACAAATATACAGCGCTTATTCCTGCGCTTGGCATTGATGCTTATATCAACCCTAAATCTACCACAATATCACGTGTGCTGCAATATGTACGTAGAGGGCGGATTCGCGGCGTGCATTCTATTTTAAATGGGATGGGTGAAGTGATTGAAGCCGAAGCATTGCAAACCTCGCCTTTGGTGAAAAAACCTTTACGCGATGTTGACCTGCCTGTTGGGGTGCGTATTGGCGCCATTGTGCGCGGCGATGAGATTGTTATGCCTGATGGTGATTTAATTATCAACGCGGGTGATCGGGTTGTGGTTTTTGCCATAGCGAGCGCAGTTAAGCAGGTTGAGCAATTATTTAGAGTGAGTATAGATTTCTTTTAATCTTATGGTCACGTCACTTAACAGTGGCAATAATAGAATGGCAATAATGTGCGTTAAATGTGCATCAATAACGCTCTAAGTAGGCAAAAGATGAATAAGAACGGCAGTTTATATTATTTAGGCGTTGGCATTGTTTTGGTGGGCATTGCCGAGCTTTTTCTAATGCTATTCGCATTTTTAATGGGCGACCAACGCACGGCTTATGCCTTTGCAGGGGCAGTTGTATTGTCTATTTTTTGTGGCTCTACCTTGGTGTTGGCCACTAAAGGTGAGTATGAGCCATTGGGGCGGCTCGATTCTATACTTTTGTTGGTCTATTTTTGGATGATTATTCCCATATTTGCCGCCGTGCCGTTTTATAGTTATTTGGGCTCATTCATCAAAGCTTATATAGAGGCAGTGTCTGCACTGACCACCACGGGCGTTACAGTCATTCAGTATGAACGATATATACCCAAAACTTTATTTTTATGGCGAAATATATTGGCGTGGAGTGGAGGGCTGCTGACCATTACCATGGTTATTTTAATTTTGGCACCTTTTGGCATTGGTGGCTTACAAGATAAGAGTTCAAAATTTTTAGGCACAGAATTCAAAAAAATGGGTAATTTTTCCCGCATATTGACCATGGTTGGTGGTGCTTATTCTTTGATTACGGTTATATTGGTGGTGGCATTAATGTTTGGTGGCGCGCGGGCTTTGGATGCGCTGAATATCATTTTATCGACCATTTCAACCACTGGATATAATCAGCATTCCATTGGGTTTAGCTATTATGATAGTCCTTATACGGCTTTCATTATTATGCTCAGCATGTTTGTCGGTGCGGCCTTAATCATTGTTTTCTTTCGGCAATTCATCAGCGCCAAGACCCGCCTTAATTTTAATGTTGAGGTTAAAATATTTATCATTATATGTATATTTTTCGCGCTGGCGGTGACTATATATAAATATTTTTCTCAACAGATTGATGTGCTAAGTGCTGCAGAATATTATTTTTATGCTTTGTTTGATGCGGTTTCGATTTTGTCGACCACTGCATTGATATATAATACAGATTGGCAACCCATAAATTTCTATTACTTTTTGGCACTGGTGGGCGGGGCGTCCTTTACCACGGCGGGTGGCATGAAATTATTTCGGTTATTAATATTCTTAAAACACACCAATATTGAGGTTAACCAGCTGGCTTTTCCACATAGTGTTACCTCTAATCGGTTTTTGGATATGCGTTTAGATAACAAATTTATGAGGCTGATATGGAGCTTCTTTATGGCCTATATGATGCTGATTGTTATCTTGTCGGTCGTGATTGCTAGCTATGGTTATGATTTAAACACCTCTTTGCTTAATGCTATAGGTGCGGTTGCTAATATTGGCCCCTTTGCTGATTTTATGCTGGCTAAAGGGCAGGATGTTTACCCATTTTCGCAATTTGATACCAGTTTGCAAATGTGGCTAAGTGGAGGTATGATTTTGGGACGGCTCGAAGTGATTTCGGTATTGGGTTTGCTTAATTTTGCCTATTGGAAAAATAGATAACGTGTTTTAGGAGAAGAATATGTCGAGAATAGCATTTGTAAATGGTGAATTTGTGCCACATGGCGAGGCTTATGTGCATGTTGAAGATCGTGGCTATCAATTTGCTGACGGCGTATATGAAGTATTTGAGATTAAAGAGGGGCAAATTATTGATCTTGAAGGCCATATGACGCGTTTGCAATATTCGTTGTCAGAGCTACGAATCGCCATGCCAATGGCGCAAGCCGCCTTGGTGGTAAAAATGAGGCAAACTGTCATGCGTAATTACGTTAAAAATGGTATGATATATTTGCAGGTGACGCGTGGTGTTTCGCCAAGAAACCATGTATTTCCACCTGCTGGTGTTAAATCATCAATTGTTTTGACGGCAAAATCTGTGTCACCAATGAGTAAAATAAACCTTTATAAAAATGGCGTTGCCGTAATTAGTGTGCCCGAAAATAGATGGGCGCGGCCTGACATTAAGACTATAGGCCTGTTGCCCAATTGCATGGCCAAGCAAGAAGCCAAAGAACAAGGCGCGTTTGAAGCTTGGTTCGTTGATGATGATGGCATGGTGGTTGAAGGTACATCTTCCAACGCGTGGATCATCAATCAAGATAATGAAATTATTACCAAAAATGCTGATGGAAGTATTTTAAAAGGAATCACTCGTGCGACAATTTTGCAGCAAATTAAAGACCAAAAACTCACTATTATTGAACGGGCTTTTAGCTTGCGCGAAGCAATATTAGCCAAAGAAGCCTTTATTTCATCTGCAACCACAATTGTTATGCCTGTTGTGAAGATTGATAACCATTTGGTGGCTGGCGGTAAAGTTGGTGCTATGGCTAAAAAAATGTTAGAGAGTTTTTATCACTATGCTGAGAAAACTGATATTTAGGTGATAAAATCATAATTATCTGGTTTAATTCTAAGAAACATTCTATTTGATTGCTTTCTGCTTGCAATCACCCCATCTTTGGTTAATGGTCTTTGACTAGATGGATATGTCACCATTGACCGATTTGACTAAAAATGAGGGAAATAATGGCTTCAGAACGTTCAAATAACCTACAAGATGTATTTTTAAATAATGTACGTAAAGAGAAAAACCCCGTCACCGTATTTTTGGTTAATGGTGTTAAATTACAAGGTATAGTCACTTGGTTTGATAATTTTAGCGTATTATTGCGACGTGATGGACATTCTCAACTTGTCTATAAACATGCGATTTCAACCATTATGCCGACAACCCCCATTCAATTATATGATTTTGAAGACACGGAAGAAAAATAAATAATAAATGTTACCTACCGATATAGATGAATTAGAAAATGCGCCCGAAGATGATTTTGATCTGCTCGCCGAACTAGATGCCAATGTTGATGTCCATGATATCGAGACTGTTGCTGGTGATCATTGCTTTGTGATGCAGCTAGACTTTTCTAAAGTGAAATCCGTTAAAATTACAGGCCAGTCCGATCATGCTGACATGCGCAGTATGGAATCTCAACTTGAGGAAGCCATTGGTTTGGCCGAAGCGATAGACCTAAAAATTGTCGCCACTTCAATCACTCGGGTTAATAAATTTACCCCTGCGACTATGTTTGGCAAGGGTAAAGTTGAAGAATTGGGCAAAATGCTGAATAAGCACAGAGCCCAATTGGTGGTGGTCAATACTGTTTTGACGCCAGTTCAGCAAAGGAATTTAGAAGAAGCTTGGGGCGTGAAAGTGCTTGACCGCACTGGTTTGATTTTGGAAATTTTTGGCGCGCGGGCTGAAACCAAAGAGGGTAAATTGCAAGTGGCTTTGGCCAACTTGAATTATCAACGTGGCCGTTTGGTGCGCAGTTGGACCCATTTGGAGCGCCAACGGGGCGGCACTGGATTTATTGGTGGGCCAGGTGAAACTCAAATTGAATCTGACCGCCGCGCCATTCAAGTGCGTATTTCAAAGCTTGAAAAACAATTGGCCCAGGTGAAGCGCACGCGCGGTTTGCACCGTACAGCTCGGAAAAAAGTACCTTACCCGATTGTGGCTTTGGTGGGCTATACCAATGCTGGTAAATCTAGCCTGTTTAATGTGTTGTCTGGCGCTGATGTTATGGTTAAAGACATGTTGTTTGCCACACTTGACCCGACCATGCGGCAAGTTGAATTGCCAACTGGTTTAACCATTATTATGTCTGACACTGTTGGGTTTATCTCTAATTTACCACATGAATTGGTGGCGGCATTTAGAGCGACACTTGAAGAAGTTTTAGAAGCTGACCTTATATTACATATTGAAGACATTGCCCATAATGATCATGAGGCACAAGGGCTTGACGTTAACATAATTTTACAAGGCCTTGGTGTGGGTGATGAATATCCCATTCCGATTGTGAGAGTTTGGAATAAAACCGATTTGCTATCTGATGAAGACCGTGAGGCGGTGAATAACACAGCTGCTGAAGATAATGACATCATTCCCATCTCAGCCGTTAAATCTATTGGCTTACATGAATTGTCAAAACGCATTGAAAGCGTATTGCAAAAAGATCATCATTTTTATCAACTGCAGCTATCACCTGCGCGCGGTGCCGAGCTTGCTTGGGTTTACCGCCATTGCCAAGTGAAACAACGCGATGATTTGGAAGATGGCACTATTGATTTAAACGTCATGGTCGATGATAAACATCACGAACAATTTAAAAATAAATTCCATATGGAATTGGGTTTAGACATGCGTGAAGAATGGGAAAAATGATATGGGTGATCGTCAATGTTTAACATTGGGCACAGATCATTTAGGTCTAACCGTTCAGCTTGATAAAACGTTGGCGTTTTTTGTTGAAGCATTGGGCTGGAAACAAGTTGGTGAAAAGCCTACATACCCAGCGACTTTTATCAGCGATGGCAAATCTGTATTGACGTTGTGGCAAGCCAAAGCAGATGAACCTATTAGCTTTAATCGTAAAAATAATATTGGCCTGCATCATTTGGCACTTAAAATAGGTACAGAAGAGCAGTTGCATATATTGTTCAACCGCATTAAAGATTGGCCAGAAGTGCATATCGAATTTGCGCCAGAATTTTCGGGACAAGGGCCAAAGGTTCATTTTATGATTAATGAACCTTCTGGTAATCGTATTGAATTTTCTTACGACCCGAGATAGATATTAGTAACGGCGGATAAGCCCAACTAATTTACCTTGAATACGCACCCTATCTGGACCAAAGATACGTGTCTCAAACGCTGGGTTAGCGGCTTCAAGCGCAATACTATCACCTTTTTTGCGCAAGCGTTTTAATGTGGCTTCTTCTTCATCAATCAGCGCCACAACAATGTCACCATTATTGGCAGTTGATTGTTGTTTAATGATCACGGTGTCGCCATCTAAAATGCCAGCTTCAATCATTGATTCACCACTTACCTCAAGCGCAAAATGCTCGCCATTTGATAGCATTTCCATAGGCACAGTCACATCGTTGCCATGTTCTTGAATGGCCTCAATCGGCACACCAGCGGCAATGGTGCCCATAATTGGCAATGTCATGCTATTTTCATTTGCAGGGGTGGCTTCAACAACCGCTTCGGACTTGTGGAGGCTGCCTTCAATAACTGAAGGTTGAAAGCCTTTTTGCCGCGCCACACTGGGTGATGCGGATTCTGGTAATTTTATAATTTCTAGCGCTCTTGCTCTGTGTGGCAGACGGCGGATAAAGCCGCGTTCTTCGAGTGCCGTTATTAGCCGATGAATGCCCGACTTTGATTTTAGATCAAGCGCAACTTTCATCTCGTCAAAGGACGGAGATACCCCAGATTCTTTAATGCGCTCGTTGATAAACATGAGCAATTCAAATTGTTTACGGGTTAACATATTTTCACCTTAATGATTAGAATCAGTTTAGTACAAAACAAGAACTTTATACATGTTCTCATTTTGTTTTACAACTCAAAACTTAAGATTTTCTATATTTGTTCTTTTTTTGTGCTTATCGTGTCAGCAGTTCTTTGGCTGCTAATTCGACATTTTCTTGGCGCATTAAGCTTTCGCCAATCAGGAAACAATTAATGTTTACAGTGCTTAACCGCTGCAAATCTGCTTTTGTGTAAATACCACTTTCGCCAACAATGATGCGGTCGTCATCTATATATTGCGCCAGATCTTCGGATACAGATAAATTCGTTTCGAAGGTTTTTAGGTTTCGGTTATTGACGCCTATGAGCGGTGTTTTGAGTTTTAATGCGCGATCAAGCTCAGCTTTATCATGCACTTCGGCCAAGACATCCAGACCTAAATCAATCGCCACGCCTTCAAGCTCTTGCGCTAAATCGTTATCTATCATCGACATGATGAGCAAAATACAATCTGCGCCCCAAGCGCGTGCTTCGAGTAATTGGTAAGCATCGAGCATAAAATCCTTGCGCAATATCGGCAGATCGACCGCCTCGCGCACTTGTTTTAGAAACTCAGGTGAGCCTTGAAATGAGGGTGCATCGGTGAGGACAGACAGGCAAGTAGCGCCGCCAGCCTTATAGGCTTTGGCTAGTTCGGGTGGGTTGAAATCTTCGCGTATGAGGCCTTTTGAAGGGCTGGCTTTTTTGATTTCAGCAATTAGCGCATAATCACCCGCATCGAGCTGATTTCTAATGGCTTGATAAAAGCCACGTTTTACGGTTTGCTTACCAATTTCTTCGGCCAATTGTGCTGTTGAAATTTTGAGTTTGGCCGCTGCTATTTCTTCATGTTTATAGGCGGCAATTTTGTCGAGAATGTTCATGCGTTTGATAGCTCCACCAATTTTTCTAAGCTTTTGAGCGCTGCACCACTATCTATTGATTCTGTTGCTAATTTTACGCCTGCGGCTAGATCTGTCACTTTACCCGCTACGATTAAGCCAGCTGCGGCGTTGAGGATGCTGATGTCACGATAGGCTGATTTATGACCGCCTAATATTTTGCGTAATGCAGCGGCATTATATTCAGGGTCACCGCCTTTAAGTTGTTCGCTGGTGCCGAGCTTAAAACCGTAATCAGTTGGGTCAATTTCAAATGTTGTGACTTTGCCGTCTTTAAGCTCGGCTACGTAGCTTTTGCCTGTAATGGTCAGTTCGTCTAGGCCATCGCTGCCATGCACCACCCACACATGCTTGCTGCCGAGCTCTTTTAACACGTTGGCGATTGGTTCGACCCATTGTTTGGCAAATACGCCTAGCACTTGGCGTTTTACGCCTGCGGGGTTTGACAGTGGCCCGAGTAGGTTAAATATGGTTTGAATGCCCATTTGCACGCGGGCAGGGCCGACAAACCGCATGGCAGAATGATGTTTAATGGCATATAAAAAGCCAATGCCAGCTTCATCGATGCATTTTGCCACTTTATCAGCGTCTATGGTTACATCGACACCCAGTGTTTCTAGCACTTGTGCGGTGCCGCTCAGTGATGATAAGGCGCGGTTGCCGTGTTTGGCGATGGTCACGCCGCAACCTGCTATTATGAATGATGCAGCGGTTGAGATGTTATAACTGCCAGAGCCATCACCGCCTGTGCCACATGTATCTATGGCATGGGCGGGTGCTTTCACTTTAAGTGATTTACTGCGCATAATGGTGGCCGCGCCGGTGATTTCATCGACTGTTTCGCCGCGCATGCGGATGGCGGTTAACAACGAGCCGATTTGCGCGTCAGATGCATTACCTGACATGATGATTTCAAACGCCTTGCTGGCATCTGTTTGGCTGAATGTTTCGCCTTTAACTGCGCGGGCGATGTATGGCTTTAAATCGTCATAATTTTTGGGTGATTCGGCAGCATCGGTCTTGGGCTTTTGCGGCGATACAGGCGCGCTGTTACGCAAATTCACGCCTGCGCTGCGTAAGAAATTGCCAATCATCTCGTGGCCATATTCTGAGGCGATGGATTCAGGGTGAAACTGCACACCGTAAATTGGTTTGGTTTTGTGCGATAGAGCCATGATCACGCCATCATCGGTTTGCGCGGTGACATTTAAGCAATCGGGCAGGGTGGCGGGGTTGATGGTCAGTGAATGGTAACGTGTTGCGTCAAATTTCTCGGGTATATTTTCGAATAGCACATCATCAATATGAGTGATCACACTGGTTTTGCCATGGCGAATTTCTTCGGCACGCACGACATCACCGCCAAAGTTTTGGGCGATGGATTGATGACCCAAGCAAACGCCGAAAATGGGAATGTTGCCATCGGTTTGCTTGATCAACTCCAAACATATACCTGCGTCATCAGGAGTTTTTGGTCCTGGTGATAGAATGATCGCTTCGGGTTTTTTGGCAATCACTTCGGCGACAGTGATTTTGTCATTGCGCCATACTTCAATATCTGGGGTGAATTTGCCAATATAATGGTATAAATTATAGGTAAAACTGTCGTAATTATCGATTAAAATGATCATGGTTTTAGTCCTTATTGCCCGTATTTTGAGGCATTGGCTAATTTAATGGCTTCTTCGGCTGATCTAAACAAAGCTTTGGCTTTATTGACACATTCTTGCTGTTCACTGTCAGGGTCGCTATCTGCTACGATGCCAGCGCCTGCTTGTACATGCATCTTGCCGTCTTTAATGATGGCGGTGCGCAGTACGATGCAGGTGTCCATATTGCCATCTGCGCCAAAATAGCCCACACAGCCAGCGTATGGGCCGCGCTTTATATTTTCTAGCTCTTCAATCACTTGCATGGCGCGCACTTTTGGTGCACCTGAAACTGTGCCTGCGGGGAAGCCTGCCATCAAGGCATCAATGGCGTCATATTTAGCGTCTAGTTGCCCTGTTACGTTAGAGACAATGTGCATCACTTCGCTATAATATTCTAGAAAGAAGCTATCTGTGACCTTGACGCTGCCAAGTTCTGCAACATGGCCAACGTCGTTTCGGCCGAGGTCTAGCAGCATTAAATGTTCGGCTAGTTCTTTTTTATCGGCGAGTAATTCTTCGCTATAGGCTTTGGTTTCGGCGATTGTTTTGCCCCGTGGCCGTGTGCCTGCTATTGGACGAATGGACACTTCGTTGTCGCGCACCCGCACTAGAATTTCGGGGCTGGAACCGACAACAGCAACATCATCAAAATCTAGATAATATAGAAATGGCGAGGGGTTAATGCGGCGCAATGCCCGGTATAAAGCAAATGGTGTCAGCGTAAAATCAGTCGTAAAACGTTGGCTTAATACCACCTGAAAAATATCACCTGCCATAATATAATCTTTGGCGACCCGCACCATGTCTTTATATTGTTCAGGTGTTAGGTTGGAGGTTGGCTCAACGAAGGTTAGTTCTTCCTCAATTTGCGCTGTCTTTGGCCGTGGGCCGTTAAGCAAATCAATGGCTGATGTTAGGCGTTCAACCGCTTTGCTATGGGCGATTTTGGCGTTGATATTGTCATCATGCCATACGCTGGTTACCAGAATAATTTCTTCTTTTACATTGTCGAAAATGGCGATGATGGTCGGCCTGATCATATACATATCGGGCAGATTAAGCGGGTCGGGCAGGTCGGCATCTATCTCTTCGACCAATTTAACGGTGTCAAAACCCATATAACCGTATATGCCCATCATTGGTGGCACATCTTCTGGCATATCGATGCGCGATTCGGCTAAAAGTTTGCGTAGATTATCCAGCGTTTCACCATCTTGCGGTTCAAATGTTTTGCTGTTGTTTAAAGCATCACGATTGATTTCAGATTTTTTGCCTGCTGCCCGCCAGATAAGGTCTGGCTCCATGCCGACCATTGAATAACGTTCTTTTTGCGTGCCGTCATTAACCGATTCGAGCAACATGCAGTTGGTTTTATTGGCCGTTAGTTTTTGCAATGCTGAAATGGGTGTCTCTAGATCAGCAATGTGTCTGGTATAGACAATTTGGGGTTTCTTTTGGTCGTAATTCTTCGTAAAGTCACTTAAATTTGGGGTTATTTTCATCAAAATAGCCTAGAATTGCTGACTTGTCGCTTCTCCGCCTACAATGCGGTTGATCAAGTCTTGATTGATTGAAATCCCATAAACGCTTTTGTTGTTTTCGATATAACTTTCGAGCAATGTCGAAGCCAAATTAGGTGCAATAGATTGCAGGATTTGGTTGTTTTCTTCGTCCATGTCAACGGCGCCGGGGTTTATAATTTCTTTCAATTGCATCATAATATATGTATTTTCACCATTTAAATTAGCAGGCACAAAGGCATAAGCATTTTGTTTAATGGCAAATAAAGCCGCAATAGCTTCTGATGACAATTGTACCGATTGCGTGCTACGCTTAACAGCGCTGGCAACCGATATAACCTCTGCAATGCCATTGGATAGAGCGTCTATATCGCCACCTTTGGCGGCAAGCTCTTCGGCTTTGGCAAGCAAGGCTTTTTCGATCTCTTGGCCTCGCCAGAGTGCGTTCACTTCATCAGTCACTTCGCTTAAGTCTTTGTTGTGGCGTGGGGTGATTTTGCTAACCACATACCAAACCAAACCACCATTTATGGTGTCTAATGGCTCATTATCTAGCGCTTCATCACTGTTGAATATACCGCCTAACAATTGCACTGCAACGGGCAATGTGACGGGCTGTTCATTCATATCTAGTGAATTTACGTCAATCGCTTCAACCGCCCCAAATTCAATGTCGAACTTATTGGCTATTTCTTTAAATGTCGCACCACCAGCGATTTCGTCTTCAACATCATCGCGTAATTCATAGACTTTGTCGATCGCCAGACGCATCGCTTCGGATTGTTCGATGCTTTGTTTGACATCTTCAAATGTTTTGGTTTCGGCCGCGGTGATTTTAGAGACTTGCAACAATGCAATGCCTAAACCCAGATCCAGCGGTTGGCTTACTTGAAAAACATCTAAAAGGAAGGCTGCTTCGGCCATTTTTTGGTTGGGTAGGTTATCTTTTGAGAAAGTGCCCAGCAGAGCGGCTGCGCTTGTAGTGCCTTTGTCGACAGCTAAATCAGCAAATGTTGTGCCATTTTGAGCTTTGGCATAAGCCGCTTTAGCGTCATCCATATTGTCATATAATAGTTGTGAAATGGTGCGAGTCTCGGGTGTATTGTATGAATTTTTTGACAATTCATACTGGGCTTTTACCTCTTCATCATCGACTTGCATGTCTTTTGCCAGAAGCTCTGGGTTTAACAATAAGGTTTCGACTTGGCGATATTCGGGGGCATCAAATTGCTCAATCACGGTGTTATAGAAAGTCTCTAAATCATCACCTATTGGCGTTTCGCCAATTTCAACATTAGCAGGGGTGATGTGGAAAAATTCGGCAATGCGTTCTTGGTCATTAAATTCGTTAATGATAGATGCATAAATTTCAGGACTATATTTAACGTTAACCAAACCATCGGTTAATTGATCAAGAATCTTTTGTTCTTTAATCAGAGCCACATAGTCTTTTTCGGTTAGGTTATTCTGGCGTAGCAGACCATCAAAAATCGCTTTGTCAAAAATTCCACTAGATTGGAAATTAGGATCTTCTGTGATGGTTTTTGATGCAATTTTGTCATCAATGGCTAAATTCATTATTTTGCCGGTGTTTTCGAGTGTTGCACGGTTGACTGTGCGGGCAATCACCGTTTGCTCAATGAGTTTTAAAAATTGTGGTTGTAAGGCTTGGCCTAAACGGCGCGAATAGTTATTGACCTCTTGGCTATAATCGGCAAAAAATGCATCGGCGGTTACATTGGCATCGCCGACTGTGGCTACATAATTGCTAGATTGAACACTAGAATAAGAAAGCAAACCGCCTGTGGCGATAAAACCTAAAACAACAATACCGAGAAAGATTTTTACAAACCAATTATCAGAGCCTTTACGCATGGCAGTTAACATTTACATTTCCTTACAAGTCTAAATCACTAACATTTGAAGGCATCATAAATAGACCGCCCCATAACCACAAGCCCTTGTAAGCAAAAAAGCCAAAAAAAGCGCATTTTATCAAGTTAATTTGATATATGATTAATACCATTGGAAAATAGCGTTTGTTTTGGCTGCTTAAATGGCTTAGATTTAGCCAAAATGTTGAATTAGATGCGAAATTGAAAGGCAAATTATGACAAATTCCCCGAAAGCATTGGTTGCAGGTAATTGGAAAATGAACGGCTTAAAGGCTGCACTGAGCGAAATTGAGCTATTGAACGACAAGATCGCCAATAACCCCAATATGAAATGTGAAATGATGATTTGCCCACCCGCCACAATTTTAGGCGCAGCGGTTGCAGCTGCTACTAAGTTGGAAATTGGCGCACAAGATTGCCATGCGGCTTTTGGTGGCGCACATACGGGTGATATTTCGACCGAAATGTTAACCGACCTTGGTGTGACCGCGGTGATTTTAGGGCATAGCGAAAGACGTGCTGATCATGGTGAAACTTCGGCACAAGTTAAGGAAAAAGCCGAAGCCGCGCATCGTGCCAGTTTGGTGGCGATTATTTGCGTTGGCGAAACTGAAGCAGAGCGTAAAGCTGGCCAAGCATTGAATGTGGTTTCTGGCCAAATTGCTGACTCCATTCCGATTGATTGTTCGCACGCTGACAATGTAGTAGTGGCTTATGAGCCTGTTTGGGCGATTGGCACCGGCCTTGTGCCATCTGTTGAAGATGTTGCTGAAATGCACGCTCACATTCGTGATTTGCTCAAAGGCATGTTCGAAAATGATGGCGAAACGATCAGCATTCTTTACGGCGGTAGTGTTAAAGGCTCTAACGCGGCTGAGCTTATGAGTGTCGACAATGTTAACGGTGCCTTGGTTGGCGGCGCGAGCCTAAAAGCTGATGACTTTTTCGGCATTGTTGAAGCCGCTTATCTTTAAGCCTCATATATAATAGATGATTGAGCCGCTCATTACTGAGCGGCTTTTTTTGTTTTAAATGAAAATAGCTTTGTTGAACAAGCTCAAATCGAGTGGGTTGGGCAATTTGATGGATTGTTCACGCTTAAGCTGTTTGGCTTGCATTTTTAACGTGTGAATGGGTGAAGTGAGTTTCATAAAGATCTCCAATTGTGAGTTCTTAAAACAT
Organism: Hyphomicrobiales bacterium; assembly: GCA_002401855.1. Lineage (GTDB taxonomy): Bacteria > Pseudomonadota > Alphaproteobacteria > Rhizobiales > OSC116 > OCS116. Next base: position 58,972 of record NVUH01000002.1, read on the forward strand.
TCCCTTCTTCTGTTTCAAACCCCAATTAAAGGAACTTTATGTATATTCAACTCTACACATAAATGCTTTCCCGAATGAAGGGGGGATGCGCGAGTTTAACGCAGCCTTATGTTAGCAGATTCGCAACAAAAATCAAATGCCAACATTTCTGATTGCATTTAGAATGGAGGGTAGGGCTTTGTGTGCTGCTTCATAGCCCAAATCATAAAGTTCTTGAGCTCTGTCAAATTCAAACGCGCCAATATGCTCGACATTGGGGGTGATGAGGGCATCTGGCGGGTCGCCAGCCAAACGCGTGCGGGCAATGCGGTCTTGCATGATGTTAAACGATGCCATGGTCACTGTGCCAATATTTGGTTCGCTGGTTTTTATCTTATGTAGGCCTTGTTTGACCTCTTCAACCATATCCATGGTTCCGCGCTTGTCGCCTTCTAAATCTTGATCATAAAAATCATCATTTTGATTTTTGGTCAAATAAATGGCTGAGGTTAGGCCAAAGGCGATGACGATGCGGGCGCCAAATGCGCGGCAAACTGAAACGGGTATGGGGTTGACTAACGCGCCGTCGGTTAGCCATCTGCCGTCAATATCCAGCGGTGAAAACACCCCAGGCATGGCAAAACTAGCGCGCATTGCTGGCACAATTTTACCATCGCGTAGCCAAATTTCATGACCTGTGGCAAGTTCGGTGGCAATCGCCACAAAGGGGATATTTAAATCCTCTATATGCATGTCCCCGAAATATTTACTTAATTCAGTGACAAGATGACTGCCTTTAATGATGCCGCCGCCTAAGCGCACATCCATAAATGAAAACATGCGGCGCTTGGTCATTGAAAATGCGAATTCTTTTAATTCATCCAATTTACCAGCTGCGTAGCACGCCCCTGCTACGGCGCCCATTGACGTGCCGCAAATAAGCTCTGGCTTTATGCCAGCCTCATCAAGATAGCTAAGCATACCTATATGGGCCCAGCCTTTGGCGGCGCCGCCCCCGAGGGCAAAAGCAATTAATGGATGGTTTGTTGGTTTTTCTGAATCACTTATCATGATTCCATGCTAAGCTTTGTTAATAAAAAAGCTATGAAAATTTTACCGCATTTGAAATTTAGTTTTGAGGTTGAAATCAAACACTAGATGGTTAAACAATTGTTGGGTTTGGCGCGTCGCCGTAAACTTCCTTAGGGTCGAATGTTTTGCTGTCTTCGCGATAAATGAGTTTCAACTCTTCTGTCGGCGCATCACCTGTGGGGATGGAGCGGTAAAAACAGCTCATATAACCCACATGGCAACTGGCGCCAGAGCCTGATACGTCAACTTTCATCCAAATTGCATCTTGGTCATCATCGATGCGCAAATCTACAATTTTTTGCACCAAACCAGATGTCGCGCCTTTGTGCCATAAAACTTGGCGAGAACGGCTCCAATAATGAGCTTCGCCAGTTTCTATGCTTTTTACTAATGCGTCTCTATTCATGTAGCCTAACATCAAAACATCGCCAGTTTTATCATCGGTGGTAACGACAGTGATCAAACCATCGGCATCAAATTTTGGCGCTAAATCGTGTGCTTCTTCAACCTGTTCAATGGTCAAACGCTCGGCAAAAGGTGTGTTTTTATCAGTCATAATTTCACTCTCATTAGCTTCTTATCATCGACATGAAAGCGGCTTTCATCTCTGGGGTGTTATATTCGCCACGAAATTGCGTGGTGATGGTGTCTACATTAGGCTTCATCACGCCGCGCATGCTCATACATTGATGCTCGGCTTGTACAAATACAGCAACGCCGCGCGGTTGCAATGCTTCTTCTATAGCATCGGCTATTTGCATGGTCATTTTTTCTTGTATCTGTAGGCGTCGGGCATAGATATCCACCACCCGCGCGATTTTAGAAATGCCGACCACGGCTTTGTTGGGGATATAGGCCACATGGGCTTTGCCAATGAATGGCGCCATGTGATGCTCGCAATGTGAATGGAAGTTAATGTCACGTAGCAACACAATGTCATCATAGCCGCCGACTTCATCGAACCTGCGGCCTAAAATTTCTATGGGGTCTTCTTCATAACCCTTAAAATACTGTTCATAGGCTTTGACCACGCGGCGGGGCGTATCAACGAGGCCTTCGCGCTCGGTATTATCGCCTGCCCAAGCTAGCAATGTTTTCACCGCAGCTTCTGCTTCTTCTCTACTTGGTTTAACAAGTTTACTCATAAGGTCTTAACTTTCAAACTCTATCGCAATATTGCGATAACACAGCCCTCAATATTGTTTTTATTTTAAAAACAATTAGGGTATAAATTGAAAAAAACAAGTTTTCAAGTTTTGAATGGTCATTCAGTGATAAAAAAAATCTATAGCGATAAGATAATTAGATATGCAAGCGCCATTCCTTTGCAAACCAGATTGGCTAAACCCGATGCGACAGCGCGCAAACGCAGTGAGTTTTGCGGTAGCCATATTGAGGTTGATATTGTTGTAGAGGGTGGTAAAATTAACCAATTTGGGCAAAATGTCGATGCTTGTGCATTGGGCAGTGCTGCGGCGGCTATCGTGGCGGAATATATTATCGGCGCGACTTTTGATGAGGTTTTGCAAACTCAAATAGAGGCTTGGAATATGCTTAAAAATGCGGGTATGCCGCCAACAGGGCGCTTTGCCGAGTTGGGGGTTTTGCAATCAATTGTTGAATATCCGAACCGTCATGCTTCGACCATGTTGGTTTTGGATGCTTTGGTGCTAGCGATAGAGGATTTAAAATGATTTCACAAATTATTGCCGCCAACGAGCGGATAAAAGCCAAACCAAATGCTGTGCGCGAAACGCCGCTTGAGAAAAGTTTGAGTTTGAGCGCGCAAACTGGGGCGAATATTTATCTCAAATATGAAAGCCTGCAACTGACTGGCTCTTTTAAATTACGGGGCTCAAGCAATAAATTAAATCTGCTGAGTGATGCTGAAAAGGCCAAGGGTGTTATTACCGCCAGCACGGGCAACCATGGCTTGGGTGTTGCAACTGCGGCTAGCTTGCTGGGCATTGATGCTACTATATATGTGCCCGAAACTGCATCGGTGGTTAAATTGGACGCCATTCGGCAACTAGGCGGTACGGTTGAGACGGTTAAAGGTGATGGCTATTTGGCTGAAATGACAGCAAAGTCTGTGGCTGAACAATTGGGAAAAACCTATGTTTCGCCTTATAATGATTTTGATGTTGTGTGCGGGCAGGGCACATGTGGCTTAGAGATTATGCAACAATTGCCCGATGTTGATGCGATATTTGTGGCTGTTGGTGGTGGTGGGCTTATTGGCGGCAGTGGTCTATACGCAAAATCAGTTAACCCTGATGTTGAGATTGTAGGCTGTTGGCCTGAGGTGGCGAGGAGCTTTTATGAGGCTTTAGAATTGGGCAAGGTGGTTGATATTCAGGAAGGTGAGACAATATCCGACGGCACCGCTGGTGGCGTGGAACATGACACGATCACATTAGAGCTTTGCCAAAAAGTGATTGATACAAAGGTGCTGGTTAGCGAGGCTGAAATCACTGATGCTATGCGATTGATTGCCCAAGGCGAAAGACAGATTATTGAAGGCGCGGCGGGTGTGGCGGTTGCTGCTGCGCTTAAGGCCATTAATGCCGAACCTGTTAAATATAAAGGCAAAAACATTGCCATTGTGATTTGCGGGCGCAATATATCGTTTGATAAGTTCTTGAAAGCCATTGGTGTTTGATTAATGTCGGTATCATTCTCGAGATTTCTCAAAATCATATATAGCTATTGCTTCTTATTTGATTTTATCATCTGTTACGCAATATATGCGGCTTTTTTTACGTTAAGCGGTATTGGCATATTGGACATCGGCTTGCTTTTAGCATTTTGGTCTGGCTCAGCCATTATACTTGAAGTTTTTAGCGGCGCGCTATCGGATTGGCTCGACCGTTCGTGGTTACTTATCGCCGCGCCATTGTTAAAGATCGGTACATTTATATGTTGGGCGTTGGCTGATGGAAATTTCTGGGTGTTCGGTTTTGGTTTCTTGTTTTGGAGTGCAGGGCAATCTTTATATTCAGGCACATTGGAAGCTTTGCTTTATGAACGGGCGGCGCATGAAGGCAAAGAGGATGATTATGACGAATATTATGGCAAAGCCAATGCTGCAGAGAAATTAGGCACTGCTGCTGGTGTGTTATTAGGTGGCTTTGTGGCGGCTTGGAGCGTCCACGCTTTAGATGGCATGGTCGTTACTTTTTGGCTATCCATCCCGCCTTTGCTAGTGGCTTCGTTCATTGCCATCGGCTTAACTGACATTCGGCATGAAACTGAAGATAGCGAAGGTCTAGGTTATTGGCAAAATATAGGGGAGGCATTTGCCGAATTCAAACGCTTGCCAGAGTTGCGGTTTATCACTCTGTATATTGCTGTTGGTCTGATATTATTTGAAGAGTTAGAGGAGTTTTACACCATCTATTATGTGGTGGTGGATTTGCCGTTATGGTTATTCGGTGTTGTGGGTGCTGTTGGTATCGGCATTGCGGCTATATTCAGTGCGTATGCCCATCGGTTGAATGGTCATCAGGCTTTGGGTTGGGCATTGCCAGCTTTGGGCGGGGTATTATTCATTATATCGTCATTTGCTAACCATGCTGCATATGTGATTGTTTTGGAGTTGGCTTATTTGGTTGCCATTCCTGCTGCTATATTATCTGAAGCGCGTTTTCAGCAAGTTATAGAAGGCCAAAGCCGCGCTACCACTACATCAATTCTTTATCTTATTCAAAATGTAATGGCCTTAAGTGTTGCATTCTTATTTGGTTGGTTGGCGCAACAGCTCGATCTATTGTCTGCCTTCGGTTGGGCAGGCGTTGTATTGTTGTTTGTATCTGCATGGATGTGGTGGATGATTAAAGATGGCCATAAACCGTTTTCTTAAATTATCTTTGTGCATCTGGGATATATCTTGCGTCTGGTTTATACTCACCATTTAACTCGTTATGAATGGCCTCAACATCTACACGATCTTTGACATAAATCCATGCTTTCAATTTTACGTTTCCGCTCAATGCCGCAATAGAAATGCGCTCATAACCGCCTGCTTTGCGAACACCCTCTATTATATCCAACGTTGCTAACTCGTCATCATCCACTTCATAAAACTCGCCTTTTACAATATGGCCGTTGCCTTGCTCGTTCAGTAAGATAGGCGAATAATATGCGCCGCCAACAATCAATGGGAACTTATCGTAAGTCTTTCCATCAGCTATATATTTAAACGGTGTCATCCATTCATCATGATTTGCAAAGCCGCGTTTTAATGTGCCGTAGACAAAAACCAAATACATTTTTTTCTTCCCTCTAAAAGAAAAGGCACCGCCTCAGCGATGCCTTTAAATTTTATTTCGCTTTTATCGAACATTATTTAATGTTGATACGGCCTTCGATTTTGGGTGAAATTTCGCCCATTTCACGAACCAGCACCATCACATCGTTGGCGATGAATTTGGCACTCATTGGGTCGATAAGGTTGGTAGCACCTTTGAGCATGCTATAACCATCACCACCACTAGCGGTGAAGTTATTGGTAGATGCTGTGTAGGTTTTGCCAAGGTCGATGGCTGCGCCACCAATCATCACGTTGCTTACACGTTTGCCAGCTTCGGCATTTGAATCAACATCGAATGTCATACCAGATACATGCATGAAACCGCCTGAGGCTTCTGGCACAGCGCGTACACTATGTTCAAGCATTTCAACGATGATTGCACCAGTGAGTTCAAGCTTCACGTTGGTGTTGCCAAATGGCAATTCGCTCAGAATATCACGACGGGTGATTTCTACACCTGAATCATAAAGTTTGTTGGCACGGATGCCGCCACCGTTGGTAAAGGCAATGTCTGCATCAACGGCTTTACGAAGTGCATCAGCTACAAAGTTACCAAATGCGTTTTCGCCCGTACGCACGCTAATGCGGCGTGTGTCTAGCTCAACAGCGGTTGTGCCGATTACAATGTCCAACTCGGCGGACAAAGTATCTTCATACTTTTTCACCACAGCGGCCACTTCAGGGTCAGGGGTAACTGTTGCTGTATCGATGATGCGGAAGTTAGGCCACCATCTGACACGGCGTGAGCCATCGCGGTTTTCACCAATGGTGAATTCGATGTCCATCGCCACTACATATTCGGCTTCTTCTTTAGATTCAACGATTGCACGGCGGCCATCATAGAAAATATGCAATACGTGGTCATGGCCAGATTGCACAACGTCAATGCCAGCGCGGTTGATTAAATCAAAATCAATGGCTTGGCTTTCATGCACAACGGCTACAACTAAGTCAGCACCTTGCTCGCGCAATAGAGCTGCATTGGTTGTGGCTGTATCTAACGTGTTTAGGAACTTAATTTCGCCCGGGCTAGAAATATTGACGGTATCTTCAGTGGTCAAACCCATGAAGCCAATCTTAATGCCTTCAAATTCAAACATTTTGGTGTCATCAATGCCATCTACTTTACTGCCATCACCCCAACGGATGTTAGAACCAAGCTTGGTAAAGTTGCCTTCAGCCATGCGGGCTAAGAAATTATCTGCACCAAAATCAAACTCATGATTGCCAGGTGCTAGAATGTCTGGTGGAGCCATATTGAGTAATTCAACCATATGCGCGCCTTGGTCAAAACCAGCCATGATAGATGGTGATAATAGATCGCCAGGGAATGAATACACTGTGTTTTTGTTAGCAGCGCGTTCGGCTTTAATTACTGCTGCAAGGCGAGCTGCGCCGCCGCGTGTGCCGTCATCCGTCATCGTGTCCATATCACTTGCGGTTAGCAAGGTCACATTTACGGTGACAGGGTCGGCAGCATGTGCGTTCGCGAATGGCAGAATTGCCATAGATGCGATCGCAAGTGGCATAAGAATATGCCGTTTGAAATTTTTAATCATTAATCTTCTCCCAAAATTAAAATCAGACATAAATCACTTAAAAGATGTTTGTGAATCTTTTGTGACGGGTCTAGCATCGAAGCTTAGGCGCAAAGCGCAGTTTGGAAAAGTTAAATTTGTATTAATTTAAAATGGCACGGGTGATGAAAAATCTAGAATCTGCTCTGAGCGTGGATGCTGTAGCGTTAGCGAGGTGGCGTGCAGGTGTAGACGGTTGCTTAAACTTAAGGCTTTGTCGTGTGCATAAAGTGTATCGCCAATGATTGGATGACCCAAGGCCAACATATGCACTCGCAATTGATGCGAGCGGCCAGTGATGGGGGTGAGCTTCACGCGGCTATATTCTTCGCCTGCTTTTATCACCTCGTAATGGGTGAGGGACGGCTTGCCCGTCTCGTGGCAAACTTTTTGTTTGGGGCGGTTTGGGGGGTCGAAAATTAGCGGTAAATCGACACTGCCATTTGGTTCATCTGGCGTGCCATAAATGTCGGCAATGTAGGTTTTACTCACTGTCCTTGCTTGGAATTGTTTGGATATGTGGCTCAGTGTTTGTTTGTTGAGCGGCATGATGATGATGCCTGATGTATCCATATCAAGGCGATGCACAACTTGGGCAGTGGGATAGACTTCTAAAATACGCTTATAAAGACTGTCTTTATGCTCGGGCAGGCGGCCTGGTACGGAGAGCAAGCCAGACTGCTTATTGAGCACCAACATGTCTTCATCTTCATACATAATTTCGAATTTTGGCTCTAGCGGCGGGTTGTATATAAACATGGTCTTTCTATAATTTAAACTTTATAATAAAGCTATGAAAAAACTTCTTGCATTCATCATTGGCGTAACTGTGCGCATTCCGATATTCTTGTATCGCTATGGTATATCGCCGTTTACATCGGCCTCGTGCCGCCATTTGCCGACATGTTCGGAATATGCTGATACCTCGATTAAACGCTTTGGCGGTTATAAGGGCGGCATATTGGCATTCTCGCGCTTAATGCGCTGCCACCCGTTTGGCAGCCACGGTTTAGACCCCGTGCCAGATGAATTGGGGGAATACGGAATAAAATTCTGGAAATATGGCCGATGGACTGGTAAACACATCAAACACGGCTTTTATGAAGGTGATTCATAGGGCGCGTGGTATTTTTAATTTAATGCTTATCCACTTTGTTGGTGGAATTGAGCGGAGATCAAAATGATTAACATTACTTTCCCTGATGGTGCAACACGCGAATATGAAAATGGCCAAACTGGCTTTGATATTGCGGCATCTATTTCCAAATCCTTATCTAAAAAAGCTGTTGCTGTTACCATAAATGGTGAGATGCAGGATTTGGCTGAACCTATTTTAGCCGATGCCGAGCTGAGCATTATATTGCGCGATGATGAAGCGGCGTTAGAGCTGATTCGCCATGATGCAGCGCATGTGATGGCTGAGGCTGTCCAAGAGTTATTCCCTGGCACGCAAGTGACCATTGGGCCCGTTATCGAAAACGGTTTTTATTACGATTTTGCGCGTGACGAGCCATTTCATGAAGAAGATTTGGTGAAAATTGAAGCTAAAATGCGTCAAATTATTGGCCGTGATGCCAAGTTTGAAAAAGAAGTGTGGACACGTGATCAAGCCAAAGAATTTTTTGCGGCCAAAGGTGAGCAGTATAAAGTCGAGTTGATTGACATGATCCCTGCGGACGAAGATGTTAAAATCTACAAACAAGGCGAATGGCTTGACCTTTGCCGTGGCCCGCATTTGCCATCAACAGGCAAAATTGGCAATAATTTCAAACTGATGAAGCTAGCTGGTGCTTATTGGCGCGGTAATAGTGACAATGCTATGCTGCAACGCATTTATGGCACAGCATGGGCGAGTGAAAAACAGCTCAAGCAATATTTGTTTATGCTTGAAGAAGCTGAAAAACGCGATCATCGTAAATTAGGTGCTGAGATGAATTTGTTTCATTTTCAAAATGAAGCACCGGGTTCGGTCTTCTGGCATCCAAAAGGTTGGAGCTTATTTTCTAGTTTGATTGGTTATATGCGTCGCAAGCAAACTGCGGGTGGTTATCTAGAGGTGAATACTCCTGATATGCTGGATAAAGGCTTGTGGGAGCAATCTGGCCATTGGGAAAAATATGGTGAGAATATGTTCACCACTACCACTCCCGATGAGCGGGTATTCGCGTTAAAACCGATGAATTGCCCTGGCCATGTGCAGATATTTAAAAATGGTTTGCGGTCTTATAAAGAATTACCGATACGGCTTGGTGAATTTGGCAAGGTGCATCGGTATGAGCCTTCTGGTGCGTTGCATGGTTTGATGCGGGTGCGGTCTTTCACTCAAGATGATGCACATATCTTTTGCACCGATGAGCAAGTGACAGAGGAAGTGATCAAGACCAATGAGTTGATTTTGTCTATTTACAAAGACTTTGGGTTTGAAGACATTCGGGTTAAATTTTCTGACCGTCCTGAAAAGCGCATCGGTAGCGATGAAGTTTGGGATAAATCTGAAGCGGCGCTTAAAAATGCCATCACCAAGGCAGGCGTTGAGTGGGAGCTTAACTTGGGCGAGGGTGCTTTTTATGGCCCGAAACTCGAATATGTTTTGCGTGACGCGATTGGCCGTGATTGGCAGTGTGGCACTTTACAGGTCGATCTGAACTTGCCAGAACGTTTTGGGGCATTTTACATTGACAAAGATGGCGAGAAGCAAACGCCTGTTATGTTGCACAGAGCTATGTTTGGTTCGTTGGAGCGTTTTACGGGCATTTTAATTGAGCATCATGCGGGTGCATTTCCTATGTGGCTAGCACCGCAGCAAGTTGTGGTGTGCCCGATTGTATCGGACATGGATGACTATGCCATAGAAGTTAGAGACGCTTTGGTCGCTGCTGGCATCTCGGCCGAGGTGGATTTGCGCAATGAAAAAATCAATTATAAAGTGCGTGAACATAGCTTGCAAAAAATCCCCGCGATCTTTGTGGTTGGCGGGCGTGAAAAAGAAAATGGTACGGTGGCGATTAGACGGTTTGGCTCTAAAGCCCAGACCATATTGCCATTGGATGAAGCCGTAGCGGGTATTGTGCAAGAAGCTAAAGCGCCAGACCTAGTCTAGTATTAAAAAAATAAAGGCCTCTCTGATTTGAGAGGCCTTTTTTATGTGGTTTTTTAAAAATTCATTTTGGAATTTTAAATTCGATGACCTGACCCGGGTGCATGCCAAATTCGGTGGCATAGGTAAAATCACCCCATTCAATGAGCAATTGATAATCGCCAGCTGGTAATAATATGTTTTCATTGGTGACGCTTGTCACATTCTTATCAATGCGGTTTTTTGCGCCAATTATGTGCCATGTTGGCGGAATGTCGGTTATGTCATCTTTGATATTGTCAATATTCAAGTCAATTTGACCAACTTTATGTTTGATGCTCACATCATTCATATTATTGGCTAATATTTTTATGTTGGCTTCGGTTACGATGATGTCTTTATAATGCGCAGTGACATTATATTCGCCTTGGTTTAGATAATAGGTTTTCGAAATATCACTGGTTTCTAAAACAATTTTGCCTGTTTCGGTGTTGCGAATGATGTAATTAACATCGGTCGATATTACATCTTTACTATTGCCTAGGCTGGATGAAAGTTTTAACGCGCCTAGATTGAATGTCATTTTTAGATTTAGGAAACTTTGTTTGTCTTCGGCCACGACTTTAAAGATTTTGACCCTGACGGCATGACCATATTGGGCTTTTAATATATATTGGCCGACGGGCAATATGATGCTCTGAATGGCACCAGTGAAGCTTTGGATTTTTGAGGATATTAAATTGCTCTCATCATCAGTACCTTCTTCGCCATCGCCAACAATAGAGGTGGATTTATACAATGTCCACTCTGTGGCTTTTAAATTAGCAATGCTAGATTCGATGATATGCGCTGACATATTGATGCGCATTAAATTGGCCGCTTGGCTCACACCAACGGAGGTAACAATAGATAGGACAATGGCAAATAAGGCATTGGCGAAAATTCGATATGAAAAGTTGATAGATTTAACCATATATTTAACTCAAAACAAGCTTGGCGGCGTTTGTTGCCGACTTAAAAACACATGCAGATGTTACCAGATTTAGCAGATAATGCAATGATTTACGAGGGATTTCCCGTAGTTTCACAAATATAGTTAAAACCTAGTGCTCTTCAAAAGTCCAATGCAAAACTGGCACGTATATTGCTTTATAGTTAATAATAGAAAATCTTGGAACCATATGCCGATTAATTCTGACATAAACACATTGAACAAAACCCAACTTGCAGCCAAGCACATAAAATTTGCTGCCGACAAAACGGGCGTCGATTTTGATTATTTGTTGCAAACCGCCAAGCGCGAAAGTGCTTTTGACCCCAATGCCAAGGCCAAAACCTCATCTGCCACAGGGCTTTTTCAATTTGTACGCCAGACATGGTATGAGACATTGCATGATTTTGGCGGCAAGCATGGTTATGGGGATTTTAGTCAAAGCATTGAAAGAGATAAAAACGGTAGGTATTATGTGCCGAATGAGCAGGCAAAAAATGCCGTTTTAAACTTGCGCAAAGACCCTAAAGCCGCATCATTAATGGCTGCTGAATTTAGCAAACAAAATACGCAATATTTGCAAAACGAAATTGGCCGTTCGCCCAAAGCTGGTGAATTATATATGGCGCATTTTATGGGGCGTGGGGCTGCGGCCAAGCTAATCAATTTACAACAGACCGCGCCAGATGTTAAAGCCGATGGCATTTTTCCCGTCCATGCTGCGGCTAATAAGTCAATATTTTACGATAAAGGCCGCGCTCGTTCTATTGACCAAGTTTATGATAATTTGGCCAGACATCATGTTGAATTGGCCAAAACCAAAGGTCTAGACCCTGAAAGGATTGAAAATGTTGCACAATTGGTGCCGTTTTTGCCGAGCAATGATGGGTTTTTTAGCAATCTTTTTGGCGAACAGCGATCTAATCAACAAGCCATAAGACCAATCGCCTTTACGGGCATGGGTGCAAATGCATCCTTGCAAAGCGCCTCCGCATCAAGCCAAAAAACGTTAAATTCCAAAATGTTAAGCCCGATGAATGCCTTATTGGTGGCGCAGATGGTTGGCCAACAACCACAAAAAATGAGTAATAATCCTAAACCATTACCTGAAATCTCAACCAGCCTGTACGACAATGCTTCGATTGCTAAAGGAAGCAATTTCTTTAGCGTTGCAGGAAAATAATCTAACAATTTCATCATGATATACACTGAATGTTAAGCCTTGGATTTTATAGTAAGTCTATTGTATATTCCTGCTTGTTTTGAGGTTAGCTTGTATAGTCAGTCTTTAATTGATATTTTTGGTGCCGACCATCTGATGTATGGTGAGGCAAGACTGTCTATCGTTAAGCAAATGACTGACTTGGCTAATTCTCCGGAAGTCACCAAAGCTGAATTGGATATTGTTCAAATGGTGTATAGCGAGTTTTACCGTGATCATTTTATGGCAGTGCGGCTCGAAATCTCCAAAGCCATATGTGAAGCTGAGTATATTTCTCGGCATTTAATCCTAATGATGGCCGAAGATTGTGCTTCGGTTTCGCAATTTATCTTGCATCACTCAAATAAGCTTTCAAGCGTCGATTTAATTGATTTTGTGGTCAAAGGTGGTGCAGTCAAGCAGCTGGCCATTGCCAGTCGGCACGATTTGTCTAATGATGTGGCTTTGTCATTGATTGAGCATGGGTCATTAGATGTTATATATGCTTTGGTTGAAAACCAATCGGCCGTGTTGAATGCCGACAATCTACGCCAATTATATACTAATTTTAGCATGAATGCGGGCTTGCGCAGCCTATTGAGCCAACGTGACAATTTGCCTGCCGATTTGCGTGAAATGATTGTTTATGATGTAGCAAAATCGCTTGAAGACTATGTCACCAATGCCAATTGGCTGGATGAAGGACAAGCTCTAGCCATCACTCAAAAATCATATGAAATCGCGGCAATCGAAATCTCGATTGGCATAGCGGATGCCGATATGATGGATTATATCAAACGTTTAAGCGCTGAAGAACGTTTAACCTCATCACTCATTCTGCGTTCCATCACCACAGGCTATATGAAATTTTTTGAATATTCATTGGCCTACTTATCAGGTTTGCCGATTAAAAAATTACATTCTTTGCTGCATAACCCTAATGCTTCAACCCGCAATGCTTTGTTTAACCGCGCCAAGCTGCCACAAGACTTACATGCTGTTTTGACCATCGCTGTTGATGTTTATAGAGATCTGCAATTTCAGCATGCCTGCAATTTGCAACCCGGCACCCACGAATTTTCGGTCAATATGATTAAAAATGTTACTGAATGTTACCATATGCAGTCCGACAATGGCCAAGCTTATCTACAACGTGTGTTAGACTGCTATTATATTGATATTAGTGATAGAATGGCCGCTTAATCGGCTTCTGGTTGCTCTTTAGCCTTTTTCTTGGCCTCAATCTCATCGGCAAAATCAAACACTGTGTTGATTAATTTATCGGTGAGTTTTTTGCCGATCGGGTGATCTTTTTCTTTAATGTCCTGCGCCAACATAACTTTTATTGAATCGACATGATTGTTGAGTAGATCAAGTGGGAATGTTTCGACATTTTCCCAAACCTCAATTAATTTACACAATGAGGCAGATACCAGAGTGATGAGTGGAAAGCCCATAGTTTGTGCTTGGCCTTTGACATCATGCGCCACAATATGCAATGCGCTCATATTTTCTGCATTGGGGTTGGCACACATGTCCTTACGGCATTTATCAAATTTAGAAACTTCGTCTTCAAGCCATTCTTTGAATGTATCGCCCATCGCTTCCATAGCGGCGTCGGCATTGTCAATGGCTTCGGTTTCACTGCCATCTTTCACAACAGTAATTTTAACTTTTGTTTTTAGGTTGTTAGGCGGTATAATCATACCATATGATTTTGTATTTAATTTACTGTCGCTCATAATTTTTACCTAAACCTATAAAACTTACTTTTTATACTGATCAAAGTTTATAACAAAGCACTTAATAAAAGATTGCCAAGTTTACTTAAACGAATATTCAAAACTATCTATCCACAACTCAAGATCTACTAGAGCGCGCTTGCTCATCATCTGTTTGCGATACCGAGATTTGGCTTTGCCTTTTATTCGATTACCCTCTTCATCAACCTTAGGAAGTATAACCGGCTGAAACAAGCCGAAATTTACATTCATCGGTTGGAAACTGCGTTTTTTCTTCTTTTTTGGTGCTTCATCACCCAGTTGAGTCTCGACAATTTCTTCGTCATGGACTAAATGACCGCCTGTTATATGGTCAAGCAAAGCGCCCAAAGCCGTTGTTTCGGGCGGGAATGAAGCTTGTTTGCCTTTCATTTCGGCAAAAGCAAAGCGTCCTGCCATTAGACCGCATGCGGCGCTTTCCACATAGCCTTCAACTCCAGTAATCTGGCCGGCAAAGCGAATTTTGGGCTGTGTCTTAAGCGATAAGTTTCTATCTAGCAAGACGGGGCTGTTTAAATATGTATTACGGTGAATGCCGCCAAGACGCGCGAACTCGGCCTTTTCTAGGCCTGGGATCATGCGCAATATATCGGTTTGAGACCCATATTTTAATTTGGTTTGAAAGCCGACCATATTGTATAAAGTGCCTAATTTATTATCTTGGCGCAACTGCACAATGGCATAGGGTTTTACGGTCGGGTTTTTAGGGTCTGTGAGGCCAACAGGCTTCATTGGCCCCCAGCGTAGGGTTTCGCGGCCGCGCTCTGCCATGATTTCAATTGGCAAACAGCCATCAAAATACGGCGTGCCTTCCCATTCTTTAAATTCTGTCGAATCACCTTCAATCAAAGCATCCATAAATGCATGATATTGTTCTTCATTCATCGGGCAATTGATATAATCTTTGCCATCGCCTTCTGGGCCAATTTTATCATAACGGCTTTGATACCATGCAATATCAAAATTTATACTGTCTTTATATATGATGGGCGCAATCGCATCAAAAAATGCCAAATCATCTTCTTTGGTTAGGTTGGTGATGGTTTTAGACAATGCATCAGATGTCAGTGGGCCTGACGCGATAATCACATCACCCCATTCATCAGGTATGTCGCCAGTGAATTCTTCGCGAATGATTTGTATATTCGGATGCTCTTCAAGTGCTTTGGTAACGGCTTGTGAGAATTCGTCGCGATCCACAGCTAATGCTCCGCCTGCGGGCACTTTATTGGCATCAGCACATTGTAGAATTATAGAATTTAAGCGCCGCATTTCCTCGTGTATGAGGCCGACAGCATTGAAATCTTTGTCATCACTACGAAAACTATTTGAGCAAACCAATTCGGCAAAACCATCGGTATGGTGGGCATCGGTTTTGCGGGTAGGGCGCATTTCGTGCAATATAACTTTGCCACCTAAATTGGCAATTTGCCATGCAGCCTCTGAACCAGCCAAGCCAGCACCAATAATATGAATTTCTTTTGTCATCTAATCAATCCTATAATTACCCGTTCAATAAATTGGAATGGCAGGTAAGGCAAGAGGAATTAAGGCGAGGGGAAATAAAAAAGCTCCCCACATTTATATGTGGAGAGCTTTTAAGGGGTAAAACCCCTGTATTAAGAGGCCTCAAAGGAGGGGGGAAATCGAGACCTCTTAATTCTGTAATATGAATAAACACCCCAGCAGTGAGCGATTGCTCATTGCTGATGAATGGGCTTATGCCAAATAATTAACCATGATGCAAATACCAATTATGCTTATCTGCTATGCAGGTTTTGCATGTTACCATACCAGCCCAATTTAAAACCATTATAGACTGGCTTAGCCAAAATATTTATGTCATAAAAGATGAAATTGATTCAATTGCAGGACTAAAATGACTCATTTCGATATTTTGCGTAAGAATATGGTGAATTCTCAACTTTTGCCAAATGCCATTACATCTAAAGAATTGTTAAACGCATTTAGACAGTTGAAGCGTGAAAGCTTTGTACCTGCCTCACAACAGGCGATGGCTTATATTGATAGAGATTTACAAATAAATATTAGTGCGAAAGATGGTGATGAGCGTTTTTTGTTGGACCCAATGGTTCAGGCCAAGTTAATACAAGCCGCAAGTGTGAAACCAACGGATATTGTATTAGATGTGGCGTGCGCAACGGGTTATTCAACTGCTTTGCTTGCGCAGCTGGCCAATATGGTAGTGGGCATCGAAGCCAATGCAAAAATTGCTGAACTCGCGGCCCTACATATTGAGCAACAAGAGATTGACAATGCGGTTATTATTTGTGATCCCTTGGCAGACGGGTATAAAAAAGAAGCGCCTTATGATGTGATTGTGATTAATGGCTTGGTGGAGCAAGTTCCGCAAGAATTATTTGATCAATTGGCCGAAGATGGCCGCCTCATAGCGGTTGAAGTTTCTGATAAATCGACAATATCTGCACCATTAGGCCATGCATTCCTATATCATAAAACCCATAATGTGGTCGCCAAGCGTATGATTTTCGATGCCAGCCCGACCAAATTGGACGATTTTAACAAACTTGTTGAATTTGTTCTTTAAGACTAAGTGTTGAATGCTTTAGACACAGGATATGCACAGTTTTCGACTATATCTGTGATTTATGACAAGCCTTATTAAATGAATCTTTAGAGCTCTCTGTTACAATTTTATAGTTAATTTGGGTAGACTTATTGCAATTTTTTTAATATACCCTATATCGAAATGATGCAGAGTTTTGGTTTGCCAGGGGTAACATAATGTCGAGAGATTTTTCAAGCAAAAATAACCGTAAAAAGCTTCTGGGGCTCAGCGTAGCCTCATTATTGATGACTACACAACTAGTGACGGCACAGGTTGCTATGGCCGAGACGGTTCGCCAGGCAATGTCGTATGCCTATGCTAATTCGCCGCAAATTATGCTTGAGCGCGAAAAACTTAAATTAAGTGATGAAGGTATTATTACTGCACAGGCTGGTCTTTTCCCCAGCTTAAACGGTGAATTGTCTCTCGAGAGTAGTTGGTCAAAAGCCTATACAGAGGCCGCTGGTTGGTTGGATGCACAAGATGCTACTGGTGTAAGCGCAGGTTTATCAGCTAATTATACGCTTTGGGATAATGGCATTACCCAAAACCGTATTGCCCAAGCCGAAATTGGCAAAGCCGCACAAATTGATGCGTTTGCTAATGCAGAACAAACATTTTTACTAAGTGTCTTTACGATTTATGTTGATGTGTTGCGCGATAGCGCCTTGCTCAACGCCCAAATTAAAAACTTTAATGTATTGAGCGAGCAACAAAAAGCATCAGAAGCGCGCTTTCAAGTCGGTGAAGCGACAGCAACCGATGTGTCGTTGGCCAAAGCCCGTAAAGCTGGCGCCAGCTCTTCTATCGCCGCTGCCAAAGCACAGCTAGATTCGAGCCGCGCGATTTACGAGCAATATGTAGGCCATAAGCCTAGAGATATCAGACAGCCTGAGCAAATTGGTAGCTTATTGCCCCAAACGCTCAGTGCAGCACTAATCGCGGTCGAAAATAATCACCCAGCTATAAAATCATTAAAAAAAGCGGTCCTTGTTGCCGAAAAAGCTGTAAACATTGCTAATGCTGGCCTCTACCCAACGGCAACTGCATTTGGTTCTGCCTCTCAACAAATTTCTATCGATGGCACGGCCGCTCAAACTTCACTTAGAGTTGGTGCTACGTTGTCTATCCCTATTTTCAATGGTGGCATTAAAACGTCTCAAATCAGACAAGAAAAAATTGGGTTGGCGCAAGCGCGTTTAAACCTAACAGTCACTCGTGCACAAATGCGCGCCAACGTTAAAGCTAGATGGGCCAGCTTGCTTGCTGCAAAAACTAGCTCAGGTGCAGCCGATGCACAAATCAGAGCGTCTAGCGCCGTGTTAAATGGCATCAGAGCTGAAGCTGATGAAGGCGTCAGAACTAGTTTTGATGTTTTAAACTCAGAACAAGAGCTATTATCTGCTCGCGTGCAATCAATTGTATCACAACGCGGCGTGTTGGTTTCCCAAATGCAATTGCTATCTGCCATTGGTCATCTAAGTGCTGTTAAATTGGGCGTTAATTGATAATTTGAGCTAATGTTGGAGTTTGTTTGACTAAAGTATTTTAGACTGTGGATGCTTTTTTGTTTTTTTGTAAATATAACTTACTGATTTTGTTGAACTATCGTTTAATCGCTGCTTTAAAGGCTGCTGCAATATGAATTGTTATATAAAAAGCTTATGAATCATTTGAATATCTGTTAAGAATAAAAGTTAAATATTACGAAAATTGTAATGTAATATTTTGAGGTCCTTATGAGTGAAACAGAATTTGCAGAAAACGATGCAGCGAGTGGTGGCAATGACGAGCCAACCATGGAAGAAATCCTTTCATCTATACGGCGTATAATTTCTGATGACGATGAGCCAGAAGTTGGAGCCGAAGTCAAAGTCGAAGACAATAGTGACGATGACGATGATGAAGAGATTTTGGAGCTAACTGAAATCCTGGCTGAAGAAGAGCCCGAATCTGGTGCTGATGACCTGTTGTCTCCCGATGACATTGATGATTTAGAATTTTCTCAACCAGAATCTGAACCAGAACCAATCGAAGAAGAACTCGATATGGAAATGGCGATGGCAATGGAAAGTGAACCAGCCGCTGATGAGGCTGAGAATACTGCTGAATTGCAAATTAGTGATAGCCTGATATCGGCGCAAGTTGGCGATGAGGTCAACCAAAATTTCCATCTTCTTGCCAATACATTGCTTGCGCAAAATGGTGCTGGTCAAACTGTTGAGGGCATGGTGATGGCACTTATGCGGCCTATGTTAAAAGGTTGGCTGGATGAAAACTTACCTGCTTTGGTTGAAAAAATTGTCAGAGAAGAAATTGAACGTGTCGCGCGTGGCGGCAAAATGTAAATGTCACAATGTTTATGAGAAAGGTGGCCTAGGCCACCTTTTTTTATGTCTTTAAGAATATGAAAATAGGTTAGCATAATGTTAGAAAAAACGTATCAACCCGATGCCATTGAAACTCGCCATTACCAAAATTG
This sequence comes from Hyphomicrobiales bacterium, assembly GCA_002401855.1. Taxonomy (GTDB): domain Bacteria; phylum Pseudomonadota; class Alphaproteobacteria; order Rhizobiales; family OSC116; genus OCS116. The sequence continues at coordinate 78,053 of NVUH01000002.1, forward strand.
GGAAGATGCTGGGGCTTTTAAAGCTGGTGCAGGTTTAACCAAAGAGCAGTTAAAAAGCGCGACAAGCTATTCAATTGCTTTGCCGCCACCAAATGTAACTGGTTCATTGCATATGGGGCATGCGCTTAACAATACAATTCAAGATATTTTGATTAGATATAACCGCATGAACGGCAAAAATACGCTTTGGCAACCTGGTATGGACCATGCGGGCATTGCCACACAAGTGGTTGTGGAACGCCAGTTGATGGAAAGCCAACAACCGGGGAGCAAACAGCTGGGCCGCGAAAAATTTGTCGAAAAAATATGGGAATGGAAAGAAGAATCCGGTGGTATAATCCAGCATCAACAGCGCCGTTTGGGTGCTAGTTGTGATTGGTCACGTTCGCGTTTTACCATGGATGAAGGCATGTCTGAGGCGGTGCTGAAAACCTTTGTTGAACTACATGAGCAGGGCTATATTTACCGTGCCAAACGCTTGGTGAACTGGGACCCTAAATTGCTGACAGCCATTTCTGATATTGAAGTTGAACAAATTGAAAAAGACGGTAAATTATGGCATTTCAAATATCCAATTAAGGGCATGGAAGGGCAATTTATCATCGTGGCAACCACGCGGCCTGAGACCATGTTTGGTGATACAGGTATTGCCGTACATCCCGATGATGAACGCTATAGAGAACTGGTTGGTAAGACCGTTATTTTGCCACTTGTTGGCCGCGAAATCCCCATTGTTGCGGATGATTATGCTGACCCTGAACAAGGTAGCGGTGCGGTTAAAATTACGCCCGCACATGATTTTAATGACTTTGAGGTGGGCAAACGCGCAGGCCTTGAGGTGATCAACATTCTGGATGAGAACGCTCATTTGAATGAAAACGTACCTGCCGAATATGTTGGCCTTGAACGGTTTGAAGCGCGTAAAATTGTGGTGGCTAAGTTTGAAGAATTGGGTTTGCTGGATAAGATAGATGATAACCCGCACACGGTGCCTTATGGTGATCGTTCGGGCGTGGTGATTGAACCTTGGCTATCCGACCAATGGTATGTTGATGCCAAAAAACTTGCTGTGCCAGCATTGGAAGCTGTACGCACTGGCAAAACAAAATTCGTGCCCAATAATTGGGAAAAAACCTATTATGATTGGATGGAAAATATCGAGCCTTGGTGTATTTCACGCCAACTGTGGTGGGGGCATCAAATTCCCGTATGGTATGGCCCAGATGGCGAGGTTTTTGTGGCATTAGATGAAGCCGCTGCCCAAACCAAAGCTGATGCTTATTATAGCAAGGTCGAAAAACTCGAACGTGATAGTGATGTGTTGGACACTTGGTTTAGCTCGGCTTTATGGCCATTTGCGACGTTGGGTTGGCCAGAAAACACGCCTGAGTTGGAAACCTATTACAAAACCAATGTGGTGGTCACTGCGTTTGACATCATCTTTTTCTGGGTGGCTAGAATGATGATGATGGGTACACATTTTATGGATGAAGTGCCATTTGATACTGTCTATATTCACGCCATTGTACGGGATGAATTTGGTGCCAAAATGTCGAAGTCCAAAGGTAATGTTATGGATCCGCTGGATCTTATTGATCAATTCGGTGCTGACGCGGTGCGTTTTACTTTGGCTTCTATGGCGGGGCAGGGGCGCGACATTAAATTATCCAATAAAGTGGTGGAAAATAATCGTAATTTTGTAACAAAATTATGGAATGCCTGTCGTTTTGCCGAAATGCATGAATGCGTGCCAGTTAAAGGCTTTGATGCCAATAATGTAGAACTAACCTTGAGCAAGTGGATATTGTCAGAGCTTTCTGAAACCGTGGCTTTGGTCGATAAAGGCATTGATCAATATCGGTTTAATGAAGCGGCGAGTGCGATATATAAATATACCTGGAATATTTTTTGCGATTGGTATATCGAACTGACTAAACCGATTTTATTTGGTGATGATGAAGCGGCAAAGAGTGAAATTAGAGCCGTAACCGCGCAAGTGATTGATCAATTGCTGCACCTCATGCATCCGTTTATGCCGTTTGTAACTGAGGAATTATGGGACAGGTTTGATAATGATATTGTTGAGCGTGATAGCCAGCTCATAATTTCACCTTGGCCAAAGGCGTTAGATAATGTTGATGACAAACCAAAACAGGAAATCAATTGGGTCATTAAATTTATCACTGAAATCAGATCTGTACGCGCTGAAATGAACATTGCGGCTGGTGCTCAAATTCCAGTGGTGATTGTTGGTGCGAATGCAGAGGTTGAAACTAAGCTCAAAACGCATAATGATTTATTGCTTAAAATGGCGCGTATCGACAATATTTCATTGGCATCAGACGTGCCAGAAGGTGCAATACAAATCTTACTAGATGGCGTGATTATCGCGTTGCCTTTGGCGGAGGTTATCGACATCCAAGCTGAGCTTGATAGGTTGACCAAAGAAATTGCCAAAGCCGATAAAGACATTCTGGGCACCGAAAAGCGCCTAAGCAATGAGGCTTTTGTTTCTAAGGCGCCTGAAAAAGTAATTAATGAGCAGAAATCTAGGTTAGAAACTGCCAAGCGGTTAAAAGCTGATTTGCTTGACGCCTATGCACGGCTTGAAAAACTATAACAAATGAACGCTGCGCCATCTTGTTGACCCAATCTGTAGGTAGCTTGACGCAGTCGGAAGCATTTTGGAAACATTATAATCTATTGGTAGTTTGCACTGGTAATTTCGAGCTTAAGCTGATAATTATGACTAAATAAAACTAAGAACATAACCCCATTTTCATAGCGAGACAGATATAATGAGCAAAATTAAATTCGATAAGTCAAAACTGCCATCTCGCCATGTGACTGAAGGACCAGAGCGCGCGCCTCATCGGTCATATCTTTACGCTATGGGCTTAACTGAAGAAGAAATACATCAACCGCTTATTGGTGTTTGTTCATGTTGGAATGAAGCCGCCCCTTGTAACATCGCTTTGATGCGCCAAGCCCAAGCGGTTAAAGTTGGCGTGAAAGCTGCGGGTGGCACACCACGTGAATTTTGTACCATCACGGTGACTGATGGCATTGCCATGGGGCATCAAGGCATGAAAAGCTCACTGGTTTCGCGCGAGATTATTGCTGATAGTGTTGAAGTGACCATTCGTGGCCATTCTTATGATGCTTTGGTGGGCATTGCGGGTTGCGATAAATCGTTACCAGGCATGATGATGTCTATGTTGCGTTTGAACGTTCCAAGCGTATTTATGTATGGTGGTTCTATTTTACCGGGCCGTTATAAAGGCCAAGATGTAACGGTTGTTGACGTATTTGAGGGCGTCGGCAGGTATAGCGCAGGAACCATGACCGAAGAAGAGCTTACGGCGCTTGAAATTGTAGCTTGTCCTGGTGCGGGCGCTTGTGGTGGTCAATTTACGGCCAACACTATGGCTTGTGTATCTGAAGCGATAGGCCTTGCTTTACCTTATTCAGCGGGTTCTCCTGCCGAATATGAAAGCCGTGATAGTTATGCTGTGCAAAGTGGCAAAGCCATCATGAATCTGATTGAAAAAAACATTCGCCCACGTGACATTTGCACCGAAAAAGCTTTTGAGAACGCTGCGGTTATTATTGCGGCTACGGGTGGCTCGACCAATGGTGGTTTGCATTTACCCGCTATGGCGCACGAAGCAGGTATAGAATTTGATTTGATGCGTGTGGCTGAAATTTTTAAGAAAACCCCTTATATTGCCGATCTGAAACCTGGCGGTAAATATGTTGCCAAAGATCTTTATGAATCTGGTGGTGTGCCGGTATTGCTGAAAGAATTGCTACGTGGTGGCTATTTACACGGCGATTGCATGACAGTAACGGGCAAAACATTGGGCGATAATATTGAAGATGCCGAAGTGGCAGCGCCTGATAATCGTGTAGTTTATCCTGTTTCTAACCCAATTACCAAAACTGGTGGTGTTGTAGGGCTTAAAGGTAATCTCGCGCCAGATGGTGCGATTGTTAAAGTGGCAGGCATGAAAAACCTAGAATTTACAGGCCCAGCCAGATGTTTTGATTGTGAAGAAGATGCATTTGCCGCGGTTGAAAAACGTGAATATAAAGATGGTGATGTGTTGATTATTCGGTATGAAGGCCCTAAAGGTGGCCCCGGCATGCGCGAAATGCTTTCTACCACGGCAGCGCTTTATGGCCAAGGTGCGGGTGACAATGTGGCGTTGATTACTGATGGCCGCTTTTCTGGCGGTACACGCGGGTTCTGCGTGGGGCATGTTGGTCCTGAAGCTGCTATTGGTGGTATGATTGGCCTGCTTGTGGACGGTGACATTATCACCATTGATGCCAATAAAGGCACTATAGATGTTGCCATAAGCGATGAAGAATTAGCCAAACGTAAAGCTGCTTGGAAGCCTAGAAATAATGGCTATAATTCAGGTGCATTATATAAATATGAACAATTGGTTGGCCCTGCATCTAAAGGGGCGTTAACCCACCCGGGTGGCGCGGCCGAAGAAACGTGTTATGCAGATATTTGATAGAAAATCTGTAAGCTGTTTTGTAGCTGGCATCATGTTTATTTTGATGCCGGCCTCTGGTTTTGCTTTTGATAAAACCCGCACGATTTCTCAAGATGAATTGAGTAACGGCTATGGCACTATCAATAAGAAATACGATAAAAGAAGACCCGCAAGACCACCCAGAAAACGATTGCCTCCGCTAGAGCAATCATTTGAAAAAGGTAGTTTTGCTTATTCGATGGGTGTTGATGCCGCTCAATCTGACGATTTAGTGAGCGCCATTAGACATTGGAAATTATCATCTGCCGATGGTAATTTTTATGCCGATTGGCAATTGGCACGTTATTATTTAGGGGCATTTGGTGGCCCAAAAAATGACAAAGATGCCATCTATTATCTGCAATTGGTTGTTGTGCAATATGATTTAAGCAGTGAATCCCGAGTGCGGCGGCAAATATCTGCGGATGCTATGGTTGAGTTGGCAATTTTTTTCACAAGTGGTAGCGAAGCTGCGGCCTTTAAACCTAGCATTGCAGTTGCTTTAAAGTTGTTAAAACTGGCTTCATCATCAGTCGGCCATGCTAAAGCTAATTTCCTATTGGGGGAATTGTATTTTACTGATGAACATATCATGCCACAAAAAAAACGTGCTGTTAGATATTATACATTAGCCGCGCGTAAAAACTATTTTGCTGCGCAGATAAAATTAGGTCAAATATACTATCTGCAAGGTCGAGATTTTAGAACCAAAATTCAAGGCCTTGCATGGCTTTTGGTTGCGGGTAAAAATAAACCACCTGAATTACAAAAATTTGCCAATGCTATTATAGCACAATCAAATGGCAAAGAACTCAATGAAAAACAACGGCAAGCTGCAAATAATATTGCCGAACGTATCTATTTAAAGTGGAATTTTTAAGCGCATTGAAATTCTCAAATTTACTCCCATATAGAATTCAACTAACGGAGAAATTATGAGCTTAGGCAAAAAACGAAAGCCGATATTCCCTATTCCGAAAACCCGATTAATGCGGCTGTTTGTTGGTGCATTGCTTATTGTTGGCGGTATACTCAGCTTTCTGCCGATTTTAGGATTTTGGATGTTACCATTGGGACTGGTGTATCTTGCTGTTGATTATAAAAGATTTCGCCGTTATAAGCGTATTTTAGAATCTTGGTTCATTAAATTATATCGACGGTTTTAAAAATGAATTGTCAATTTTTGGTATTTCTTTAATGTGAATATCAGTTTGCGGGAAAGGAATTTCAATGGCATTCTTTTTAAATAATTTCCAAACATTCAATAAATAGTCACTGGTGATATTGGCCAAACCATTGGCAGGGTCATCAACCCAAAAACGTGCTTCTATATTCACACTGCTATCGCCAAATGATACCAATCGCGCGACAGGGGCAGGGTGGCTCAATATTCGATTAACCCCGACAGTGGCTTCAACAATCAATTTCATTGCCAACTCGACATCAGTATCGTAAGCCACCCCAATCTCAATTTTTCGCCGAACTCTAGAGTTGGAAAAATCCCAATTGATCACCTCTTGTGTGATGAAACGTTCATTTGGAATTAAATATTCATGACCATCCCGTGTTTCGACGGTTGTATAACGGGCACCTAGTGTTTTGACTTTGCCGAATGTGCCGCCCACTTCAATCACATTGCCAGGTTGTAATGATTGATCGACCAATAAAATAATGCCACTGACAAAATTGGATACAATCTTTTGTAACCCAAAACCAAGCCCGACACCCAAAGCGCCTGAGAAGAAGGTGAAAACACTTAAGTCCAGACCAATGATATTAAGGGTGAGAATGAGTGACAAGAATATCAAAGTCACTTTAATCAGTTGTGATAATAAGGTTTGTACAGATGGGGTTAGATGTTGGCTATCGGATAATTTCTGCTTTAGGAAGTTAGAAATAATCAGAGCAGACCAAAACAGAACCACCCCAAGTAGAAAACCTGTAATGATGGAATATAAGGTGATGCGAGCATCACCAACAGTAAACCCAACATCGCTAAGTATCGTAATCGTTGGTTTAAGCAAGTTAGCGGCGTTTAATGCGGCAATTGACCAAGCGATAAATGCCACGATGCGCCGCCAAAATATATTGGTCGGTACAAGGCTTACAAAAACTCGAATGACAATCCACGCATTTAACAGACTGGCTGTGATGCGCAACAAATCATGCTGATAACCAAACTGCAGAAAAACGATATTCATCAGCCATTGTAGTCCTACCCAAATAATCGGCAGTAATATAATGTTTAAAATCTCAATAGTCCTGCGCCGTTTTTTACCTTTATTAGCAACGGAAGAAAGCGCATCATTAATATACGGGCGGAATAATCTATTGGCCAAAAGTGCCACTAAAAAGGTAATGAATATAGCACTAATTTGAATGAAAATATTCAAATTAAAGAGATGCAAATTCACCCAATTCAAAAGCTGGTTAGTGATTTCTGATGCATCAAATTCAAACATAATATGCCCTTAATCTATTTCTCAAGCAGCGGCTTCAAATATTTACCTGTATAGCTTTTCTCAACTTTTACAATGTCCTCTGGTCGCCCTATGGCAACAATTTCTCCGCCACCGTCACCACCTTCGGGGCCAAAATCAATAATCCAGTCTGCGGTTTTTATCACTTCTAGATTGTGCTCAATTACCACAATACTATTGCCTTGATCGACCAGTTCATGCAGCACTTCCAATAGTTTTGCTATGTCATGAAAATGCAAGCCAGTTGTTGGTTCATCTAGGATGTAGAGCGTTTTGCCGGTCGCGCGTTTGGATAACTCTTTGGCCAACTTAACCCGTTGGGCTTCGCCACCCGATAAGGTGGTGGCTTGTTGTCCGACTTTAATATAGCCTAAGCCAACACGGTTAAGTGTCACCATTTTATCGCGAATATTAGGTACCGCTTGGAAGAAATTGCAGGCTTTTTCGACAGTCATATCTAAAATATCAGCGATTGAATGATCTTTATATAGAATCTCTAGCGTCTCGCGGTTATAGCGTTTGCCATCGCACACATCACAAGTCACATAAACATCGGGTAAAAAGTGCATTTCAATTTTTATGAGACCATCGCCTTGGCAATTTTCGCAGCGTCCACCCTTCACATTAAATGAGAAACGGCCAGGTTTATAGCCACGGGCTTTGGACTCTGGCAGGCCTGCGAACCAATCTCTGATAGGGCCGAATGCACCTGTATAGGTGGCTGGGTTGGACCTTGGTGTGCGGCCAATGGGTGATTGGTTTATGTCGATAATCTTATCTAGTTGATCAATGCCCTCAATGGCTTTATGCGGGGCTGTGGTTTTACGGCCTCGATTCAAGGTTTTAGAAACCGTTTTATAAAGAGTTTCAATTAAGAATGTTGATTTACCGCTGCCCGACACGCCAGTGATGCAGGTGAAATTTTGCAGAGGAATGGACGCGGTTACATTTTTTAAATTGTTACCTGTTGCACCCACTACTTTTATTTGTTTGCTTTTAATAATTTTACGGCGTTTGGTTGGCATTCTAACTTGTAAACGACCTGTCAGATATTGTGCAGTTAAGCTATCGGATTTTAAAATATCTTCTGGGGTGCCTTGTGCGACAATCTCGCCACCGTGAATGCCTGCACCAGGGCCAATATCAACCACATGATCAGCCGACATAATAGCATCCTCATCATGTTCTACCACAATCACTGTGTTGCCCAAATCTCGCAAGTGGACCAAGGTTTCTAGCAGGCGTGCATTATCGCGTTGATGTAAGCCTATTGACGGTTCATCAAGCACATATAACACACCTGTTAGGCCTGAACCAATTTGGCTGGCCAGCCGAATGCGTTGTGACTCGCCGCCCGATAAAGTGCCAGAATTTCTAGATAAAGACAGATAATCCAAGCCGACATTGTTCAGGAAATGCAAACGATCGCGTATTTCTTTTAATATGCGTAGACCAATTTTTAATTGTGTGGGAGTTAATTTATCTTCAATTTCATTAAACCAGGTGAGGGCATCTTTAATGGATTTGGAGGCAATGTCGGTGATGTGCAAATGATCGATCTTCACGGCCAAAGATTCAGGCTTTAAGCGATTGCCTTCACATTTTTTACAGGGCTTTAGTGTTTGGTATTTTTCGATCTCGTCACGCGACCAACTGGAATCAGTTTCGCGCCAGCGCCGTTCCAAATTAGGAATGACACCTTCAAAGGTTTTCTTGCGCTCATAATATCGGTCATCATCTTTAAATACAAAATTTATTTCGGTTTTTCCGGTGCCATATAGAATAGCATCTTGGGCTTTTTGGGGTAATTTTCCAAAAGCTGTTTTCATCGAAAATTTATAATGACGGGCGATGTTCTCTAGTGTTTGTACATAATAGAATGACTTGGTTTTGCCCCAAGCGACAATGGCGCCATTGGCCAATGATAACTTGTCATTAGGTACCACTAATTTTGGGTCAATAATATGCTCGGTGCCTAGACCATCGCATGAAGGGCAGGCGCCGAATGGATTGTTAAATGAAAACAGGCGCGGCTCGATCTCTTCAATGGTAAAACCAGATACGGGGCAGGCGAATTTAGATGAAAAAACAATGCGTTTGGCCTCGGCCTCATCATCCTGTTTATTGGCATATTCTAGTACCACTAAGCCTTCGGTTAGTGACAAGGCTGTTTCGAAACTATCTGCCAAGCGTGTGGCAATGCCTTCTCTAATCACAATACGGTCAACCACCACGTCAACATCATGTTTGAGCTTTTTATTCAGCTCTGGTAGCTCATCAATTTCGTAGAATACGCCATCGATTTTAAGCCGTGTGAAACCTTTTTTCTGCAATTCGGCAAACTTGTCTTTAAACTCGCCTTTACGGCCACGTACAATTGGTGCCAATAGGAATAAACGAGTTTTCCCAGGTATTTCGAGTGTTTTATCAACCATTTGGCTGACCGATTGGCTGGTAATTGGCAAGCCAGTGGTGGGAGAATAAGGGATGCCGATGCGCGCAAATAGCAGGCGCATATAATCGTAAATTTCGGTCACCGTGCCAACGGTTGAGCGGGGGTTTTTACTCGTGGTCTTTTGCTCAATTGAAATGGCAGGAGACAGGCCGTCTATTTGTTCCACATCAGGCTTTTGCATCATTTGCAAGAACTGTCGGGCATAGGCAGATAGGCTTTCGACATAGCGCCGCTGCCCTTCGGCATATATTGTATCAAAGGCTAATGATGATTTACCAGAACCTGATAAGCCAGTGAAGACAATCAATTTATCCCGCGGTAAATTAATGCTCACATTTTTTAAATTATGCTCTTTAGCGCCTTTAACACAGATAAAATGGCGGATATCTAATGGTTGATTATCAACTGGGGTGTTTTTCATTTAAATCTCTTGATACTTAATACGGCGCTTGACAATTTGGTTGCGAATCTATAATTTACAATAAGAACATTTTAGGAACATGCAAGCTGTAATATACAAAATATTTTTGAAATTGTATATTCATTATTGGTGAATTTGTAAATTTTATGATTGTACTTTTTGTGCTTTTGCCCTAATAAATAGAACATAGTTAATAAAATTGGATTTCGCGAAATCTAAAAAATTGAGGTAAGCGCAATGGCGGGAAGTGTAAACAAAGTAATATTGGTCGGCAATCTTGGTGCAGACCCCGAAATTAGGCACACGCAAGATGGACGCCCCATCGCTAATTTGCGTATTGCGACATCTGAAAGCTGGAAAGACCGTGCAACGGGCGAGCGCCGCGAAAAAACTGAGTGGCATAGAGTGGTGATTTTTAACGAGGGCCTGTGCCGTATTGCCGAGCAATATTTGCGTAAAGGCTCTACTGTATATATTGAGGGGCAATTGCAGACCCGAAAATGGCAAGATCAACAAGGCCAAGATAAATACACCACTGAGATTGTGTTGCAAGGTTTTAACTCTACTCTCACTATGTTGGGTGGCAGAAATGACAATCAATCATCTGGTGGTAATGGTGGCGGTCAGCAACAAGTGACTGACCCATATGCTCAATCACAATCTGGCGGGTATAACGCACCGCAAGGGGCTGCCCCAGATTTAGATGACGACATTCCATTTTGATCACTTAAATGGATAATTATTTAGCACCCCATTATGGGGTGCTTTTTTTTGCCTGACCCAAATTTGAGCTTTAGTTTACAGCTAAGTGAAAAACTGTTAGGCTTTTTTAACGGCAACCTTATGACATAGTGAGAAGATTATGTTTTTCCTTAAGTTTCTATTTATTTTATTATTAATCGCATTCTTTATAATGTTGGCATATGCAATTTATACCAAGGTAACCCACCCGGAAAAAACCTTTATAGATTGCATTCCCTTTATGGATGACTTTCAACAAAACAGTGAGAAAGACCTAAATGCAGAGGCAGATGAATCCGCCGTTCAAGCTGAAACTGTGAAAGTTATTGCAACTGAAACCAAGGTTTCAGAAAAACCAAGTGCAGATGCCGTTAAAACAAAGCCTGCGAAAGTCAAAACTAATAAGGCGAAGAAAAAATCAACGAAGCCTAAAGTTAACAAACCTAAAGCCAAGCCTACCAAGTCCAAAGCTAAAAAAATCAAAGGCGACAATATTAAAAAAATTAATGGCATTGGCCCAGTTTTTGAGAAAAAACTCAATTCAATTGGCGTTGACAAATTTGAACATATTGCGGCTTGGTCAGATGCAGATGCGATTCGCATTGACGAACAACTTGAATTATCTGGACGCCCGCAACGTGAAGACTGGATTGCCAAAGCCAAAATATTCGCAGCAGAAAAAAATGCCTAATGCTTATTTTTCACCCGTAATTAACGCACCAATTATATTGGTTCTTGCTTGATTGTTGTTGAAACGAGATTTAAAAACTTGCATGTTTTTAATGACCTTTTTTACGTAATTGCGAGTTTCGGATTTTGGTATCGCTTCGATCCAATTGACAAAGGCAACTTCACCAATGCGCGGGTCGCCATTGGCTTTGAGCCAACGCTTCACCCAAGTGCCGCCAGCGTTATATGCTGCAGTTCCCATGACATATGATCCGCCAAAATTATTTATTAAATCATATAGATAGCTATTTCCCAAGCCTAAATTGAGTTCGGGTTTGCTGTGCAACCATGATAATTTATAAGGGGTTCTGTATTTTTTTGCCAAATATTCACCTGTCGCAGGCATGATTTGCATAAAACCTCGCGCTCCAGAACCGGAAATAGCATATTGATCGAATAGACTTTCTTGCCTGATTAAACCATATGACAATGCCTTATCGACTTGCCCCGTATAAATAATAAATTGCGGGAATTTTACATTTGGGTAGGCAAAGGATTGTAAATTCCAACCTTTTATCATGGCTTTACGCGCGGTATCCATGGCGTAGTGGCTGTTGTTTTGTGATTGGGCGAATTCGACCAAACTAACCATTTGGGTGGCGTTTTTTATCGGCGCGCGTAGTTTGTAATAATGGTATTTTAACTGCTTTTTTTGCCCAAGATAATTGTAAATTTGAATGAAATCAGCATGGATATTCTGTTTTATTATTGCTAAATATTGGTTATCTGCGCGGGGCGGGGCGGGGATGCGAATGAAGTTTTTCCCGATCCGTTCGCCTGCTAATTGACCATAAAATGTATATTTATACTTTGTCGCCTTTACCAGATAGCTTTGGTAGCTCGCCATGTCACCTAGTTTTCGAGCAGTTTGTGCCTGCCAATAATAGATCCGACTACGGTCTTCTGGGGAAAATGAGTTTTTTTGCGTCTTATCGAAATGTGTTTTGGCTAATTTATAATTGCCAAAATGTACATAAGCCACCCAACCCGCTTTAAATTCGGCATCTGTATAACGCACGCTTTTGATTGATTGTTGATGACCCGCGAGCAATTTATATGCCCGTTGCTTTATGCTTTTACTATGTCTTCGATCAAGCAGCATATGGATGATGAAAAATTTCTCTGTCCAATATAAATGCTGTCGGGTGACCGTTTGCTCTTTGCCGGCCATAGATTCTAAAACTTTTAATCCATTTAGTTCATCACGCATTTGGCGGTAATATTTGAGCAAACTATATTTCAGGCCCATGTCTTTTTTTAGCGATGCTGCCACTTGGTTATATTTTTCCAATGCACCTTCTTGCTTTTTTTCGAGCGCTTCACGCGCTTCATAAAACTTGGTATAAGTGTTGCCTGCATAGCCAGCATTTCGAATGGCGGCGGATGTCATATTGGCGTTCATGAAAAAATCAGCCCGTAGCTTATGATCCCAAGGGTCTAAATATTGCCCCATTTTGGTTAGTACAGATGACTCAGTTTTTGAATTCAAAACATAACCACGCCAGACTGATCTTAGTATTTTTAAACCTTGAACAGTTTTATCTGTTAAAAACAATTGTTCTGCTACAAATAGTTTACCTGCACCTGTTTTCGCGGGGTAGCTGTTTAGCCATTTTTCGCCTGATTTACGATCATATTGACCTCTAAAAATGCGATTTTCCATGATGGATTTAATGCTCGTGAGGTTTTTCCAATTGGGGTATTTTGCGATAAAATCTATAATTTCACTAGGATGTGTCACATAACCCTTGCTGCGATATAGGGCATGTAACCCCACTTGTTTGGCAGCTTTATTATGCATTTCGCCAATTAAATATTTGGCATGGTCGTATTTTTCTTGCCTAATTGTATCCAAAACTTGTTTGGTTAGCTTAAGATCTGTTTGGCTGATGTTGGCTTGTACAAGATGGCTAGAAGACAAAAGCACCAAGGATAGAACGAATTTCAGATAATGTCTAAGACGCATTGATAAGTTATTTCCATTAAATTAAAACGATTTTATCGTGATGAAAGGGTTTTTTACGGATATAAATTAACAAAAAATACTAAAATTTAGATTAACTAAATTCGTTTTATAGTTAGTGATGATGTCAAACATCCAAGCCCATTTGGCGTAGCCGTTCAGGATCATCTAACCAGTTGTCGCGCACTTTAACAAATAAAAATAAATGTACTTTTTGGCCCAAAATTTCTGCGAGTTCCATGCGTGATTGTTGACCGATTGTTTTGATCATATCACCGCGTAGCCCCAAAACAATTTTCTTTTGACTAGCGCGTTGTACATAAATAATCTGCTCAATCCGCACGCTACCATCTTTTTGCTCTGTATATTTTTCGGTCTCGACGGTTAGTGAATAGGGCAGTTCATCATGTAATTTCAAAAATAATTTTTCGCGGGTGATCTCTGAGGCCAATAGGCGAGTTGGGATGTCAGCCATCTGTTCTTCTGGATATAACCAAATAGATTCTGGCATGGCATGTTCTAACTGCGCGACCAATTGCTTGACACCATGGCCTTTGTCGGCACTGATCATAAAACTATATTCGAACGGAAAAAAATCATTGAACTCAGCACTTAAGGCCAGTAATTTTTCATTTTTAATCAGGTCAATTTTATTCAATACCAACCAGATATTCTTGGCGTTTTCTTTATTCAATAATTTGAGAATGTTTCTATTCTCATCGTTTAAGCCTTTCGCCGCATCGATAATAACCAGTGTAATGTCGCTATCTTTTGCCCCGCCCCAAGCGGCGGCAACCATCGCCTTATCGAGTTTTCGTTTTGGTTTAAAAATACCCGGCGTATCAACAAGAATAATTTGGGTTTGGTTGGCGATGGCGATGGCACGAATGCGTGCGCGCGTGGTTTGCACTTTATGGGTTACAATCGATATTTTACCACCAGCGATTTGGTTGGATAATGTCGATTTTCCAGCATTGGGTGCACCGATAAGTGCTGCAAAGCCACATTTTTGTTCACCAAAACTTGGTAAATTGTCATAATTCATTTATTGATCCAGCCAAATTTTCTCGCGTATTAAAAATTCTGTTGCGGCTTTTTGTTCTGCAATGCGTTTTGATTGGCCACTCGCCAAAGATTTTTCATAATTTTCCAAACTCACCTCAATGGTAAATTGCGGCGCATGTGCGGGGCCAGTGGTTTGTGAAACTTTATAAAGTGGCAATGGTAATTTTAACTTTTGCGCCCATTCTTGTAAGGCCGTTTTAGCATCTTGCTTATGTGGTTGATTGTTTTTTAATTGCTCATCCCAGTATTTTAGAATAAATGGTTTGGCAATATCCATACCACCGTCTAAAAACAGCGCGGCAATCAGCGCCTCACATACGTCACCCAATATGGTGGGGTTGTTATTGAGACCAGACTTGGTTTCATTGGTACCTAGAATTACAAAATCGTCTAATTTAAGGCTCTGTGCCACCAAAGTGCAGGATTCTTTGCGTACCAATTGTGCAAAACGTAAGTTTAAATCGCCTTCATCTTCTTCGGGAAATGAGCTTAATAAATATTCAGAAATCACTAAACCCAAAACGCGATCGCCCAAAAACTCTAACCGTTCATAATGCTTTTGCATGATGTTACGAGATTTTTTTGCACGGCCATCGAAATAGCTGCTGCTATGGGTTACAGCTTGCGCTAACAAAGATTTGTCATCAAAGTTGTATTCAATGACTTTTTCTAATTCATCAAGTGTTTTCATAAATTATATCTATTCAATCACTTTATCGAGCGAAGTAAACATGCGGTCAGTGCGTATGTTATCTGGCCAATTCCAGAATTCCATAAATGAACCGCCATTGGCTAATGACAGCAGAACAAAGTCTGCACGGCCAACTATATCTTCAAACGCCACCATGCGGACACTGTCTTGAAAACGGCTATCGTTGGAATTATCGCGGCTGTCGCCCATCATGAAATAATGACCACTTGGTATTTCAAAAACATTTGTGTTGTCTGCACGTGTTGAGCCATAATCAAGCGTGTTATGCTTTACGCCGTTGGGCAGAGTTTCTAAATTACGTTGTTGTGTTTTTTTGTTGCCATATTTATCTGTTTCAACAAAATCTGCGATTTTTACTTTAGGCACAGAGCGGCCGTTAATATGCAATGTGCCTTCTATCATTTGGATTTTATCGCCAGGCAAACCAACCAAACGCTTTATATAATCGGTTTTTTTATCGGCGCCTCTAAATACCACAATGTCACCCAATTTAGGTTCGGTGCCAAATATACGGCCAGAGAAGGGCGCAGCAGAAAACGGGAAGGAATGTTTTGAATAGCCATATGCATATTTTGTGACATATAGATAGTCACCAATCAACAGAGTTGGCACCATGGACGCTGAAGGAATGACCACAAGACCGAAGATAAAAGTGCGTATAACCGCCGCAATCAAAAGCGCTTCGACTATAACCTTTATTAAATCCCACATCTCTCTACCGAAACTTTTGGTATTTTGTGTTGAATCTTCCGACATTTATAATCCCATCATTATTATTTATACAACTAGTTAATGGGGGTTTTTGGCAAATATTTCAAGCTGTAATTACCCTAACATTATCACTATATATAAAAAGTGAGCTATTTAGGCCACATATCGCGTGCGGTTTTCATTTTATCTATAAATTTATGTTTAAGAGCTGCTAAAATATGCACAATAATAAAGCCCACCAAAATGAACGGGAAATAAGTATGGAAGAAAGTTGCTGCATCACGTACTGGGTTAGATATTTTGAACAATGTTGGTAAATTAAAGAGACCAAAAAAACTCGCATCATTGGTGCCAGCTGTAATCACCAAGTAGCCAGAAACAGGCATCATAATCATAAATATTAGCAATATAAAATGTACTATTTTAGAAGCATATAGCTCATATTTTTTCAACCGATCATCATGCGCCGGCAATGGTTTTGCCAATTGCCAGATGATTTTAATCAGCACCAAAAAGAAAACCAAAATCCCCAATGAATAATGTAGCGCTGGTGCGCTGTCATAATAAGGGTTGAAATAGTCCAATTGAACCATCACCCAACCCAATGCCAGCAGGCCGATCATCAGCAGAGCCAGCAGCCAGTGCAAGCTTTTGCTGAACAATCCAACCTGTTTTTGTTGTAAAGGGGTGGCCATCGGTTACATTTTCACGCCATCAAAATACATAGTGATGGTGACTTTTTCTACGGCTGGGCCGAGATTCATCGATACATTATATTCAGACCGATTGATGGAAAACTCGCCTTTAAAGCCCATAATTTCATTGCCGCGGCGGTCTTTGCCTTCGCCAATTTTTGTCACTGCAATATCAATTGATTTTGTTACATCCCGAATTGTAAGATCGCCGGTTAAGGTAATGTTATCGCCAGCAGTTGTCATACCGGTGCTTATAAAAGTCGCCTTTGGGAAATCTGCAACATTGAAAAAATCATCGTTTCTTAAATGCTTATCGCGTGCCGCCCAATTGCTATCGATGCTTTCCATATCAATTTCTATTTTTGTTACATCAGCATCACCACCAAAACCAAATTCACCAGAAAATTCGTTAAAGCGGCCTTTCACTATGCCATAGCCAAAATGCGACACGGCAAATTCGATGGTGGAATGGGCTCTGTCAATTTTATACTGTGCAGCCGAAGCTGCGCCCGTGCTGAATATGCTAAGTCCCAAAGCACCAGCCAATAAAATGTTTCGAGTTGTTTTGTAGAAATTCATTTTACATTCCTAATATAATTTTTATCAGTTAATCTTCCTACTCACGACTATGCATAAGATATGGCGAAAATGTGTCCGATTGATCACAATAAATTGATCGCTACAAACATACTCCATGTCAAACAAACTTGATTTAATTAAGTATTGTAGTTTAATCTAAGTATACATGCGGGATAACCTTATAAAACACATAAAAACTCTAAATAACGGCATTTTATATGTGGCAATTAATAATGATTATTCTAATCAGAATATTCGCCATAAAAGCTTGGCGGTTGCCAATGCTGTAGCTATGGGCGGTTGTGATATTTTACAATATCGGGCGCGGAATATTTCATATCATAAAATGTTAGATGAAGCCAAATCTATAGGCCGAGTTTGTGCTGAAAATAACATCCCTTTTATTATTAACAATCATATAGATTTAGCGCTAGATGTGCAGGCTGATGGCGTACACTTAAGCCTGCAAGATGTGAGTGTGAAGCATACACGTGCTATATTGGGTGCAGATAAGTTAATTGGTTTGACGGTAAGAAGCGTTTCGGATGCTCAAAATATAGAAATAACGACACTCGGAATGTTGGATTACATCTCCATTGCGAATGTTTTTGCTACAGAGTCAGACCAGACAAGCCTGCCACCGATTGGGCTTAAAAAATTGGCGAATATGGTGGAGATTATAAAAGAAAAAGCACCCGATTTGACCATTGTGGCCATTGGCGGCATAAATGAAATCAATATGCTGCAGGTGCTTGCTTGTGGTGTTAAGGCTGTGTCAGTGATTGGTGCCATTTCGCAAGCGCAAAAACCTGCAGCTACCTGTAAAAGGCTTAAAAAGATTATCTTAAAAACACTCAAAGCCAAGCCATTGAATGCCCATGGAGCTTAACGTTTGGCCAGTAAAATTCTAAAGCCTAGATTACTAGCTGGGCGCGCGGTTGCACAGCCGCCATTATAGGTGGTGTTTACAAAAAATGGAATATGTGCCCGCTCTTCGCCCCATAAAAAACGAGTACCACAGGCTTTGGGGTTATTTAACAATTCAGCATCACTTAACTTAGATTGGCTGTCTATTGAACTGGTCCAGCAAGTTAAAGTCCATTCCCAAACGTTTCCTTGAATGTCATTCATGCCCCATTCATTCTTGCCAAATGCACCTTGTATATGGGTCACTTTGGGGCGGGCTAAAATCACGTCATTAAAGTCATATTCTACATATTCTGCACGGTAATGCTTGCCCATAAAGGCGGCATAAGTCCATTCTTCTTCGGTTGGAAGGCGGAAATTCTGGCCCGTTTCGAACGATAACCATTTGGTGAAATTATATGCATCTAACCAACTCACCTTGGTAACTGGATGATCCTCGGTTTCGCCTTTACGCATGCGGGCTTTTTTCTTACAGCCGCCCATTTTGTGGCAAATATTCCATTGTTTAATGGTGATTTCAAACGCACCAATTTTATATGAATCGACGAAATCTATGTGTTTTTTCACATATTCAGTTTTTACATAACTGTAGACAGGCACTTCTAAATCCATGTTGCCTTTAGGGATGGTGATTAACTGCAAATCGGGCAATATGCTTTTGTAGCTTTCATTAGTGCGCTCATAAGCCCAATATGCAATTAAAATGGATATTGTTAGCAGAAGAGCAATAGAAATGGTTGTATAGGGGCGTTTTAACATGAGACTATACCAATGAATTTTCTTTAAAAAGGAAGTGAAGAAACTTGGTAGTCCGCTTCACTTCTTATTCTTGTGTGCTTGAACGGCTTACAGAGTAGCCGTTTATTTTACTCAGTTAGTTTTTAATTTCTGCAGGTTCTGAAACCTGTTCCATCAAATCATTATTCCATTCACCATCTACAACCACATGGCCTGTAGCGCCTTTGAGCACGGCTTCGATTAGGTTATGATTCACATAAGCATATACGCCAGGTTGCTGGAATGTATAGAAGGCTGCACCCGCACTACCACCAGCTATCAACCAAGTTTCTTGATTGGTTTGTGGATCATCATCAAATGAGCCGCGTTCCCATACATAGTCACCATGGCCACCAATGATATGGGGGCGGGTGTCGCGATTGGCTTGGCTATGGATGAATAATACACTTTCGCCAACCTTAGCAGTCATAGCATTGTCACCAGTTAACGCGCCCACTGCACCGTTAAACACTTCATGGCTCGGGGTTAAGGTGGCCATCACTTCCATCATTTCTTCATAACCTTCTGAAGGGCTGTCATAGAGTTTGTATTCGCCTTCTTCATCTTTGGGGACGTAGAAATCTTGCTCGCCAACATAATAGGCTTTGTCATATGTCAGAGCTTCGCCGTTTTTGTCAGTTAAGCCTTCGCGCGGTAAAACCATAATCGCGCCGTTCATACCAGACACTACATGCCATGGGATCATAGTGCCGCCAGGTGCGCAATGATAAATAAATGTGCCAGATTTAGTGGCTTTAAACCGTAGTGTTACTTCTTCACCCGGTGAAACATGGGTCAGACCACCACCTCCAAGCGCACCAGTTGCAGCATGGAAATCAATGTTATGTTCTAATGAATTGCTTTCAGGGTTAATTAGGCGAAGTTCAACATAATCACCTTCATGAACTACCATAAGCGGGCCAGGGACTGTGCCAGCATAGGTCATTGCCCATACTTTTGTGCCATCTTCATCAATCTCAATGAGTTTTTCTTCAATGGTTATTTCAAACTTTACCAGTTTAGGGTCGCCTTGAGCCACTTGATTATGTTCCATCACTAATGGTGGAGTCAATAATGTGGGAGTGATTACTTCGAGTTTAGACAGGTCAACTGCAAAGGCTGCACTTGTTGTCATTAACAATGCCACGCTGGCGGCAATAATGTGTTTGGGAGAGTTTTTTGTAATTAGGTTTAACATTTTAAATCCTCATTTAATGTATTTACAAATAAAGACTAATGCTGCCTATATATGAAAAGAACATGACAAAAGTACACAGCAACAAATTGTCGCAAATTTGTTTGATATAGATCAAATAGCGGTCAAAACTTATACACTGCAATGCTTTAGACATAAAAAAAGCCCCAGAAAACTGGAGCTTTTAGATTTTTATTCATTTTTTAAGCGTCTGAAGCGATATAGGCTTTGTTAATCACATCAGGGTTGCGTGGCGGCTCACCTTTTGCCAATGCGTCAACATTATCCATGCCGTCAATTACTTTACCCCAATAGCTATATTGACCATCAAGGAATGTTGCGGCATCAAGACAGATAAAAAATTGGCTAGATGCGCTATCTGGCATTTGCGAACGCGCCATGGAACATGCACCACGTACATGTGTTTCCTTGCTAAACTCAGCGTCGATATTCTCACCAGAGCCGCCCATACCAGTGCCATCAGGGCAACCAGTTTGTGCCATAAAGCCATCAATCACTCGATGGAAAATAATGCCATCATAAAAACCAGATTTAACCAGTTTTTTAATTTGTGCCACATGCAATGGTGCAACCTCTGCATTCATTTCAATGACAATGTCACCCTTAGATGTTTCCAGAATCAATGTATCTTCTGGGTTTTGATAGTCGGCCATTTGGCGCTCCATTTTAGTTAAATCTTATTCTTCGCTATATACTTTTAGCATTTTATCTGGGTTTGCTGGTGGTTCGCCTTTGGCAAGGGTATCAACAGCGTTCATGCCATCAACCACGCGTCCCCAAATTGTGTAGTTATTATCAAGAAATGATCCATCATCTAGCATAATAAAAAATTGGCTATTGGCACTATCGGGATGACCAGAACGCGCCATGCCAATCACGCCGCGCTCAAAGCTATATTTGGTGGTAAATTCGGCCTTCACATCGTCCATTTCACTACCACCGCGGCCTGTACCCGTTGGGTCGCCTGTTTGCGCCATAAAACCATCAATCACCCGATGGAAAATAATGCCATCATAAAAACCTTGTTTAGCCAAGGTCTTGATACGCTCAACATGCTTAGGTGCAACACCCGGCAATAATTGAATTTTAACAATGCCCGATTTTACGTTGATATAAAGCGTATTGTCTTTGCTAAGGGCAGGGTAGCTATTGGCTGCAAGTGCAGAACTTGCACTTAAAATCAGCACAATACACGCGGCGAAACCGAGTTTGAAAAATTGTTTCATCAGTTTAATTTCCTTTTGATACTATTAACAATATTCTTAGGCACGAATTTAGAGATATCACCCTCCATTTTGGCAATTTGCCGTACAATAGATGAGGATATATGGCTATATTGTGGATTGGCGAACAAATTTATGGTCTCAATGCCCGAAAGCTGTTTATTCATAGTTGCCATGGTTTTTTCATATTCAAAATCTTGACCATTGCGAATAGAACGTATCAGAAAATTAGCATTTAACCGTTTGGCTTCATCTACCAATAGGCCATCAAATGTCACCAATTGTAGCCTATCAGATTTCACAGTTTCGGCAATCAGATCTAAACGTTCTTGCGGTGTGAATAGGGCGGCTTTGCTATGCTGGGCTCCAATGGCGATCACCAGCGTGTCAACAATGGTTAAACATCTTTCAATAATGTCTATATGCCCAAAGGTGATAGGGTCAAAACTGCCTGCAAACACGCCGATACTATTTTTCATGATTTACTCTTCACTTTGCCCAGTGTCACCTGCTTCATTTGCACTGGTTTCTGGTGAGTCTGTGTTTGAAACTTCTGCATCAATGTCATCAGCTTCTTCGTCATCGCCTTCAATGTCAGATATCCGACCTACTGAAACCACTTCTTCTTTCTTGGCGGTTTTAAAGATGGTCACACCTTGGGTGCTACGTCCACCAATGCGAATGTCTTTGAGCGGACATCTAATTAACTGCCCACCATTGGTCACCAACATAATTTGGTCGGCTTCATCGACAGGGAAGGAGGCGATTAAATTGCCGTTACGTTCAGATATGCCCATGGCGACAATGCCTTTGCCACCACGGCCTGTGCGGCGATACTCATAGGCATTGGTACGCTTACCAAAACCATTTTTCGAAATTGTCAGAATAAATTCTTCACGCTCTTGCAAGAAGGCAATGCGCTCTTCAGTTAAAACAATCGCTTCTTCATCGCCAGCATCATCGTCATCACTTGTTTCGACAATTTCAGCAACGGCTTCATTGCCTTCGTGTGCCAACATGCGGCGCAAATTGTTAGAATGCTTCACATAGGCACGTGCTTCAGGCGATTGAATGTCAATATGGTTTAAGATGGCCATTGAGATCACTTCAACATCTTTATCCAGCCTTATACCGCGGACACCAGCCGATGAACGGCCAACAAATACCCGCACATCACTCACTGCAAAGCGAATGGAGCGGCCAGCGGTTGTGGCTAACAAGACATCGTTTTCATCAGTGCAAATTTGTACGCTGACAATCTCGTCACCTTCAGGCAGTTTCATGGCGATTTTACCGCCTTTATTGACCTGCACAAAATCTGACAATTCATTACGTCTTACATTGCCAAATTTAGTGGCAAACATAATGTTCAATTCACTGCTGTCTTCATCAGCATTGGGCAATGGCATAATGGTGGTGATTTTTTCACCTTGATCAAGCGGCAACAAATTAATCAACGCTTTGCCGATTGATGTTGGGCTGCCAATTGGCAAACGCCAGACTTTTAATTTATATACCATGCCTTTAGATGAGAAGAATAACACAGGCGTATGGGTGTTGAGTACAAAGATACTGGTCACAAAATCTTCGTCGCGCGTATTCATGCCGCTACGGCCCTTGCCGCCGCGTCGTTGCGCGCGGTAAGTGTTCAGCGCCACGCGTTTGATATAGCCTTTATGCGACACAGTCACTACCATGTCTTCTTTGGGGATCAGATCTTCATCATCAAAATCACCCAGAGTTTCTAAAATTTCAGTGAGTCTTGGGGTGGCAAATTCGTCTTTAATTTCAGTTAATTCTTCGCGAATGATGTTCATCACCCGTTCGCGTGAGCCTAGAATATCGAGATAATCTTTAATCTCTTCGCCTAATTTATTTAGCTCATCACCAATTTCATTCATGCCCAATGCGGTTAAGCGTGCAAGGCGCAGCTCTAAAATGGCGCGGGCTTGAACTTCGGACAATCTATAGGTGCCATCAGCGCTGATCATGTGACGCGGGTCGGCGATCAATAGAATGAGTGGTTCAACATCGCCCACAGGCCAATGGCGTTCCATCAGTTGCTCGCGTGCGGTTTGTGGGTTTGGTGCGTTACGGATAAGTTTAATAATCTCATCAATATTAGCCACGGCAATTGCCAAGCCAACCAAAACATGCGCCCGATCGCGGGCTTTGTTGAGCAAGAATTTGGTACGGCGGGTCACCACTTCTTCGCGAAATTCGACAAAATATGTTAGGAATTGTTGTAGGTTTAACAAACCTGGCCGGCCATGGTTAAGTGCCACCATGTTGCAACCAAAGCTGGTTTGCAATTGGCTATAACGGTATAGTTGGTTGATGATCACTTCAGGCACTGCATCGCGTTTGACTTCAATCACAATGCGCATGCCATCACGGTCAGATTCATCACGAATATCAGAAATGCCTTCAACCCGCTTGTCACGCACCAGCTCAGCAATTTTTTCAATCAACGTGGTTTTATTGACTTGGAACGGAATTTCAGTGATCACAATCGCGTCACGGTCTTTGCGAATTTCTTCGACTGATAATCTTGCCCGCATCATCACCGAGCCACGCCCCGTTTCATAAGCCGATTTAATGCCAGCTGTCCCTAATATATAGCCACCAGTAGGGAAGTCAGGGCCTTTTACAATCTCATTCAGTTCAGGCACAGAAATCTGCGGGTTGTCAACCATGGCAAGAGTTGCGTCAATAATCTCACCCAGATTATGTGGCGGAATGTTGGTCGCCATGCCGACAGCAATGCCGCCCGCACCATTAACCAATAGGTTCGGAAAACGAGATGGCAAAACAGCGGGCTCTTGCTCGCTATTGTCATAGTTTTCTTGAAACTCAACTGTGTCTTTATCTAGATCGGACATTAAAGCATGCGCGACTTTTTCCATCCGCACTTCGGTATAACGCATCGCCGCGGCTTTATCACCATCGACAGAGCCAAAATTACCTTGGCCATCAAGCAATGGCAAGCGTAGCGAGAAATGTTGCGCCATCCGCACCAAAGCGTCATAAATAGATTGGTCACCGTGCGGATGGTATTTACCAATTACATCACCGACCACACGAGCCGATTTTCTATAGGCCTTGTTCCAGTCATAACTATTTTCATGCATTGAATATAATATGCGTCTATGCACGGGCTTAAGGCCATCTCTTACATCTGGCAGTGCGCGGCTGACAATCACGCTCATCGCATAATCAAGGTAAGATTTCTTCATCTCATCTTCGATGTTGACTAAGGTCACATCGCTGGGCAATTCGGCGGGCGTTTGCGGAGAATTTTCGTCTGATGGAGTTTCGTTATCTGACACTATATTTACACCATATGCAATTGAATGATTCGAACTATAACTATACGCCATTGGCCATGATTATCGAAGTGATTAATGAGGAATTACCGCCCTTTGGCTTTTAAATTTAGATTTTCCCCACAGAATCATTTAAACACACTATAAAATCACAAAATCAAGTCGATTTACCGATGATTTACGAGGTGTTATATGTCCGCACATGGTTCAAAAAAAGTAATTTACGCCGCCCTTGCGGGCAATTTACTTATTTCGATCATTAAGTTTGGTGCAGCCATCTTTACAAAAAGCTCTGCGATGATGTCAGAGGCCATTCATTCACTGGTTGACACTGGTAACCAATTTTTACTTTTATACGGCATGAGCAAGTCTAAAAAGGCGGCTGATGAGAAGCATCCATTCGGTTATGGCATGGAATTGTACTTTTGGAGTTTTATTGTCGCCATTTCAGTATTTGGTTTGGGCGCCACAGTGTCACTATATGAGGGCATTGAGAAAATTCTACACCCACACGAAATTCAAAATGCCTATATAAATTACATTGTGCTTTCTGCCTCATTTGTTTTTGAGGCCATTGTTTGGTACGTGGCACTTAAAGAATTTAACCAGCAACGCGGCAAGGGGAGTGTATGGAGTAGCATTAAAAACTCAAAGGACCCCACCACCTTTGTGGTGTTGTTTGAAGATAGTGCCGCATTGCTTGGCCTACTGGTTGCCTTGTTTGGTGTCTATATGGCCGACCAGATGAATTTACCAATTTTTGATGGCATTGCTTCGGTGGTGATTGGGCTTATTTTGGCAGGAACGGCACTTGTTTTAGCTCGTGAAACCAAAGGGCTGCTGATAGGTGAGGCTGCATCAGATGAGCTTGATGAGCGGGTACGCGAGATTGTGGCGGAAGATGACAGTATTATTGGCATCAACGAATTGCGCAGCATGCATATGGGGCCACATGATATTTTATTGGCTTTAAGCCTAGATTTTAATGACGAGATTAGTGCAGGTGAAGTTGAACAAAGCATCACTGAACTAGAACGAAACATTAAAAATGATTATCCAGATGTTAAACGTATCTTCATCGAAGTGCAGTCTCTCACTGACCATATAGAATTTGATGAAGAATAGAGTGAAATCTAATCAATTGATGTGGTTTGCAGATTGGCGAATTCATTGTCATATTTGCAAGCAATTTCATTAAATTTAAGTTCGGCACAGAATTGCAATGACAGGCTGAGACCACCAAACTTACCAACAACTAAGTTATAAACGTCATTAACATCATCATAATAATATCCTGCTTTATGGTCGGTAAACAGCTCAACATTCTGGTTTTTAATCGAATACCATAAATCTAAAATTGTTGAAGTGCTATTGCCTTGCCCTAAAAACACCGAATAGTAATTTTTTTCTTCTACCAAACTACTACTGGCGGCCCCTTTGCCGATATTGGGTGTAAAAGCGGGTGCGGCATTGCTAACGGGTAAATTTACACCGGTGATAGAAGCTGTGGGCAGATTATCACCACCAGCAGCAAAATTATTTCCAGCAATTTGACGGTTTAATTTATTAAAATTAGCAGTTTGAATCGCATTGCCAAAACCGCCTTCGCTAATCACCAAACCGCCGACAGTGCCTACTGAAATAACGGCGACCAATACCCATGACAAAAAGTAATAAGTGCTTACACGATTGCTGACTTTATCTTTTTTATCTGGCAAGTGAAGATCCGTCATAAGCGGCCGTGACTTGATATTTGAAGCCATTCTTTTCACTCTAGACTTTTGAATCTTTTTTTTACTGTTCATTTTGATGTATTGCCTATAAAGCTGTGGTAAAATAGAATATGTTTATGATTATATGGATTCGGCTCATTAGTAAATCGATAAACATTTAATTAATTGTAATTTATTTATGTTTAACAATCTCTTTACTCGGGGTGAAAAATAAACAAAATTTGGGGTAAAATGGCAAATACTGATACAATCACTTGTATAATTTTAGCCGCGGGCAAGGGCACGCGAATGAAATCTAAAACTCATAAAGTGATGCACGAAGTTGGTGGATTGCCTTTGGTTGGGCATGCACTTAAGCTGTGCCAAGATAAATTGGCAGCGAGCGATATTGCCGTGGTTGCTGACCCGGATGAGCCTTTAACTCTAGAATATATCCATAATAACAGTGATGCTGAAGTTACATTTCAAGCCGAAAAGCTAGGCACTGGCCATGCTGTACTCATGGCTAAACAGCAAATTGCAGCGGCTGCAAAACACAATCCTGATAGCGCGGTTATCATCTTATATGCTGACACACCGTTTGTTGAGGTTGATACTTTAGAGCTAATGGCTGCGAAGATAAAATCAGGCGACGATGTGGTGGTGTTGGGGTTTGAACCAGATGATGCTGCCCAATATGGTCGGTTGTTAACCCGCGATGATGGTGAGTTAATTGCCATCAGAGAATTTAAAGATGCAAGTGATGCCGAGCGCAAAGTACGTTTATGCAATGCGGGCATTATGGCCTTTAAAGCCAAGCATTTAAATCAATTGTTGGCAAAAATCGACAATGATAATGCATCGGGCGAATATTATCTCACTGATTGTGTTGAGATCGCCAAATCACTCGGCTTAAAAGCCAGCGTGACTATATGTGCTGAGGTCGAAACTTTGGGTGTTAACGACCGTGTTCAACTGGCTGAGGCAGAAACTATCTACCAAAATAAATTGCGTGAGCAAGCTATGCGTGATGGCGTTACACTTATTGACCCTTCCAGCGTTTATTTGTCAGCCAATGCAAAAATTGCCAGCGATGTCACTATTGAACCTAATGTGATTATTAAAGGCTATGTCAGCATTGAATCTGGTGCAAATATTCTGGCTTTTTCGCATATTGAAGGTAGTAAAGCCCACCCGATAACCATTGCCGCCAATGCCAATATCGGCCCTTATGCTAGATTGCGTGAAGGCACTCATATTGGCGAAAGCGGTAAGATTGGTAACTTTGTTGAAACTAAAAAAGCCGCCATTCATCAGGGCGCTAAAGTCAATCATCTTAGCTATATTGGGGATGCAGAAGTTGGCGAAAAGGCCAATATCGGCGCGGGCACTATAACTTGCAATTATGATGGCTTTAACAAAGCCAAAACCATTATTGGCAAGGGGACATTTATTGGCTCTAACAGCTCATTGGTTGCTCCAGTGACGATTGCTGATGGGGCTTATGTTGGTTCAGGTAGTGTAATTACCAAGGATGTGCAGGCAGATGCATTGTCGGTAACGCGGGCTAAGCAGGTAGAAATTGCTCAATGGGCGGCTAAATTTAGACAAAAAAATGATAAATAAACCTTCAATTTGACCAAATTGTTAATTAAAAATTGTATTCACAGTTAAAGATCGAAAGAATTTATTATGTGCGGAATTATCGGAATTGTTACAGGACATCCAGTCGTCACAGGGCTTATTTCATCGCTAAAATTGCTAGAATATCGCGGCTATGACAGTGCAGGCATTGCCACCATGCAAGATGGCCAGGTGTGGCGCGAACGGGCAGCGGGTAAGCTGGCTAATTTAGAGAAAAAAATCAAAGATGATGGGGTTAGCGAAGGTGGTATCGGCATTGGGCATACCAGATGGGCAACCCATGGCGCACCAACCGAAGGCAATGCTCATCCGCATATCGTTGACAATGTCATCATTGTGCATAATGGCATCATCGAGAATTATGCCGAATTGCGCGATGAATTGATTAAAAATGGTGCCAACATTCAAAGTCAGACCGATACCGAAGTGATCGGCCACTTGATTAGCAATCAACTTAAAATTGATAGCAATATCGAGACGGCAGTGCAAACAGCTGTTGGTAGGTTAACAGGCGCATTTGCCTTGGCAATCATGATTAAAGGTGAAGAAAACCTGTTAATTGGCGCGCGTAAAGGCTGTCCATTGGTAGTTGGTATTGGGGATGTGGAAGGCCATTATATTGGCTCAGACGCTTTGGCTTTGTCACCATTCTCGCGCCAAATCATTTATCTTGAAGAGGGTGATTTCGTATTTGCCACCCGACAGAACTTCCGAGTTTTCGATCAAGCTGGCACTTTGGTAACCCGTGATGTTAACCATGTCGAAGTTCAAAGCGCCACTATGGATAAAGGCAATCACAAACATTTTATGGCCAAAGAGTTTTTCGAACAGCCAGATGTTGTGCAAAAAACTCTATCTCATTATTTAGATATGAAAAGCAATCAAGTCACGCTAGATTCTAAATTGGATATAAGTAAATTCGAGCGTATTGTTATGGTTTCCTGTGGCACTGCTTATTTAGCTGCCTGTGTCGCTAAATATTGGCTTGAAGAGAATGTCAATATGAGTGTTGAAGTTGATGTCGCCTCAGAATTTAGATATCGCAAACCAGCTTTAAATGAAAAATGCCTATTTGTGGTGATTTCTCAATCTGGTGAAACCGCAGATAGCCTCGCTGCCTTGCGTATGGCTAAAAACAAAGGTTGCACCACATTAGCTATTGTAAATGTCCCCACCTCAACCATGGCACGCGAAGCGGACATTATATTGCCTACCTTTGCAGGGATAGAGGTTTGCGTTGCCTCCACTAAAGCTTTTATGTGTCAAATCAGTGTATTAGCAGCTTTGTCCATCGGTTTGGGGGTGCAAATTGGCCGTTTGAGCCACGCCGATGCCACCAGCATGGCCAAACAATTAGCTCAATTGCCGCGTTTAATTAATGACTGTTTTGCGGTCGAAAAAGACATTGTGAAATTGGCTCATGAAATTGCAAATGTTGAACATGTGCTGTTTTTAGGTCGCAACACCAGCTATCCAATTGCCATGGAAGGTGCGTTAAAACTGAAAGAAATTACTTATATTCACGCTGAAGGCTATGCTGCAGGCGAACTCAAACATGGGCCGATTGCGCTGGTTGATGAAAACATGCCACTCATCATTATTGCGCCTGATAATGAAGTCTATGAAAAAACCCGCTCTAATATTGAAGAGATTGCGGCCCGTGGTGGCGACATCACGGTTTTGACCACTCAAAAGCGTGCGAAAGAAATTCAAAAGCTTGGGCTTAAAGCCATAGCTTTACCAGATTGCAGTTCGTTTCTGGCGCCGTTTATTTATACCGTGCCTGTGCAATTACTGGCTTATCATACAGCGGTGCATATGGGCACAGATGTTGATCAACCGCGTAATTTGGCGAAATCCGTGACCGTTGAGTGAAGAAGGTTTTTAAATACCCATATTATAGGCTAGGCTGTTGTTAATGATTCTTTTGGCGGCCACTAAATATATGTTTTGTTTTATAAAAAATTTGTGCCTTAAATTCGCATTACTAGTCTTTGTGATGTTCGCAATGCCTGCTGTGGCTGATGATTTTATGCAACAAGCGCGGATGTTTTTAGAGATAAGTGATGCAACTGCTGAGCAAAATCAAGAATATATAGTGGCATCTAATCAATTCACCGCTGAGGGCGAGTTTACCGCGGCAGAATTGGCTGAGTTATTTCTCATTCGTGCCATTGTTTTCTCGCGGCTTAAGGATAGCGAAAACGCCTTTGAAAGTTATTTGGCAGCTTTGGAAAGTAGGCATTTACCGCCTATTTTAGTCGCCGAAACCTATAAGAATCGTGGCCTTTTATTTTATGATGATGATGCCTATCTTGAGGCTAAAGATGATTTTGAACAAGCGCTTGAAATATTATCGGGCAATGCAGAATTACATTATTATCTAGCCAATAGTTATTTTGGATTGTCGGATTTTAATAACGCCATTAATCAATATGATCTTGCGCTTGATGGCATGGCAAATAATCGTTTTTTGGCCTATTATGGCAAAGCATCAATTTACTATCAGCAAAAACAGTATGAAAAATCACGTGAAAATTTAGGTAAAAGTTTGGAAATACAAGGTAATTTTGAGCCAGCTTTACAATTGTTGGATGAGATCGACGCTCTGAACAATGTTGGTTTACCATCGAGCAGCGTTGTAGCTGAGCAAGATGCTGAACAGATTGATGACAAACAACTCACTGCCAATGAAATTTATAATCAATTGTTAAAACAGGCGCTTGATGCCAAACAAAAAAATGGCGATGCCACGCAAATGAAAATTAAGCTCAACCTTACGCAAGAACGAATTGACAATTTAACAACCGCTGCCATTCCAGATGTGAAGAAACGGCCAGAAGTGAATTTACGCGAAACGACGCCTAAATTTAATTTACACATCCAAGCTAGGCCGGATTCTGTCGCCCAAACCCAGCAATCAAAACCTAAAAACAAGTCACTTAATGTAAAAAAATCTAATCAGTTTAAAGGCTATTTTTTGCAACTTTCTAGTGGTACTAGCCAAGAAAACGCGCAGAAATATTATCATCGTATCGTTGAAAAGCATGGCATATTATTAGCCAAGCGCCCTTATGTGATTAGGCCGTTTAAGAATGCTAAGCAACAAATAAATTACCAATTACTTTTATCTGGCTTTCAATCATACAAACAAGCCAATTCACTTTGTAAATTATTAAAAGCCCGAAATAACGATTGTTTTGTGCGTCATATTAAATAAACTTGCAATATTGGCGATGAACCTCTATTTGATAGTTGGATTGTAGATATCAAACAGGGCAATATACATGACGAATGAAGTGAAAAAAAAGGTTGGGCTGTTCAATCGACTGCGCACTTATTTTTTAACTGGTCTGGTGATTGCTGCACCAATTGCCATTACAATTTGGGCCACTCTGTGGGTTATAGGGTTGATTGATAATTGGATTTTACCAATTATTCCGAAAACTTACCTTCCTGAAACTTATTTAAAATTCTCCATACCTGGCATTGGTGTGGTTTTTGCAGTTATCGGGTTGGTTTTATTGGGTGCCCTGACGGCTAACTTATTTGGGCGTACATTGGTAAATATAGGCACTGGTTGGTTGGAGAAAATGCCCGTAGTGCGCACTATGTATAAGGCACTTAAACAAATATTTGAAACCGTGGCTAGTCAGGGTGAATCAAATTTTAAACAAGTTGTTCTGGTAGAATATCCGCGTAAGGGCATATTTGCCATTGCTTTTGTTGCGACCGATACCAAGGGCGAGGTAAGGCGAAATTTCGATGAGCCAATGGTCAGTGTTTTCTTGCCAACAACGCCCAATCCGACCAGTGGTTTTCTTTTATTTGTACCTAGAAAAGATGTTAAAGTGCTTGATATGACAGTTGAAGATGGCGCTAAGCTGGTCATTTCTGCGGGTTTGGTTAACCCAGAGGTTTTGCCAATCAAAGACAAATAATCAGCCAGCGTTTAGTAATTTAATTGCTTGATCACGGTCAAATAGGTAAAGCAAGATGCGTAAATTTTGGTTTTTATCTTTGGTTAGATGTGGGTCTGTTTCTATAATCAACCGCGCTTGTTTGTGAGCGATTTCAATTAAATCAGCTTGGTTTTCAACATCAGCCAGCCGCATTCTAATTTCACCACTTTGTTGCGCGCCCAATAAATCACCACCACCACGCAGTTCCAAGTCTTTTTCAGAGATTAAAAAGCCGTCTTCGGTTTGGCGCATAATTTTTAGCCGCTCTTGGGCAACTTTGCCGAGCGGCGTGCCGTATAATAATATGCAATTTGATTGCTCACTGCCACGCCCCACACGCCCGCGTAGTTGATGCAATTGCGACAGGCCAAACCGTTCGGCATGTTCAATGATCATAATGGTTGCTTGGGGCACATTCACCCCCACTTCAACCACGGTGGTTGCTACCAATATTTTTATGTCGCCATTTTGAAATTTTTGCATCACCTCATCTTTTTCTTCGGCTTTCATGCGGCCATGTATTAAACCCACATGGCCTGGATGGGCGTGGTTTAACATGGCAAAGCGATCTTCGACATTGGTCAGCGGCATCAACTCGCTTTCTTCGACCAAAGGGCAAATCCAATAAATCCGCTGGTTGTCTTTTATCGCACGGCTTGCGGCTTGCATAATGTCGCCCAATTTTTCCAACGGCATTGCCACGGTTTTAATTGGTTTGCGCCCCGCAGGCTTTTCGGTCAGTTTAGACACGCTCATATCGCCATAATTGGTCAGCACCAAAGTGCGCGGTATTGGTGTGGCGGTCATCACCAATAGGTCAGTTTTTAGGCCTTTATTCTGCAAAGCCAAGCGTTGGTGCACGCCAAATCTATGTTGTTCATCGATCACCGCAAGGCCTAATTTTTTAAACCCAACATCGGCTTGAAACAGTGCGTGAGTGCCAATTAAAACATCTATTTCACCACTGTTTAACCGCGCCAATATGTTAGCCCGCGCCTTACCTTTATTGCGCCCCGTTAGAATTTCAATCTTAAGCCCAAGCTTTTCGCAATAAGGCGTCATAAACTCCAAATGTTGGCGGGCTAAAATCTCGGTTGGGGCCATGATGGCCGCTTGATAGCCTGCCTCGATTGCGTTGAGCATGGCCATTAGTGCCACCACAGTTTTACCACTGCCGACATCGCCTTGTAGCAATCGCACCATGCGCTGCTCGGCCTGCATGTCTTGTTTAATCTCGTCATAAGAGGTTAGCTGCGAGGCAGTTAGCTCAAACGGCAATTGCGTTTTAAGCTTGGCAACCAATACGTCATTAGATTTTATCTGGTTTCCATTGATCGCCACGACATGTTTGCGCGTTAAGGCCAACGCCAACTGATTGGCGAAAATTTCATCAAACGCAATACGCTGTCTGTGTGGGCTATTGCCAACGATAATTTCGGGCAAATCTGCCTGATGCAGCCCGACAATCGATTCATTAAATGTCGGCCATTTCTCTCGGTCAATCAGCGGCTTGTCCAACCATTCGGGCAGGGAGGGCAATTGTTCAATCAGCTGGGTGATAGATTTACGTAATGTTTTGCCTGCCAAGCCAGCCGTCATCGGATAGATAGGCTCAAACAAAGGTAGGGTTTTCATTTCCTCTTCATCAGCGGTAAAATCGGGATGGTTGATTTGCAATTTACCATTATATTCTTCAACTTTGCCGCCAACATAACGCAATTCACCTTCGGGCAGGGTGGTTTTGAGGTAATCGCCGCGAGCTCTGAAATAGCTCAGCGTAATTTCGCCTGTATCGTCATGGCAAATGATGCGGTAAGGAATGCGTTTGTTATGGCGTGGCGGCACCATATGCTTGCCAATTTGCAGTTTTATCGTGGCATATTGCTCAGGCACTAATTGTTCAATCTTGGGCTGCTCACGCCTGTCTTTATAGCCTAGCGGCAGATGAAACAATAAATCAACATAGCGCGCGCTTTGGTTCGGCTCGATATGCCGCCCTAGCAAACGAGTGATATTCTGCGCCACTTTTGGCCCAACGCCTTTAAGTGATGTTACGGGTTTAAAAAAGTAATTTAAAATTTCTGGACGCATAACACCGTCTCTCCACGTTCGATTCTATTTATAAACAAAGGGTGAACATCAATCAACAATTATTGTGGACATGACTCAATTTTACCCTTATAAAATGTTTATCATATCACTAGAATAAATAGGTATACAGCATGCAAGATGTTGAAATTTATAAGAAAAAGCTTATGTTCCGCGCGTGGCACCGTGGCATGAAAGAATTGGACTTATTAATGGGAACCTTTGCGCAAGATGAACTTGCTGGTTTGGAGGGGGATGAATTGGCTCAGTTTGAACGGCTTATCGACTCTGAAGATAATGATTTGCTGAATTATTTTAACGGCAAGCAAGCGGTGCCGAGTGCCCTAGCTGGTACTGTGTTTGAACGCATCAAAGCTCAAGTTTTTACTCCTGATAAATATGGCAAGAATCTTTAAATGCCCATTGATAAACCGATAGAACTTGCTAATCATAATGTCATATGCTCGGTGCCCGAAGGTGCTGATGCGTTGTTAATTGCCAAAATTTGGCAGCAAACGTTAGCTAAAAACAACCTGCAAGATGTTGTGTTTGTGGCGCGTGATGATGCGCGGCTTAACGCGATTGCTAACAGCCTTAAATTCTATTTGCCAGATGTTAATCCGCTGTCCATTCCTGCTTGGGATTGCTTGCCTTATGATCGGGTTTCGCCAGCTCAAAACCTGGTTGGTGAACGACTCAAAGCCTTTGCCATCCTCACCAATCGCAACAAGCAAGTGGCCGCTAACAAAGCTGTACAGCCGCGGCTGATTCTCACCAGCATCAATGCGGTGATGATGCGCACTGCGCCTAGAACTTATTTCGACCGTGCCTTCTTGACTTTAAAGCTCGGCAATCGAGTTAATTTGAGCGATTTTGCGACCTATTTTGTGCGTAATGGTTTTCATAAAGTTGCCACTGTGCATGAAAAAGGCGAGTTTGCCATTCGCGGCTCGATCGTTGATATATTTTCGGGCAACATGACATTGCCCGCTCGGCTAGATTTTTTTGGTGATACGTTGGAGAGCATTAAAAGCTTTGACCCACTCACTCAACGCAGCCAAGCCAAGTTAAAAGGCATTACCATTTTACCGGCTGGTGAGATGATGCTGAACGAAAAAACCATCTCTACTTTTCGTGGTAAATATGTTGCCGCCTTTGGCGCCGTGAAATCTGAAGATGCTCTTTATGAAGCCATATCGGCAGGTCGTAGCGCAGTTGGCATGGAACATTGGATGCCATATTTTCATGATAATTTAGATGATATTTTTGATTTTTGCCAAAATCCTATCATCATGACCGATCATCAGATGCAAGAAAGTATCGAGGCTCGCGATGAGTTGATTAACGATTATTATAAGGCTCGGGTCGAAGCTTTAGAGCATCAAGGCCTTGGCGCGCCATTATATAAACCTGTAAAACCCGAAGACTTATATATTGGCAAAGATGCATTGGCTGATATTCTGGCCGAAAAGCAGACCATAGAGTTAAATAGTTTCACCATTCCCGCAGCTTTAGATGGCTCAAATGTCATTGATTTTGGTGGCAAAATTAGCCGTAAATTTAGTGCCGAACGGCTTGAGCGTGATAAAAATATCTATGATATTGTCAACCAATATTTAACGGGTTTGCAAAATAGCCAACAAAAAGTGTTGATTTGTTGCCAATCGACAGGCAGCGCCGAGCGGTTGCGTGATTTGTTGCTTGATCATGGCATAACAAACAGTACATATATTGAGAATTACACGCAATTTGGTGCGTTGGGAGCAGGCAGTTTGGCCTTTGCGCCGATGCCGATAGCCGCGGGTTTTAGCGTTGCCAACATTCACTTCATCGCCGAGCAAGATATTTTGGGTGATAGCCTTAAAAATGCGCATAAAAAACGCCGCGCTGCTGATTTTATCTCTGAAGCTTCCTCACTGACCATTAATGATTTTATTGTTCATATCGAGCATGGTATTGGGCAATTTACTGGGCTTAAAACCATCGAAGTTTCGGGCAATCCGCATGATTGTTTGGAGCTTAAATATGCGGGTGGTGATCGGCTTTACCTGCCTGTCGAAAATATTGAATTGCTCAGCCGATATGGCAGCGAAGAAATTGGTGCGCAGCTTGATAGGCTAGGCGGCTCTGGGTGGCAAGCTCGCAAGGCTAAACTCAAAGAGCGCATTAAAGACATTGCCAATAAATTAATTAAGGTGGCAGCTGAGCGTATGCTCAAAAAAGGTAAAATTATTACCGATCCTGATCATTTATATCAAGAATTTGTCGCGCGGTTCGGCTTTAATGAGACAGAAGACCAGCTGCATGCCATCGAAGATATTGTCGCAGACATGCAATCAGGCAAGCCGATGGATAGGCTTATATGTGGTGACGTTGGCTTTGGCAAAACCGAAGTGGCATTACGTGCGGCGTTTTTGGCGGTTATGTCGGGCATGCAGGTGGCGTTGGTTGTGCCGACTACATTGCTGGCACGGCAGCATTATAAAACCTTTATTGATCGGTTTAAAGACCTGCCGATACGCATTGATCAGGCCTCGCGCTTGGTTGGAGGCAAGGCGCTCAACGACACCAAAGCCGCTATGACATCGGGTGAAGTGGATATTGTCATCGGGACGCATGCTCTGTTGGCCAAAAACATTAAATTTAGAAATCTCGGCCTGCTGATCATTGATGAAGAGCAGCATTTTGGTGTGGTGCATAAAGAGCAATTGAAAGAGCTGCAATCTGATATTCATGTATTGACGCTGACTGCAACGCCGATACCGCGCACCATGCAATTGGCCATGACAGGGGTGCGTGAATTGTCAATTATCGCCACGCCGCCAGTTGATAGATTGGCCATTCGTACTTTTATATCGCCGCTAGACCCTGTCATCATTCGTGAAGCTTTGATGCGGGAACATTATCGTGGGGGGCAAAGCTTTTACGTTTGCCCACGGGTTTCTGACCTTGAGGAACGGGCTGAGTTTTTACGTGAATTTGTGCCAGAGATAAAATTTGTCATCGCTCATGGGCAAATGACTCCCGCTTCGTTGGACGAGGTAATGAATGCGTTTTACGATGGTAAATACGACCTGTTACTCGCCACCACTATCATTGAAAGCGGCATTGACATTCCAACCGCCAACACACTGATCATCCATCGTTCGGATATGTTTGGCCTTGCTCAGCTTTACCAATTACGCGGCAGGGTGGGGCGCAGTAAAACCCGGGCTTATGCATTATTCACTTTGCCAGTTCATGGTAAGATATCTGAAAATGCTCAGAAACGGCTTAACGTTTTGCAATCGCTTGATAGTTTAGGCGCAGGTTTTACCCTTGCTAGCCATGATTTGGATATTAGGGGCGCGGGTAATCTATTGGGTGATGAGCAATCAGGTCATGTTAGAGAAGTTGGTTTTGAGCTTTATCAAGATATGCTCGAAGAAGCCATCGCTAGCCTTAAATCTGGCGATTTAAATGTAGAAGTCGATGAAAAGTGGACCAGTGAGATTAACATTGGCATACCTGTGTTAATCCCTGAAAATTACGTTACTGATTTAGATTTGCGCCTTGGCCTTTACCGCCGACTGTCGGGCTTTGAAACTTCGGCAATGATTGATGATTTTTCGATAGAGCTGACCGATAGGTTTGGTAAAAAACCTGAAGAAGTTGTCTATCTGCTTAAAATTATGAAAATCAAACTCATGTGCCGCCGTGCCAATATTGATAAGGTCGATGCGGGGCCAAAAGGCCTGACCATTCGATTCCGCAAAAATAATTTTGCCAATGCAAGTGCGTTGATGGAGTTGATTCAGACCAGCCGTGGTAAAATCAAACTACGTAACGATCAGCGTATATTCTTAGCCGAAGGCATGCCGCACGAGAAAGACCGTTTGCGGGTCTGCACCGAATTTATCGAGATATTGAATGGTTTGATCGAACAATTGGACGAAGAAAGTGTGTAAAACTAGCGGTATTATAATACCTAAAATATAAACCATTGTTTTTGCTCATGTTTTTAGAAAAAACATATTTGACATTCACTTTTATTGCTATATAAACACATCATCTTTAATCGAAATAGACAATCGGAATTGTGATAATGAAAACTTTTTCAGCAACTCCTTCAGATATCGATAAGAAATGGATTCTTATCGATGCCGAAGATCTTGTACTTGGTCGTTTAGCAAGCATCATTGCTTCACGCCTACGTGGCAAGCATTTACCTACTTTCACTCCGCATATGGATACTGGCGATAATATCGTGGTTATCAATGCAGATAAAGTACATTTGACTGGTAAAAAACGCGAAGACAAAACATATTACTGGCATACAGGTCATCCTGGCGGTATCAAATCACGTACAGCCGAAGATCTTTTAGACGGTCGTTTTCCGACACGTGTATTAGAAGCTGCGGTTAAACGTATGTTGCCTGGTGGCCCACTAAGCCGCAAACAACTTAAAAACTTATATCTATATGCTGGCCCAAGCCATGAGCAAGAAGCTCAACAGCCAGAAGTTTTAGATGTAGCTGCGATGAATCCTAAAAATACAAAGGATCGTAAATAATGTCAAAAACTCTTGAAGATCTAGCAGAAGTAACAGACTTAGTTTCTGAAGAAAATGCCGCTCCTAAATATGAGCAAAAATTAGACGCACAAGGCCGTGCATATGCAACTGGTAAGCGTAAAGACGCTGTTGCACGTGTTTGGCTTAAACCTGGTTCAGGCAAAATTACAGTGAACGGCCGCGATGTTGAAACATATTTCGCACGTCCTGTTTTGCGTCTTATCATCGCCCAAGCGTTTGAAGTTGCTGAACGTGTTGATGCGTATGACATCGTATGTACTGTTAAAGGTGGCGGTCTTTCTGGCCAAGCTGGTGCGGTTCGTCATGGTCTATCGCTTGCACTCACTCGCTATGAAACTGAATTGCGTGCTCCACTTAAAAAAGCTGGCTTCTTAACTCGCGATGCGCGTGTTGTTGAACGTAAAAAATACGGCCGTGCAAAAGCCCGTAAGAGCTTCCAGTTCTCAAAACGTTAATCAAAACTGTATACCAATTTCGAAAGAGCTTGCAGTTTTGCAGGCTCTTTTTTTTATGTTAAATTGAATCGCGAGGGAGAATCAATTGTTCGACAATATTTCAGAATTTAGCTATCTAATACCGTTTTTTATTGCGACGCTCATCTTTGGTTTTGTGCCAGGCCCGTCAATAATGTATACAATGGCTCAAACTGTCGCACGTGGTAGGCGAGGCGGTCTCAACGCAGCTTTTGGCATTCACATTGGTTGTTTTGCTCATATCATCGCAGCAGCGTTAGGTTTGAGTGCTATTTTTAGCTTGGTTCCTGAATTATATATAACCGTTAAATTTATCGGTGCGGCATACTTGCTGTATTTGGGCGTTAAAATGTTTCGTTCTAAAGCGACAGGTGGTTTAAGTGGTGATATTCCTGTTGAACATATTGTTACCCAACGGCGATCAACATTTATCAGCAGTGCTATGGTTGAGATTTTAAACCCTAAAACCGCAATTTTCTACATTGCTTTTTTGCCGCAATTTATAAATGTCGATGCAACGTGGCCAGTCTGGTTGCAATTTGTAGTGTTAGGCCAAATTATCAATATGACTTTTTCAACGGCTGACTTGATTTATATATTCGCCGCGGACTATATTATAGAAAAATTCAAAAGCAACGCATCTAGTAGTAAATATTTGAACTGGTTAGGTGGCTCGTTATTAGTAGGCCTCGCTGCCCATTTGGCTTTTGATGATTAAAGATTTAGAATAGAGATTATGATGACAGACAATAAATTAAAAGTTGGTATTTTGGGCGCATCTGGCTATACGGGTGCCGACCTTGTGCGTTTGGCAGCACAACATCCAAATATGGATTTGCAGGTGCTGACTGCCAATAGCCATGCTGGTAAAAAATATGCGGAAGTCTATCCGCATTTAGGCGGCATGGATTTACCTGACCTAATTAAAATTGATGATGCCAATTGGAGCGATCTTGATGTTATCTTTTGTGGCTTGCCGCACGGCACCACCCAAAAAATTGTCGCCTCATTGCCTGAGCATGTAAAAGTAATAGACCTAAGTGCCGATTTCAGATTGCGCGATGTAGACACTTATAATGAGTGGTACGGTCATGAACATTATGCGCCAGAGCTGCAACCATCTGCCGTCTATGGCTTACCTGAGCACTATCGGGAGGAAGTGAAAAATGCACGGCTTGTAGCTTGCCCTGGTTGTTACCCAACTGCAGTGCTTTTGCTGCTCATTCCACTACTTAAAGCCAAATTGCTCGATGATAAATCGCTGATTATTGACGCTAAATCTGGCCTGACAGGTGCGGGGCGGGGCTTAAAACTAAACACACTATTCGCCGAAGCAGGCGAGGGCATGAGTGTTTATGCCGTTACTGGCCATCGCCATGCGCCCGAAATTGAACAAGAGCTCAGTGTTGCTTTAGGCAGTGATGTTATGGTGACTTTCACTCCACATCTCATCCCTATGAATAGAGGCGAGTTTATCTCGACCTATGCCAATTTAGCCAATGGTGCATCTGTACAAGATTTGAGAGAGTGTCTGAATGACGCCTACCAAGATGAGCCATTTGTGCGGCTTCTGGCTGAAGGTGCGAGCATTGGCACGCAGCATGTGCGTGGTTCAAACCAATGTTTATTGTCAGTCAATAAAGATCGTGTCGAAGGACGGGTGCTTTTATTCTCGACCTTGGACAATCTAGTCAAAGGCTCGAGCGGGCAGGCGATTCAGAATATGAACATTATGTTTGGATTGGACGAAACATTAGGGCTTAATCAACAGCCTATGTTTCCATAATTAGTTTCCCGCCTGCATTAACAGCCAATCAATCATCGTCTGTTGGTTTGGCTGTACTTTTCTCATCTCGCTGCGGATAATGTAATAACCCGTGCGGCTTGGCTTTTTATTACGCCATAGTTCGACCAATCTTCCGTTAGCGATTTCACCTTGTGCCAATAAATATGGCACAAGTGCAACACCTTGGCCGTTAAGCGCGGCATCCATTGCCAGTGCCGTTTGGTTAAACTTCATACCCCCAACGGTGTTAGGTAAATCAGTTATAAAATCACTCCATTGGCTATGGTGATCATGTATCAGTTCACAATTTATCAAATCCTCAACTTCATTTATTTTGCCAACTCTCGTTGCAAAATCTGGGTTGCAAATTGCACAAAGCATTTGCGCGGCCAATGGTTGTGCAATTAGTCCCATCGTAAAAGGCGGCTGTCCCATGCGAATGGCTAAATCCACCTCATCCGTTTCAAAGTCAGCCAACGTCTCACTGGCAACGATTTCTACCTTAATTTCAGGATAGGTTTGGTTGAATGACTTCAACCTTGGCACCAGCCATTTTGAAGCTAAAGAAGGCGGTACGCTGAGTCTGAGTTTTTTGCTCGGTACCTGTAATTTTTGTGTTGCCTGTTCAATAATTTTCATGGCCTTGCGCACTGCGCCGCTATAATTTTTTCCTGCTTCAGTCAAAGCCAAACCGCGGGCTAAACGGTGAAATAATTTCACGTCCAATTCTTGCTCCAGTTTACGCACCTGCTGTGCCACGGCACCTTGGGTTAGATTCAATTCCTCTGCCGCCAAGCCAAAGTTCAGATGACGCGCGGCTGCATCAAACATTTTTAACGCGTTTAAATTGGGGTTTTTCAGCATATCACATTAAGCCAGTAGTTTTTCTACTAGATTGCGCGACAAATCATGATTGGTCAAGCCTAACTTTATTAACTATCTCTTGTCCATAACCAAAGGAAACACCATGTTT
This sequence comes from Hyphomicrobiales bacterium, assembly GCA_002401855.1. Taxonomy (GTDB): domain Bacteria; phylum Pseudomonadota; class Alphaproteobacteria; order Rhizobiales; family OSC116; genus OCS116. The sequence goes on from NVUH01000002.1 coordinate 119,831, forward strand.
AATACATCTTTATATCTCACCACAATTATTGTTTGGGGCTCGACTTGGCTGGCCATTAAATATCAGGTTGGTGATGTGCCTGCCATTCAATCAGTTTTATATCGGTTTTTAATCGCCGCTATATTGTTACAATTATTTCTTGTCATCACTCGCCGTGCGCAACTGTATAATCTCACTGCTCATAAATTATTCGCAGCTCTTGGCTTTAGCCTGTTTGGCTTTAATTATTGGTTATTTTATTTAGCTGCCGAATATGGCCTAACCACGGGTTTAGAGGCGGTCATTTTCTCATTCCTCATTTCAATGAATATGTTCAATAATTTCATATTTTTCAAACAGCGGCCGCAAATCAAAACCCTGCTCGGCGCAGCCATCGGCTTGCTCGGCATTGCGGCTTTGTTTCAGGATGACATTGCCGAATTGTTCAACGGCACGGCCATCGGCATTGGCATATTATTCTCAATTGTCGCCACCTATCTGGCCTCATTAGGCAATATGGCGTCGCGTAAATTAACCGCAATGAATGTCAATGTCATCAATGCCAATGGCTGGGGTATGACATATGGGGCGGTGTTTTTAGCCATTACCACCATATTCACCATCGATCGCCTGCAATTTTCAACCGCGCCCGATTATCTCATCAGCCTGTTCATTCTGGCTATATTAGGTTCAATTGTCGCATTTGGTGCTTATCTAACTCTGCTTGGCCGCATTGGTGCCGATAAAGCCGCTTATGCCACTATCATCTTCCCGATTATTGCCTTAATGCTGTCATCTATTTTCGAATCCTATCAATGGTCGACGGTAAAATATATCGGCATTGGACTTATCTTGCTCGGCAATGTCGTTATTCTTACCAAATTCAACCGCACACAAAAATAGCTCCGCAATTCCATCTCGTTCATCAAATATAGCTAAGGATTTCATCATAACAATTTAGGGTTCTTTTAAAATGAACGCAATTGATATTTAAGCTCTTTGCGGCAATTATATTCGGCTCGCTGTCATCAATGAATAGGCTTTCTTCGGCTTTAAGCCCAAATCTTTCAAGCGTATATTCAAATATTTCTAGGTCAGGTTTGATCATTTTAATTTCAGCCGAAATTATGATGTCGGTAAAGCAGGTGAAAAAATCACGGTTTTTTATATGAGCATAACTATCATGAGACATGTTGGACAAGCAGTAGAGCCTGTGCCCATCTTTATGTAATTGATGCACCAATGCGGCCGATCGTTCGATGGTCACTAACGACTGCTTCATTTGCGCGATGCAATATTTTACGCCGTCTAGGCTCATGCCGCTGCGCTCTGCAACATTGGCAATCACTTCTTGCTGGCCTTTAGTGCCTTTGTCTAAAGCCAACCAATCGGTATGGCCGAACAATTCTGCTTCTATGTGACGCTTATCTTGGTCACTAACCTCAAACTTGGCAATAAATTTTTCGGGGTTCCAATCTATCAACACATTGCCTAAATCAAATATAAAATTCATCTATTTTCCCTTTTTGAATCCTGCCACAAAGCTTCTAATTCATTCAAATCTGCATCCAAAAAATGTTTATTCTGTGTTTTTAATGCATCTTCTATGTGATTAAATCGGTTGATGAACTTATCATTAGTGCCCTGTAAAGCTGCATCGCAATCCAAACCTAAATGCCGACCATAATTCACTAAACTAAATAACAAATCACCAAATTCTGCTTGCTGTTTGGCTTTGTCGCCAGTTTCTACTTCGTCATAAAACTCAACCAACTCTTCCTCAATTTTGTCTTTCACTTGGCTCACATCAGGCCAATCAAAACCAACGGTCGCGGCTTTAGTTTGTAATTTTTGTGCATGTTTTAGCGCTGGAAAATGCGGTATTTCATCCAATAAATGTCCATCACGTTTGGGTTTTGCGGCTTTTTCTTGGTCTTTAATTTGTTGCCATAGCCCATCGGTTAGTTCGATCACCTCACCTTGTTCATTGGCAAATACATGCGGATGGCGGCGGATCATTTTGTCGCAAATATTCCACACGACTTTGTCAAAATCAAACAAGCCCATATCTTCGGCAATTTGTGCATGAAATAATGGCTGCAATAGTAAATCACCAAGCTCTTCAGCCAGTTCATCATAATCTTGTTTATGGATGGCATCAATCACCTCGTAAGCTTCTTCTAGGGTATACGCGCCTATGCTTTTAAAATTTTGCTCCAAATCCCACGCGCAACCGGTTACAGGCCTACGCAACTCACGCATAATGTAGCGCAACCCATCCATATTGTATTTTACGGGTGGTTTAGGTGGTGTTTGATTCATGTTTAGGCCTTTGATTCCAACTGCACAACTTCATAACCCGCTGCATGTATGGCCGATTTAATCTGCTCAGCATGCTCGGCATTACGTGTCTCCAACATTAAATCTATTGAAGCGCCTTTGGCTGGCACGTCTAGAAATGTCCGCCGATGTATCACTTCTAAAATATTTGCACCAAGTTCACCTGTTAAGGCTGAAATCTCGGCTAAAACTCCAGGGTGGTCAGATATGCGAATGCGTAAATTAATGATGCGGCTCGAGCGTTCAAGTTCACGAAACAAAATAGATGCCAGCATACGGCTATCAATATTCCCACCGGTGATTACCAAGCCAACCTTCTTGCCTTTAAAGCGTTCTGGTTGTTGCATAATGGCCGCAAGCCCCACTGCACCTGCGCCTTCGGCTACATTTTTCAATTTTACCAATAACTGGTTGACCGCTTGCTCAATCTCTTCTTCTTCAACCACAATGATGCTCGAAACATGAGTGCGCACAATATCCACCGTGCGGTCGACCACATTTTTAACTGCTATGCCTTCGGCCAATGTATGGCCGTGGCAATCGACCTTTACACCATTTAAGGCGTTGCGCATGGTTGGGTATAGGCCAGCTTCAACCCCAATGATTTCAATATCTGGTTTGATGGCTTTGGCAGCAATCGCGATGCCTGAAATAAGCCCACCACCACCAATAGGCACGACCAAAACATCTAAATCTGGCACATCTTCAAGCATTTCGATGCCAATTGTGCCTTGGCCAGCAATTACCTTATCATCATCAAATGGGTGGACAAGGGTTAGCCCTTCACTGGCGATCAGCTCATTGGTCACTTTTTGGCAATCGGCCAAAGTTTCGCCATCCAAGACTACCCGCGCGCCGTAGGCTTCGGTCTGTTCAATTTTCACAAAGGGGGTGGTGGCGGGCATTATAATGGTGGCGGCTATGCCAAGGCGCTGGGCGTGGTATGCCACAGCCTGTGCGTGGTTGCCCGCGCTCAATGCCACAATGCCGCCATCGCGCTCGGCCTGGGTGAGGCTTTCAATTTTTATTAAAGCACCACGGGCTTTAAAGCTGTTGGTACGCTGTAGATTTTCATATTTTATATGAAGTTTGGCTTCAGTCTGGTCGGAAAGCCTGCGCGAATAAAGAAATGGTGTGCGCACAATGGTCGATTTTTTAATCAACATATTGGCTTGCTTTATATCTTCATATGTAACTGTCATATCATGCCCAATCTAAAATTATTGCTTTATAGAATATCATTTTCAAAACAAATGCAATATCCTACTTTCTATTTGCAAGATTCTTGCGTTACTCATAACTATATTTGATATATTTAATGTTCGACTTGTTGCCCTGAATCATTCATTATCCCCAAACTTAATATTCACTGTTTTGGGGAAAAATGACTAATGAGCAATTTAAATGTAAGTTTTTTAGGGCTAGGCGTTATGGGTTATCATATGGCGGGCTATTTAGCCAAAGCGGGCCATAATGTAACTGTCTATAACCGCACATTCTCCAAAGCCGAAAAATGGGTTGCTGAATTTGGTGGCACGGCCGCAAAAACCCCAGCTGAAGCTGCAAATAATGCCGATATGGTGTTTGCTTGTGTTGGCAATGATGATGATTTAAGAAGCGTCACAACAGGCGAGGGTGGTGCATTTGAAACCATCAAACAAGGTGCTATATTTATCGACAATACAACGGTAAGTGCTGCTGTCACTCGCGAGTTATACGAAGCTGCCAAAGCCAAAGGTGCGTCATTTATTGATGCTCCTGTATCGGGCGGCGAAGCAGGGGCGATAAATGGCAAACTCACCGTGATGTGCGGCGGTGATGAAGATGTTTTTGACAAAGCCGAACCGGTCATTTCGCTCTATGCCCAAAAGGTCAAATATTTAGGCGCATCAGGCAACGGTCAGCTGACTAAAATGGTCAACCAAATCTGCATTGCAGGCATATTACAAGGCCTTGCAGAAGGTGTTAATTTTGCTCAGAAGGCGGGACTTGATGTTGAAGATGTGATCGAAACCATTTCTAAAGGCGCTGCGCAAAGCTGGCAAATGGAAAATCGCTATAAAACTATGAATAAAGGCGAGTATAATCTCGGTTTTGCGGTTGATTGGATGGTTAAGGATTTGGATATTGTGCTCGGTACAGCAAAAACCTTAAAAGCTGCCATGCCTGCCACCGCCACCATCACCGAATATTACCGTGATGTGCAAAATATGGGCGGCAACAGATGGGATACATCTAGCTTGCTCAAGCGCCTACAATCTTTCGATAAATAGGGTTAGAATATGGAATGGCAAGACAATGGCTATGTAATTTCAACCAAAAAATTTGGCGAAAATTCAGTCATTCTCGATGCTTTCACGCGCGAACGTGGCCGCTTTCAGGGCATGGTCAAAGGCGGCATGGGGCGCTCCAAACGGAGCGTTCTACAGGCAGGTAATTATGTCAAACTCACGTGGCGGGCAAGGCTTGAGGATCAACTGGGGCAATATCAAGTCGAAGCCATTCGGCTTAATACAGGCTATATATTGTCATCCAAGCTCGCCCCATTAGGTCTATCGTCTTTATGTGAATTGCTAAAAAAACTACCCGATCGCCAAGCCTACGCCCAATTATATGATGGCTTTGAAACGGTGCTTGAGCATTTAATTGAAGATGAGAATTGGCTGCCGTTGTTGATTAAATGGCAGGTTGGGTTTTTGCAACAAATGGGTTATGGGCTAGATTTGAACCAATGCGCTGTAACAGGCACAACTGAAAATTTAGCCTATATATCACCCAAAACGGGCAGGGCGGTTTGTGAAGATGTTGGCCTGCCATATAAAGGTAGATTATTCACCATCCCGCCGTTTATTATTGGTGATTTTGAGCAAGAGATTTCACCTGATCATTTGTTTGAGGGCATGAAGATTACCGAATACTTTATCAAAAAACACATTTATGATGTGCAAAATCTTCCGTTTCCCGAAGCTCAAAAACTGCTTATAGATCGGGTTTTTAAGATGACCCAAACTGCCATATAAGACCAAATGGCAAGAATTCTGTTCATTTAATAAAATGACACTATAAAATAGTTTAAAAAAATGGTTAATTCAACTAATGAGCAATGAAAATGATACAATCGAATCAGATAAGCCACTTTCCACCCGCGTAAACTTGCGCGAGGCGTTAGAAGAACGCTATCTGGCCTATGCTCTTTCCACCATCATGCACAGGGCTTTGCCCGACATTAGAGACGGCATGAAGCCCGTGCATAGACGCATACTTTTTGCCATGCATAAGCTCAAACTCGATCCAAAATCGGGCTTTAAAAAATGTGCCCGTGTGGTGGGTGATGTCATCGGTAAATATCATCCGCATGGAGATCAATCAGTTTATGACGCTTTGGTGCGCTTGGCGCAAGAATTTGCGGTGCGCTATCCATTGGTCGAAGGGCAGGGCAATTTTGGTTCTGTTGATGGCGATAACGCTGCTGCGATGCGTTATACCGAATCTCGTATGACCGAAGTGGCCAGTCGCCTGCTTGAAGATTTAGAATTAGACACGGTTGATTTTCGCCTGACTTATGATGGTGAAGAAGAAGAGCCAATGGTATTGCCTGCTAACTTCCCCAACCTGCTTGCCAATGGTTCAACAGGCATTGCTGTGGGCATGGCGACCAATATCCCGCCACATAATGTTGCAGAAATTTGTTCTGCTGCTTTGCACCTCATTAAACACCGCACGGCATCGGTCGAAACGCTGATGAAATATATGCCGGGGCCTGACTTGCCAACTGGTGGCGTGATTGTCGAGCCACATGCAAATATCTTAAAGGCCTATATAACAGGCCGTGGCAGCATTCGGGTGAGGGCGGCTTGGCATAAAGAAGAATTGGGTCGTGGCGGTTATCGCATTGTCATTACCGAAATTCCGTATCAGGTGCAAAAATCAAAACTTATCGAGCGTATTGCCGACCAATTGTTTGATAAAAAAATCCCACTAGTTGGCGATATTTTTGATGAATCTGCCGAAGACATTCGACTGATTATCGAGCCTAAAAATCGCAATATTGACCCTCTATTACTAATGGAATCTCTATTTAGAGTTAGTGACCTAGAGACTCGTTTGTCGCTTAACATGAATGTGCTTACTGATGGCTTGGTGCCGCGCGTACTGCCATTAAATGATATTATCCTCGGCTGGATCGACCATAGACAAGTGGTCTTGGTACGTAAAAGCAATTATCGGCTTGAGAAAATAGCGCGTCGTTTGGAAATTCTATCTGGTCTGATTATTGCATTTTTGAACTTAGATGAAGTCATACGGATTATCCGTTATGAGGATGAGGTTAAGCCAACGCTTATCGAAACCTTTACGTTGAGCGATGTGCAAGCTGAAGCCATACTCAACATGCGTTTGCGCTCATTGCGCAAGCTAGAAGAGATGGAACTACGCCGCGAGAATGATGAATTATGCCTAGAGCAGGCGGGTTTGCAAGAGCTTATAGAGAGCGAAGATCTGCAATGGAAAGCCATATCTGACAGCATTAAAGAGCTTAGAAAACAATTTGGCGAAAAGACAGAGCTTGGCCGCCGCCGTACGCAATTTGCCATTGCACCAGAGATTGATTTAGACAGCGCAGAAGCTTTTATTGAAAAAGAACCTATCACTATTATTTGCTCAGCAATGGGCTGGATACGCGCACTCAAGGGTCATCAGGCCGATATGTCTAAACTCACTTATAAAACAGGTGATGAGCATAAATTTGCTTTCCATGCAGAGACAACTGATAAGATTCTTATATGCGCTACAGATGGCCGCATCTATACCGTTGGGGCTGACAAATTCCCTGGTGGGCGAGGGCATGGCGAACCGCTACGCTTGTTAATTGACGTGGCGCCAGAAGTTGAGATCTTCGAAATATTCATCTATAGAGCTGATCAAAAGCGCTTGATTGTTGCCTCTGATGGTCGCGGTTTTGTGGCCAATGAAACTGATCTATTATCCAATGCCAAACGTGGCAAGCAAGTGCTGAATGTCAAATCACCTGTGACAGCAAAGATTTGCACATTGGCTGATGGCAATCATTTGGCAGTGATTGGCCTTAACCGCAAATTACTCATTTATAAAACTGATGAAGTTAACGAGCTATCCAAAGGCCGCGGTGTGATGCTGCAGCGTTATAAAGATGGTGGCATATCTGATGCCATTACTTTCAATATAGAAGATGGCTTGCATTGGCTCGACACTGGCGGCCGCAACCGTACCGTCACAGAGTTGGATGATTGGATGGGCGTACGCGCCCAAACTGGCCGTATGCCACCACGTGGATTTCCTGCTAACAATAAATTCAAGCAATAATATACATAGTGGATATATTCCTTATTCACCAATACCTACCCTCGTCATCTAAAAAGTTTCCATAATATATATTATGCGCCTATTAAATATATATCAAAACATGTGATATGACACAGTATATGAATGGCGTTATGCTGATTGTAGATTTTGACCACGGAGCTTCTATGCCAGAATTATCGACCTTAGCTTTATTCGCCGCAGCATGCTTTGCCATCGCCATCACGCCTGGGCCAGATATGCTGCTCATCGCATCACGAAGCATTGCCCAAGGCCGCTCGGCTGGTTTCGCTACATATGCAGGCACTGCAACTGGCGTATTCTGCCACGCCACCGCCGCAGCCTTTGGGCTGTCGCAATTATTCATCGCCTTGCCGTGGGCTTATGATGCAGTGCGTTACGCAGGTGCTGCATATTTGCTTTACCTCGCGTTTAAAACCATCACCTCAACCAGCAACAAAGCCCCCTCCTCGGCTGAAAAAACCAGTTTCACCAATCAGCAGATGTTCAATCAAGGCTTGTTCACTAATCTGCTCAACCCCAAAATCATCCTATTTGTTCTGGCGCTGTTTCCACAATTTGTCGACCCCACCATCAGTTCAGTCGCACTACAAATTGTCATCCTCGCCATTCTGTTCAACTTTATTGGCTTATTGGTTCTCAGTGTGGTCATCCTGAGTGCTAGTAAAATGGCAGATAAAATGAGGAAAACCTTTTCATCCAACAACCGCTTCAAGCACCTGCCACAATATCTACTGGGACAGTGTTTGCAGGACTGGCAACCCGTCTCTTGTTAAGCCAAAGATAAACCATAAGCACTAGAATTCACGGGCATAACTATGTCGAAAACTACAATTATCATGACGCAAGAAGCTCTGCTAAATTCATGGAGCTTAGAATCCAGTAGTTTGTGGACGGAGGAAAACCCTGCTGCTGGCCATTGCGGTGCGACTGCTTTGGTGGTGAATGACATTATGGGTGGTGACATTCTCAAAACTAGGTTTGAAGGGCTGTGGCATTTTTACAATCGAATCGATGATAAAATTGTTGATTTTACAAAAAGTCAGTTTAGTGCATTACCAACCTATGACAACATTATTTCCAATAGAATTGAAGCATTTGAAGACACCAATGAAGCCCAATATAATTTTCTCAAGTCAGCGCTTGTTTGTTGGCTTTAACTAGCTGTTTGCGGGGTTAACAACCCGCCCTATTCCCAGCTAAAAAATCACCAATGAGTGTGATTTTTGGGTTTCTCTGTGCCAAGCACGGCTTCCCAAAAGCGTAATTTAAAGAAAACTCGCGGAGCGCCGACTGGCAATATATGATAAATTTTATGGCCGTTTGCGCGATAATATGGCGCAGCTTCAGGCCATATGGCCTGAGCAACGCCGCGTTTACACCATGATTTTTCAAGTAATTCTAATAAGTGTTTATTATAACTGAATTTCCGAAATCGTATGAAATCAGATAAGCGGGCGCGTATATCTAACATGGCGACGGCGGCAAATATCCAACCACTCCAATGCATATAAATTGCCGCAATGGTTGCCAAACAAAACAGTGATAAAGGCCTGCTTATTGACCAAAATCCGTTCACAATAAGAGTGATTGGTTGCATTTTCTGTTGATCTGTTTTCATAACTACTGCCCCTATTACCGTTTTAAAGATATAGATAAGCAATTAGAAATTACAAGAAAAAAGGGCACATAAAGCACCCTTTTCTCTCGCTGTTACATCTTTATTACCCCTGGATGAACCGTCTGCGATACTCACTGCCGATGTAGACAAATATACCAGATACCGCCAAGCCCGCCAAAAGTGACATCCACCTCACGTGGCTGATAAAATGCCATAACATTTCGGGCAGTCTTTCAAGAAAAATTGTGGCGCCATGTATGTTTCGACCCTCATCAAAATCCATATCCAAGCTCGTCATGCTTGCATTAAATGCTGCATCCGTTCCGATTGAGTGATCAACTATATTTTTAAATCTATGCTCAATAAAATCACCTATATAGCTGGATTGGAAGGCATCAAAACTAAATATCTCTTCCATTGTAATCAATACAAGTGGAATGACAAACGCGAGGGCGATAGCCCATTTCTTAAAGAAAACACTCAACATTGCCACCCAAGCGTAGAATGGTGCCAACCATAACAGCACAATCACCAAAACAACCGCTAGATGGACAAACAGTTGCAGCAATGTAGAAAGCGCGGTCCACGGTGCTATAAAGCTTACGAAATCACTGTAATTAATCACACCAATAATGTAAGAGGCCACACTCGAAACCACCACCCAGCACAAAATAATTAGTGGAATGACAATCGTACCCGTAAGCAGTTTAAGCAATAAAATCCGCAAATCGCTCATCGGTAGAGATTTCCAAAATAGTAGGCCGTTATTTTTACCATCGGCTGAAAATGCATCAGCGTAATAGAAGAATAAGGTAATCAGCATGTATATGCTGAAAAATGCGGTACCTGCCATAAATGCCATGATAAAAACTTCATGGAAAGGCAAGTCACGATCAAAATCTTCTATTCCTAAGAATAGTGTCTGAAACGTTACCAGCACAAAAAACAGGGCTATCAATATGGCCGGTGCAAAAAACAATGAACCTTTATGCTCTATCAGTTCTTTTTTAACAATCGCTATGTCAGCTTTTATATTCATTTTTTCATCTCCCTACTGTTGCATCAAAGCAACGAATAAGTCGCTAATATTTGGTATTGAAACTTGCCCATATTGGGCCAGTTTTTCGGCATCAACTTTGTCAAACATCATCATAGTTTGGCCAAATTGCTTGTCTTCGTAAATTGGTTTCAATTCACGCGCTGCGCTGACATTTTCTTCATTGGTTAAAAGCTGCGCATATCGCTCGCTGATTTCTTCCATCGGGCAATTTAATATCAACTCCCCTGCCCGCACAAACATAATGTCTGAAAGTAAAAACTCAATTTCATCAACTTGATGCGTGGTAATGACAATGGTTCTGCCATCATGCATATAGTCGTCAATTAGTTGTTTGAAAAAATTCTTACGATTAATGATGTCTAAGCCCAATGTCGGTTCATCCAATACCAAGATCTTAGCATCAATAGACATTACCAAGGCCAGATGGAGCTGAGCGAGCATACCTTTTGATAAAGATTTAATCTTAGTTTGAAGCTTAATATTCGAGTTCTGTAAATATTCATGGGTTTTCTCCTCATTATATTTGGGGTGAATATCACTCATCATTTTGATAAGCTGGTTCACTTTTAAAAATCGTGGCAAACTTGCCACATCTGAAATAAACGCGATGTCTTCCATCAATTGGTAGCGTTTATCGTAAGGCGATTGCCCCAGAACACTTATTTCACCTTCATAATCAATTAAACCCAAAATGCTGTTTAAAATTGTGGTTTTACCCGCGCCATTATGGCCAATAAGGCCGTAAATTTTGCCTTCTTCTATGCCAAAACTAATGTCTTTCAACACTTGTTCTTTGCCAAAGCTTTTTGACAGGCCGTTCACTTTAATAAGTTGTACCATTATGCGCCCTGCTCCTTCTTAATCAGATCTGTTAACTTGATACCTAACGATTCTAAGCGTTTTAAAATCTGTGGCCATTCATCAGATAGGAATTTTTTGCGCTCAACATTAAGCAATTCCTTTTGTGAGTTTTCCATAACAAACATCCCTAAACCGCGTTTTTTCTCAATAATTTGCAAATCAACCAGAGATTGATATGCCTTTGTTACGGTTAGCGGATTTACCGATAATTCTGTCGCCAATTGCCGCACAGAAGGTAGTGCCTCACCTGATTTTACATTTTTGTTTAAAATCATTTCGATAATTTTTTGCCTTATTTGCAAAAATATCGGCTGATTTTTATTCCATTCATACATTGATTGAATCATCCTTTTGTATATTGGTGTGTTAGATAAGTAGTACACCATTAAACTAAGGTCAATAAGAAACTTCAAATTATTTTATTTTTAATTGCAAACCCCCATCACTGCCCCCATATTGGAGGCAACAAAGATAAGGATAATTACATGAAAAATTGGGTAAAAAAGACAAGAAAACTCATCGTCGGCTCTATATTCATTGCGACATTGGCGTTTGGAAGCACCAGTATGGCGCAAGCCGAAGAACCAGATTTAATCTTTAAAAAGTCAACAGTGTGGAAGTTTTTGGCGCCAGATCATAAATTAGCAGTCTATGCAATTGACGACCCAATCATTGAAGGCGTTGCCTGTCATTTTACCGTTCCTGAAAAAGGTGGTGTATCAGGTTTCTTTGGTGTGGCCGAGGAACTTTCGGACATTTCATTAGCTTGTCGCCAAGTTGGCCCTATAGAATTTACCGAAAAATTTGAGCAAGGCGATGTTATGTATCGTAAAAAACGTTCGGTTTTGTTTAAGAAAATGCGCATAGTTCGTGGCTGTGATGCCAAACGAAACACACTGGTATATCTAGTGTATTCCGATAAAATTATCGAAGGTTCACCCAAAAACTCAACCTCAACCGTACCGATTATGCCTTGGGGCAACCAAGTTCCAGCACGTTGCGAGGATTATTTGGAATAGAATTTTAGAATGGGATTTAAAAAGGGCAGCCATTTGGCTGCCCTTTTTGGTTATTATCTACTATTCAGGCTTGGTAATCGCCAATGCCCGTTTTACCGCAGGCCGCGCCATCATCACATCATACCAACGTTTTACATTGGCAAAATCATTCAAATCTTGCCCCTGCCCTTCATGCGATTTTGCCCAGCCGATAATTGACATATCGGCAATCGAATAATCACCCGCGACAAATTCAGTGAGTGCCAATTTGCGATCCAACACACCATAAAGTCGCGCCGATTCGTCGGTATAACGCTTTATGGCGTAAGGCACTTGCTCAGGTGCGTATAATCTAAAATGATGGGCTTGTCCCAACATCGGCCCAAAACCACCCATTTGCCACATCAACCATTCTTCTACTGCCACACGGTTGCGTTCGTCAGTTGGGTAGAACTGCCCCGTTTTGCGCCCAAGATATTGCAATATAGCGCCTGATTCAAACACTGAGATAGGTTTTCCGTCTGGCCCGTCTGGGTCAGTAATGGCAGGCATTCTGTTGTTCGGCGCAATTTTTAGAAATTCTGGTTTAAACTGATCACCCTGCCCGATATTGACAAAGTTGACGTTATATTCAAGCCCTGTCTCTTCAAGCATGATGGTGATTTTGTGAGCATTTGGGGTTGGCCAAATGTGTATTTCAATAGCTGTCATTATTAATCCCTTTAAGTTATATTTTAATTTCATTGCATCTATATATGTAATTTCATTCCAATATGTGATGGCTCAAAGCCCAATTCCATATAAAAATCATATGCCTTATCGCGGGTTTTATCTGTGGTTAATTGCACCAAATTACAGCCAATATAGGCGCTATACGCAATCGCCCAATTCATCATTTCGCGGCCAATGCCCTGCCCGCGAAAATCACTCTTAACTCGAACCGACTCAATTTGTGCCCGTGTGGATGCACCGCGAGATAAACTTGGTATAATTGTCAGTTGAAAACAACCCACAATTTCGTGATCAATAAAAGCTAAATAAAATTCATTATTCTCAGCCGCGATAATCGCCTTCAATGCTTGGGTATATTGTTCGACATTGGCGGTTTCTCGGGTTTTTCCAAGCTCATCGTCTTGCAGCAATGCTACAATTTCAATAATATTCGATGTTTGAGCCAAAAGAATGGTTAGATTTTCCATGGTTTAAATTTAATTGGTTTTGTCAAAAAATACCAGAAAATATACATCAATTATTTTGACTCAACAAAATTGGATTTCAGTGATAATTATGGTTCTCTGCAAATGAGGAATGAATATGGCTAGAACCACCAAATATAAAATGGGCAAAACCGAATGGTTTTTACTCCTCACCCTATCGGTATTGTGGGGGTCTTCATTCATCAATCTTAAAAATGCCTTAAGCGAAATTGAACCATTTACAGTGGTGTTTTTACGCATCACGCTCGCCGCATTGGGCTTACTAGTATGGAGCCTCATTACTAAAAAGAGTTTTAAATTACCTCTGAAACAACATATAATTCTATTTGGTATGGGGATGACAATGGCGGCCATTCCATTCATATTCTTCACTTGGGGGCAAAAATACATCAGCACCAGTATGGCGTCTATTTTTAATGGCGGTGTGCCATTTTTCACCGCTATGTTTGCACATTTCCTTTTGGGCCAATCCGAGCGACTTACGGTTAACAAGATTATTGGTTTACTGGTTGGCTTTGCGGGCATCGTCACCATGATAGGCATAGATGCCATTGAAAATTTCGACCTCACTAATCTTGGTCAATTGTCCATCCTCACCGCTACATTTTTCTATGCCATTAGCGGTATTTACAACCGCTTATTTATATCTGATGATTTAGATAATATAGTGCTAGCCACTTATTCACTGTTGTGGTCCTCTTTGGTTACTGGGCTGATTAGTTTTAGTGTCGAAGGTGTGCCAACATTAAATTATTCCGGCTCAGTATGGGTGTCTTTGCTCATGATAAGTTTATTATCAACGGCTCTTGCCTATGTTTTATTGTTCAAAATCATTAAAACCGCGGGGGCAAGCAATACATCTCTCACCACTTTCATCATTCCTATTTTTGCCATCACTCTTGGCACATTGTTTTTAGGCGAAAGTTTTGCCCCCAATGAAATCTTGGGAGTGATTTTAATTCTGGTTGGTTTGGCATTCATCCAAAACCTGCATAAATTATTACTAAAATTAATCCGCTAGGTTCAATGTTTATTTATATAATTATTCACGCGGTTACGGCCTTGTTCCTTGGCATCATAAAGTGCAAGGTCAGCGCGTTTGAGTAGATTCTCAGCCTGTTCATCGGCTCGTTCGATGGATGATACGCCGATGCTCATAGATATATTCAAATCAACACAATTTGTTAGGTCTGTAAAAGGTGTGTTTGCAATGTTTGCACGCAGTCGTTCAGCAATGCCCAATGCGGTTTCATTGTCAGTATTGGGTAACAGTACCACAAATTCTTCACCACCTAAACGCGCGGTGATGTCTATACCACGTACGCTGGTGGCTATGCGGTTGGCAAATTCAATCAATATTTCATCGCCAATGTCGTGACCATGGCTGTCATTCACATTTTTAAATTTATCAATGTCTAGCAGCAAAAGTGACAAAGGTTTATTATTCTTCAACGCTAGAATAAATTGCTTGTTCAAATTGGTGTCAATATAACGCCGATTGTGCATGCCTGTTAGCGCATCTTTAATCGCCATTTCCATGCTTTGCTCTAAATTACTGCGCAATTGATCGCTATACCATTTGCGTTTTAGTGAGGATTGGCAGCGTGCCAACAGCTCATTTTTATCGATAGGCAGGGCAATATAATCATTCACGCCTAAATCCAACGCCCGCACCAAGCGTTTAGGGTCATTGTCTTCCACAATCACCAACAAAGGGACGTTACGAGTTTTTTCGACAGATCGAAATTGCGAGCATAAGCGCAAGCCATCAAAATCTTCAAGATTCAATGACACGATGATCAGGTCAAAATCACCACTGCCTGCTAAATATAAAGCTTCTTGTGGGTCAGAGATAAATTTTACTTTATGTGTGGTGCCTTTATCAAGGCTGGCGTAAATTACATCGGCCAATTGCTGGTCATCTACCACAACCATAATGCGGCCGTCCAAACTATCTGGCGGTTTAATGCCACTGGTCATTGCCATGCCCATTTCTTGACCAGTCAGTGTGCGCAGGCGCAATTCATCAACCACCATTTTTAACCGCACCAAACTTTTCACCCGTGCCAATAGCGCGATGTCATTCACAGGTTTTGTTAAAAAATCATCGGCGCCAGCTTTAAGGCCTTCAATTTTGTTAGATGATTGATCAAGTGCGGTGACCATTATGACAGGAATATGTTGAGTTTCGGGGTTGCCCTTAATGCGGCGACACACTTCGAAGCCGTCCATACCGGGCATCATAACATCTAGCAAAATAATATCTGGCGGAGTTGCTGCAATCAGCTCTAGCGCCTCAACACCACTGGTTGCAGTCATAACTTCAAAATATTCAGCGGTTAATTTAGCTTCCAATAATTTCACATTGGTCAAAATATCATCGACAACGAGGATACGCGCACTCATATAGTCTCTTCCTTTTCAATGAAGCTTTGTATCGTTGCTAAAAATTTTGCGACAGAAATAGGTTTGGAGATATATGCCTCACAACCACCTTGTAATATTTTTTCTTCGTCGCCTTTCATGGCAAATGCGGTTACCGCAATCACTGGTATATGTGCTAACTCATCGTCTGCTTTCAGCCATTTAGTCACTTCAAGACCCGACACTTCTGGCAATTGAATGTCCATTAAGATTAAGTTTGGCTTATGCTCACGGGCGAGTTCCACGGCATTTAAGCCGTTGGCGGTTTGGATAATTTTATAGCCTTTGGATTCCAGCAAATCATTAAATAGCTTCATATTCAATTCATTATCTTCAACTATTAAAATTGTTTTGCTCAAAGATTCACCCTCCATCTGGCCAATTTCCTGCATATTAAATAAATATGTTTAAAATAGTGTTGTGATTCTACATTAATTTATTTAAATTATCTATCATCAACAATAAAATTATACGCGAATTTATGAATAATCATCAAGCTGAAAATATTGCCATAGCGGCCTTGCAATATATTGCCGCTCACGAAACTTATTTTGACCACTTTTTAGCCAGTTCGGGGATGGAAGCCGAACAGATAAAACACGCCATAACCACTGTGGATTTTCAAATTTCTATACTAGATTTCATCTGTCTTGACGAGTCTCTTCTACTTAGCTTTTGCCAAACTGCCGAAATTGAACCTGCCGAGCCCTATAAAGCCTTCCAATATTTGAGTTATCACAACTAATATCTAAGCAGACTTAATAGTAACGAAAGATAATTTCGAATCAAGTGGCTATTCAGCATGAATATTGTCATTCCACAAAAGAAAAATTTGTTAGTTTCAAATTATTTAAAATACGCATATGATTTATCATCTATTATGGTAATTAAGTATTGAGGGATATTTATGGGATACGAGAATAAACAGGTTATTTTGGATGTTAACAACTTATCCATCACCTTCCCAACTGAAGCAAGAGACATTCATGCTGTAAGAGACATATCATTTAAAATTCGTAAGGGCGAAACTCTCGCCATTGTTGGCGAGTCTGGCTCTGGAAAATCTGTTACCTCGATGGCAATTATGCAATTATTACCACCCAAAGCGACCGTTTATCAGGCTGGTTCTTCAATTAAATTTGAAGGCAATGAAATGATCAATGCCAATGAAAAATTCTTGATGACCCAACGTGGTAATCGCATTGCGATGATTTTTCAAGAACCTATGACTTCGCTAAACCCTTATCTCACCATTGGGCGCCAAATGACCGAAGTGTTAGAAATCCACAAGGGACTAAAGTGTCGCGAAGCCACCAAACGCTCCGCCGAATTGCTAGAACTTGTGGGCATTAAAGATGCATTACGGCGGATGAAAACCTACCCACACGAGTTTTCGGGTGGGCAATTGCAGCGCATCATGATTGCCATGGCATTGTCTAACGAGCCAGATTTACTGATTGCTGATGAGCCGACAACCGCTTTAGATGTGACCATTCAAGCTGAAGTGTTAGAGCTGCTTAAAAATTTGCAGAAGAAAATGCAAATGGCCATACTTTTCATCACTCACGATTTAGGCGTGGCTAAACATTTTTCTGACAATGTATGTGTGATGCGCCAAGGCCAGATTGTCGAAGCTGGCAATATTGACGACGTGTTCAGTAATCCACAGCATGAATATACCATCAAACTGCTCAATAGTGTGCCTAAGGGCATGAAAGAGCATATTGAGACCGCAACGGATGAGAGCATCATTTCGGGCGAAAATATATGGGTAAAATATCCTGTTAAAACCAATATTTTTGGCAATGTGGTTCAAACTTTTGATGCAGTTAGAGGCATTTCATTGGACATTAAGCCTGGTCAAACCATCGGTATCGTTGGCGAGTCTGGCTCGGGCAAATCAACTTTAGGCCGCGCGATTGTGCAATTGCTAGATTCTGAGGGCGAAATTAAGTTTAACGGCAAAGCCATTAATGGCCTTAGTGATGAACAAATGCGCCCGTTACGCAAAGATATGCAAATTGTATTTCAAGACCCTTATGGGTCTTTATCACCACGGCTTACGGTGGGTGAAATTGTTGCCGAAGGCTTATATGTGCATAAGCCAGAAATGACCAAAGCCCAACGGTTTGAGCGGGTTAAAGAAGTTCTGAAAGAAGTTGAGCTAGACCCTGTTCTGACCATTAATCGCTATCCGCATGAGTTTTCTGGCGGCCAGCGCCAGCGCATAGCCATCGCCCGCGCCATTATATTGGAGCCAAAATTCATTTTGCTCGATGAGCCGACATCAGCACTGGATCGTTCGGTGCAAGTGACGGTGGTTGAATTGTTGCGTAAATTGCAAAAAAAGCACACATTGTCTTATATGTTTATCAGCCATGATTTAGCGGTTGTCAAAGCCATGTCTGATTATGTGTTGGTGATGAAGGATGGCGTGGTGGTTGAACAAGGCACAGCGCATGAGATTTTTGACAATCCACAAACTGATTATTGCAAGCGCCTGATCAATGCGGCGTTTGATTTGAAAGAAATTGCATAATTTTACAAATGAGCGTGAATATCTTCACCTCTATAGTCATTTGTCTGTACATTTGATGTGAATCAAATTACATTAGAACATAACAAGAACTTAATGTGTGTCTCCATGCCCTCACCCGAAACCAAAATATTAATTGATGAACTGTCCCTCAATCCGCACAAGCCGCTGATTATTTCAGATGCTGATGAGGTGATTTTTGAGCTATTCACTCATATGTTCGCTTATTTTGATGAAAATGGTTATCGCTTCACGGGACAAAGCCTGATTGGCTTTGAAATTATGGATCATATGTTCAACAATCAGACTGATGAGCGCATTGAAGCAGACATTTTCATTAAAATCATCACGCAATTTTTTGCTGTTCACGGCGATCATATGCCGATGGTGGAAAATGCTTTTGAAAATTTAATGACATTGTCTGAGACTTGCCAAATCATCATTCTGACCAACGCCCCGCATGATTACCGCAAGCGGCGTGAGGAAATATATAAAGGTCACGGCATTCATTTTCCGATTATTTCCAACATTGGCAATAAATTAGCCGCTGTTAATGAGATCATTAAAGATCATCAAGCGCCGATATTTTTTATAGACGATTCGCCCGAACACCACATCAGCATCATCGAGAATATTCCGCATATTCATTGCATTCATTTCATTGGCGATCAAAAATATGCCAAACTGGTATCCGATGTTGATAATGTGCATTTTAAATCAAGTGATTGGAATGATGTGCGGGCTTTCATTGAAGCCCAGTTAAGGGTCAGTTAGGGCTTGATATGCAAACGCTTTGCCTCACCTGCATTGAGATTTTTGAAGTCGAAAAACCACTCAAGATTTGCCCTCAATGTCGCTCTCGCCTACTTAAATCACATGCTGAACTTAACACGCTATCAATTGTCCATATGGATTGCGATAGTTTTTATGCCTCGGTTGAAAAACGTGACAACCCTGAATTGCGCAATAAACCTGTCATCATTGGTGGCAATAGCAATAGAGCCGTAGTGTCTACGGCTTGCTATATCGCTCGAACCTTTGGTGTTAAATCTGCCATGCCGATGTTTAAAGCCAAAAAGCTCTGCCCACATGCGGTCATACTAAGTGGTAATATGCAGAAATATTCTGCGGTCAGCCGCGAAATCGTTAAAAAAATGAACAACCTGACGCCGATGGTGGAGCAAGTTTCGGTTGATGAAGCGTTTCTTGACCTATCTGGTACCGAAAAATTACACAAAAAATTGCCTTGCCAATTGGTCGCTCAATTGTCTAAAGACATTGAGCAAGACATCGGAATCACCATATCTATCGGCCTTAGCTATAATAAATTTCTGGCCAAAGTCGCCTCGGATTTAGAAAAACCCAAAGGCTTTTCTATTTTGGGGCAAAATAACATCAAACAAACTTTAGCGCCTTTTCCTGTCACTAAAATTTGGGGCGTTGGCAAAGTTTTAGCCGCCAAACTACACCAAAACGGCATTGAAACATTTGCCGATTTGCAAAAACTGAACGAAGAAGATTTGTTGCGCAATTATGGCAAAATGGGGTCACGGCTTAAATATTTTGCGGTTGGCGATGATTTGCGCAGTGTCAAACCCGCAGCGCGCGAAAGTGGCCGTAAATCAATTGGCCGCGAAACCACTTTTTTCCAAGACATTTCTGATCATGAAGTGCTGAAAGTCAAAATTTGGGACATATGTGAGCAGGTTCATCAAGATGCATTAAGGCTGCAAAAATCGGGCTATACCGTTACCCTAAAACTTAAAACCAACAGTTTTAAAACCATCACCCGCAGCCAAACTTTGCCTTCTCCAACTCTATTGGCTAATGTTATGTTTGATATAGTGGGGCAGGCTTTGGCGAAACTAAACCCCAAAACGGCTTATCGTTTGGTGGGGGTCAGTTTGTCTAACCTATCAGACGTTGAGAAAGCCGACCCGTTGGATTTTCTGGAACCTAAAAAGATGACCAGCCAAAAGGTCGAGAATGCCATGGATGAGATCAGGCAAAAATTCGGCACCAAATCGGTGATCAAAGGCCGCAGTGTTAAAAACAAACGCCCTGATAACAGTTTGCCGCAAAAACCCAAGCCCGAAAACTTTTGAAAAAAAGCCACCCATAAATCAATATGGGTGGCCCTCTTCTCTCCTCAAAGAGATTGCTGTTTATTTATAGCCTCGCAAACTATCTACCAATTCCGGCACAAATAGTGATATTTGCGGCACGTAGGTAATCAACGCTAGGAAAGCTAACATTAACAATAACCATGGTGCGGCCGATTTAATCACCCAGCCCATTGATTCTTTGGTGATACCCGCCGTGACAAACAGGTTAAGCCCGACTGGCGGCGTGATCATGCCAATCTCCATATTCACCACCATAATGATGCCAAGATGGATTGGATCAATGCCCAATTGCATGGCAATGGGGAATAAAATTGGCGCCATAATCAAGATTATCGCAGAAGGTTCCATAAAGTTACCCGCAATCAACAATACGATATTGACCACAATTAGGAATCCCCATGCTGGCAATTCAGCATTCACAATTAGGCTTGCGATGAAATGCGGAATGCGTTCCAAAGTCAATATATGGGCAAATAGCATGGCGTTAGAAATAATGAATAGCAGCATGATGCTCACTTTAGCGGCTTCGAGCACAACCTTTTTTACGTCTTTGTCGGTTGATGATTTAACCATCACCACTACAAAATCGATAACGCCTCTAAACGCTGCGCCACCTGTGGACTCATCTGGTTTTTTCCACGGTGTGTTTTTCAATGGGCCAATGTCACGATAAACAAATACCGCCATAATGAACGCATATATCGCCGAAATTGAAGCCGCCTCTGTGGGACTGGCAATGCCGCCGTATATAATGTAGAGCACAAACAGGATCATGAATAATCCGCCCGATGCGCCACCAAAACTTTGCACGATCTCGCCAAAGCCAGGGAATTTTTCAGCGGGAAATTTTTTAATCCGTGCCACAATATATATAGCCAATATCAGGAAACAACCCATAGCCAAACCAGGCACCAAGCCCGCCATAAACATCCGTGCGGCCGAAACCTCGGTGGCGGCAGCATAAATCAACATCACAATGGATGGTGGAATGAGAATGCCCAATGTGCCTGCGGTACTGATCACACCCGCCGCAAACGGCTTGGGATAGCCCGATTTCACCATGCCAACGATTACGATTGAGCCAATGGCTGCAACTGTGGCTGGGGATGAACCCGAAACCGCGGCAAATAACATACAAGCCATAACTGACGCCATTGCCAGCCCGCCTCTGATATGCCCTACACATGCAACCGCAAAACGGATCATTCGCCCTGCCACGCCGCCATTAGATAGAAATGCCGATGATAGAATGAAGAATGGAATGGCCAATAAAGTATAATGCTCCGTCAGCGTGTCGATCATTTTTAGCGCAATCGATGCCATCGATGTATCGGTAAAAAACAACATAGTCAGAATGGATGAAAGACCCAAAGAAATAGCAATCGGCATGCCCGAAAACATCAAGGCAAATAACAAAAGAAATAAAACAATGGTACTGCTCATTTTACATCTCCTTCTTCTTGTAACTCAAGCGCTTCTTCGGCTTCATCAGTTAATTTCATTCCGATAATCTCGCCTGTTATATTGCCCTTAATGATGATGGCAAAGCGCACTGACATCAGCAAAGTTGCGATGATAATAAAGCTATAAGCTTGCCATTTTTCGAGCGGTATATCTTCAAGCTCCAAGCCAATTTTTTTAAATTTAACCAAATAAACCCAGCCGCCCCAAGCGATTAGCCAGCAATATACAATGCACAAAGCCCCCGCAACAATCGCCACGATGCGTTTGGCATTGTCATTCAGCATATTGGTCACTAAATCTACCCCAATATGTGCGCCTTTTTTAACGCAATAAGAAGCCCCAAACATCACCATCCAAGCCGATAATAGCAAAGTCAATTCTTGCGCCCACAATACGCCTGTATTCATCAGCCGCGCGGCCACCTCGATAAACACCACCAAAGTCATTGCCACCAATAGCAAGGATAAAATATTCTCTTCTAATCTTGCAATAAATTTCATCTCAACCCCTCCCCGTGAATAAAAAACGGCTAAGCCTGTCGCCAAACTTAGCCGTCTATCTTCTATTACATGTTAGATGCGACAGCCGCATCAATAACGTCTTGGCCAATTTCTTCAGCAAATTGTGCCCAAACAGGTTTCATCGCTTCAACCCATTGTGCACGTTCTTCATCTGTTAGTGTCAAGATTTCACTACGGCCACTATCAGCAATTTTCTTCATATCACTCATAGATTTTTCAGATGCCACTTTATTGCCTTCAGCAATGGCTTCAGCCATAGCTTTGTTCAATTCATCACGAATATCAGCGTCTAAACCATTCCAATATTCTTCATTGGCAACCACAAGATAATCCAACACACCATGGTTAGAATTGGTGATAAATTCATTCACTTCAAAGAATTTCTTAGAATAAATGTTAGACCAAGTGTTTTCTTGTCCATCAATGGCTTTGGTTTGTAGCAATGTAAACACTTCAGAGAAAGGCTTTTTCAATGGCACAGCATCAATAGCTTCAAATTGCGCTGCCAACACATCAGATGACATAATACGGAATTTCTTACCTGCAGCGTCTGAAGGCAGTCTTAAAGCGTTACTGGCTGAAAGTTGCTTCAAGCCATTATGCAAATAACCAAGACCAACCAAGCCTTTAGACTTCATAGAAGCCAATAAAGCTTGCCCATGTGGGCCAGATTGGAAACGGCCAACTGCATCCATATCTTTAAATAAGAATGGTAGGTCATAGACTTGCAATTTTCTGGTGAATTTACCGAACTTAGACAATGAAGGCGCGCCCAATTGCACGTCGCCCAATAAAATAGCTTCTAGCACTTTGTTATCGTTAAATAATTGAGAGTTTGGAAAAACCTCAACCTTAACTTTTCCTGCCAAACGTTCTGCCACCAATTCAGCAAATTTATTGGCCATAATGCCTTTAGGTGTATTTTCTGCCACCACATGGCTAAATTTAATTACAATTTCTTCAGCATATGCGCCACTTGTCACGGCAACCATTGCCAATGCAGATACAGCAATTTTAAATTTATTCATTTAAGAATCTCCCAATTTTTATTTTAAAACACCTGCGCCCTCGCGGCAGGATTGCTAATAGCATTGCAATCGTTGTGCCACTATTGCAAAATGCGATAAATTATTTCTAATACATTGAATCTATTTGTGTTTTTAAGTTTCGGGTGTTTGCTGACTAATTATAGTTGTGCGATAACCTGCACAAATACTTAAAATTTATTTATAATCTGTGCGGTTTATTGCACAGACTAGATATAATCAGAACGGTTCAGCTCGTGTCGACTCAATTTGTCATAAAAAGTTTTGCGCGGCAGACCAAGCTCATCACAACATGATTGCACATGGCCATTGTGAACGGTTAAACAGGCCATAATTTCCTGCTTTTCATATAATCTCATCCGTTCAGTTAACGGCATTTTTTCAAACTTTAAGGCTTCATCTTCTGGTAAACTTACGTCATCAATGCCCAGCACCAAACGCTCACAATAATTTTTAAGTTCACGTACATTACCCCGCCAATCACGGTTTTCAAGTTCAATTAATTTATGCGAATTTATATTTAACTTATTGATATTATGAACTTTAATTAATTTTTTAATAAAATATTGGGCCAACAAACGAATGTCGGCTTTGCGTTCATTTAGGCTCGGAATGTTAATCACTGCCACGTTCAAACGGTAATATAAATCTTCTCTAAAATTACCATTTTGGCTTTCAATCAATAAATCTTTTTTGGTCGCCGCTATGATGCGAATGTCCAAATCAATCAATTCATTACTGCCCAATCGCTCCAAATTGCGCTCTTGCAAGATGCGTAATAACTTCACTTGCAAGTCTAGTGGCATGGATTCAATCTCATCCAAAAACACTGTGCCGCCTTTGGCAAATTCAAATTTGCCAATTCTTTGGCTGGTCGCTCCAGTGAAAGAACCTTTTTCATGGCCGAATAATTCACTCTCAATAATTGACAAAGGCAAAGCCCCACAATTGATTGCCACAAATGGTGCTTTGGCACGACCACTTAACGCGTGTAATACCCGTGCCACCAATTCTTTACCTACACCTGTTGCGCCATTAATCAATATATCCACATCAGTGCTAGCGATGGTCCTAATCTGTTGCTTTAACCGCTTGCTGGGCGCGCTGTCGCCAATAATCGCATCCATCACATTAAGTGATTGCGGGTTTTGTAGTGCCAAAACCTTTAAATGCAACAAGCGTTTTTCTAGTGCTTTGCTCAAACAGTTCATTAATCTATTGTTATTATAGGGTTTTTCAAAAAAATCGTATGCGCCACTTTGCAAACTGCTCACCGCAAGTTCTACATCACCATGGCCAGTGATGAGAATCACTGGTATGTCGGTATCTATACGCTGCACATATTCAAGCAGGTCAATTCCATCCATCGGCTGCATGCGAATGTCAGAAACCACAATGCCGTTAAAATCTTTATTTATGCGCGATAACATCTGGTTAGGATTGCTAAAACACTCATAACTCAAGCCCGCTAAATCAAATGATTGGGCGATGGAATTGCGAATATGCTCTTCATCATCAACAAATAAAATCTTTCCTAATTCCATAATCAATCTCTGCTAATTGGAAGTTTAATTTCAAATCTTGCGCCGCCTGAGGGGCGGTTAAACGCTTCTAATATACCGTCATACTCTTCGATAATCGAGCGGCTGATCGACAGGCCGATCCCCATGCCCTGCTCATCTTCTTTGGTGGTGTAAAATGGTTTGAATATGGTTTCAATCGATTGTTCATCAATCCCCTCCCCTGTATCTCTAATGATAATGGTTGCCAAATCATCATTGTAAGAAAGCTCAATATTCAATATTTTTATTGTCGATTTTTGCATTGATTCAAGCGCGTTTGAAATTAAATTCATCACCACTTGTTCAATGCGCACATTATTGGCCCATATAAATACGTCTTCATCTGGCAATGAAATCTCCAACAGCACCTCGCGCCGCTGAAACTTAGATTGCATAAACCACACGGTTTCTTCAATCACTTTATTAATCGATATGCGGTTTATTTCACTTGGGCGTTTGCTAGCAAATATCTTTATGTGATGGATTATCGCGGTCATTTTATCTGATAATTTTGCTATATAACCGATATTCTGCTCGACTTTATCAAACTCCCGCTTGCTCAAATATAGCTTGGCATTCGCTATATAATTAGTGATAGAGGTGAGCGGTTGCGATAACTCATGCGATATAGCTGCCGACATTTGCCCCAAAGCCGCCAATTTTGCGGTTTGTACTAAATCGTCTTGCACTTGCTTTAATTCTGCAGATCTTTCTTCAACACGCCGTTCTAACTCTGCTGCTTGCTTGTTTTTAAACTCCATCTGTTCGGCTTGTAATCTACGCCGCGCCCGCATTGAAACCAACAAAAAATACATGAATATGGATAATAAACCAGCCACCAAGCCAATGATGATAGAGGGGGTAACGGCTGTTTTTTCATCTGTTAGGCTTATAATGTCCCAGCCAATAACCGCGATCGGTAAGTTGGCTTTAATGTAATTTTCGCGGCCATCACCATCAGATAGTTGCACAATGTTTGAACGGAAAAATTGGTTCAGCGGGTTCATGCCCAAATTGCTTAATTGTTTGTCATTATAACGCCGCGTTTCAGTTATATTCTCTTCTTCGTCTTTAGTTAGCAATCGGGTTTTTCTATATAAAAACTCTGGATTGTTTGATAAGAAGACCACACCAAACTCATCTAGAATCAGCAGTTTTTGATCTGTATTTTTAATGATATTTTCTAATTTATCGATTGCCACTTTCAGCACCAATACGCCAATAATCTCTGGGCCTTCAAAAATTGGTTCGGAGAAATAGTAGCCCCTTATGTTAGAGCGTGTACCCAAGGCATAAAATTGCCCCGAAAGCCCTGAAATGGCCTGAATGAAATATGGCCGATAACTGTAGTTATTGCCCACAAAGCTGCCTTCACTGCCCGCATTACTGGCCGCTATGGTCAAGCCGTCTTTATTCAATAGATAGACTTCAGATGCCGCCGCTATATTGCGACTTTTCAGCAGTATTTTATTGGTTGTGACTAATAGATCATTATTATCCGTATTTTCCAATGCGATTAAAATTGCAGGATGACTGCTTAAAATTTTATTCAGCGGGCGTAATTCAAACAGTTTTGATTTTAGAGTTTCAGCATATAGTTCAAGCTGTACCAGCGAAGTGTCATATAATTGCGCGGCAAAAAACCGATATGACAGCAGGTAACTGCTGGCAAAAGCGACAAAGCCGATGCATGTTAAATATATAGATTGTTTTACAATTTTATTCATCACTTATACCATTTTTACTCGAACATATATAAACTATATTGATGCGCATCAAAAGTCCGAACATTTGGTTTTAAAAGAAAATGAATCATGTCATTTCAATATATTTTCCGATAAGAATATATTATGAAGAATATTGCTAAATTTTATCTGTCATTTCTGCTGTTATTGATCGCTCCGCAGGTGCTTGCCGTAACCCATCCTATGGATGCGCTGACTGCCGATGAAATTAGGCAAACTGTGGCGATACTCATAGATAAAAAAATTGCCGATGAACACAGCCAATACCCGTATATTGGTTTGCTCGAAATGCCCAAAGCTATGCTTAAAGGCTGGCAATATGGCGATGCCATTAACCGCATGGCCAAAGTGGTGGTGTATAAAGACAATGAGACATATGAGATTAAGCTCGATTTAGATAAGTCACAAATTCTATCACAAAAGCTCATGGCAAATGTTGAACCCAGCGTGATGGCGCGTGAATGGCACATTGCCCGCGAGCTGACTCTCAAACACCCAAAATTCATTGAAGCGCTTAAAGACCGTGGTATTACTGATTTGAACAATATCTATTGCTCTCCCAATCCTGCAGGGCATTTCGAACGGCAAAATTACGATTTAAAACGCATTTTTAAAGTGCCGTGTTATGAACGCAGCCATTCTAAAAACCATCTTTACGGCCGCCCGATAGAGGGCCTGTTCACTGTGGTGGATGTCGAAGCTAAACAAGTGATTGAGCTGGTTGATACTGGCATCATTCCTACCCCACCTGCAATATTTGATTATGAGAGCGGTAAAAACAACCGCCAACCACTCAACCCAATTTTTTCCATCTCACCTGAAGGCAGTAATTACAATCTAAAAGACGGCGTTTTGGTCGATTGGCAAAATTGGCAATTTCATGTGCGAATGGACAAACGCGTTGGGCCGATTGTTTCTATGGTCACGTTTAAGGACGGCGATGATCAACGCGACATTGCTTATCAAATGTCGATGGCCGAAATGTTTGTGCCTTATCAAGACCCGAGCGACAACTGGTATTATCGCACATTTTTAGACAATGGTGAATTTGGCCTCGGCTTGCTGGCTAGCTCACTCACTCCAGGTGCAGATTGCCCCGTCAATGCCACCTACCTGACCATAAATATGCCCAATGATAATGGCGAAGTGTTTCAAATAGAACGCGCCGTGTGCATTTTCGAGCGCAATTTAGGCGAGCCATTATGGCGCCATGGGGTGGCCGGCGAATATTCCAACCAAACCCGCCCGATGGTCGACCTAGTGGTCAGAACCATCCCTGTATTGGGCAATTATGATTATGTGATTGATTTTATTTTCAGTCAAAATGGTAAAATAGATATCCGGGTTGGCGCCACCGGCATATTGGCCGCCAAAGGCGTTAAAAGCTTGTCGTTAGATGATGACAGCGCAGAACAAGATACAAAATATGGAGCTTTAATTGCCCCTGCCATTGTTGCGCCTTATCATAGTCATCATTTTTCTTTCCGTTTGGATTTAGATGTTGATGGCGTTGATAATAATCTTGTTACCGACATTGTTGCCCCCATCGCCCTGCCCGAAGATGAAATTCGAGCCAGCATTTGGCGGCGTGAGGTTTTGGATATTTTAGAAGAAGGCGGTATTTCACCTAGCCATAGCCACAAACAGTGGCGCTTGGTCAATAAAAACCGTTTAAACAAACTCAAATATAACCCGTCATATCAACTCATTTTAGGCCATCAAGGCACCAGCATCATCCCGCAAGATGATGCCCAACGCCGCGCTTTATTCACCCTCAACGCGTTATGGGTAACCAAATATAATGCGGATGAGCTTTATTCGGCGGGTGATTACCCTAACCAAAGCCTAGGCGGCGAAGGCATTGTTAAATATGTCGCTGATCGTGAAAATATCGACAATCAAGACATTGTCTTATGGCCAACATTGGGTTTTGACCACATTCCGCGTGCCGAAGATTGGCCGATTATGCCGACCATGTTCATGCAAATCAGCATCAGGCCGTTTAACTTTTTTGACCAAAACCCCACAATGGATGTGCCGCCATTTTTCAAAGGCATGAACCCGACCGCAGCGAGCGTCACTCAATGAACACTTCAGATAATCAGTTCGACATTGTCATTTCGGGCGCAGGTGCTATTGGCCTGATCAGTGTTTTATTGCTTGCCCCACATGGTTTTAAAATCGCACTCATCGACCCAAAACCAGTTAAAACCCTCACTAAAGTGGATGACACCCGAAACATTGCGCTGATGCAATCATCACTCAACCTGCTTAAACATCTCGGCATTTTCGATAAGTTTTATAAACTGTCCCGCCCGCTCGAAAAATTACGCATTGTCGATGCCACTAATCGTTTGTTGCGTGCGCCTGAGGTAGAGTTCACCGCGCAAGAATTAGGCATTGACTATTTTGCACTCAATGTACCAATGGGCGCTATATTAAAAACTTTGGTGGCACAATTGCCCCAGCATAAAAATATCAGTTGTTTGTTTGGTACGCAAATTACCGACATTAAACAACAAGCCAATCAGTTGGATTTTACATTGGCCGATGGTAAAAACATCAGCGGCAAATTGCTCATAGGCGCTGATGGCCGTAACAGTTTTGCTCGCCAGTCTGCCAATGTCAAAACCACCACCAAAAAATACCCACAAACCGCACTGGGTTTTGCCTTTAAGCATACGCGTGATCTTGGCAATATCTCGGTCGAATTTCATCGCAAAAATGGCCCCTTCACTCTCATTCCCATGCAGAATTTAATTGATGGCTCGCAAACCAGCCTGGTCTGGTCTGAAACAGCGGAAAAAGCTGAACAAATCAAAAATCTTCCTAAAGATGAATTGGCAGTATTGATTGAAAAAATCACCCAAGGCATTGTTGGTAAAGTGACTGAAATTGGCTATATAGCCGCCTTCCCGCTTACCAATATCAATAGTGAAACCTATGCCAAAAGCCGCACAATTTTGGTTGGTGAAGCGGCTCATATATTGCCACCTATTGGCGCACAAGGCATGAATTTAGGCTTTCAAGATGCTGCCATTGCTGCTGAATTGATCATTAATGCATTTAGTATGAATGCCGATATTGGTAGTGATGATATAATGAAAAAATATAACCAACAGCGTAAATTAGACATTCATGCCCGTGGCAAAGCGACCGATATGCTAAATGTCAGCCTGATGAGCAATTTATTGCCGATGCAGATGGTGCGTGGCTTGGGTTTGTTTGCATTGCAAAAATCTGTCAGCCTACGCACTGGTATAATGAAAAAAGCTTTGTCACCCTTGGGTGTCACCCCCAAATCCATGCTTTAGGCTCAGCCCATTTTTAGCAGAAAAATATCTACCAGATAAATAACAAATGATATGCTGCCGACCGAAACTATGGTACCAAACAATGTTACCGATGACACCATCTCGGCCGATCGATCATATTGTTTGGCCATCATAAATACGTTTAATGCTGTTGGCAGTGTTGCCATAATGATCGCGGTGGCACTCCATATCGGGTCAAATATGCCCAGTGACAAAACAATCACCGCCACCAATGCAGGGTGAATGAATAATTTCATCGTCACCAAAAACACTCTGTCAAAACTCACGCCAGTGAATTTTGATAATGATAAGGAAACCCCAAGCGAGAATAATGCTGTTGGAATGGCCGATGCGCCTAATTGATCGGATAAATTACTGATTAGGCTTGGCAATGGCAGGTCAAATAATGCGATGATGACGCCCAAAACCGATGCGATTAAAAATGGATTTTTTAGAATTTGCATCAGACTGTGTACGAATCGTTCAAAACTGCTGCCTGTATCATTCCGCCCTGCAATCAACGGTACCAAAATAAAATGTAGCATGCTGTCAAAAATCAATATCAATGTGGCGGGTATAATTGCATCTTCGCCCAGCAAGGCTACCATAAGCGGAATGCCCATATAGCCAACATTACCATAGCTGGCACTGGCGGCAAGTAAGCTGCTATCTCCTAGCCGTTTTTTGAGCACAAATACCAAATAAATCATGCTGGCAGCAAATATGGCGAAGGTAATTAGGGTGGTGGTGGCGATGTAGCCAAAATTAGCCATTTCTTCAATTGGTGATTTTATCAACAAAGAGAATAGCAAAGCTGGCACGGCTAGATATATAATAAATTTATTCAGCCAATAAAGCCCTGCATCTGTGCCGTCAAATAGCCTACCAAATATATACCCAATTAGAATGAAACAAAAGAACGGTGATACAATCTCAATAAGTATGTTCATAAAAGCCTGATTCATAGAAATAATGTAAATATATATATATGATTGCCACATTTTGTGACAAAATGAAATTTAAATTATTGTAGTTGAGTATTTAGAATGAAAATGGAATCAGCAAAATTTGGAATTGGCGAACGAGTTGTTCATCGGTTGTTTAAGTTCTCGGGCATCATCATCGATGTTGACCCTGAATTTAATAATGATGAGCAGTGGTGGCTGAGCATTCCTGCTGAAATTAGACCTAAAAAACAACAACCATTTTATCATCTATTGGCAATGAATGGCGATGATTCATACAAAGCTTATGTATCTGAGCAGAACTTATTGATCGATCATAACCACCTGCCGTTTGAACATCCCGATCTTGAAGATTATTTCGAAATTACCAATGATGGTGATTTGGTTCTGATTGACCAAAGCTACAATTAATTTTATTTATAAAAAAAGGCCATATCAAATATGGCCTTTTGTCATTTCATTTCACTATCAACAGAACGATCATTCAGGCAATGGTTTAGGTGTGTCGTCTTTAGCAGGTTTGGCGGCAGGTACAACCAGCCCAGCTTGTTCTGGAGTTAGCTCAACACCTTTGCTGTTATACCCTACAGTAAAGCCAGCCAAGGGCACTTTAATGGTCACTGGTTTGCCGTCAAATTGCAAGAAAGACAATGTCACTTGATTGCCTTTTTTAAGTTGGTTGATAAAGTCGGTGCTCAAATCAACTTCTGATTCGCAAGCTTTTTCATAGCAAATGCTAAATGGCGCCACACGAGTTTTGCCTTGGTCAACTTGAAAACGCAAGCCAGGTTGCAGTAAAATTCTATTAGGCACTTGAATGAACATGGTTCTACTTTTTGAACTACTAACGGTTTGAATGCGAATAGATGCCAGTTGAATGCGTATTTTTTTCTCTTTATTTTCAAGAATAATGGCTTCTGTCACCAGACATGTACGAATGGATTTAGAATCCGTTACACATCTTTTAAGCCAATGAACAGGTTTTTCATCAGCTGCAAATGCGGTATTTATACCACCAGTCATCAACAGCGCAAAAGCCACCCCTAATATTTTAACATTGTTGATTGTTTTAAAAGACATATATGAGTTCACCTTGTTATATCTATTTTATGAAAAGTCACTTCGACCCTACATCATATTTCATTTACAGCATTATAGAATGATAATTGGCAAACAATAAGGCACAAATAAAATTATCGTTAATTTACTACAAATACACAATCTACAGGTAAATTAAAACAGTTTTTCCACGCATATAGGCATTTGATAAAGAATCAGGTAAATTAAAAAAAAAGGCTAAATATTGAATGAATATGTTAAATAACGAAGATGAAATAGAACATTTCACCAAACAGAATATTTGGGGTGATATGTCTATTGACTTGGCCTTTAGAGAAAAGGCACAGAATTACCGCTCGTCCATAGGCCTTTCGGGTTATTCAGTGTGTGAAGATCAATTTTCTGAGCTAAGTTATGCCCATATTCAGGCCGTTGTTGACAAAATCGCTCTGCAACTGCTGTTTTTCGGCCTCAAAGCGGGCGATGTGATGGCTGTACAATTGCCCAATTCAATTGAAAGCCAAATCCTCTATCTAGCCTGTTGGCAAAAGGGCATCGTGGTTGCCCCCTTACCTGCTTTATGGCGGGAATATGATGTTAAGCAAGCGTTGATTCGCATATCGCCTGAGGCTTATGTTTGCCCCATTCTGCACGATGGTTTTAATTATACCGATCTCATGTATCAAATCGGCTTTGATATTTCATCAATTAAATTGCTATTTTCTGTGGGCGGCAACCCGATTGATGGCTGTATCTCGCTTGATGAGTTTTTTGCGCATCGCCCAGAGCATGATGTAAACTTACTTAAACCAGATGATTACCCTGTGGTTGATGCCAACAGCACCTGCCTGATTAGCTTTGCTAAAGATGATAATGACAAAGAAACACCATTTTATCATAGTCATAACCAACTCATTGCGGCGGCAAATATTTTTAATAGTTTGGCCAAACCTGCCAAAAAAAACCAAATTACCTCACCCTTCCCACCAACCAGTATGGCTGTTTGTGCCCTCACTATAATTAGTTGGGTTCTATCAGATGCGTCTCTCACCTGTTATGATGGCTTAATGGCCACTGAATTTCAGAATATTGATATTAAAGACGCCATTATATTTTTACCAGCAACTTTTGATGAACCTAAATTAATTGAGGCTTTGTTTGAGCAAGGCCTTAATAAACTAGTTTTCATCGACAAAATAAATGCACCAGCGGCTCGCCGACAAATTAGAAACAATATTTTAGACGTCACAGTGTTGGGCGAATATGCTTTTATACCACAATTGCGCAATGCTTTAGACACGCAAATACAAGCCAAGAGCTATAAGTACACATTGGTAAATAATGTAAAAGATGAAGTGTCACTCGGCCAATATCGAGACCATACACGGCAAAAAAAATGGCAAATCTCATGCAGCTTTTTACCAACCAATATAGTCAAAACCGAAGGAAAATATAATAGCGATATAGAATATGCCACGAGACTGACTGATCAAAAATTAGATGTTGGCAATATGACGCTTAGCTATGCCGATATTGAGCGTGAATTATTGGGCTTTCATGGGGTTGAAGACGCTGCCGTTCTGGCGATTGAAGATAAATTACTGGGTCATAAACCTGTCATCGCTATTGTGCCTAAAGTTGGCGCGGTTATATTGCATCATGAATTGGTTGAGTTCCTAAAAAATAAGAAAATTGCGGCTTATAAAATCCCGCATGAATTGTATAAAATCCCCAATATCCCGTGTGATCACAATAATAATATCATTCGCTTAACCAGCAAACAGGCATTACTGAAACTTGTCGGCCCACAAAAAAGTAACAATGGTGATGGTTTATTGGCCGTGCAACAGGAGTTGGCTGCTTTGTTGGCAGACTCGAGATAATTAATATTTGTGGATTTTCCTAAATCGATTCCATAGCATGAATGGCAGTCCCCAAATATAAGTCTTCACATAACGAATGTGCTGAAAATCACCATTTAGCGACACGCGGGGCAATGCATATAAATGCGCTTTATGGCCTGCATATAACATGCCTTTTTGCGTGGTCACGGCAGTTTTATAACCAGCCTTTTGGGTGAATTTAAACTCCCGTAAATTGGCTTCGGCAGGTGATCCATAAGGATAGCAGAAATGCTCACACAGAATGCCGGTTTTATCATGAATGATCTGGCGTGAGTGCTCAATTTCTGTTTTTGCATCTGCGTCGCTTAATTTGGCAATCGCGCTGTGGCTCATTGTGTGGGCACCAATTGTCACCAACTCATCTTGATCTAACTGTTTAAGTTGCTGCCAACTCATGGCCACAGATTTGGTTTCCTCTATTGGGTCAAAATTGTATTTTTGAGCCAATGCCAGAACTGCATCGCGCTTTTTAACTTCACCCATGTCACGTAATTGCCAATATATCTCATTATAGGCGGCGTATTTTTCTTCAACATTGCGGGTGGGTTTGTCAATTTTTATACCAGACGCGTTAAATTCAACTGCCAAATTGTCTCTAATCACTGCGTCTAAGGCACGCCACCACATAAATAGCTTATGATCACAAAGGTCGGTTGCCACATATATCGTAAAAGGACAATTATATTTTTTGAATATTGGATAGGCGTGCTCAAGATTATCTAAATAGCCATCATCAATGGTGAATATAATATAGGGTTTTTTGCCTTGTGCTGTGCGGTTATTCAGCCGTCGTGCTGCTTCACCTATCGAGATGATTTCATAATCATTAGCCTGCAGATAAATAATTACCTGTTCCAAAAATTCTGGGGTGATTTCAAGTAAACCATTAGGTCTGAATTTGGCTTTGTCTTGAATGGCATCAGGTAAAATGTGATGCAGCATGAATATAATGCCATCACCTTGAGCGATTGGTTTAAACAGATGCGAAAGTCCAGAAAAATATACAATATCGAGCATATTTTTGAGTAAACTTGCACCAAATAACCGCATAGCTAAGCCACTTCTCGGTCAAATTCGTACATGTCTGTGCTCATCAGCAACAGTCCAAAGTCAGAACCTTGAAAATCTTTCAATGCCATTAAAGCGGATTGCAATTGCTCGGTCGTACGGTCTTGCCAATCTGCGACTAACAAAGTCAAATCTACTTGACTGTCGATAAAGGCGATGACACGCATTTGACTTACATCATTTGAATGAATGAGTATCACGTCATAAATCTGGTCAAGATCATCTAAGAACTCCTCCATCTCAGTGGATGTAATTATATCTTCAATCAGGCTGATATTGCTGCCAGCCAATAGAATGTCCGCGCCAGATTTATTGTCGTTTATCACGCAATCTTCAAAATAACATTTGCCATTTATCACATCGCTAAAACCAAAGTTCGTATTCTCAACAACTGATTTGGAGAATAGCTGGCTGTCGGCATCCAAATCCATAATCAATACGCGTGCGCCCTTCATGTCCAAGATACGGCCAAGATTCATCAGCGCTTCATAAGAATCTTCGTCGCCTTCAATGCCTGAAATCATATAGCGTTTTTTGGAATCAATATTCGATTGCGCCATCAGATTTTCAACCAAGTCAACAAAGCTATCGGCATATTCGGTGTCCAAATGAGCTAAAATGTCGTTTTTTAAAAGGTTGTTTTGGCGGTTGGAGCCGGTGGTCAATGGAATGGCCGCCATAAATGCTAAATCATCAAACACTGCTATACCCTGTGGCAAATGCTTGGCAAGATCAGCATGGTTATGGTGCTGAAGGCGGGCACCCAGTTTGCGCTCGCTGTGGCTTCTTGCTCGTCCAATTATGCTGTCTCTTTCGTGCTCTCTTTCGCGCTCTGGTGCATAGGAGCGGGATTTTTCACTTTTATATGTTGGTTTGGAGTGTTGAGATAAAGTTTTAAAGGTGGCAATCACTATGCCTGCAAGCAAGCCCACCACCCCCATAACAGCAATGACCGCGCTGCGGGTGATGCCCGACGGCTCTAACGGCACAGCCGCTGCCGAAATAATGTGAACGGTAGATGTATCAAAGTCGGTTTTGTTTCGCACATCTGCTTCTCTATATTTTGCTAAATACGAATCAAGTAATATGCGGTTTGATGAAGCTTCACTTTTTAAAGCATTCAGCTCGACACTTTGCTCCAACGAGCTGGCTTCGGTCTGCTTTAAGTCGTTTAATTCTGATTTCAAACTGTTCTCACGCTGGCGCGAAATCTCAGCCTCATTGCGCAGTGACAACATCACATTACGCGCTTCGTTTCTAATTTGCTCATTCACATTTCTAAGCTCAGCCTCCAAGCTCAACATACGCGGATGCGAAGGCAACAATGTTTCAGACAACTCAGCTAGACGGCGCCGTAGAGTAAGAGCTTGCTGGCGATATTGTTGGATGACAACTGAGTTTAAAACGTCGCTTGCAGAATCCAAATTACCATTTCGGGTGAGCAATCTGTTGATCAAATCTGCTCTGGCAACGGTTTCCGCGCGTTGTCCAACTGCAGTCACAAGGCTCGCGTTCAGTGCGGTTAATTGCTGAGATAATAAATTCTGATTATTTTGCCCTTCAAATATACCGTTTTGAATGCGATAATCGACAATTTTTGCATCTGCAATGCGCTGTTTGTCCTGCAATTCTTTGACTTTTATGGCCAACCAGTTAGACGCTTCATTATTGGCATTAAAATCTTCATTGGCTTTTTGGTTTTTATAAACACTGGTGATTGTGCTAACAATTTCGGCGGCCATTTTAGCACTTTCTGAGGTATAAGATATTTCAATCACATTAGAATCTGGCAGTGTTTTTACTTTTAAATTTCCAGCAAAATAGGCATAGACATCTAATTTTCCTGAGTTTGTTTCGGCGATAAATTCGGGGATTTTACCAAAATGGATGATTTTATCAACGCCTTTGGCCAAATCTAACGATTTTAAATATTGCACTTGGTCACTCACCACGCGCTTTGCATCTAAGATTTGAGCCGCCGTACCAGTGCCGACATTGATAGTCGATAAATTAGTTAAAGCCGATTTTCGGTCCTCCAACAAAATACGAGCAGTTGAAGTGTATTTAGGTGTGGTTACCATGTAAAACAATATAGTAAGAACAACAGATAATGTTACAAGTGAAACGATTATTAACCAACTCCGCAATATACTCATAAAAAATTCTTGAGGTGTAAAGTCATTGGATTGGTTTTTCAAATGGTTATTCTGTTTCATATCAAAAAATCTGTTTTGGTTCATTCGTGTCTATTTTTGAATCTCTAAGCTAACAATGTTGGAATTAAGTTAACAAAATAAAAATGTGTCAAGTTTTTTAACTAAAGTTATTTAGAAACAATGCATAATCAGGTGATTCTCGTATATGATTACAAACAAAAAGGGTAATAATTTGTCTCGTTCCATATCTAAAATTATAGTGTTTTTGGCGCTTCTGCTAGCCTCCTGCACATCAATACCAAGTGGAATGCGAGAATATGATGACCCAATATTAACCGTAAAACCACATACCATATTGGCAGGCGAACAAATTAAAATAACCGTGTTTGGACAAACAGATCTATCAAACACCTATAGAGTTAATGACCGCGGCCAAATATCTATGCCTTTGCTTGGTGTTGTAGCTACCTTTGGTAAAACATCCACACAATTGTCCGAATATATCGCTTATTTATTGGCACAGCAATATTTACGCAACCCCAGCGTTTCAGCCGAAATCACCACCTATACACCTATATATATAGTGGGTGCGGTTAAATCTGCTGGGCAATTTTCTTTCACACCGGGTGTGACTGTAGCGGCGGCCATTGCTGGCGCTGGTGGTTTTATCAAGGGTGCCAATCTCACTGAAGTACGCCTCACCCGCCGCGATAATGGTAGGGTGTTTGAAGCGAATGTTGCCTTGCAAACTCCCTTGGCAGCAGGCGATATAATTCAGGTATTTGGCCCATTAAGTGCGACACAATAAACATTCGACACAATGAGCGTGATTGAGAATATGACTAAACGGGAAGTTTCGAAAAAAGATATATTATGAAAATATTACACATATTGCGGGCACCAATCGGCGGATTGTTTCGTCATGTCAGAGATTTAGCTGAACAACAGGCCAATGAAGGCCATCAAGTGGGAATGATTACCGCCACACCAACTGATAATGATTATGTAAAGCGGCTATTTACTGACATTGAACCCATATTTTCGCTGGGCATAGATCACTTAACAATCAATCGATTGCCGGGCTTTTCGGATTATCAAAATATTGATGCCGTCAAAAACATTGTTACCACCAAAAATATTGATGTGATTCATGGACATGGTGCCAAGGGCGGTGCCTATGCACGCCTTGTCAAAAGACAATTAGGCGATGGCAGTAAAACCAAAGTTTTTTACACCATGCATGGTGGCACATTGCACTATAATCCAAGCTCGCCAGTCGGTTTTTTATTTTTAAAACTCGAAAAATATCTACAGCAATATACCGATGGCTTTGTGTTCGAAAGTGAAAATTCTCATCGCCTATTTGAGCAAAAAATCGATAGGTTAAAAAAACCTTTTCAAACCATACATAATGGCCTGACTAGAGATGAATTTTATCAAATAAAACCTGTGGCAGATGCCGCCGATTTTTTATATATTGGCGAATTGCGCATGCTTAAAGGGGTAGACCTGTTGATTAATGCGTTCGCAAAATTATGCAAGTCTTATAAAGGTTTAAAACTCATCATTATTGGTTATGGCCCAGAGGAAGAGTTGTTTAAAAGCATGGTTGCCAAGGCAGGCATATATGATCATGTCACATTCCTACCGCCCACGCCTGCGGAGGAAGCGTTTAAGCTGGCCAGAGTTCAGGTTATGCCATCACGCGCCGAGGGTTTGCCTTATATGACACTCGAAACCATCGCTGCCCGAATGCCACTCATCGCTTCAGACGTTGGCGGCATACCCGAAATTTATGGCGAATATGCCGATTTGCTATTTCATAACGAAGATGAATCGCAACTTTACACCTATATGCAAAACACTCTTGATGGTAAGTCCGAACATATTGAAAAAGTTGCTGACCTGCAAAAGCTTGTGAAGCAAAATTTCAATGTTGAAAAAATGGCGCGAAATATTACAAAATTTTATACACATTAGACTAAGGTCGAATGCCTGTTTAAAACTATGTAAACCTATGGCATTTAAATCTGTGATTAATTTAATTGTATCTCCAGAGTGTTTATATGTCAGATAAAAAATCAAAGTATTCAAGAAAAATATTACATCCTAAACTACTGGCTATCATACGATTTACTGATTTATTAGTTATTTTTATTTCAGGTTACTTGACTAATATACTTTATATTTCAAATCAAATATCAATTTCAGCCAGTAATAACCAAGCCTATTTTAACATTGAAATTTTCATGTCGATTGGGGCGGTTTTGGTGTTTGGTTTTTTCCATATTTATTCCATTCAAGACATCCGCAGCACGCTCAAACATGGCTTGCGCGTCATCACCGCTTGGACGGTGGTTTTCGGCCTATTAGCGACCTATATTTTCCTTAATAAATCGGGCATCATCTTCTCACGCGTTTGGTTTATCGCCTGGTTTGTCGTGGGGTTTGCGGCGATCATGATTTCGAGGCTGATTTATCGTCGGTTGTTCAACAAATGGCTAAAACAAGGTCGTTTGGAGCGCCGCGCCGTTGTGGTTGGTGGCGGCAAAGCAGCTGAAGACCTT
Source organism: Hyphomicrobiales bacterium (assembly GCA_002401855.1). Lineage (GTDB taxonomy): Bacteria > Pseudomonadota > Alphaproteobacteria > Rhizobiales > OSC116 > OCS116. Next base: position 159,722 of record NVUH01000002.1, read on the forward strand.
ATTAAAGCGGTCAATAAGGGGTCGGAGGGTGAAGTGAAGATACTCGGTATTTTTGATGATAGATATGATGAAAGATCGCCCGATGTGGTTGCAGGACTGCCTAAGCTTGGCGAGATTAGTGATTTGGTAAAATTTGCTCGTGAAACAGATATTGATCTGCTGCTGATTTCCTTGCCCGTATCGGCCGAAACACGGCTTTTGCATCTGCTCAAGAAACTTTGGGTATTGCCTGTTGACATTCGTATTTCAGCCTTACAAAGCAAATTGCGGTTTCGCCCACATTCCTATAGCTATATTGGCGACGTTCCCGTGCTAGATTTATTTGATCGGCCTTTATCTGAATGGGATGACATCGTTAAGAATATCGAAGATCGGGTTATCGCATTCCTCGCGCTCATTGTTCTGTCACCGATTATGGCGATCGTCGCCGTTGCCGTGAAATTGGATAGCCCGGGGCCTGTCCTGTTTAAACAGAAACGCTATGGCTTTAATAATGAAATGATAATGGTCTATAAATTCCGCTCTATGCGTGATGATTTGGAAGATAAAAACGCCAGTAAATTGGTCACGAAAGGTGATCCACGGGTGACCAAGGTCGGCCAGTTTATCCGCAAAACTAGCCTCGATGAATTACCTCAATTTTTCAATGTACTTACGGGGCAACTGTCATTGGTTGGGCCACGGCCACACGCGGTGCAGGCCAAAGCCGACAATCGCCTCTATGACGAAGTGGTCGATAGTTATTTTGCTCGCCATAAAGTTAAGCCTGGCATTACAGGTTGGGCACAAATTAATGGCTGGCGCGGAGAGACTGATACCGAAGAAAAAATTCAACAGCGGGTTGAACATGATCTTTATTATATAGAAAAATGGTCAGTCTTCTTCGATCTTTACATATTGGCAATGACCCCTTTCTCTTTATTCAACACCAAAAATGCTTATTAAATATTGAATCCGTAAATTATGGCATATTATTCCACTCAAATAACCGAGCAAGCTGATGAAACAAAGCTGACTAAATTTGGTTATTGGCTATTTTATATCGCCATATTATCCAGTGGTTATGTTTCGTTCGAGCCAGCGCCGTTTGATCTGCTTATTTTGCTCACCATATTTTTAATGTTTTTTACCAACATGGTGATGCCACAGCAACTCAAATGGGTATTGACCATCAGTTTTATCAACCTGATGGGTAGTTTCGCGGGTATTGTATATTCGGCACATTATAGCGATTCATATATGCACATCATTGTCACCACATATATGAGCTTATTTGCCATTGGGCTTATTTTTATGGTTTATAATGACCCGCATAAAGTGATAAATATTCTTATCAAAGCCTATGTATGGGCGGCACTTATATCCACTATATTGGCCATTATGGGTTATTTCCACATTGGCCCTACTTATGATTTATTTACGCTTTACGGCCGTGCCAAAGGCGGGTTTAAAGACCCCAATGTCTATGGCCCGTTCATTGTACCGCCTATGCTTTATCTGCTCGAGAGGGTTGTCAATGGTGATATAAAAGGCAAAATAATTGCGGTTAGCAAATTCAACATTTTGCTACTGGGCCTGTTGCTAAGCTTCTCGCGTGGTGCTTGGGGGGTGTTCTTATTCTCCACCTTTATCATGCTTGCTTCCATGTATTACACCGCTGTAACCAATCGGTTTCGGGTGTATTTATCACTCTATATCCTCATTTCGATCACCTTTATGGTTTTGGCATTAGTTGTTGCGCTTAACATTCCAACCATTACTGATCTATTGTCAGAGCGTGCCTCGCTTTCACAGTCTTATGATGTTGAAGAAGGCGGTCGTTTCACCCATCATATTGATGCGCTAAAAATTCTCATCGAAAACCCACTGGGCATTGGTGCTAAAGAATTCGGGTGGACGCATAATGAGGATGTACATAACACCTATCTCACCCAATTCTTAATTGGCGGCTGGGTTGCAGGTTTTAGCTATTTATTCATTGTCTTTAGCACCATAATTATGGGGTTTAAATATTGTTTCCAAACCCATGCCTTGCGTAAATTATTTGTGGTTTTCTATGCCACATTTATTTCACTGTCATTAGAAGCGTGGATTATCGATATCGACCATTGGCGCATTCTTTATGTTTTGCTAGGCGTGATTTGGGGCGTGATATTTTACCAAAAAAATAACAGTGACCCACAAAAAGAATATAGATAGATATATCCACTCCACTCATTCAATCTATTGAATTGACAGCTCAATATTCAGCTCATAAATTGAAGCAAAACCAATGGGTAGCATATGTCCGAAATAAATTTAACTTATGACATCATCATTATATTGTTTTTAGCGGGCGGTTTTGCAGGCTTTATAGATGCGCTGGCAGGTGGTGGGGGGCTCATCACCCTACCCGCATTATTACTCACAGGCCTGCCGCCCATTGCCGCTATAGCCACTAATAAGTTACAAGGTGTCTTTGGCACCCTCACCTCATCCATAACTGTTTATAAAAAGCGTGTGGTTCGCAAACAAGATGTTTTTTCACTGTTTTTTGCCTCTTTAGCGGGGGCGGCTTTGGGTGCATTTATCTTATTATTTATCAATGCCGCCAAATTGCAAATCATCATTCCTATTGTTTTGGTGTCCATTGGACTATATTTTGTCTTTGCACCCAAAATGCATGATCATATAGAGCGTGAACCTAGAATATCGCGACCAATATACCGTTATGTCATTGTGCCACTCATCGGCTTTTATGATGGTATTTTAGGCCCTGGTACAGGCTCATTCTTTGCCACTGCGGGGGTTGCCTTACGCGGACAAAATCTCATCAAATCCACATCCATAGCAAAATTTCTAAACCTTGCCTCAAACTTTGCCTCGCTGGTGGTATTTATCTTTTCAGGCGATGTAATTTGGCTAGTCGGTGGCATTATGATTATCGGCCAAATTATCGGCGGTTATCTTGGTTCACTGGCGATTGTTAATGGCGGCACAAAATTCATTAAACCGCTGATCATCATCATGAGTTTCGCTATGACGAGCAAATATGTATATTCAGTATGGCTTTAGGCTCAAGCCATTGGCCTATTTAACTATAATTCAGGGGATATGTTTAAAATCCGCAAATTAATTTTGACAACATCTAATATGTATTTTATACAGCACATCAAGACGGGTAAGCAATTACCAACGTCGCCGGTTTAGCTCAGTTGGTAGAGCAACTGATTTGTAATCAGTAGGTCAGGAGTTCGAGTCCCCTAACCGGCACCACTTTAACCCTATGATATCATAGGGTTTTTTTGGTTATAGCTTTGGAACAATAGTGGAACAAAACCGATTTGGTTGACTAATAATGCAGTCAACTGGTTGACTATTTGATTATATCTGTTCTGGTTTGTTCTATTTTATGAGCTGGCCATCTAGGTATTTTACCATTTTTTTAATGGCATTATTAGCCATTGCTTGATCCATTATGAGGTAGTGTTTTAGTATCTGCGTTATGCTAGTTAGGCTATGGCCTGTTATGGTGGCGATTTCGAAGGCTGTTGCATCTGCCCGCGCCATTAACGTGACCGCGGTATCGCGCAAATCTTGGAAATTTTTAGTTGCAAATTCTGGTTGTTTTTCTACCACTTTACGTTTTACGTTGTTGAACCATGTGTTGAAGTTTTTTTGTTGCCATGTGTGGTATTGGCCACGGCGGCCGATGGTGTTTTCGCAGACTAGCAATGGTCTGCTTGAATTGATGATTGTGGAGCTAGCCCTATAGGCTTGGTTGCGCAATATGGCATTTTGTATGCGTTGCTCGCTGTGCGGGGTTAATGGCACATTCACTAGTGCTTTGGTTTTGCTTTGGATTGTGCGAATGGTGCTGTATTGGCTAAATTCTGATTTTGGGATGTATTGGGTTTCTTTCATGTTTAGAATATCTGCTTGGCGTTGTGCGCCGTGGCAGCCAATGATAACCGCATCAGAAATTGAAGCATAGCCCATTACATCGGCCTGTTTGACAAATTCTCTGATTTCTTGATCTAACCATACGACCACACGGGGTTTGCTGGATTTCATAGATAAACGCTCGACTGGGTTGGTTGTTATCCAATCAATATCTATGGCATATGAGAATAACAACCTGACAACTGTTAGGCGGGCTTTCGCTGTGTTTGGCGAAATTTCTTTATATAATTTCTCGTAAAGGGCTTTGGCGATGCCGCGGGTGAAATTTGCGGCCAAATGATCGGTTTTGAATTTTTTTGAATATAGCACATTTTCGGGCAAGGCATTAAGGTGATATTTATAATCTTGCTTGGATTTGTTGCTTAGGCGATCATAATTTGAGCTATCCAAATAGCGCGAAATTAGGTTTTTTAGGGTGCGTTGTGATGGGTCATTTTTTAGGGTGAGTTGCGGAATGGCTAAAGGCATGATGGGGGCTGTGACTAGATTTTGATAGGCTTTGCCTTCTGCCCAATGATCGAGAATTAGTTGTGCGGTTTTCATATCGCCTTTGCGCCAGGCATCTAAAATGCTATTGAGCCATTCGGCTTGGGCAATGGCCTCATTAAGCGCCTCAATACAAAAACTTGTATCCAACGTATTTGAAAGGCGCCAAGACAAAACCTTTCGTGTAGCCCAATCCATAATCGCAACCAAATATAAAAAACCACGCTTCATGGGGATATATGTAATGTCACTACACCAAACATGATTAGCCCGTGTAATGGCGAGCTTTCTAAGTAAATAGGGATAAACAGGATGCTGTGGATGCTTCTTGCTCGTATTTGGCCTTTTGTAAATAGTCTGCAAACCCATAATACGCATTAAGCGTCTAACCCGATGACGACCAGCAGCAAAACCAACTCTTGGAAGATAAGCTGCAATCTGACGGCTACCAAAGAACGGGTATTTAGTAAATATCTGGTCAACCTCATTCATCAGGTCAAGTGTTACTGGATTGAAGTCAACGCGGCGATAATAAATAGAAGACCGGCTAATCTTCAATAGCTTACATTGACGGCTTAAACTTATGTTAACATTATCCTGTTTGATCATATCTCGGCGTTTAGACGGACTCAACGATCTAGCCCTTGTGACAAAAAATCATTTTCCATGGCAAGACGACCAATCTTAGCGTGAAGATCTTTGATATCACTATCTTGAACACCAGCTTTCTTTGCCTTATCTGTGAAAACACCTGATAAACCTTCTACAGCTTGACGCTTCCAAGTGCTGACTTGTGTTGGATGAAGATGATGCTTGGTTGCAATCTCCTGAACAGTCTTGTCACCTCGCAAAGCTTCAAGCGCCACTTTGGTTTTGAAATTATCTAAATAATTCCGTCGTTTTGTCATCTTTATATCCAATCTTACTGGTTGAATACATCTTAACACACTGTCCGAATTTGCAGGACCACTTCAATTTAAGACAAGTCCAGCTTTGTTGAACTCAACTTCCGAAACCCCATTAAACGAATTACCCGTTTGGCAACACTTCCAATTGTCTTTCTGTCACTCTGATAATTATTCTTGATAACTTAACTCGGTAAATTCTGAGCAATGGAATGCAATGCATCAACATCAACACCTGTTTTAAAACCAAAACCTTCAACATGTTGCACGAGTTTTTCTGTTGCTACATTCCCTTTGGCACCGGGGGCATAAGGGCAGCCACCAATGCCGCCAATGGAGCTATCAAACACACTGACACCAAATTCTAAACAGACATCAACATTCTCTAGTGCGCGGCCATAGGTATCATGAAAATGCCCTGCAAGCTGTTGGGCAGACACTTGTTTAATAACTTGCTGCATTAATCTTTTAACGCTATTTTTATCTCCTTTACCCAATGTATCACCCAATGAAACCTCATAACAACCAATGTCGATCAATCTTTTTGTTAAGACAGCCACAACGCTAGGGTCGGTTACTCCATCAAATGGGCATTCGATAATGTTGGATATGTAGCCGCGCACCTTGATGCCTGCTGATTTGGCTTTTTGCATCAATGGTACAAAACGCTCAAAGCTTTGTTCAATTGTGCAATTTAAATTGGCTTGGCAAAAACCTTCTGATGCCGAGGTGAATATCGACACTTCATCGGCTTTGGCAACTATCGCCCGTTCCAGACCCACACAATTTGGGGTTAAAACCGAATAATCGACGTGCTTATGGCGCTCGATTTGTGCCATCACCTCCTTGGCATCAGCCAACTGCGGTATCCATTTTGGGTTTACAAAGCTGGTGGCTTCGATTTTTGTCAGCCCTGTTTTGGACAAAGCGTTAATTAACCCCACTTTATCTGCTGTAGCGATGTTATTTTTAACATTCTGCAAACCATCACGTGGGCCAACTTCAAAAATTGTGATCTGTTTTTCATTCGGCATGAACATCCCTTTAGTGAATGGGTTTAGAGGCTAATTAGAACCCAAATTTGGCAACCATGTGACAATGTCTGGGAACATAACAAACATCGCCAAAACCACCACTTGGATTAAGAAGAACGGAATCACCCCGCGGTAAACCTGCCCAATACCAATATTGTCTGGCAATACGCCCTTTAGATAGAATAATGTATAGCCAAATGGTGGGGTGATATAAGCCATTTGCGCGGTGATCATAAACAACACACCAAACCATAAGGGGTCAAAACCCAAGATTTTAATGATAGGCAAAAACACGGGAACACATAATAGAATGATGCCGATTTCATCTAGAAACAGCCCTAAAAAGATCAAAATGGCCAACATTGCAAATAATATAACCCATTTAGAGGCCTCTAAAGTCTGCACAAAGTCTAAAATAGAATCGGCGCCACCTGTAGCCACAAATACCGAGATAAAAGCCCGCGCACCAATGGTAATCCAGAGAATCATGGCAGTTACTTTTATGGTGTCATTTGCCGCTGCCGATAGATTATTGATCTTTAATTTACCGGCCACGGCAGCCGAAAATAGAGCGCCCAAAACGCCAATGCCCGCCGCTTCTGTTGGAGTGGCAAGACCAAGGTATATGGTGCCCAATACGCTAAATATAACCAAACCTGGCAAAGCTAAAGTTTTAAGCGATTTAAGCTTTTCAGCCATTGGTATATTTAAAGTGTCTTCGGCAATTGGTGCCAATTTTGGGTTTATACGAGCACGAATATAAATATATAAGCTGTAACTAGTTGCCAAAATAATGCCAGGCATGATGCCCGCAATGAACATTTTACCAATCGATATCTGCGCAGTGATGGCGTAAACAATGGTCACCACACTGGGCGGAATGAGAATGCCCAACGTACCGCCTGCGCAAATTGCACCCAATGCCAATGGCTCGTCATATTTACGCGCCAACATAGATGGTAAAGCCAATATGCCCATGGCCGCAACTGCCGCGCCAACCACACCAGTCATCGCCGCCATAATGGTGCAGATGACCACGGTGCCAATTGCCAAACCACCATGTAAGCCGCCAAACCATTTTTCCATGGCATTATATAAATCATCAATAATGTCAGATTTTTGCAATATAGACGCCATCAATACATAGAGCGGAATGGCCATTAAAGACTCGGATGTCATGGTATCAAAGGTATTGAGCACCGCCACAATCAGGGCACTCGGCCCCCATATAAACATGGTCGATAAAAACGCTATTGCCCCCAAAACAAAGGCCAAACCTGTGCCCGAAAGCATCAACACCACCAACGCGGTGAACATGCCCAAGAGAATATATGAACTTTCCATCATTTCACCTCATTAACAGTAGAGGTTTCTGATCCATTTGAATCCCCAATAATAAAAACCAGCTCAGCGAAACCTTGCAACAACAATAACAAAGAAGCAAAAGGCAAAGCAGCCTTAGACGGCCAAACTATGGGGTTCCATGCCGAATAACTGGTTTCAGCATAATTAAACGAACTAATGACCAACGGCACACTAAACCATAATAAAATCCCACCAAAAACCATTGCCAATAATATAGCTGCAATTTCAAGCGTCATTTTCAACTTACCTTTAGCGCGAGAGCTCACAAGATCAACAGCCACATGCCCGCCCATATGCAATAAATATGGCCCGCCCAATAAAAAGAATGGCCCAAACAATAAAGTGGCTAATTCAGGCGCCCAAGATGTCGGTGTGGTGAGGCTGTATCTAGAAATCACCTCCACCACCATCAGGCCAGCAATGATAAAGACTAGCCATTTCACCAAACCATATATGTGCTTATTGGTTGTGGTGATGGCGTTGGCGATATTTAACATAATCTATTTTCCATAAACAAAACTGCCTCATCGCTGAGGCAGTCTCTTTTTCATTTTTCAATTCACTTTATCTGAATTGATTAAAGCAGACCAAATTGTTGCATAAGTGATTTTTGAGTTTCCATCATTTCTGTGGCTAAGGCATCACCTTTAGTGGCATTCCCCCAAGCAACAACAGCTTTAACACGAGAATCAGCAATATCCTGCTCATCAAAGCGAATAATTTCAACACCTTTTTCTTCGAATTTCTTAAGATATTCAGCATTTGAAACCATAATATCATGGCGCAGAGCACCCGAAACTTCACGAGCAGCAACTTCCAACGCACCTTTTTGCTGATCATCTAATTGCTCAAATGCAGCCGTATTGGCAATATATGATGTGGCTGTGGTTGGTTGATGAACACCTGGCAGAATTAGATATTTCGCCACTTCATGCAAGCCAGCTTCATAATTGGCTTTCACATCGCCACGGTCAGCAAAGTCAATAAGGCCTTTATCTAAAGCCGAATAAACTTCAGATGTAGGCAATGGCGAAACCGCCACTCCAAATTCAGCCATAACCGCAGAAGCCAAACCAACAAAACGGCCTTTCAGACCCTTCATATCGGCAATTTTTCTAATCTCGACTTTAGAATGTAATGGTTCTTCACCATAAACTGTCGGAGCGATATAAGTTAAGCCTGCTGGTGCATAAGATTTACGCGCAAGCTCCAAGCCGCCGGCCTCATAGAACCAAGCTTCATACATGTCAGCTTCAGGGAAACCAAATGGTACAGTTGATGAGAAACCATGAGCAGGAATTTTACCCGCTGTATAGCCATCAAATGTTTTCATCAGCTGAAGCGCACCGCCACGAACGGCATCAAATGCCTGGGCATTGGGTACAATTTGACCACCTGCAAATACTGTGATGTCTAAACTTCCACCAGTTAATTGTTTAACCCGTGCTGCAAATTTTTCTTCATATTTCATCGGTGTGGTGCCGCCGCCCCACAAAGCTTGCATACGCCATTGCGTTACGTCAGCAGCTTTCGCCTCTAGGCTAGAAACTGCTACAATAGCAGGTGCAGCAAGCGATGCGGCCCCCATTTGCTTTAAAAACTTACGTCTATCTTGTTTAGTCATTTTATTTCCCTCTGTTACTATTAGTCTTCGTTCTAATTTGAAACTTCGTTCAAAATCTGTTTAGCTCTATCCACATTCACCGCGCCTTCTTTGGCGATGGTTTTGGCAACACTTTCGACATCAGCACCTTTTGCGCCTGCCATGATGGCAATGTTGCGGGCATGTAAAGCCATATGACCCTTTTGAATGCCCTCAGTTGCCAAAGCACGCAAAGCAGCCATATTTTGCGCCAAACCAACTGCAATGGTCACCTGCGCCAACTCTTGTGCCGATTGAATATTCATTAGTTTTAAAGCCGCTTGGGCTGCAGGGTGGGTTTTCGTAGCGCCACCAACGATGCCCATAGCCATTGGCATCTCAATGCTGCCAACCAAATGACCATCACTATCTATTTCCCATCTCGACAAAGATGTATAGCGGCCATCACGCGCCGCCCATGCATGGGCGCCCGCCTCAATAGCCCGCCAGTCATTGCCTGTTGCCAATACAACAGGGTCAATGCCGTTCATAATGCCTTTATTGTGGGTTGCCGCTCTATAAGGATCAATGATTGCCAAAGCACAGGCTTCAACTATGCCTTGTGCCACATCCGCACCAACAAGTGTTTTAGTGCTAAGCGCTTCGGGTGACACTCGCACCCTGCCCCGCACTAAACGTTTATCGGCTAAGTTCGATAAAATACGCAACCGCACTTTACCGCCCGAAATTTTTTCTATCAATGGCGCAGTCATCTCTGCCATTGTGTTAACAGTATTGGCGCCCATGGCATCGCAAACATTTACCAATAAATGCAGCACCACCATGGGACCAATGGGAGTGTCCTCAAAAATATGCACTTCAATATCTTGGCAACCACCACCAAGGCCAATTAAAACTTTGTCTTTTGAATTTGCTAAAGCAATGATTTCATCAGCCTCAACCAATAATTTAAGCCGCGTACCATGTGGGTCTTTAATGCCTAAAATTTGCACTTGCGCCCGCATAATAGGTTGCGTGCAACTGGCTTCAAACCCGCCACCGTCACGGGCAATTTTTGCCATATAAGAGGCTGCGGCCACCACTGATGGTTCTTCAACCGCCATCGGGATGAGATATTCTTTGCCATTGACGATAAAATTAGTAGCAACCCCAAGCGGCAACTCAAATTTTCCGATTACATTTTCAATCATGCCATTGGCAACATTAATACCCAGCGCATCTGCACCCGCTAAATTCTGCTGATCAACAACATCCAGACCAGACACCAAACCAATTTTTGCCAATCGCTCATGCGGTTCCAGATTGCGTATATTCTCAATGCGCGATGATATTTTTTTCATTATTTTTTTACCAAATTTCTAATTATATTCTTTACATCGTTTCCGTAATTTATTCAAAAACCAATTTGACATACAGATACAATATTACTATTTTATTCAAAATTGTACCCACATAAAAAAAGGTACAAAATATTCGGATCCTCGAAATATGACAAAAACAAAAATAGAAACGGTTTATCAAACCATTTTGCGGCAAATTGAACAGGGTAAGATCACCTCGGGAACAAGGCTTCCTTCGATACGCAATGCAGCAGAAGATTTTAAAGTTTCAAAAAACACCATTGTCACCGTATACGATCAACTGGTCGTAAATGGAATGGTTAGCGCCAAACAAGGCGCAGGTTTTTTTGTCAATTCAACAAAATTAAAATTGGCAGAAGTCAAGCCCGAGCATGTTAAACAAGCCAGTGACATTATCTCCTTACTACGCGCCCAACTTGAAAAAGACTATTTGGTACGTGTGGGCGATGGCAGACCACCTGCATCTTGGATGGATGATACAATCCCTAAACGCTCTTCGCCAAATGCCATATCTGCCATTAAAAATGATTCATCAGGCTATGGATCCCCCTATGGTTACGGCGCTCTACGTGATTGCATCGTCACTCAACATCAAGCATTAAATCTCGACATTTCTGCCGATCAAATCGTCACCACATTTGGTGCCAATCACGCCTTAGACCTCATCATTAGGCGGTATTTATCGCCTGGTGATACGGTGTTGGTCGATGACCCAGGCTATTACCCTTTATTCGCCAAATTAAAACTCTCAAAGATTAATTTTGTGGGAGTAAAAAGAACACTAAATGGGCCAGATTTAAAAGATTTAAAAAACAAAGCTGAGAACTTAAAACCTTTATTATTCTTCACTCAATCTACAGCGCAAAATCCAACGGGTAGCTCATTTGATTTGCGAACCGCACATTCAGTATTGCAGATAGCATCTCAATATAATTTTCTAATTGTTGATGATGATCCGTTTATCGACCTACTCAGTGTAAAAGGTACAAGGTTGGCGACCCTAGATGGCTTTAACAATGTTATGTTTGTTGGCACATATTCAAAAACTCTTTCAGCAAGTTATCGATCTGGCTATATCATCGCACACCCAGATATTGTGGCGAGCCTAGCTGAGCTGAAGATGATAACAAGCGTCAATAGCTCACGATATTCAGAAATTATCATTGCAGAATTTATAAATAGCCGACGCTACCAAAAGCATTTGAAAAAAATATCAAATCGGGTGATTGAAGCTGCAAACAATGTAAGCAATAAGCTCAGCGACATGGGTTTTGAGCTTTTCACTCGGAATACATTTGGCTATTATTTGCAACTCATGTTACCCCCTAATATTTCCGATCTTGAGTTGGCACAGAATGCAGCAAAAAAGGGTATATTTTTAGCTCCAGGCTCACTTTTTGCGGTCGATTCCGAAAAAAGTTTACCGAGCTTACGCATCAATGTAACTCGTGCTGATGATGTAAGGTTTTACAACTTTTTAAAAACTAACCTCTTAAATTATAATAGTTAATTGTAAATGGCAAAGTCAATAAACAGTATATAATAATTGACATATATTTTGATATAATTTTACTCTAATAAATGCAATTAACACTTTGTTTTATATAAATTATAGAGATAAACTATCAACCCTCCTCATCCACCATCTAAAAAACGTATCACATTCATTTAATTAGCCTAAAATGTGGTTAGAATCCCTAATGAAGTGACAATTTCAATTTAATTTTAAAACTCCACTGACATTCCATCAAATCTATTTCATAGAGGCAATACGAGATCAAAAAATTAGAACTATGCGGCTCTAATTATTGACTTTAATAAGGTTGTCCAATGGTATGGTGTATTCTGGGTTTGCTCATGGTTATCTGGGGTAACATTGGACAACTTATGTCCAATAATGTCATCAATATACTTCAAAGATGAACCGAATCAATAACTTGATTATGAGTTCAGGTTGTCCAACGCCGGGATATGTTCAGTTGCTATTTAGCTAGCCACCAGATTACTATTCCCAAATCATTTACCATTAACAAAGAGAAGATTTAATCTACTAAATGGTTTAGGTGGACCACAGCAAATACTCAAATGTCATTCTATTGACTCGAAAATTAGTTTACTAAATATCATTTGGATCGACTGATCAGCGGCCATTACGATATTTGAAGCGGATGGAATATCAATATAAGGTTCGGGTGTGCTTTGTTTGATGCTACAGAATTTAGCATCTTCTTGACATTTTGTGTTTGCTAATAATGGATAGCCCTAATTCATTTCTTGTTAGCTGTTTCAATTGTTTTGTAGTAAAGGCAGCCATGTAAAAACACTCCATCGAAAGCCTCCTTAACTCTTTTTGTTTACTAACCAGCGCAGCAAGACAGCTTGGCAACATCTTTTTCAAAAGTCTGTGCGGCTAACTTAAGGCCTTCAACGGTTGTTAGGTACGGAAAAATCATTGAACCAAGGTCATCATAAGTCATGCCAGCTTTTAGTGCCATTGCAGCAGTCTGAATACTATCCGCCCCCTCCGGCGCTAGAATATGCGCGCCCAGAAGCTTCTTGTTATTCTTGTCCGCCACAAGCTTAATTAAACCACGTGTATCCCGAGCAGCTAACGCCCTTGGAACATACTTAAGTGGAAGGATAGATGTTATAGTTTCAATCCCTTGCTCGTTTGCAGAATATTCTGTTAACCCAACACTGGCAACTTGCGGGTCAGAAAATACAACTGTTGGCATAGTGGAGTTATCGTAAACCAAGCGCTCACCATTCGTAGCGTTTTTAGCGGCCAATTTAGCACCATATGCTGCCATATAGACAAATTGATCGCGGCCCGTAACATCGCCTGCCGCGTATATATTTTCTTGGGATGTTTGCATAGTGCGGTCGGTAACAATTCCACCATGAGCATCCATTTTGATGCCTGCATTATGTAAATTCAAGCTACTAGTATTTGGCACCCGACCCGTGGTTAGCAACAAACGTTCCGAAATTATTTTGACAGGCTCGCCTGACTTCTGCCCATGTAAAATAATGTTTTTGCCACTTTTTTCAAAACAGTCATAAGTAACTCCAGTGATTATGCTGATACCTTCCGCTTCAAAATATTGTGTTAAGGCCTCAGCAATTTCGGGCTCAGCTTCGGGTAAGAGCCTACTTCGCGTTACAACTGTAACTTTCACTCCCGCTCTTGAAAACATCTGCGCCAATTCGACACCGACATACCCTCCTCCCATAATCATCATGGATTCTGGAAGCACCTCGAGTTCAAGAGCTGATGTGCTATCAAGCCACATAATCGATTCAATCCCAGAAATATCTGGAACATGTGGGCGGGAGCCAGTTGCGATAATTATCTTACTTGCTGTAATTACCTCACCATTAACTGTTAAAGAGCCGTCCGCCTGAAATTGGGCAACTCCTTCCATATATTTTATAGCCTCATAATTTGGAAGAACATCAATATATTTAGCTGTGCGTAGATCATCTACCAATGCTTGTTTTTGTCGTATTACAGCAGCCCAATCAGTGATTTTCGCAGATGCCTCAACGCCATCAAATCTATCAGATACGCGAGCAGAATGCATGATTTCAACAGCACGTATCATCGCTTTGGAAGGAACACAACCCACATTTACACATGTTCCGCCTATTGTGCCATGACCAATAAGCACAACGCTAGCACCCTCATCAGCAGCTGTAATCGCAGCAGAAAATCCAGCAGAACCGGCTCCGATTACAGCAACGTCATAACTTTTGTCATTATTGTCACAACAATTACCCATAAACTATCCATCCTTATAATATTTAAGCGTTGTTACGCTTGCGCCATAGGGCGTAAATCGTCAATAATACAAATATTCCAAGTGCAGGCAAAAGCACATAATCTAGGTAACCAACCAAAGCAGATAATCCCATGACACCAAATACAATCACCAACACGGGGGTAAAGCAGCATAAGGCCGCTGTGATTGTGCCAATGATTGCCGTCCTCAAAAGAGTTTTTTCGTTCATTGATTATGATCCAGACTTAACAAGTTTTGCTTCATATCCTGCCGATTCCGATGCAGCTGCAATGTTTTCTGTTGAGGTAATCTCATCATCATAAACGACCAAAGCAGTACGAGTCTCGGTATCGGCGGTGACAGAGATAACTCCCTTAACTTCCCCCATTGCTGCTTCTACAATAAATGGGCAACTCGCACAGAACATCCCTGGTACGGCAAAATTAATTGTTCGCTCGACAGCCAATGTCGGGGATGCAACAAATGTACAAACTAACATAAGAGCGCTCAGTATTTTTTTCATAATATGTCCTTTCATAGACCGAGAAGAATAGGAGCAACAACTGGTGCAATCCATGTCCAAAAAGTTGCAATAAATGTTAAGATTGTTGCACTCCATAACGATATTTTTACGAGCCTATTGGGCAGTGGTCGAGCGCAGACCTCACCATCAACACATACTCTGGGTTTTCTGTAAACCACCCAATACCCATAGGCTAAAAGCCCAAAAGTTATAGTGATGAAAATTGGTTTGTACGGCTCCAAAGCCGTCAAATTTCCTATCCATGCACCTGACACACCTACGCTAAAGAGGATTAACGGTACAATACAACAAGTAGATGCAGCGATGGCACCAAGGATCCCTCCCGCGGCTATCATACGCGTTTTTCTAGCTACCTTTAATTCCTGCTTTTCCAACAAATCAGTTGTTTCAGTCATTTTCACACTCGTAATTACTTTGATTAATGGTAAAATAGCATCTGTAGTAACTACAGATGCAAGAGGTTCTTTCATGAAAATCATCACGAAGTCTAGAGGCTATGCGATTGGGCTTATGTCTAAAAAGACAGGAGTTAATATCGAGACAATACGATATTACGAGAAAATAGGCATTTTACCAAAGCCTGATAGGACAAGTGGTGGTAACCGACAATATGACCATAGCCAGTTGAAACGTTTATTTTTCATACGGCGTTCAAGAGATCTAGGATTTAATATTAAAGAAATTAGAACACTCTTTGAAATGGTAGATCGAAAAGATTTTACCTGTGAAGAAATGCACAACGTTGCATTGAAGCACCTAGAAACCTTGAGAGATAAAATAACGGGTCTTAAAAAATTAGAGGCTGATCTAATGGTAATGGTCGCAGATTGTAACAATGGCGATGTGCCAGACTGTCCTATCGTTGATACATTATTTAATACAAATAATTGAAAAAGATCGACTTCTTTGCGCGTGCTGGACTATAAAATCTGTTCAAACAGTATTCTATCAAATGCATAAATCTAATAAAAACCTTGGCACGCTGTGACTTCAATTAGAGATTCCCAGAAAGTTGTCCAATGATGTGGTGTATTCTGGGTTTGTTCATGGTTATCTGGGGTAATATTTGGCAATTTTTTATGAGGTTTTCTATGGGTTACAGAGAATAAGGGGGCACTTGATATCATTTTCTCGGGCAAGAAGTTAAGATTTTGGCGAAACTACCATTCATTATAATAGGTTAACCCGCGCTAACCCTCTCGTCCAGATTCGCCCGATTCGTTGGAGAACAGTGCGATTTTGTTGCCTTGAGGGTCGCGAAGGCAGCCAACATCAAATGAGGTCCATACAAGTCACGAAAGCCCGACTGGCCCTCGTCAAACCCGCCCGCAGCAAGTGCGGCAGAGTGAAGGTCACGAACCTGTTTTTGACTGCGAGCCTCTAATGCGATCATAGCACCGTTCCCAGCCGAGGCAGGACGTCCATTGAAGGTTGGTTTAACATAGAAATCCAGGATAGCGGTGGACTGCCCCAGTTGTTCGGGCACGTGTAGCTTAACCCTCAGAACCCTCCGTCAGCGCGTAATCAAGAGCTGGCAGGAACGCTGAGTAAAACCGTTTCGCACGAGCGATATCATCAGCACCTACACTGACGTAGGCAATCATACTGCGTGTTCCTTTTCGGAAGCTTGGTTATTACAAGAATTTTACTGAATTATGGTAGACTAGCACATAATTCGGTTCAATTATAAACAACAATACCCGAGGTGCCCCCCAAAAATGCGACAAATTTTGCATTGATTTAAGCTACACTTTTCACTAACCAGTCGTTGGGTTGATTGTTTAATTTGTTCCAATAAATCACATCAGGCGTTAAACCACAAAGAGCTTTGTACCCAAAGACTGGGGCAGGCTCTGTGGACGTTCTGTATTATAAAAGTTGTTCCACTTGCCAATTCCTTCTCTGGCTTCTGTACCACCACTCCAAGCATGTAAATAAACGTATTCATATTTAAGCGTATTAATCCATTGCCAAGACGTGAATTGACTGCCTTGATCGGTGTTAAAGATCTTAGGTGCACCAAAGCGATGAATGGCTTCATTCAAAGCCTCAATGCAAAAATCAGTCTCCATGGTATTTGATAAGCGCCAACTCAAGACCCTGCGCGTTGCCCAGTCCATAATCGCAACCAGATATAAAAAGCCCTTACGCATCGGAATATAAGTAATGTCAGCACACCAAACATGATTTAGCTTAGTAATATTCATTCCTCTCTATAAACAAGGATATATTTTATGTTGCTTATTGGGTTTGCTGGTGCTGGGCTTCTGATAGATCGGCATCAGCCCCATCAAGCGCATAAGCCTGCGTATCCGTTTGATATTGACTTTATAAGCTTGCGCGCATAAATGTCACCTCATCTGCCCAACACCATAGAATGGCGCTGCCAAGAATTGTTTATCAATCAAAGTCATCAACTCAAGATTATAATCAGTTTCGCCTTTGACCTGTCGATAAGCCAAAGAGCGAGATATTGACAATAGCTGACATTGAAATTGAAATTTTATCGCCAACTTTGGGTGTTTTTTGTTAATCATGCTAACCCTCACTTGTCGAGCCAAGGCGCTAGCTTTTCCAGCAAAAATCATTGGCGACGGCCAACTCCCCTATCTTGGCGTGAAGGGCTTTTACTTTGACATCACTATCATAGGATGGCTTTGTCTTCTGACTACGTTCAAAAACTTCGGCTGCACCTTCAAGCAGTGAGCGTTTCCAATGATGAATTTGAGTGGGGTGAACACCAAAATAACTGGCCTGTTTCGTGACCGTTTGTTCGCCTTTTATGGCTTCTAAAGCAACACGGGCTTTAAAGGCTGGATTATGGTTCTTACGTTTGGATATCTTAGATTTCCTCGTCTGGTTATGGACCAGTCAAGCAAAAATTGGAGCTTAAGTCACTGTCGCATTATTGGGGAGCACCTCAGGTACTCATAGATTGGATAAGTACATTTACTTCTGAATAAAGCTCTAAGCTTGTTCAAAAAGCTAATTGTCTTGAAATATTTAGAGACTGGCACTGGAAGTTTTGAAATAAGGATTATTTTCAATTCAAAAATAATCTTAATAAATCGATAGATTCAATTGAATTAAATGTAGGAGCATGACCGAATTTTTTAATTTCTTGCAAGCTCGCGTTGTCATTATATTTCAACATCTTATCACCAACATTAGTTGGCAAGACATCTGACTCACTACCACGGGTAATTAGAATTTTTGCAGAAATATTCTGATAGACTTCCCACAGAGGTAGCTCATCCGCATTATGAGAAAATTGATTAATAATCTCGGGGTCGTAATGAGTGGTAATGCGACCATCACTACGCCGCCGCATTGAACTATCTGCCATTAATTGCCAAAATTCTTCGCTATTTTCACCAAATGGGGCATATATTTTTTCTAACCACACTTTAAATTCTGGCATGCTCGCAAATGAAGGTGGACTACCTACATATTCTATGATTCTAGATAAGGCATCAGACCCAATTTCGGGACCAATATCATTGATTACTAAATGGGTAATGCGCTCATTTAATACACCACCAGCTAACAACATGCCAATCAATCCACCCATTGAAGTGCCAAACCAACGCAATTTTTCAATCTTGTAGTAATCTATAATCGCCTCAGCGATTTCTGCATAGCTTTTCAGGCTATAATCTGTTCGCGGATTCTGTCCCCAGCTCGACAATCCACGGCCAATTGTATCGGGACATATCACAAAATAGTCTTTGGATAAAATGTGTGCGGCACCATCAAAGTCGCGACCAGTTCGCGCCAAGCCATGCCACATAATCAAAGCTGGCGACGATGGATTACCCCAGTGCGATATATGGATTGAATGAGCAGCAACCTGAATATATTCTGAGCGTCTCTGCATCACTTCACCCTCGGTTTTAACATGGTACCAGCAATGCCTGCGGGGAAGAAATACACCAATAAAATGAATGATAACCCTAGCCATAACAGCCACCGATCAGGATTCAACAATTCAGGAATGAGTGGTAAGTTGGCAGTCGCTTCAGCGCCCAATTGCATGATATCACGCAGATAATATTGCGCCAAATTCAGCAATACTACGCCAATCACTGCGCCACTCATCGTGCCCATACCGCCAATCACCACCATCAATAAAATATCAATGTTAATCGAAAAAGACAAAACGGTTTCGGGGCCCGTATATTTGAGCCAAACCGCATAAATAATACCCGCAATGGCAGCAAACACTGCCGAAATACAGAAAACTAATGTGCGATAAGTCACCACGCGGTAGCCAATGGCTTCTGCACGAGTTTCGTTTTCACGCACGGCTTTTAAAACCGTTCCTAAGGGTGAATTGACAATACGGATCATCGCCAGATATAGCAATAATGACATACAGAAAACACTGTAGAAAGCTGCCAATTTGCCATTTAATTTCGTGCCTAGCCAACGGACAACATGACCGTCATCATCAACTAATAATTTGGTTGCAGGTTTAAACAGTTTTGGCACTTTATAGGTGATGCCATCTTCACCGCCAGTGAAGTCCGAAAATTGACTGACCAACACCACTGCCACGCTGGCAACCGCAAGTGTAACCATTGTGAAGAATATCGCTTTAACCCGTAGCGACAAAAGGCCAATAAAGATGGCCAAAATAACCGCCATCACAATGCCAATTCCGCCACCAATGACAATCGCATCCCAGCCTGGCCCCATATGGCGCAAAGCCGTTGCTGCGCCATAAGCGCCTAAGCCAAAAAATATGGTATGGGCGAAGGAAACAATGCCCGTATAGCCGATAAGCAGGTCATAACTTGCCACCAATACGATGAATACACAAATTCTAGCGGCCACTTGCTGAGAACGCACATCATGAAAAAGAAATGGTGAAAGCGCCAAGCCCAACCAGATGACAATCACAATGCCCCACACCATTAAACGCCTTTGATCAAGTTTTGTAGAATTATTCTTCATGATTTCACCATTGGGCGCAAGCCATAAGGCCGCCACATTAAAATAACAATCATCACCAACATATTCGTGGCCAGCGCCATTTTAGGGAATAAGAACGCCATATAATTGCCAACAAGCCCCAGAATTAACGCACCTAATAATGAGCCTTCAATTGAACCAAGCCCGCCAATAATTACCACCACAAAAATAGAAATCATCATATGTGCACCAATTTCGGGTGTGATGAGGGTTTCATACCCCGCCCACATAGCGCCACCTAAGGCAGCTAAGCCCGAGCCAACTACAAATACACCGATAAATAAGCGTTCGACTTTAAAACCTAACGCTTCGACCATTTCACGGTTTTCGACCCCTGCCCGCACCAATAAGCCAATGCGAGTGCGGTTTAGAGTGAGATGCAAAACTATAAAGGCCGCAGTGCCTAAAAACACTGCAAATACCCGATATATCTCAATAGAAATGTCGCCAATAATGAATGAGCTTTGTAGAAATTGTGGCCTAGCGACGTTGATTGGCACGCCGCCCCAAATGACCAAAATCAATTGTTCTGACACGATTAATGCACCAACTGTGATGAGTATTTGGCGCAAATGATCTTGATAGACCGGTTTGATAATAACTTTTTCAAAAAACCAACCTGCAATCATGCCGAACACCATTGCAGCACCTAATGCCGAAAATAATGCCAACATATTTAGCAATACACTATCGCTCTCGTTCCAACCTGACAAACGCCCTAAGACCGATGCCGCGATGAAAGCACCAAATGCCACAAAGGCGGAATGGCTGAAATTCATCACATCCATAAGGCCAAAAATAAGGCTTAAGCCAGAGGCCATTAGGAAAATCATCATGCCCATTGCTAAACCTGCTACGGTTAGCGTCACCCAAATAGAAGGGTTACCAATCATAATCAACGCTACGAATGCTATGGCGACGGGTAAAAACCTTATATTATTTCCACTCAATAAGTTATTCAATGTCATAATATACTCCCCTATTGATGCTGATCGAGCGATAAGCTCAACAAACGAGTTTGCAGGTCTTTATCCTGCGCAAATTCTTTCATGTCACCAGAATGGATAATTTTACCGTCCTCAACCACATTCACGGTCTCACCAAGCGAACTGGCAAAGTGAAAATTTTGTTCAACTAAAAGAATAGTGGTCTCCTTTGCAAATTCATGAAATGCCTCAATCATATTGTCAATAATTGATGGGGCGAGGCCTTTGGTTGGCTCGTCTATTAAAATTAGTTTTCGAGGCTCAATAATCGCCCGTGCAATGGCTAGCATTTGCTTTTGACCGCCAGAAAGTGACCACGCGGCTTTGTCCCAAAACTTTTCAATCGCTGGAAATAAAGTATAAATACGTTTCAAGCGAACGGGGTCAAACTTACCTTTATTAGCAGCGAGACGTAAATTTTCTTCTACTGTCAATCCACCAAATATTCCCATATTTTCAGGTACATAAGCAACACCCATTTGTGCAATGTCAGAACTGTGATATTTAGTTATGTCTTGTCCATCAAATTTTATGCTGCCACTATGAGCATGTAAAACACCCATTATGGTACGTAAGGTTGTGGTTTTGCCCGCACCATTACGGCCCAAAAGCACATGCACCCCACCCTTGGGAATGTTCAGATTAATATCATGCAATATGTGATATTGAGCAATGTCGGCACAGACATTATCGAGTGTTAAAATGTCCTGTCTCATGCGGCGTTTCCTAAATAAATCTCACGCACAATCGGCATGGCAATCACCTCTTCTGGCTCGCCATCAGCGACCAACTCACCATTATGCAAAACGATAATACGGTCGGCTAGCGCCCTCACGACATCCATTTTATGTTCCACTAATAAAATAATTTTGCTGCTATCTTGCTTGATTTGATCAATTAATTCTAAAATTACCGGTGCTTCATCAATCGACATGCCTGCTGTTGGCTCATCAAACATAAACACCGCTGGTTGCATGGCCATCAGCAATGCAACTTCCAACTTACGTTGGTCACCATGTGACAATGCTGAAACAGGTAAATGAGCAACTTTTTCTAACCGCGTTTGGCTTAAATATTCATAGGCTTGTTGTTCAAGATACTTTAATGATTTGGCATGGGTGAATATTCGCATGCCCACTTTAGCTTGCGCTTGCACCGCTAAACGAACATTTTCCAATACACTTAGTTTAGGGAAAAGATTAGTCAACTGAAACGCCCGCCCAATGCCTTGTTTAGCGCGTTGCGATGGCGCCAATCTAGTGAGATCCGTATCACCCAACATAACTTTGCCAGATGTCGCGATGAGTTGACCAGACATGAGGTTGAATAATGTGGTTTTTCCAGCCCCATTGGGGCCGACCACTACCGTTAATTCATTTGGTTTAAAACGACAAGACACCTTATTTACCGCAATATGACCACCAAATTGAATGGTCAAATCTTCTGTATATAAATCTGATGGAGTTTTCATATGATAATCCGATTTTAGCTGTCAGGAATGAAAGTATATTCCTGACAGTATTTTGACGATCTTAATGTGGCAACTCTAATTATTGCGGCCAATCGGAATGTTCATTTCTTCGGCTTTAATCTCACGCACCAATTCTGGTATCGCCCATTCGACATTTTCATCAACCCTGATTTTAAAGTGATACATCGATTGTAAAGCTTGATGATCTTCAGGGCGGAAAGTCATAGAGCCTTTTGGTGTGTCCCACGTCATGCCTTCCATCGCTGCAATTAAATCATCCGTTTCAAGAGATTTTGAGGTTTCTAAGGTTTTTACCACAGCCAAAGCCGCTGCCATACCACCTGCGGTGAAAAAATCTGGCGGGGTGCCAAAACGTGCTTGATGCTCTTTAACCAACCAGTCATTGACTGGGTTTTTAGGTAATTCATAATAGTAGTAAATAGCACCTTCCATGCCAGGCACCACTTTATAACTAGAAAGCACAGCCAAAATATGACCACCTGTAGAGATTTTAATGCCAAAACGTTCTGGCTGCATGGCTTTAATTTTACCCATTGGGTTACCACTAGCTGCCACATAGATTAAAATTACCTTGCGGCCTTGTTTGTCTTTTAGCGCGGCAAACATACGTTCGGCAACCGCTGTATAATCAGTTGTGCCAACAGGTACATATTCTTCGCTAACAATAGTCGAACCTGTGCCTTTTAATGCCCTTTTCAATGCGGCAATGCCATCTTTACCAAAAGCATAATCTTCGGCTAAAGTTGCAACATACAAATCTTCACCAGGTTTTAACGCCTTGGCTTGTGCCAACATATCCATAGATGAGTTGCGTGATGTTTTAAACACATAACGATTTGAATCTGGCCCTGTTAAGCCTTCGGCAACAGCCGTATCGATCAAAAGGATGCGTTCATATTCTTCAGCAATCGGAAGCAAGCCCATTGTCACACCAGAAGAGGTGCCACCAATCGCCATCAACACTTCATCATCTCCATAAGCCTCTTCTAACACTGCGCGCGCAATATCTGGCTTAAATTGTGTGTCTTTAATAATGGTTTCTATTTCATGCCCATTCACCTGCATTGTGCCGTTTGTGGCATATTCCAAACCCAGTTGAAAGCCTGCATTGGCTTGCTCTGAAAACACGCCATAACTCGAACCCGTAAGCCCGTGAATGAGTGCAATTTTAACCTTATCTGCAAGGGCTGTTGTTGGCACAACTAAGGTCGTAGCCATAATCCCCACTGAGAAAAGTGATAATAATTTTTTCATAATTATCCTCCCAAAATAATTAAATTTATCTAATAAGCTCAATTTGAAAGCTTGTCTTGTTTCTAGATTATTGATCTGTTACGGTTTGTAACAATCATAAAAACAACTTACACCCAGCATAAATTCGGCGCAATATCGTAGAAACACTTACAACAATGCAAGATTTAGAAAGCCTTAAGAAACTCGCATTTGACAATGCCCCCATTGGCATTGTTGTGACCGAAAACCGTATCATTCGGAGTTATAACCAATATTTTGCAAACCTGTTTGGTTACAATATTGAAGCATTACTTGATAAATCCTTCGAGCTATTATACCCATCTAGCGAAGAATTTATAAAAGTAAAAAACATTGGTGTAAAACCTTTACGTGATACCAATAGCTATAGTGACGAACGAATTATGATGAAAAAAGACGGCACTCTATTTTGGTGCCGTTTTCGCGGCCGCACCTTGACAAGAGAAGACCCATTACAAAATGCGGTGTGGAGTGTGACCGACCTTTCCGAAAAACGCCCTTACCAGCAGTTAACAACCCGAGAGCGGCAAATTGTGATGCATATTAGCACGGGCCGCACCAGCAAAGAAATAGCCCGTATATTGGTCATTTCCCCGCGAACTGTAGAGGTTTATCGCAGCCGCTTGTTTAAAAAATTCAGCGTCAGCAATGTGATGGAGTTACTGTCAAAAATTAGCGGCCTACCTGAATAAAAGAGGTAGGTGTTTATACGGTCTTGCTTCCGTAAATCATTGCTATAATTTATAAAAATGATCAAAAACCTAAATCTCAGAATAAGCAAACATATAACCAATAATCCCGAAACCTTGGTCAAGCTGTTTCTCTTAGGTCGGCGCAAACATATCGGCACAAGAACAATGGATGCAAAGACTCTAGCCATTGGCGACTATCTACAAAAGCTAGCAGAAGGCGCCGCCATGCCGACATTGGCGTAAAGTCGGTTGAATATGTTGACAGCCAGTGCTATTATTTTTCCATGGTGTAGGATGGGTACAAGACGACTTAGATACGCATGATGGCCTTTGTGGAAAATTGGCTAAATGGGGTTCGTGTATTGTTGTCGCCGTTGATTATGGCTTAGCGCCCGAAAATAAATTTCCTGCAGGAGTGAATGATGCCATAGTGGCATATCAATGGGCATGTAAAAACGCCTCTTGATAGGTGGCAACTCACAACGTATCGGTGTTTGCGGCGATAGTGCTGGCGGCAATTTAACTGCAATTATATGCCAACAAATGGCTTTATCTGGCGGCACCATGCCTCATTTACAAGTGCTTAAGCAGGTAACCCGAATCATATTTAATCACCGCTGGCTTCGACCCACTTCGTGATGAGGGAGAACAATATGCCATTCAACTCAACCAATGTGGAGTGCCGGTTAAATATACAGAATATTCAAGGCAAATTCACGCATTCACTAATTTTAGTAAAATAATCCCTCAAACCAACAAATACATCCACGAGATAATTAAGTATAAATACTCTGTGTAAATTCACACAGTTTCGGTTGCTTTTTTAGCATTGGCAAGGCTGTCGAGGCTAAAACCTATTGATACAGATAACACTTCTACTAATTTATAAAATTGTATCATCTGTGAAATTTCGGTAAATATGGTTTTTTTGTATTTTGTGTTGGCAAACTAGTACACCCTTCTACAACACCATTAACAATAAATACTTTGCTCCCATTTGTCGCAAGTATCCACGCAGCTCTTATCACTCCATCTTTACCAGTATCGTTTGGAATAAACGCTATCATGTGCAAACCAGATGTTGCTAATTTCATTGGCCCGTGCTGAACATCGGCAGCGGAATAACTTTCCGCGTGTAATTGACATGTTTCTTTTGGTTTCAGCGCAGCTTCTTGGGCGATTTCATGTCCTGTCCCACGACCCAATATAAAGACTGATGTGTCTTGCTTGAATGATGAAATTGCTTCATTCCAATTTAATTTTAAAACACTTTTGGCTTCATTAGATAAAAGATCAAAGTCTGCTACCAATTCATCGTCTTTTTTCATACCAGAATAAATAGCTGCAACGGCTACCAAACTCGCTAGAAAAAATTTTGTCGCGGCGGCGGGTTTCTCTTCGCCAACCACTCCCCCATAACAACAGCACCAGATAGTGCTGACACCACGACTATGGAGCCAAAAAATAAATCAAACTCTCCTACGGTTAAAACAAATACCAAACCAATGGCCATTATCGTGGCGGGCACCGTTTGCAAAATAATATTCGTTAACTTTCTTGATGTAAGTATCAATGAGCATTCACAGATCTGCCTACTAAAACATGTCCTTAGAATAACGGGAGAATCGCTATTCTAAGGAACGAGCAGCCTTTGAAAAAAACTAAGGTGTGGAACCCCAATTCATTTACTTATTCATTATTGTTACTTCTTTGTAGCAATAATTGCTCCTTTTATCGTGTTTATATTATGTCGCATCATTTGAATATATGACGACGCTGGTCCGTTTTTATCTGAAAGTGAATCCGAATAAAGACTACCGCCAATTTCAATTCCTGTTTCCTTACTAATCTGCTCAATAAGTCTGGCATTTGAAATATTCTCAACAAATATCGCAGATGCTTTATCTTCTTTAACTTGAACAATTAATGCAGCGATATCAGCCGCAGATGCTTCCGTCTCAGTAGATATCCCTTCAGGTGCTAAAAATTTTATGCCATATTCATGTTCGAAATAACCAAATGCATCATGTGATGTAATCACTGTTCGCTTGTTTTGAGGAATCTCCGAAACGGAAGTTTTAATAAATTGTTCCAGTTTGTCCAGTTTTTTGAGATAAGTACTAGCATTGATTTCATAGACATTACATCCACTTACGTCAGCAATACAAAAAGCCTTGGCAATATTATTAACGTACATTTTTGCATTCGCTACCGATTGCCAAGCATGTGGGTCATTTTCTCCATGATCATGCCCTTCAGCATCCTTATGCTCATCTCCTTGATCCACATCGGAGTGATTTTCTTCATGATCTTGATCATGACCTTCTTTTGCTTCTAAAACCTCGACACCTTTAGTTAATTTAATAATTTGTGCCTTAGTGCCGCTTGCTTCCACTAACTTAGAAAGAAATCCTTCAAAATTTAATCCATTAGTCAAAATTACATTAGCTTTTGACAAAGCGACTGCATCTGATGGTTTTGGATTATAGACATGGGCATCACCATTTGGTCCAACCAATGTAATGATGTCAATTTTTTCGCCGCCAACATTTTTTGCAAAATCAGCTACAATTGTAAAACTTGCAACGACCTTTAAATTTTCAGCATTGGCTTGAACTGACAGAGACGTAGCCAACGTCAGCGCCACTGTTGATACCAGTATTCTTTTATATAAGTTCATTTAATTTTCCTTTTTAGTTTGTTGTTAATTTGAGTAAGTTTGAATCGACTGTTGAACAAAATTCCTGATGGCCCAAAGATAATTGAGGCAACATAAATTACACCAGCAGATAAAATAATTGCAGGGCCTGTCGCTAGAGAAGCATAATATGATAATAATAGACCAGAGAGGCATGAACAGATGCCGATGCCAACGGATATCGCAACAATAATCTCAACCCGTGAAGACCAAAAACGAGCAGATGTAGCTGGTAAAATCATTAATCCGACCGATAATAATGTTCCTAACGCAAGAAACCCTCCAACTAAATTTAAGACAACTAATATCAAAAATATGAGATGAATAACTCCTCCTAATTTAGATACTGATCTAAAAAATAAAGGATCCAAACATTCGGCAACTAACCCACGCCAAAAAATAAATAATAGTACAAGGGTAATAAAAACGATTTCAGCAATTAAAATAAGGGCAGCATTATTTAACGCCAATACTGAACCAAATAAAACATGCATTAAATCAATTGTCGAACCATGTGAGGAAACTATTATGACGCCGATCGAAAGAGAAATTAAATATAAAGAAGCTAAAGATGCATCCTCTTTTAGTATTGTCAGTCTTGATACTAATCCAGAAACAAGTGCAACTATAATTCCAGCGACCATTCCCCCCAAAGCCATAGGCAAAATTTGAAGGCCAAAGAATAAAAAACCAAATGCCACCCCTGGTAAAATAGCATGTGACATTGCATCGCCAGTTAAACTCATTCGGCGAAGCATTAAAAACACGCCAATCGGGCAAGAACCAATTGATAAGAGTATTGCCCCTCCTAAAGCTCGCCGCATAAACCCGAACTCAACGAAAGGCGATACCAATAGATCATAAAGTAGAAACATCATTCTTACCTTTACAATATTGACGGTGGATAGATTGGAAAGCTACGTAATTATTGACCTCACAAGCAGATTCCATTTCCTCTGAGCTCTGGGAACACCTTGCTGCCATCGGTATTTGAGATGTAAGTAATTTACTTGTCTCACCCCACGCAAGTGGTTTTTGCGCCATCAAGATCATATTAGGAAAATATTTGCGCACTAGATTAAGGTCATGCATAATAACCATGATTGTTCGTTTTTCGTTGTGCCAGGCCTTTACTTGATCAATCAAATCAATTGTTGTATTTGCGTCAATTGCATTAAACGGCTCATCAAGTAAAATAATATTTGCATCCTGTACAATCACTCGTGCAAACATTGCCCGTTGCATTTGCCCACCTGATAAATTATCAATCGTTTTATGCAGAACCTCACTTAAACCAACTTTTTCTATAGCGTTCGCAATACATTGTCGATCACTCGAGGTTATACGACCCAATAAACCCCGCTTTGACCAAAGACCAAGCGAAACAAAATCAAAAACACGAGCAGGAAAACTCAAATCCAATTCTGACCTTTGTGGCAAATATGCAATTTCTTGATGTGATGCAAATAAAATATTACCCGATATTGGCTTTAACGCGCCAATAATTCCTTTGAAAATAGTAGACTTACCACTCCCATTTGCTCCAACAACTGCAGTAAGTGATCCAAGTTTAATGGCCCCACTGAATTCGGTAACCGCAAGGCTATCTCTGTACCCCAGAGTTAATTCATTAAATTCTATTGCATTTATTAAATTACTAATCATTTTCGCAAAACCATACATGTACTGTTATGTTATAACATAACAGTTAACACGTCAGAAATGTCAGTCAAGAATAATGTTATAATATAACACAATATAGCATTTCACTCTGTATAATTGTCAGATTGTTAGCTGAAATTAAGCTAGCCCGTCGCTTTGGTGTCCCCCCCCCCCATGGTGAAGGTGCCTCCAAAGTGTTTGAACGCGGCCAAAGGGCAAAACAGGCCGATGATGGTGATATCAAAGTGAAAGCCCTTCACGCTAAGATAGGTTTGTTGGCTATCGCCAATGAGTTTTTGCAGGAAAAACTAGCTCCTTGGATCGACAAGTGAGGGTTAGCATGATTAACAAGCAAAATTCTAAACTGGCGATAAAATCTCAATGTCAGCTATTATTGATATCTCGCTCATCCGTTTATCGGCAGGCCAAAGGCGAAACTGATTGTAATCTTGAGCGAATGACTTTAATTGACAAACAATTCTTAGCAAGGCCATTTTATGGTGTTCGGCAGATGAGATGGTATTTATGCGTCCAAGGTCATAAAGTTAACATTAAACGGATACGTAGGCTTATGCGCTTGATGGGGGTGAAGGGGTTGATGCCAATTTATAAAAACCCAACACCAGCAAACCCAATAAACAACATAAAATATGTCCTTATCTATTGCGGGGAATGAATATCACAGAACCAAACCAAGTTTGGTGTGCTGACATTACTTATATTCCAATGCGTAAGGGCTTTTTATATCAGGTTGCGATTATGAACTGGGCAACATGCAGGGTTTTAAGTTGGCGCTTATCAAACACTATGGAAGTCGATTTTTGCATTGAGGCATTGAATGAAGCGATTCACCGTTTTGGTGCACCCAAGATCTTTAACACTGATCAAGGCAGTCAATTCACGTCTTGGCAATGGATTAAATACGCTTAAATATGAATGTGTTTATTTACATGCTTGGAGCGGCGGTACAGAGGCCAGAGAAGGAATTGGTAAGTTGTTCAACTTCTATAATATAGAGAACGTCCACAGAGCCTGCCCCAGTCTTTGGGTACAGAGCGCATTTAGAAGACAGTAAACCAATCGTTATGGGGGGGTAAATTGCAGTTCTTCAAAGAGAAGAAAAGAGAGTGAAGGTGAAGGCAAATGTTAAGTTAAAATTCACTTGCAAGTTTAACGCATTTTTCGGCCAAAACTTCGGTTGGATCTAATAAAACAAACCCGTCTTTATTCATAATTTTTGTCGATATGAGTGGTAGTTCTGTGCATCCTAAAATCACTAATTCGGCTTTGGCATGATATAAATGCTTGCAAGCCGAATGAATGAGTTCTTCACATTTCCCGCTTGTAAACCCCGCTTTCACCCCTTCTTCTCCATAAATGGCTTCCATAACCTTAGCTTGATACGCTTGATTTGGTACAATGACATTGAGACCAGCTGCCTTAAATGCATTTTGATATAATTCGCTTGAAATTGTACCTGTTGTGGCCAAAAGCCCTATATTTTTAACTTTGGGGTGATTATCACAGACATATTGAACCATTTCAGACAACATATTGATGATAGGAACAGAGAGATGTTGTTGAATTCTTGTTACATAAGCATGTGCTGTGTTACAAGGTATCGCAATTATATTTGCTCCGCCTTGTTCCAATTTCTTGCAACAAGAATAAAGAGCTATTGTCGGATCGTCACCATCACCCAAAATATTTGCGGTTCTGTCTGGGATTTGGGGGTTTTGTTCGACCACAATCTTCAGATGATCTTGGTCAATTTCAGCGGGTGTGTTTTTTACAATTTTCGTCAAGAAATCGATAGTCGCGGCGGGTCCTATGCCACCAACCACGCCAATCTTGAACGAAGAATGGCGAATTTTTGTAGCAAATTTAATGGCATACTCTGCATAGATTTGGTTGCTATTTAAAATTTCTATGGGCACTTGATAAGAGATTTGCTCCAATAAGGACGGTATGTCTGTGAAACCCGGCAATATGATATCTGCACCTTGTTCGACTAAGTCTTCACAAACCAATTGAAAATCAGTTTTAATTTGGTCAAAATCGCCACCCGATTTAACACCCCCTTCCCCATAAACAGAGTTCATCAATAGTTCCTGATTTTCGTCACTTGGGTATAGGATGTTATATAGGCCATTAAATTTATTTTCAAAATATTTTATATTTCTAACATAGTTAGACGTTAAAATACCAATGGTTTTGCCGCGAAAGTTTTTTTCTAAATATGGAATAATCGCGTCGACAATACCTAAAATATGCAAATTCACTTCAGGCGCTATTTCGTGTAAAAATGTTTGCGAAATAAAACAGGGCAGCAGAGCAATATCGCGCTGGTCTTTATCCATTTCCTTCAAACAATCATAAATATAAAACTTTCGAGCTGTCGGATCATAATTGTCCTGATTTGGGGTGGTTTCCTCAAAAAATGGCCTTTGCACAAATGCAATGTCTAAGTGATCATTGTCAGATTTTACTGGTGTTGATTTAACAATTCTATGTAAAATATCCGCACCAGCAACAGCGCCGAGGCCGCCTATCACTGCATATCTTAATTTTGGCCTAGATATGACTTCTTGTTTCAATTGTGATTTTGGTGCCATCGACATAGGTTTCCCTCAGAAGCGGTTGCTTGAAAACGTGTTTTATCCCTTATCAGCAAACGGCAAAAAAAACGCCACTGACCTATAGTAATAAATTAGAATGTTGTAGAAAAATACCAAATTTTTTGCGCTGGAAACCCAAAATCTACAAAATTTGGCTTAAGAATTCTTGAGTTCGCGGGTCCTTGGCATTGTCAAAAAATACATCTGGGCTACCATGTTCGACAATCACTCCTCGATCTGTAAAATAGATATGATCTGCAACTTCTTTGGCAAACCCCATTTCATGGGTTACAAGAATACATGTCATCCCATCAGCCGCGAGTTCCTTAATAGTCACCAAGACTTCTTTTACCGTTTCAGGGTCTAACGCAGCGGTAACTTCATCAAATAGCATCACATCGGGTTGCATAGCCAGAGACCTCGCAATAGCAACCCTTTGTTGTTGTCCACCTGACAATTCTCCTGGATAATTATCTTCTTTGCCTTCTAACTTTACTTTTTTAATCAATTTTCGCGCACGCGCTTCCACTTCGTCTTCATCTTCTTTAAGAACCAGCAAAGGCGCCATCATCACATTTTCCAAAGCTGTTTTATGGGGAAACAAATTATATTGTTGGAAAACCATACCTACTTTTTTGCGCAGTAGTAATTTATCAAGTGCAGGATCATGAACCTCTTGACCTTCGACGGTGATTGATCCACTTTGGATATCGTTCAAAGCGTTAATACAACGAATTAAGGTTGATTTACCCGACCCAGAAGGGCCAATTATACAAATAACTTCACCTTTCATAATGTCCATACTTATGCCTTTTAGCACTTCTAAAGCGCCAAATGATTTATGAACATTTTTTATAGATACAATGGGATCACTCGGCGACCATGAATCGGATAATTGCATATTTACTTCCTTATAGTTTAACCGCGAATTTGCGTTCTAATCTCACTGTTAACCGCGCAATGGGGTAGCAATATGCAAAGAATAGAATTAAAACAAATGAATAGAAGGGAATTAATAATTCTGGGTGATTATCCTCAGCTTCAATCGCTTGCCTGCTTAAGTTTACGATTTCTTCAACACCTAATATAGAAATCAGGGGTGTTGCCATTGTTAAAATGGCATACCAATTCATCCAAGGTGGAATCATCCGTTTAAAACATTGAGGCAGAATTATTTTCCATAGAGTTTGGTTACGTGTGAATGCCATGGCTTCTGCCGCTTCCCATTGGGTATTGGGCACCGATTGCACCGCACCACGCACAATCTCTGATATATTGGCAATGATCGGCAGAGATAATCCAAAAACTGCTTTCATCCAATCTGGAAAGAAAAAATTATAGCCAAACAATTTTATCTCGTACGGAACCAAGAGCATGACCACAAATAAAATAACTAACCAAGGCGAATTACGAAATAATTGAGTTATAAACCATGAAACGGCTCGGACGGGTTTGCTGAGCGATATTTGCCCCAACCCAAGCAAAACTCCACCCACTGTACCGACGGCTAAAACTAAAAATGAAATTAATATATTAAACAAAAAACCGCTTTTTATGAGAAAGGGAGCCCACCTCCATAATGCATCTAGCGCATCACCTGCGGTATAATTAGAGCCAGCCCAAGCAACGTGGGGCCATAAAATCAATGCGGTCATGAGCAAAACTGGTGTCCACCAAGGCATCGACGCTAACCAATTCACCATAGTCATTGAATTATAAGCATGAGAACCATTGCCTTTAACTGATAAAAGAACGGGTAATTTACCGTGATTTTGGTTCGAATTTAGACGTTTCATTTATTTTCCCTCAATGGTCATAGCCCGGGATGCGCAAAGCTGTTTCCCAACGGCTCATACCAAACACCAAAACAGCAACCATGCTTACATAAACAACGAATAACAATAACATTGTTGGATATTGTGCAGAGGGATAATCATTCCATATCACAACACACTGATAAAGCAATTCAGGTACGGCGATGGCAAATGCCTGTGTCGTCGTTTTCACTAAATTGACTAAGTTGTTGTTTAATGCTGGTAGTGAAATTCGAAATGCCAACGGAAAGACAATATATCTATAGGTTTGTAATTTAGAAAACCCCAGTGCTTCGGCCGCTTCTTGTGTAGAATCTGGCACCGCTTCAATGCCTGATCTAAATATTTCAACATTAAATGCCCCTGCGAATAGCGACAAAGATATAACCGCCCAACCAACATTTGAGATAATTGGAATCTCTAACCAACCGTCTGGTGAATAGGTTGGTGTTAATTGACCGAGCGCAAAATAGAAAAACAACAATTGAACAAATGGCGGTGTATTTCTGAATAACTGAATATAGCCTTGTACACTCGCACGAACCAGCATACTTTTAGAACGTTGCAACCATGCTCCTAAAACACCAATAACCATGCTAGAAACAACACAACACACCGCCAGTAAAAGCGTATATTGTATACCCTTCCAAATTTTACCCGCCTGTATCTCTTGGTAAAAAAATATAAAATTCCAACGTGGGTTTTCTTCCGCAACCTGTCGAAAAAATTCAGTAAATAAATCTAGCATATATGTTTTCCCAATAAGAAATGGTGCAACCTGATTAAAGTCACACCAACCTTTACAATGAGATTATTCGGACAACCAATCTGCAAATTGATCTTTTTGAGTGGCAAGATAAGCAGTGGATTGAATGCCCCACTTCTCTTCTAACTTAATTAAATCACCCGTTTGGTGCCAATTAAATTGCATACCAGAGATAAACCTCCCAAAAACACAATTGCGCTCTTCGATAGGCACAGCTATACCCCATGGGTTATCGTCTTCAGATGCCAATGGCATTTCATAATCGTCAAAATTACCCGAAAGTAAATCGCCAGCAATGACGCTATCATCATACACCCACGCAATGCATTTCTTATCACGCAAGGCTTGTTTGGCCTCTGCATTACCGCCAAATGCTATGACATCAGCACCGTAACGCTCTTCAATAATTTTATTATAGAACGTGCCTTGTTTGCCACATACAGGTTTGCCATTCAAGTCGTTCCAACTGGTGATTTTTAAAGCTTTGGGCGCCATAATATTTGTACCAGAAGAATAATAATTTGGTCCAACAACGCCAACAATTTTGCGTCTGTCTAAACGATCTGACATGGTTGCAATCATGAGATCGATTTTACCGACCTCCAGAAATTGCATTCTGTTTGAAGATTGCACCGCCACAAGTTCTAGCTCAACTCCTAATGTATCAGCGACCTCCTGTGCCAAGTCAATTTCCATACCAATTAATTTGCCATCAGAACTTCTGTAGCCCCAAGGCTTGGTATCGGCTTTAACACCGACCACAATTTTACCATTTGCTTGAATTTTATTCCAAACCGTATTGTTGCATTCAATTGCGTATGCCGAAGTGCTCGATACCAATATCGATAACATCGCTAATGTCCCTGCGATTTTATTCATTAAACTCTCCCAATTTAATTTTCGTTTTTTATGCGATTGCAACTTTAGTTTCATACATTACAAACAAAAAGTCGATAGCATAACCCGCAATGGCGTTGCAAAATTTGCATGATGTAATTTTTGTGTGTTGATATATAATTAGCGCAATATGTGTGAACTGAGGTAAAATATGGAAATAGACTGGTTAGAGGATTTTTTAGCGCTTTCAACTACAGGGGTATTTGCACGTGCCGCTGAGGTAAGAAATATTAGTCAATCTGCATTCACTCGAAGAATTAAAAACTTAGAATATTGGATAGGAAGCCCCTTGTTTGATAGAAGTGTTCACCCAGTGATCTTAACACCTATCGGTGAATCTTTTAAATCCACAGCCATTGACACTATTTCGGGCCTGAACATCGCTCGTGACGAAGCAAAAGGGCTTACCAAACGAAGTGGCGAAATCATTAGCTTCATCGCATTACATTCTATCGCGATTTCATTATATCCAGTTTGGATGACAAAAATCGAACGGTCAATTGGTGTCGTTAAAAGCCGGGTGCGATCCGAAAACTTCTCGGACTGTGTAGAGGCAATCCAGTCTGGAACAAGTGATTTTATGCTCGTATATTATCATCCATTAATCCCGACGGTTGTCGGAGACGTCCGTTACCCATCAATTAATATAGCCGAAGATAGAATTATCGCGGTGTGTAAAGCAGACTCTTTGGGTGAGCCTATATTTAGCTTAGAGGGAACGGAAAAATTTCCGTATTTGGGTTATGGCGAAGATAATTTTTTAGGACGTATGGCGACCCTAATCCTCAAAAGAACAGCTCTCTTAGAAAAAGCCGAATTTAGATATGAAAACCCAGTTTCAGAAGCCCTAAAAACGGCCTGCATTCAGGGGATGGGCATTGCTTGGTTACCAGAAATGACCATAAAAAACGAACTTGACTCAAAGCTATTAGTAAAGGTAAGTGATAATATCCATGAAATGAATGTAGTGATTAAATTGCATCGTTCAATTGAGCGCAGCCGAAGTGAAGTGGAACGCCTTTGGGCATTTGCATCAAGCATATAATTCTATCAATTGCTAAACTGTAAAGATGACGTAAATCTGAGGAAAATTACTATTTCCACAGCCCTCATGGAGCGCACAAGAGACTGTTCAAAATTCTGTGTCAGCTAAATTATATGTCTAATACGTTATCTAATCTGCCCTCAAAATATATATGCAACTGGGATAATGTGCCGCGAGCGAAGCGAGGAAATACCATTGGGGTGCAAATTCCAGTTGTGGATTGGCATCGTCCATTCTTTGGTCATATTCTGCATGTCCACGTATAATAGTTTCATCACGCTGTTTTCATTGGGGAATGCACCTTTGGTCTTGATCAACTTACGGAATTGACGATAAACAGATTCAACTGCATTGGTGGTGTAAATGACCTTGCGGATTGGATCTGAGTATTCAAAGAATATCGATAGATTGTGCCATTTCTTACGCCAGGATTTAATAACATCGGGTATTTATCGCCCCATACCCTCTTATGCCTCCTCAGCCTTTTGCTGGCTCACAGACCAGTTTTAGATCCTTCATGAATTTCTTCTGATGCTTAGAACCAACGTATTTTAAGCTATTGCGGATTTGAAGAATGATACAAAGCTGAGCCTCAGCCTCTGGATATATGGATTTGATGTTTCTTCACCAACTGCGGTTCAAAGCTACTAGACCTGTCACGTGGTGTTGAGAGTTCAAAGTTACCAGAAGTGGCTTTGATGGTCTTTTTAGACCAGCCACTCTTACAATTACTGGCGTGGCGAGGTGATTATCAAGCTCAGCAGCCAAAACAGCTTCTGCGAATTTGTTAATGAGCGGCGTTAAAATACCATCTTTGCCAGTTAATGATTGGCCTGATTGAAGGGCTTATAAAGCATCTTCAAAATTGAAATCCTTGTCTGTCATTATACGTCAATCCTTGTTTATTAGATCTTCATTAAAAATTTCAATTTCTAAAATTACTGATGAAAAGCATTTTCCATGTGCATCCAAAGCAAGTGATTGAGTGACTCCGCCTCCTAAAGATTGAAACAGAACAAAATTCAAACTTTGAATGTTGGGCAAAATAAAACGCACAACATCCCCCAAAATCAAGTTTTCGAAATGATCAGCCACCACCTCTTCAGTGATTTCTTTTACAATTAGCGGCCAATATTTTTCACTTTTTGCTATTACTGAAATATTAGAAATATTTCCTTTATCGCCTGTTCTTGAATGCGCAATATCTCTGAGTAACATATTTAGCTTTCCAATATTTTTACGTTTGTGTCTACAAGTTGTTTAGGAATTAAAGTCGAGGCGACAGCAATGATTTTTTTGAAACTTGTTACAACTCCCCCGCCGCCACTCGGACCATTTAAATATAACGATTCCACTTCTTGGCAAATACGTTCCGCATTGAATTTATCTGGACATCTTGCAGCAAATCTAACGCGAATCTCATATGGATTTGCAAAATTATTCCCATGTTCACCTAATATTGCGTTCATACCAATCAGGTCGCCACGTGTTTCAGTGCAATTAATTTCGGTTAAGCTTATCCGCTTTTCTATGATCTTAATAGCTTGTTTTCCTCTCTCAACGCAGCCTAGACCAGCGTATGAAATTTGCCCTTCACCAACCCAACTGTCATCATACCCAATAGACACTTTCAATTTATCGGTTCGTGCATAACCACTTCCCCCCGTTATCGCCACTCTATTTTCACCCACTCGCTCTATGATTACATTTGAAAAATCAGCGATAACGTCAGGTTGTAAATAAGATTTTGGATCATGAATTTCATATAGCAATTGTTCCTTGCAAGTGGCTTCACTCACGATGCCGCCAGAACCTTCAACCTTAGTGATAACCGCGTTGCCTTCAAAATCTATCTCAGCCAATGGGAAACCAAGTTCAGCTAAATTAGGAACTTCCTTTTGTCCCGGATCAGAAAAATACCCCCCCGTCACTTGCCCTGCACATTCGAGCATATGACCTATGATTGTACCACGGCCTAGCTTGACCCAATCATCCATCGCCCAACCAAATTCATAAATTTGTGGTGCCAAAAACATTGATGGGTCTGAGGCGCGACCCGTTATGATGACATCAGCATTTTGTGCCAACGCATCCACAATAGATTCTACACCAATATACGCATTGGCAGATATGAATTTGTCTCCAAGATCAGAAATTGAAGCTTGTGTCGTATCCAATAGGCAATTTTTCTTGTCAATTTTATCGGCAACGTCATCACCCATAATAGTTGCTATTTTTAACCCATGAATGCCTAAAGACCTTGCAACCTCTTGCACCTTTTTACTCGCTGCAAGTGGATTTGCGGCTCCCATATTGGTAATGATTTTAATATTCTTCTTGTAACAAATTGGCAATACCGCAACCATTCTTTGTTCCAACAATTTATCATAGCCGCCGTTGGGGTTAGATAATTTTTCGAGCTGAGCCAATGCAATTGTGCGTTCGGCCAAACATTCAAAAACCAAATAATCAATGTCGCCTTTTTCACACAACTCAACCGCTGGCTCTATTCTATCTCCTGAAAAACCTGCACCTGTGCCAATTCGTAAAATTCTATGGTTCAAAACGTTCATGTATTTTCTTTCGCCAAAATTTTTGTTGGGCGAAAATACCAACCTGCTATGAGTATAATTGCCGCCAATAATTTGGTTGCAGGATGCGGAATTAGCACCAAAATAATGATTAGCATATAAATTCCAATGTCTATGAGCCGCCTTCCCGTTAATTCAATACCGCTCAACAACGCAGGAATAACAATCACTAAGGTCAACCCCGCCGCCACAGCTTCTAGTATCGCCAACGCTCCGCCCTGCATTGTCATACCTGGATATAGTAGCAATAGAAACGGCACAGTATAAGTAACAGCCCCTAAACGCACCGCTTCAAAAGCCACGGGCATCCAGTTCGTTTTTGCAATGCCTGCCGCCACAAATACCGCAACACAAACTGGCGGCGTGATGACCGAAATGGTCGCAAAGTAAAATACAAATAAATGTGTCGCAAGTGGATCAAAGCCGACAATTGTCATTGCGGGTGCCAAGACGGCTGCCACCAACACATAAGCAGCTGTGGTTGGCAGACCCATGCCCATAATTAAACACACCAAGCCAACAACGACCGATACAAGAATTGCCGAATTGCCCGCAAAAGATACAATAAATGAAGAGAGCGCAACGCCCACGCCGGTTAAATTAATCATCGAAACCAAAATTTGGGCACCAGCTAACAACACACCAATAATCACCATGCCTTTACCCGCATCTGCAATGCCCTCGACTAAATTTGAAATCAGTTTTTTATTTGAAACTTGGCCAAACTGTGTGACTAAATAGGCGATAAGTAGCCCGACAATGCCATAAAAGGCAGATGTGGCAATTGAGCGACCAAGATAAATGCCAAAACCCAGCCCACCTAGCGCCGCAATGATGGGCGCAATGCGCCTGAACGCGATGATTTTATGCCACGCTGGAATCTCATCTTCAGGAACTACGGCTAAATTCTGTTTTATAGACACCATATGAACTGTCATAAATACTGATAAATAAAATAATGCAGCGGGGATGATGGCAGCAAATATAATTGTGGTGTAAGAAATACCCAAAATTTCGGCCATAACAAAAGCGGCGGCACCCATAATCGGCGGCGCGATTTGTCCGCCTGTTGAAGCTACGGCCTCAACCGCAGCCGCAAAAGCTCGTGGATAACGCAAACGTATCATCATGGGAATGGTAAAATTACCCGTTGTGGCGACATTCGCTACAGCCGAGCCTGAAATCATACCAAACATACCGCTCACTATAGTGGCAATTTTGGCCGCGCCACCAGGCTGTTTGCCGCCCAACTTTGTTGCCAAATCCATAAAGCTTTGGCCACCACCAGAATGCAGCAATAAAGAGCCGAACAAAACGAAAGCTGCAATAATCGTTGCCGCTATGCCCGTTAACATGCCCCAAATACCTAAGTCACCCAAAAAAATAGTTTCGGTTACAAAGTCAATATCAAAACCTCGGTGCCTTAATGCACCAGGTAATA
Source organism: Hyphomicrobiales bacterium (assembly GCA_002401855.1). Lineage (GTDB taxonomy): Bacteria > Pseudomonadota > Alphaproteobacteria > Rhizobiales > OSC116 > OCS116. The sequence continues at coordinate 199,692 of NVUH01000002.1, forward strand.
AATTACCAAACAAAGCATAAGCAATACCAATCAATACCAGAATAGGGAAAATAAGCCCAACAGTCCGCCTACCTAATTCTAAAACTGAACCCACCAAACCAATGGTCAATAAAATTTCTGTTGTTTTTGCCCATGGTAAAGTGGTCATAATTTGTTCGTAATTTACGACAATGAAACCGCAAGCCACAAAGGTCATTGCTGTCAATATTATATCAATCACAATCCCAATGGGGCGCCAATTTTTATCAACGCCCAAAGGATATAATGTAAAGCCGAGAGAAACCACCAACGCTAAAAACATAGCGCGTTGAATCAGACTATCAAACGGCCCTGTAGCCGCAGTAAAAAACACAAAACCACCCAATAAAAGCGCTAGTATTTTTTGTAATTTAATAAGACTCATGCCCATCTCTCCCAACTCATCACTCTATTATTTGGTAATTTGCAATTTAGCAGGCAAAGTGTAACCGTTTTCGGTAAACCAACGCGCTGCACCTGGATGCAAAGCAATTGTTCCAAACTTTAGAGTACGTTCAGCTAAGTTGGCGCCTTTAACACTCGCCATAGCTTCACCTTGAACTGTCTTATCTTCCATAACCGCTTTTACAATTTTATAAGCTGCATCTTCAGACAATTTTGATGATGCGGCAACACCGACACCAAAACTCCATGTTGAGTATGCGGGAATACCTTCGGCAGCACCCGCCGGAATATCAACAACCGAAATATCAGGCATTTTTTCTTTCAGAGTTGCTTTTTGTGCATCAGACAGACCAACAACAGTGATTGGAATAGAAGCGGCAATATCAAGTGAAGAACCGTCCAGTTTTTCACCTGCTCCAGATTTCACATAACCAACTAAACGGTTATCTTTTACAGCACCGACAATATCTGCAGTGGAGCCACGCATAAATTTACCCGTCAATCCAAGCGTCTTGAACACAGCTTCCGTTGTGGCCTCCGTAGCAGAACCCTTTATGCCGGGGTTAAATGCAACTTCAGACAGCTTCTCAAGGCTATCGATATTCGCATCTCTACGTAACACTACATTCTGCGGAGCGCCAACATAAACCCACAATAATTGTAAATCTTGTGGATTGCCTTCGAACTTATTGGTTCCTGCGACAGCGTGTTGAACAACATTAGTTGTAACCAACCCTAGATCCATTCTTTCGCGCGCAATATGGCTTATGTTATCCATAGTCGCGCCTGTTTCGACAATTGTCACCTTGATGTCATCAGCGTTCTCATTAATTAGCTTTCCAACAGCTACAAAATATCCGTAATGACTCGATGAAGCTGATGTTGAACCAATTAGTAGATCTTCCGCTTGCACAGTAAATGCCATTGAAGACGCAAATATGGCTACGCTTGCAAGCGCTATTTTTTTGATATTCATTTTTTTCCCTCTTTTTAATATAAGTTCGTGCTTTTTAACACCCATACAAGTGGATGGCTTAGTGGAATATGCAGCATAAAAACTGTTGCGTAAATAGTTAAAAATGGTACAATTGATGCATGAAACGCAACAGTTACGACATCGCAACCTATAAAGCAGTCCAGATTTTACATAAAACTGGAGGTTTCCGATTGGCTGCTCAAGAGTTAAAACTTTCTGCATCAGCTTTGTCTCGTTTAATCAGTAGATTAGAGGATGAGATTGGCACTAAATTATTTGATCGGGACACTAGAAACGTAACCATAACCACTCAGGGTAAAGCGTTTATACGTATGGCTGAACAAATCATCAATGTATCTACCAACGCGGAATTGGAATTTAATGCCTTTCTTGCTGCACGCAGTGGAAAACTCACAATTGCCGGGCTACCTTCACTAACAGCAGGGTTAATTCCGCCCTTATTAAAACAATTCTCTGAGCAAAACCCTAATATTGACATCAACATTATGGATATTTTATCCATTGACGTTGTACAAGCGGTTCTTCAAAACAAAGCAGATCTTGGGTTGACTTCTGGAACAATAGATACACGCGAGCAAGTGTCATTTTTACCATTAACTGAAGATGAATTTGTGGCCGTGGGAAGTGCAAATGGCTATTTAAAAGAAGAACGAACCTATAATCTAAGCGAGTTAATTACTCAGCCATTTATAGCCATGTCATCAGGTTCTGGCGTTAGAGATTTAGTAAACGCAGCCTGTATGCAAATGGATCTATCATTCACGCCTCGTTATGAGGTTTCTCATTTAGCAACAGCTGGTGCATTGATCTCAGAAGGACTTGGTATATCTGTATTGCCAACCATGACGCTACCCGTTTTAGGCGTTAGCGATATAGTGTGTCGCCCTATTAGGAATTTTAGCTTTAAACGACGCATTGGTGTTATTTGGCGTTCTGGTAAAAACCTTTCCCCCGCAGCAACCGAATTTTTAAAAATCGTTAGAAGTACCAACTTATTTTCTGAATCCTAGCCAAAAAAACTAGAAGAAGTTTCAAAAACCTAAATAGTTCATCAAAACAATATGCAAAAACAAAGCCATTTTGCATAGGCAGAATAATACCAGTTGATATTGGTGTTTTGTTGCCATTTTAAAATAGCGTTGGAGGTCATCTCAGTGCCGTTGTCACTGTCAGCACAAGAGCCAAACATTCGCGGCTAGCTCCAATCGCTTTGTACAACTCTTTAAGAACAAATACGGTTATTTGCCATCAAAATTTAAATTCTTAAATTAAATCTATAATTTATTTGATAACTCCGATTATTGACTCTGACACCAAAATACTCGCCATTATATCCTCCAATAAACACTTCGAAGATCGTGGCCACTTTTATCCGACAGGTCCATATTGAGTTCAAATTGTAGGCAAGGCCAATTCACAAAACTGTTTTAAAATTGTAATCAACTTGTCATATTGCTTGCCTATACCATAAATGTAACCGCATACATTATGAGATTTAGGAATAAATATGGCCCCGACAATTAAACATGTTGCAAAGTTAGCTAATGTTTCTGTGGCGACGGTTTCACGGGTTATAAACCAAAGTAAAAAAGTGAAACAGGCCACTCGAATTAAAGTGGAGCAAGCCATTGAGCAATTGAACTTCACGCCCAATGCTCTTGGCCGCAACCTCTCAACCGCTCACACTAAATCGCTCGGCGTGGTCATCCCTTCATTATCAAACCCCGTGTTTGCCGATGCCGTTTCGGGCATTAATCAGCAGGCCAAAAGCCGTGGCTACACGCTCATGTTCACCTCGACTGATTATGTCGCGCAAGATGAATTGCAGGCTGTGACCTCCTTACTTGCTTATCAAGTTGAGGGTATTATTCTGACCGTCGCAAACCCGATAGATAACCAAGCGCTCAACCTATTAATTAAAAATAAAATCCCTTATGTGCTCATTTATAATCAGGCAAGTGATGCACAACATCCTGTCGTGACAATTGACAATATAAATTCAGGCGGCGGCGTGGCACAAAAACTGTTAGATTTAGGTCATATAAAATTGGCAATGATTTCTGGAAATTTCGCGGCGTCTGACCGTGCGCGGGCGCGTAAACAAGGCTTTGTTGATACGATAACAAGTGCTGGTCATCCAACACCGTTGATTATCGAGGTGGATTTTATTGAACCAGATTTGGATGAAATCTTACCCCCCATTTTTGCCGACCCGTTCACAGCACCAACTGCATTATTTTGCTCAAACGATCTTTTGGCCATTTCGGTCATCGGGGCTTTAGGGCGTATGGGGTTAAATGTCCCTCATGATATTTCCGTCATTGGGTTTGATGGCATTGCCATCGGCGCCCATCTTCATCCCACTCTATCTACCGTGATTCAACCATCACACAAGATGGGGTTGGTAGCTACCCAGCAATTGCTGGACAACATTAATGGTCAGGATTACCATAAAACGGTCATCCTACCACACATAATTCGTACTGGGGAATCGGCGGGAATCGTTCCTTCCGTTCAAATAAACTTATAAACGATTGATAATAGGACTAAGGTAATGATAAAAAAAATCATAAAAACCGCTTTAATTGGCTTAACATTGATTTCAAGCCAACAAGCCATTAGCGCATTTGCTGCTGATGCTATTTGTTATAACTGCCCTCCTCAATGGGCAGACTGGGCATCACAACTTAAAAGCATTGAAAAACATCTCGGCTATCAGATCCCACATGATAATAAAAATTCTGGCCAAACATTATCACAATTATTGGCCGAAAAAGACAATCCTGTGGCCGATGTTGCTTATTATGGTGTATCATTTGGCATACAAGCGGGGCAAAAAGACGTTGTGACAGCGTATAAGCCTCAGCATTTTGATGAAATTCCAGCGGGTCTTAAAGACCCTGAAGGAAAATGGTTTACCATTCACTCTGGCACTCTAGGCTTTTTTGTAAATGTTGACGCGCTTGAAGGCGCTGCTGTTCCGCAATCATGGGCGGATTTGCTCAAACCAGAATATAAAGGTTTGGTTGGTTATTTAGACCCTACATCTGCCTTTGTTGGCTATGCTGGTGCCGTTGCGGTTAACCGCGCACTAGGCGGTGATCTTGATAATTTTGATGCAGGCATTGAATATTTTAAACAGCTTGCTAAAAACGACCCGATTGTTCCGAAACAAACTTCATATGCACGGGTTATATCTGGCGAAATTCCAATCCTATTTGATTATGATTTCAATGCTTATCGTGCCAAATATAAAGACAATGCCAATGTGGCTTTTGTCATTCCGCAAGAAGGTACAATAGTTGTGCCATATGTAATGAGTTTGGTTAAAAATGGCCCTCACCCAGAAAAAGGTAAAAAAATCTTAGATTTCATCATGTCTGATGAAGGTCAAAAAGTTTGGGCAAATGCATTTTTACGCCCCATTCGCGCCTCTGCAATGTCAGCAGAAGCCGCCAGCAAGTTTTTACCCGACGCTGATTATGCACGTTCTACGCCACTCGATTATTCTAAAATGGCCGAAGCGCAAGCAGGCTTTACTGAGCGCTATTTAACGGAAGTTAAATAAACTTATTAGAGATCTCCCTCTCTAATTTGTTGGGGTTAGTTCCCTCCCTTACTAACCCCAACATTCATCTCAATTTATATTTTATGAATGCTCCAAAATGTCACCCCATTATCCTAGGCTATTTTTACTCATTTTACCCGCTGCTATTGTTTTCACAGCATTTTTCATCATACCGATGACGCGGCTTATTTTCATTGGCGGCACAGGAGAAAATGGCTGGACAGCTTACCATGCCATCTTTACCAATAGCCGCTACCTTTATAGCATGATAGCCACCCTCATCCTGTCATTCAGCGTTACAATTATCTCAGTCATTATATCGACCATTGTCGGGTTGTTTCTAGTGCGCAATCAATTTTATGGGCGCGATATACTCATCTCAATGCTTACGTTTCCGCTGGCTTTCCCGGGTGTAGTTATCGGTTTCTTGGTCATTTTATCGGCTGGAAGACAAGGCTTGATTGGCTACATTAGCAAAGCCTTAACTGGTGACAAATGGGTGTTTGCTTATTCTATTGCGGGTCTGTTTATGGGCTATGTTTATTTTTCAATCCCACGGGTTATTTTAACCGTTATGGCCGCAGGTGAAAAGCTAGAGCCATCACTTGAAGAAGCCGCTAAATCACTTGGTGCAAGCCCTTGGCAGGTGGTTAAAGACATTATCATCCCCGCCTTAAAGCCTGGGCTTATCGCCTCGAGTGCCATTTGTTTTGCCACATCCATGGGGGCATTTGGCACCGCTTTCACTTTAGCAACAAATATAGACGTTCTGCCGATGACTATTTACACCGAATTTACATTAAACGCCAATATTGCAGGTGCAGCAAGCTTGTCCATCGTTTTAGGCTTGGTCACTTGGCTTGCTCTTTATATCGCACGCAGCCTCTCGGGCACAAGCGTTGCGCCAGCGGGTTAGGCCAGAGGGATAGGCCAGAGGGATAGGAATGAATATGCGAAATAAATGGTTATTTAGAGCTCAACTTATTTTCACTTTATTGGTTTGCAGTTTTTTGATTGTACCCGTCATACTTTCGGCTTTGGCGGGCATTACACAGAATTTTTTTCTCGGCATAAAAAGTGGCATCACGCTTCATTGGCTTGGTGAAGTGTGGCAACTTTATTCGGGTACAATTTATCTTTCCTTACTCATTGCCATATGGTGCCTCATCGCGACCTTAGCCATTGGCGTGCCAGCGGCTTATGTTTTAGCCAAACAAAATGGCAAATTAGCACGGTTTATTGAAGAGATAATTGTATTGCCCATTGCCATACCAGGGCTGGCCATTGCTTTGGCTTTGATTATTAATTATGGCGGATTTCGAGATTTTAGAACCAGTTGGGGCTTTATATTGGTTGGCCATATTCTGTATACGTTGCCGTTTATGCTGCGTTCAGTATTGGCGGTGTTATCAAGCACGAATTTTCATGAATTAGAAGAAAGTGCCGCCAGTCTTGGGGCGTCATTCTGGCAACGGTTTTTTACAATTATCCTACCCAATGCCAAATCGGGTATTTTAGCTGGGGCGCTTATGGTGGTCACATTGTCCATTGGCGAATTTAACTTAACTTGGATGTTGCATACGCCCGAAACCAAAACTCTACCTGTAGGTTTGGCTGATAGCTATGCGTCTATGCGGCTTGAAGTTGCCAGCGCTTATACACTCATATTCTTTGTCATGATCATTCCATTACTGATTGCCATGCAAAAATTATCGCAAAAAACAAATAAGGTTTAACGATGAATCCGACAGCCACCTCGATAAAACTCACCAATTGCGCAAAAACCTTTGCCGATGGAACCCAAGCGTTAAAACCCCTCAACTTAACTGTAAAAGCAGGCGAAACCATTGTGTTATTGGGCCCTTCCGGTTGCGGTAAAACCACTTTATTGCGTATCATTGCGGGGTTAGAGGCTACCGATCAGGGCGGCGAGATTTATTTTAACCAGCAAAACATGACATCAATTGCCATAGAAAAACGCAATATTGGCATGGTATTTCAGTCATATGCTTTATTCCCCAATATGTCGGTGGCACAAAACATCGTTTATGGATTAAAAATTCGCAAATTAAAGCCGCAAGCGATAAAGCAACGGCTTGATGAAATGTTAGAAATGATGCAAATAGAGGCACTGGCTCATCGTCGCATTGATCAATTATCTGGTGGCCAACGCCAGCGTGTTGCCTTAGCACGCGCCATCGCGGTTCGGCCAAATCTTTTATTATTAGATGAACCATTAACCGCACTCGACGCATCCTTAAGAGATAGGCTGCGCAGCGAGATTAGTGAGCTGTTACAAAAGTTGGGCATTACATCCATTTATGTCACTCATGATCAATCCGAAGCGATGGCGTTGGCTGATCGGATTGTGGTGATGGATGAAGGTCGCATTGTTCAAATAGGCTCGCCATACGATATTTATCACCGCCCAAAAAATGAATTTGTGGCTAATTTTGTTGGCAATGTGAACCAACACCCCCATGTTTTTAATACGGATTATTTGACGCTATTTAGACCAGAAGATGCTGAAATTGTTGAGCCAAGCAAAGGTGAATTTGAGGCCAAAATTATGAGTGTCTTATTTTTGGGAGATAAAAGCCGTCTCACCTTAGATTGCGGTTTTAAAAAGCCGATTTATGTAGATACGACATTGAGGCAAGATTTTAAAACGGGAATGACAATAAGCATATATGTTGAGCCTGAACGTCTGATTAGGCTCAAAACCACAGATAATAGCTCAGCTGCTGTTAAGGAGAGCTAATATGTTACTCGCCCAAATGACTGATCTGCATATTAAAGGCAACGGAAAACTGGCTTATAATCGAGTTGATACTGTAAAATTTGTAAAAGACACTGTTCAGCATATCAATCATTTCATGCCCAAAATAGATGCCGTTATTATTTCTGGTGATTTAACTGACAATGGCACAATGGCGGAATATGAATATACCAAATCACTGTTAAACCAGCTTAACATGCCTTATTATGTGGTGCCTGGCAATCATGATCAACGCAAAAATCTTTATGATGGCTTTCGCGAAAATAACTGTTTTATGAGCGGCTCATATATACATTATTCAATTGATGATTTTCCGTTGAGATTAATTGGGCTTGATACACTCGTTGAGCAGAAACCGCATGGTTATTTACCGTCATCAAGCCTAAATTGGTTAGATAAACAATTGAATGAACAACCAGAAAAACCAACCCTCATTTTTATGCATCACCCGCCATTCAAAACAGGTATAGAGCATATGGATGTACAAAACTTATTAAATGCAGAAGAATTCATCAAGCTTATCGACAAACATTCTTGCGTCAAACAGGTGGCTTGCGGTCATGTACACCGAGCCATCCAGACAGTTATCAACTCAACTGTCTATAGCATTGCTCCCAATGCCGCACATGCCACAGTGTTAAATTTAGGGTTTAATGCGCAACCATGTTTCACCTTGGAGCCACCTGCACTGCAATTATTTCGGTTGGATGAAAAAAATAAACTAACCTCACACATAAGCTATATTGGTCATTTCGATGGCCCACACCCTTATTTTAATAGTCAAGGCCAATTGATAGAATAACAAAAATCGAATGATTCATATTTTAGAAATTTTATTCTTCAAGCCTATAAATTTAGTATTTTTATCCTCAAGTTAGTGGTGTACTTAAACGATCTATTGTTTATCACTTGATATTATAGCATCACCATCTCTCGCTACAATATATATGGCTGGAATAACCAACACAGTTAGGATGGTTGATGATAACAAACCAAATAATAATGATATTGCTAAGCCTTGAAAGATTGGGTCAAATAAAATAACCGCTGCGCCAATCATGGCTGCAATTGCTGTTAGAAAAATGGGTTTAAACCGAATGGCTCCCGCCTCAATAAGTGCTTGTCTTAAAGTCATGCCTGGCTTGGTGTCATTCCGAATAAAATCAACTAATAATATCGAATTTCTAACAATAATCCCCGCTAAAGCAATAAAGCCAATCATTGAGGTTGCAGTAAATGCGGCATCAAATACCCAATGTCCGAACATAATCCCAATGAATGTTAATGGCACTGGTGATAGAATGATTAATGGTAATTTATAGCTGCCAAATTGTGCCACGACCAAAACATAAATGCCTAACAGTGCTACGGCAAATGCCATGCCCATATCTCTAAAGGTTACATAGGTAACTTCCCACTCGCCATCCCAAAGAATTGAAGCTTTTGCATCACTACTAGGCTGCCCATAAAAGCTAATCTCCATTTTATCTTCACCATTATCTTGAGCGTATTTTTCTAGTATTTTAGAAACCGCACTCATGCCATAGATAGGCGCTTCAAATTCACCCGACATTTCAGCCATCACCATTTCTGCATAACGTCCATCACGGCGGTAAATTGGCCAGGAGCCTTCTTCTTCCACAATGGTAACCAGATCTCCAAGTTCAACAACCTCACGACCATTTGGTAGGCCATTTGCAGGCACGGGTGTCGAGGCCAAACGCTCACTCCATTGTTGTTCAGAACGAGGCAATGCGATCACAATCTCAATTGGGTTACGCCCCTCACCTCTGTGCGAATAACCAATCTTTACACCATTAAGTAATGCATCAATTGCGTTATAAACATCGCTTTGAGTCACCTTAAAGAACTCCAATCGTTCTTGGTTTAACTGAATGCGTAGACGTGGTTGTAAAGCGCCATAATTTGTATCAATATCAACAATATAAGGAATTTCTTCAAACGCTGCGCGGACTTTTTCAGCCGCTTCTCGACGTGTATCCGCATCTGGTCCATAAATTTCAGCTAATAAAGTTGCCATCACTGGTGGCCCAGGTGGAGCTTCAACAACCCGTACAGTTGTGCCTGCTGGCTTATTTAACTCACTTAATAATTGCCGCGCTTCAATTGCAATTGCATGGCTAGGACGCTTGCGATCCTCCTTTGGCAATAATGCAATTTGCAAATCACCTAATTCTGGCGTATTGCGTAAAAAATAATGCCGAACAAGCCCATTAAAATTAAACGGCGCAGCTGTCCCTGAGAATATTTGAATGGCCGAAATTTCTGGCAAAACAATCAATATATCAGCCGCTTCGGCTAAAACCCGTTCTGTTTGCTCTAGGGTTGACCCTTCTGGCAAGTCAATCACAATTTGAAATTCTGATTTATTATCAAAAGGTAATAGCTTTACCGTCACAGCATTGAAGGCGAATAGCGATAAGGAACCAACTGTAGATATAATAATAATAGTTAAAAACACCCATGCTGAAAAACGAGATTTAATGATAGGTGTTGCGACCATCTTGTATATTTTACTTAAAAAATCTTCGCGAGTTTCATCATGTGCGCCGTGGTTAGAATGAGAACGACCCACAATTGTCATCATTAGCCATGGCGTAATGATCATCGCAACAAAGAATGAGAAAATCATCGCTGCCGAAGCATTAATCGGTATCGGCGCCATATATGGCCCCATCATCCCAGAAACAAACAACATTGGCAACAAAGCCACAACAACAGTCATGGTCGCAACAATGGTTGGGTTACCAACTTCAGCCACAGCTTCAATAGCAGCAGTCATCCGTTTTCGGTCATCCCCCATGCTCCAATGACGTGAAATATTTTCAATAACCACAATCGCGTCATCAACTAAAATACCTATAGAAAAAATCAGCGCAAATAAACTCACCCTATTGATGGTATACCCCATCATATTGGATGCAAATAAAGTCAGTAGAATAGTGATAGGAATGATAATTAAAACCACGATTCCTTCCCGCCAACCAATCATAAATGTAATGAGCAACACAATTGATACAGTCGCTAGACCCAAATGAAATAGCAATTCATTGGCTTTTTCATTTGCGGACTCACCATAATTTCGAGTTATAGTAATTTCAACATCATCGGGAATAACTCCACCTTCTATTTCATGTAACCAATTTTCAACAGATTCAGCAACAATTATGGCATTTGCCCCTTCTCGCTTTGCAATAGCAAGGCTTACTGCTGGGCGTTTTGTCCATGTTTCGTGCGCATCATCTTCTTTAGTTAATGACCAAGAACGAGCTTGTTTCTGGTCGCTCCCCATAACTACTTTTGCAACATCTCTTACATAAACAGGCCTTCCATCACGTGTTGTGAGTAACAACAACTCAATTTCAGGCAGAGCATTGATTGTTTGTCCAGCAGAAACTAGTTTTGAAGTATTCTCTGCCATCAATCGACCAACAGGAAAACTACGGTTGGCTTCAGCAACGCGAGCAACTAACTGCTCTAACGTCACGCCATATAATGCAAGTGCTTCTAAATCTGGTTCGACTCGTATTTGGTCAGCATGCCCGCCGACTAAGTAAGAAAGCCCAACATCTTTGACCGAAGATAATTCAACACGCAACTCATCCGCCAAATTATAAAGCGCATTATCTGTCCAGCGCCCTTCATCATCGTTTGGCACTGATAAATTAAGCACCATAATCGCCACGTCATTAATACCACGACCGATAATTAATGGCTCAGGAATGCCTGCTGGCATTATCGAATAATTAGCTCTAATTTTCTCATGCACGCGCAAAATGGCATCATCGACATCTGTACCCACTTCAAAACGTGCTGTTATCAATACCTGATCGTCTTGAGTCTGGCTATAAGTATGGTCAACTGCATTAATACCACTGATAATATTTTCTAATGGTTCTGTAACCAATTCAACCGCATCTGGTGCTTTTAGCCCAACTGTTGAGACCATAATATCAATCATTGGCACAGAAATTTGCGGCTCTTCCTCACGCGGAATGGTGACTAAAGCAATGAGCCCCATAGCCAATGATGCCAATAAAATAAGCGGTGTAACGGGAGAGTTAATAAACGCTTTTGTCAAATATCCTGAAAAACCTAATTTCATGGTTTCACCAACTCGTCATTACTTGTTAAACCAGATAGAACTTCTATTAATTCAACATCATTATGGAAAACAACCGAACCACGTTGAATGATTAAGTCTATAATATTATTTGCGGTTTTGAGCCGCACACTATCAACACCAAATCTGGTCTTAATATAGTCTTCAGGTATGGCAATTACCGAATATTCCCTTGTACTAATATGAACTCTTACGCGCTCACCAACGAAATACTGCCCCAAGCCTTGAACCGCCACGTCAGCAATGACACGACCATCTTCAATATTCGGATAGATTTTTTCAATCAAACCAACTGCGGCAACTCCGTCAGTCATAGCAGCGGAATCAATTCTCACTTCATCATTGAGTGCAATAAACCTTGCATGCCGCTCTGGTAGGCGAAGGCGCAATATGTGCTTATCTGAAGCAATAGTCGCGATTATTTCACCTGCCATCACAACACTGCCTGCAATAACAGGAACATTAATAATACGGCCATCCAAAGGTGCTAATACATCGCCATCCTGCAACTGTTGCTGCAATACCGCGCGCTCCTGAACAGCTGCTGCTAATTGCCCTTCTAGCACTTTAACTTGTGTTACATTTGCATCAAGTTTTGCTTGTGATGCAACTTTGTTTTTAAATAACCCTTCGGTTCTGCTCAAGTCTATTTTTGCTTGTTCCAATTGTGCTTCAAGTGCTGCCTCTTGGGCTTTTGCGGCGCCAATCTGTGGCTCTATGAGTGCATTGACCACAACGGCTAATTTAGCACCCTGCTTTACCAACTGGCCTTCATCTGCATCTAATTTTTTAATTGTACCGCCTATTCGCACTCTTGCTGTTACGATATCTTGGCTTTCAACCGTTGCAAACACTGCCTTTTGTTCAGGAATAATTAAAGATTGAACTTTTAGAACATCTTCAGCCATTACATTTGAGGTTAAATTTAGTATAATGCATAAAAATATCACAATACTTCTACTTTGAAATAACAGTGGCGATATTAAAAAATCAGGATTCATTATAAGGACTTCCCATAATTATATGCCCATTTAATTAAAGGCAAAATCAACTTACAGGTGTGTATATTAGATTTTACTAATATTCGCAAGGGGTTAATTACGCACTGTATAACCCTCAAACTAATAGGCAATTCAAGAGCTACTCAGCAATCGCATATTTACACATTAAAAGTGATATATAATTTGATATAAGTTTATATTTCAATATATTTAAGTCATTGATATAAAATAGATATAATGCATAACACCAAACCATCTTTCCCTTTGAATCTACATAGCTTTTGATATAGGTAATATCTGTCACCCAAATCAGATCAGGTACTGAAACCTCAAACTTCTGGTTTAATTGATTCTTGACCACTATAGCGGGTTTGCCACCGTAAAAGCCTTTCTTACGTTTGTATCCTATTTGCGCTCTGATACTTACTTCACGAGTGATGCGTGCAATCTTGTTGGGGTGCTACACACTTCGCCAATTGAACGGAGGTCAGCATGAAGCTTACGATATCCATAAACACAACCACTTTCTAACCAAGCCTGTTTTAGCAAACCAGCCAAGCACCTATCTTCTTTTGCTTTATTGCTAAGCGGATTTTTAAGCCAAATGTAGAAACCACTCTGATGTGACACATTGATCGAACCCCAAAAACACCCAGATGTTGCTTCATAAAGGCATACTTCAGTTGGCATTTTTTGCGAAGTACACCGTTGCCTTTTTTAGTATGTCACCCTCTTCAGTAACCCGTATAAGTTCAGCTTTTAATCTCTGAATCTCCGAAATCTGAGCAGCGTTTTTTTAGTTTTTGGTTCTGCTTGGCTATAAAGCCTGCGCCAGTCATAAAGGGATTCTAGGGGCGATTCAGTTCTCGAAAAATCGCTATCTCTGAAATAGCATTCCGTGTAAATTCATAAAAATATCTCTCTAACTATTTTGATTACCACTTTTGTGAAGCACCGTCTTCTATAGAAGGTTCTTTAGATTTTAACCAATAGTCATTTATTATGCCGCCGAATGGTATTATTGACCCTATGGCTAGCCTCAATGCCGTAAGAGTTTTGATCTTTTGCCCAATTAGATAAATCAGAATTATTAGGATAAACATCACAAATGCATAGCCATGAATTGTGCCCACAATTGTGACGGCCTTTGGAATATCAAACCAATATTTGAGGGGCATTGCTATGAATAGCAATGTCAACAATGTAGTCCCTTCTAGAAATGAAGACCAACGTAAATATGAAAATTTCAGCATATCTTGCACCTTTTACTCTTAATATATTCAATGCTATAATTAGCACATTCAAAAACTTACTTTTGCTCCAAAGGAATTTCCTTTAGGAAAAGCGCCAAAACAAACCCAACCAGAAATATTGGTATTAGGTAAGAAAAAATAGGGGTGAGTGCGTTTGCGTAAGAAACCACAAAAGCATCGTGAATGTCATCAGGTAAGCTATTTAAAATAGCAGGAGTGATAGATTCTGGATTAATGCCACCACCTTGGCTATTTGGTAAATTTATAGCCAACTGTTCAGTAAGACGAGACGCAAACAAAGTTCCAACAATAGATATACCCAACGTGCCACCAATTTCTCTGAAAAAACTATTTGCAGATGTGGCTGTGCCTACCATGTTATGACTTACAGAGTTTTGTACGACAATGAGTAATATCTGCATCATTATACCAATGCTTGCACCCAGCAGAAAAATGTAAAAACATACAATTGCAATATGTTGATCTAGTTTTATTGTCGAAAATAAATACAAAACAAATGCCATCATAAGCATACCAATGATGGGGTAAATTTTGTATTTTCCTGTGCGAGACATGATAAACCCAGTGGTGGTTATGGTCGAAATTATTCCAACAACCATCGGTACCATAAGGTAGCCAGACACTGTCGCGCTATAACCATATACCATTTGTAAATATGTTGGCATAAAGCCAATGGTGGCAAACATGCCAATACCAATGATTAAGCCAATTAATGTTGCGACGGTGAATATTTTGTTTTTAAACAATTCAAGAGGAATAATCGGGTCTTTTGCATTTTTCTCTGCCCAAATAAACAAAAATGAAAAAATGAAAATACCAGTTCCTAGTGATATAATAATTGGTGATGACCAATCATATTGAGTTCCGCCCCAACTTGTAAGCAATGTTAACGAGGTCACAGCGCCTGCCATTGAGACAATGCCCCAATAATCAATAGTGAATTTTACGGTTGGTTTTGATATTTTTAAAAATTTCCAAGCAATATATATAGCGATAAAACCGAGTGGTAAATTAATCCAAAACGCCCATCTCCAGCTTGCAAAATCTGTAAAATAGCCACCTATGAGCGGCCCTAATACAGAAGCTAGGCCGAAGACAGCGCCCATTGGCCCCATATATTTAGCACGCTGCTTAACAGGTACGATGTCGGCGATAATGGCCATAGATAAAACCATCAACCCACCACCACCAATACCTTGAACGGCACGAAATCCAATCAATTGGTAAATATCTTGACTGAAGCCAGTGAGCGCAGAACCCAGAATAAATATTCCCAATCCGAATATGAAAAGTGATCTTCTGCCAATTAAATCGCCTAATTTCCCGTATATCGGCATGGAAATTGTTGCCGCAAGAATATATGAAGTTATAACCCAAGCCATAAAGCTAACGCCGCCTAACTCGCCAACCATAGTTGGCAGTGCAGTCGAGACAATCATTTGGTCGAGTGAAGCTAGAAGCATTCCTAGCATAAGTGACAAATAAACCCAGACAAAACCTTTGGGCGCTTGCCAGTTTGTTGTTCCGTTTAAATCATCAACATTATCGGTTACGCTAACATTATCTACATTGGTTTTCATATACATTCCTGAAACATTTTTTATTTGCTGTAAATTGACATTAGACAATGATAGGATCTAATTTAAATTACACAATTTTGCATGACGTGCAATTTTTGCATTTAGTGCAATTGTATAAAATGAGGATCTTTAATTGTCAAGTCTTCGTGAAAAACGGCGGATAAAAAATGCACAATCAATTCATCGTGTCGCGATAAATCTAGCTGCAGAACATGGGTTAGATAATGTGACAACTGAAATGATAAGTGAAGCAGCTGGCATCAGCTTGCGTACATTTTTCAATTATTTCCCTTACAAAGAAGCCGCCTTCATTCCACCTGAAATGAATTTTACTCAAGAATCGATCAACTCATTTGTTACTAGTAAAGGTGATTTACTTGAAGATTTGGCGAAATTAATCACTCCGCCTTTTCATGAAATAGAGATTGACCAACAACATTTGAAAAGAAGCCATGACGTCGTAAAGCAGAATCCAAAGTTAATGGTTATGAGAGTTCATTTTGTTCACGAGTTTGAATCTAAAATTTTTAATGCAATTGTTAATCGTTTCAAAGATGAAGAGCAGCAAAAGGCTCGCCATATCGCAGCTGTTATATCTGCTACAATTCGATTAAGTTTTGAAACATGGATTGACGAAAATGAAAATACATTGGCAAACACAATCGGAGATAACATTTTGAGTTTGAAGACATTATTCAATAAATGAATTAACCGACCGCAAAACAAATTATTCATTGATCAAACCCGATGTTTCAATTGGTCACTGGGGCAATTCTGCTATTTATACGTCAATTTCGATTATCCCCTTTGTTACAAAATCAAAAAGCCGCCTAACCATTTCTGATTGGGTATCCAATCAAATACCTGTTTGCGACCTATGCCAGTCAAAAAATTATCAATTATTTTCTTCTGAATTTTGACCGTTGAAGTGATATTATCCGTTCAGGCCTATAAAGAATGAACAGGGATGATCAAGCTCCTTTTCGGTTCAAAAAACCAACGGCATCACCATCCAATCCCTAACTAGCAACAGTTCAATATATCATATTAAACTCGGTTTAGTATAAGACAAGCCGCATCAAACCGTGACACAACCAAGATAAAATTGTCAAAAATATGCAGCAACCTCGTGTGATCTAATGAATAAGATAAGCATTTAAGCTATCATTTACGTTGCATCATCCAAATAAAAAAAACACCACCGACTAAACCTGTAATGATGCCAATTGGCAAATCCTCTGGAGCTAAAATTTTGCGTGCCAAAATATCGACCAGAACCAGAAATATTGCCCCGTAGATGGCTGAAAACGGAATAAGGAATCGATTATCCGCGCCGAAAAACAAACGTAAAATATGCGGTATCATCAACCCAACAAAACCAATGGCGCCCGAAAATGCCACCATAACACTAGTCATTAACGCTGCAAAAATAAAAATTTTCATGCGAAAACCTGCCACATTTAAGCCTAAAGTGGTGGCCATTTCCTCACCTGCCATCAGGGCATTAATTTTACGCGCATTCAGGCTAAACCAAGTGAAACATATACCGAAGATAACCAAAGGATAAATTAAATCCTGCCATTGTGCCAAACCCAAACCGCCCAACATCCAAAACATCACATTATGCGCAGCACGATGATCACCTAAAAAAATTAGTAAATTTGCCGCGGCCATCACCACAAATGAAACAGCCACACCTGACATAACCAATCGGTTGGCATCTAAAAACCCGCCGTGGCGAGCGATTAGGATTACCAACATCATGGTTGTTAAGGCACCAATAAAGGCAAATAGTGGCAGGGTGAGAGCGCCAAACAACAAACCAACATGCATTATGGCCACAATCGCCCCAAAGGCTGCGCCTGAACTAACCCCCAACAAATGCGGGTCGGCCAATGGATTGCGCGTAGCTGTTTGCAATATACAACCAGTCACCGCCAAGCCTGCACCAACCAATGCACCTAAAATGGCGCGTGGAAAGCGAATTTGCCAAATGATACTCTGCTGCCCTTTGCTCCACTCAAAACCAAACCAGTGTTGAGTGAAAAAATCTGGCATGAGCTGGTTAAGCGCAATGGCCCAACTTATACGCATAGGAATGTCAGCAGCCCCCATGCTGACGGCAAAACTAATCGCCACCAGCAGTAGGCACAAGCCTAATATTATCTTATATGTGAAACTCATATCATAACTCATTCAAGGCTTTTATCAATTTTTGAATGGCAGTGATGTTACGGGGCCCTGGTGTGGCTTCATCATATTCAAGCACCAAAAACTGATTGTTTTTCACCGCATCCATAGCTTTAAAAGCTGGGTTGTTTTTCATAAAAGTAATTTTTTGCTCGGCTGTCACATCGCCATAATTGATGATCACCACTAATTCTGGATTGCGTTCAACCACCACTTCCCAACCAATGGTTGCCCAACTTTTTTCGACATCATCTATAATGTTGCGTCCGCCCGCAGCTTCAATCATCGCGGTTGGCATGGCAAATTTAGCGGCGGTAAATGGCTTGTCTTCGCCACTATCGTAAACAAATACCCGTGTTGGGGTTTTGGATTTTGTTACCGAAGCCAAGGCGTTATTTATTTGTCGTTTATAGTCAGCAATCAGTTTTTCGGCACGTTCATTAACGCCAAATATTTTGCCTAGATTCCGCAAATCATTATAAACATCTTCGATAGAAACTTGTGAACGCTGCATAACGTGAATGCAAGATTCACTCAACTCATAGGTTTGAATACCAAATTTTTCTAGTGATTGCGGGGTGATGTCACCGCCAACTTTCAGGCCATAGTTCCAACCTGCAAAATAAAAATCAGCATCAGCATTTAGCAATATTTCTCGGGTTGGGTAATGAGCCGATAATTGCGGTAATTCACCCAAATTTTCGACCAATTCTGGGCTTAGATTTCTCCAACCCGAAACGCCTGTATAGCCGACCATATTATCGTGCAAGCCTAATGCCAGCATCAATTCGGTGATGTTAACATCGTTAGACACTGCGCGGCTTGGGGCTTTGGTAAATGTGACATCGCGATCGCAACTTTTAATGGTAACAGGAAAATCTGCTCCAAAAACTGCAGGTATTTGCAGCAGATTCATCGCCATAAAACCAATGGCACTTATGAGTATTTTTTTCATTATATTTCCTTTTTTATGTTGTTTTAAAGTTATTTATTTGGGTGAAGTGAAAACTGAAATTGCACAACATCATGCGCAACATGCCTACCAATGTGGCTATTCACTTGATAGGCATGTTCGATCATTTGCGCGGTAAAGACCGCTTCGGCATTGTCATGGGCTAAAATTTTTCCTTCGTGTAGCCAAAGGATTTCATCGCAATAAATGGCAGCTAAATTTAAATCATGCAAAGTGATGATGATGGTGATGCCAAGAGTTGAGATTAATTGCATAATTTCAAGCTGGTGGCGAATGTCTAAATGATTGGTAGGCTCATCCAAAATTAAAATTTCAGGCTGTTGCACCAAGGCACGCGCCACATAGACACGTTGTTTTTCACCACCAGAAAGTTTAGAAAATTGACGATTGACAAAAATACCGAGTTGCAAATCTTCAATAATTTTGTCTATAATTTCAGCATCTTTATGACTAGCAGGCGAAAATAAATATTGATAGGGCGTACGCCCCATTTCAATAACTTGCCTCACGGTCAATGCAAAATCAGCGGGGCTTTCTTGCAATATCACTGCCACTTTTTGGGCAAATTTTTGCGGGCTGATCTGCCAAATATCTTGGCCAAATAAGGTTATTTTGCCGTAGCTAAGTTGGTGCAGGCGGTAAAGGCAACGCAATAAACTGGATTTACCTGCGCCATTGGCGCCAACAACGCCCAAAATTTTATTTTGCCTGATGTTAAAATTGATATTGTGCAGCAAGTTGGATTGGTTTTTAGGCGCCCAACTTAACGCCTCAATTGACATGATGTTTTTTTCTATAACTTGCATAACCAACGTCTCACCTTTAAACAGGCTGTCAAACAGGCGCGCAAGAGCATATAGGCAGCAAATAGCTGCATAACTCCCTTTCTGGCACACCCCGTCCAGCGGTAAATTTTGTAAAAGGCAGGTCTCCTGGCTCACATATCAACAATATTGGCGCGCCTTCCCAGATTTTCATCCAGTGGCATATTGCGTCAACATCTCCTTGTTTACAGTTGCGGGGGCAGCTTTGGTTTTACGTTTTAAGGCGCGCACCAAATTCCCTTTTCATCATAAATATTGAAATTTATGAACCGTTCACAGGCCAGAACTTAGTGCAATTGAAAATCAATTGTCAAGAGTGTTTTCAATTTTTCAACTTTGGTTTCCTGAAACTCAACAAGATTACAGCTTAAAACTTTAGCTGATTCATTAGCTTGATGACGTATCTTAAATATTGAGTTTATAATGCCATTATAAGCTGACAAACTCTGCCCATTTTCAAATTCAACACAGCCTTGGAGGTAATATACTAAGTCGACGATTGCGGCATTAACATTGTTCGGGCTATCGGTTTGAGCCTCACCAACTTGTAATGAGGCCCTCACCTTGGATGCATCATAAATCAGATTAAAATTTTGCACTTTATCCTCTAACAATTGACCATTTATTGGTAGATCACCCATAAAACAAACAGGCTTTACACAATCAGCCTTATCAGCGGTTGATAACACCACCACAAAACTAGCTTTGGCTCAAGCCAAGGCTGCATAAACGATTCTACTGTTAAGGCCGATGGATTCAACGGGTCACCGCAACATACGATAATAATCTAATAGCAAAGAAGGATTAAAGCGTATGAACAAACCGGCCCCTATGGACGAAATAAAA
>NVUH01000016.1 GCA_002401855.1 Hyphomicrobiales bacterium
AAAGACAGTTGGCTGGTTGTCGAGGCTCTGGAAGTTTGCATTTTTGTTTGGCACTGCGTGCGTTCGCTCCGCTCTCTAGCTTAAGCCACTCAGCCGCTGATCAGCGGTAGACACACCACCCAACCTAACCGCATTATGCTTAGTAAGCTGGAGTTTGGTGAGGCTCTGCATATAGGTGCCATACTGTTTGCTCATTGTGCTTTTCATGGGAAATGGGTCCGAACCCGTAGGGTAAGGCAAGGCCGACTGGCCGTCGGGCAGTTAGCCCGTAGCAAGCTTGCGGAGGCAAGCGCCCGCAGGGGCTCACTAGAGAGCGTAGCGAACGTAAAAATGCAAACTTCCAGAGCCTCAACGGCCAGCTAACTGTCTTTAATAAAGAAAGTCAGCAGATTTTTTGGTAGGCGATTTTTGGAGTGGTGAGGTTGTCGAAAGGTTCTAAATCATCGTAGATTTTTATGAATTCGGCGTCTTCATTTTGTCGACGGAAAATGGTGGTGACTAATTTATCGTCGGGTATTGGTTGTTTTTGACAGGTGGCGAAAATGAGTTGGTTGGTGACTTTGAATAGGGTGGGGTTGTTGGTTATTTTGGTGTCCCAATCGGCTAGATAATCGTAGACTTGTTGGCGTTGTTTTTGGGGTATGGTGAAATATTCGAAATGTAGGAATTCTAGCTGGTGGGGCTTGAAGATGGGGGTGAAAGGGTGGAAATTCATCCGTTCTAAGAGGAAGCTTTTAACCTCGAGATAATCGTTTTCGATGTTTTCGATTTTGACCTCGTAAATGAAGCTGTTTTCGGTGATTTGGACTTGATCGGGTATGCGAATTGCGTATTTACCGCCAAAGGGTGAGGTGAAATGTTTTAGGTTTTGCGGCTCATCGGTGCCGCAAGACGTTAAGAGGAGTAAGCTTAGACATAATGTGATTATTTTTTGCATTCACCCCTGCCTTTTTATATTTACACCTTGTTTTTTGCTAACTATAGCATATCTAATAAGTGTAAAATTTGTGTTCTTAAATTTAAGATTAATATCACACAGATTGATTTTAGGGTGTATAAGGATATGAGTTTAAGGATTTTGTTGATTTATGAATTTTAACATTCCCAATATATTGACCATGTTTAGAATTGTGGCTGTGGCTGTGATTGTTGTGTGCTTTTATTTTGAAGGCGACACATGGCGGTGGATTGCGCTTGGCATTTATGTTGTGGCGGGTATTACAGACTTTTTGGATGGGTATATTGCGCGCAAATGGGACATGCAATCTGACCTGGGGCGGATGCTTGACCCGATTGCTGATAAGTTACTGATTTCTATAGTGATATTGATGTTGACGGCTTATGGGGCTATTGGGTTGGATAATTTTTCGATTATTCCTGCTGTGGTGATTTTGAGCCGTGAGATATTGATGTCTGGCTTGCGAGAATATTTGGCGCAACTGCATGTGAATATGCCTGTGTCTTATTTGGCTAAGTGGAAAACTACCGTGCAGATATTATCGCTGGGGTTTTTGTTGGCTGGTGATGCGGGTGATAAGTTTTTGCCGTATAATACTGAAATTGGGTTGACCTTGTTATGGGTTGCGGCGGGTTTGACTGTTTATACGGGGTATGATTATCTGCGTATTGGCATTCAGCATGTGATTAATAGAGATTGAGCGATTATGAATAATAACGATATTTTACGTAGCATTCGCTACACATTTGATTATAGCGATGCGCAAATGAGTGAGATTTTTGCAGCGGCTGATTTTGAGGCTAACCGTGCTTTTGTGACGAGTTTGCTGAAAAAAGATGATGCTGACGATTTTAAGAATTGTAATGATGAAATGCTGGCGGTGTTTTTGAACGGGTTGATTAATAAAAACCGTGGCAAAAAAGATGGGCCGCAGCCTGAGCCTGAAACTGAGATGACCAATAATATTACGTTTAGGAAGTTGCGCATTGCGTTGAATTTGAAGAGTGATGATATTTTAGATATTTTGGATATGGCTGATTTTAGGTTGAGTAGCCATGAGCTGAGTGCGTTTTTCCGTAAGGAAGGGCATAAGCATTATCGGCAGTGTAAAGACCAGATTTTGCGGAATTTCTTGTTTGGGTTGCGGTTGAAGCATCGGCCTGATGAAAAGGCTGCTGATTAGGGCTTTAACAGCGGTAACGGTAGGTTCATCGGTTGCAATTCTTACCTTTGTGCATGGATCGTTTGGCCTGTTTTTTTGTCTTTGTCTAACAATATGGACATGATTAATTGAGCGGTATCCTCTGGTAAGGAAATTTTACCGAGACTGGACTCTTTTAGGATTTCTTTTTTTATGTTTTCTGTCATCCAGCCTGTGTTTACTGGGCCTGGGTCTATTGAATTTATGCGAATGTTTAGTTTGCTGAGTTCGGGGGCGAGTTGTTTTGCTAGCATTTCTACGGCGGCTTTTGTGGTGGTGTAGGAAATTTGATTTGTGCCCATGCTGCCTAGGGATTGGCCTGATATTAGGTTAATGATGTTTCCTGCATTCTGCCTTTTTGTGAACTCGCTGCATAACATGGTTACGGCGCGTTGGTTTACTGCGTAATGTTTGTCTAGGATTTCTGGAGTTAGGTCGGTGAATGGGATTTCGATGTCGCGGCAGGCGTTGTTGATTAGAATGGTTGGGGTGCCTAGAGAGGCTTCGGCTTGTTTGAAGAGGGTGTTTGCGGCTTTGGGGTTTGAGAGGTCGAGCTCGCAGCTTTTGACGCGAACGCCGTATTGTTTGAGTTCGTTGGTTATGTTTTGGGTGTCGCTTGTGGGGGTGTTTGGGAACATTTGTTGGTCATATTCATTCCAATAGGTGAAGAAGATGTCGCCGCCGTTTTTGGCTATTTCGCGGCAGATTGAGGCACCTATGCCGATGCTTCTGCCTACGCCTGTTATTAGGGTGATTTGTGATTTGAGTTGTTTCATTGGTGGAGTTTATCACAGGGGTGGCGTCCTGCCAACGCTCTGGAGGTTTGCTTTATGTTTGGCACTGCACCCCAAGGGTACTTTGTCGCTTTGCTCGGGCGCGCTCGTTCGCTCCGCTCTCTAGCTAAGCCACTCAGCCGCTGATGGGACGCAAACTCACCACCCAACCTAACCGCATTATGCTTAGTGAGCTAGAGTTTGGCGAAACGCAGCATATAGGTGCCAAATTATTTACTCAATGTGCTTTTCTAGGAAAAAAAGTCCGAACCCATAGGGTGAGGCAAGGCCGACCGGCCGTCGGGCGGTTAGCCCGTAGCAAGCTTGCGGAGGCAAGCGCCCGCGCCGTGAGCGTAGCGAGGAAGTGCCCTTGGGGTGCAGGGGCTCACTAGAGAGCAACGCGAACGATAAAAAGAGAGGCCAAAGCCGAACGTAAAAATGCCAACTTCCAGAGCATCAACAGCAGCGCTCCCCTACCCCGCCCGACTAAAAAGCTGAATATAATTAATCGACATATCACCCGCCAACGAAAACCGATCACTCAACGGGTTATATTTCACCCCCGTCTCATCAATCATCTCCAAGCCCAACGCCTCCACCATATCCTGCAACTCTTTCGGCACAATAAACTGGCTCCACACATGCGTACCCTTAGGCAACCACCCCAACACATATTCCACGCCTACAATCGCCATCGCAAAACTTTTAAAATTACGGTTCAACGTCGCAATAAACATAATCCCACCGGGCTTCAACATATCCGCACAAGAAGACAAAAACAACGGCACGTCAGACACATGCTCAATCACTTCCATATTCAAAATCACATCAAATTTCTCACCCTGCGCCTCTAAATCTTCCGACGTCGTGGCACGGTAATCAATCTCCAGCCCCTGCTCCATCGCATGCGCCGTAGCAATTTTCACATTCTTCTCTGCCGCATCAGCGCCAATAATCTCAGCCCCAAGTTTAAAAATAGGTTCAGTCAACAAACCACCACCGCAGCCAATGTCCAACATGCGCAAGCCTTTATAAGGCGCTCTGGGGTCAAACCCCTCAGCCGCTTCAAGCTCAAAATGCTCAAAAATTTTGCTGCGTATATATTTAAGCCGAATCGGGTTAAACTTATGCAAAGGCGCAAATTTACCCTTCGGGTCCCACCATTGTTCGGCAATTTTCACAAAATTTGCCACATCATCAGGGTTGATCGTGGTCGATTTAACAGCTTCAGTCATGCACAGGCTCATTTATAATCATTTCCCACATCATACCCCAAATCACCCACAGCTCAAGCCATTTGATACCCCGCCTACACCTTATTTTGGCCTTTATTGTTTGATATTTACCCCACATAAAACCAAGGATAACCATTCTGATAACCTTTTGTTAACCTTACTTGCCTAAATTTGATCTGAAAGAGTTATGCGTAATCGAAAGCTGGAAAAATACATGACGAATAAACATTTTGGCGCCTTTAAAGGCCTCTCATCACTAATCATCGCCGCAACATTGCTAAGCGCCACACCAGTTTTTGCTGACGATCCAAAACCGATCTCGCAACATAAAGATTGGACAGTTTTTGCTTATGAAGAAGCTGGTAAAAAAACCTGTTTCGCCGTCACCCAACCAACCGAAAGCTTGCCCGCAGGCGTAAGACGCGGTTCTATTTTCTTTTCCGTCACCCACAGCCAGACTGACAAAACAACCAATGCAGTTAGTGTCGCTATGGGCTATCCACTACGCGAAAACAGCACCCCAACCATCACCGTTGGCAGCAAAACCTTTTCCATGTTCGCGCAAACCGAAACCGCTTGGCCAGCAGGCGATAATGTGCAATCAGCCCTTGTCGCGGCCATGAAACGCGGTCAAAAAATGATCATCAAAGGCACATCCAGCCGTGGCACCAACACCACAGACACTTATTCGCTGTCAGGCATCACCGCCGCCATTGGCGCCGCCAAAACTCATTGTAGTCTCTAATAAGGCCCTTTGTAATCCCTAGTAGGACCCTTTGTAGTCCCTAGTAGGCCCCCTCTATAGTCTATGGTAAAATCCATTCTGGTTTCACCTCTAGATTCTAAACATTTACAGCCCTTACATTATCAGCTATATACGCTGCAAAGTAAGGGCTTTTTTATGCCTATCAATATTATGAGCACTCCACATGTCACATACGTTAGATATTGCCAAAATAAACCAAAATTCCGCCACTCCTAATTTGGCGCAAGACGGCCTCACAACACCATCAAACGACGTGCTACCCAATTTAGTCGGCATGCCGCGCGAAACCCTCAAACAAATCTTGGCCGATTTAGGTGTCAAACAAAAAGCCATCAAAATGCGTAGCGCCCAAATTTGGCACTGGCTCTACATTGCAGGCGTCACAGATTTCAATGACATGCTCAATGTAAACAAAGACTTGCGCAATTTGATGGCCGAAAAATATTCCATAGAGCGCCCCGAAGTGGTCGAAGAGCAAATTTCAGTCGATGGCACCCGCAAATGGCTGATGCGCATGCCCAAACAACCGGGCGATCTTGTCGGCCACGAGGTTGAATGCGTATATATCCCCGAGCAAACCCGTGGCACATTATGCGTTTCAAGCCAAGTCGGCTGCACATTATCTTGCACATTCTGCCACACAGGCACCCAGCGCATGGTGCGTAACTTAACCTCCGAAGAAATCATCGCCCAAATCATGGTCGCACGCGACCGCATTGGCGATTGGCCAAGCATGGATCGGGTCAATGACCCAAATCTACCGCAAACTGGCCGCATGATCAGCAACATTGTCTATATGGGCATGGGCGAGCCACTCTATAATTATGAGCATGTTAAAAACGCCATCAATATAATGGCCGATGGCGATGGCATTTCACTATCCCGCCGCCGCATCACATTGTCCACTTCAGGTGTGGTCAACTTCATCGATAAAATCGGCGAAGAAACCGGCTGCATGTTGGCCATCAGCTTACATGCGGTTGATGATGATGTGCGCGATGTCCTCGTGCCGATCAACAAAAAATTCAACCTAGAAACCTTGCTCGAAGCCTGCCGCAATTACCCAGGCGTATCCAACGCAAGGCGCGTCACCTTCGAATATGTCATGCTTAAAGACATTAATGATTCAATTGCCGATGCCAAAAAACTGGTGACATTACTCAAAGGCATCCCCGCCAAAATCAACCTCATTCCGTTCAACCCGTGGCCGGGTAGCGAATATGAATGTTCCGATTGGGAGCAAATCGAAAATTTCGCCGAGGTGATCAACCGCGCAGGCTATGCCAGCCCGATCCGCACCCCACGCGGCCGCGACATTATGGCAGCTTGCGGCCAACTTAAATCCGAGAGTAAGATCAACAGAAAACCCCGCATTCAAAAAGGTGATGCAACATAATGCTCAAAGCCCTCAACATCGTCATGGCCTATCTCATCGGCTGTATTTTCACCGCCATCTGCGTGGCGCTGACTTATTATCTGCCACAAGTGTCAACCGGCACCGAGCTTAATAGCAAAAACATGGTCGACATGATTATGGTGGTGATTGTCTCACTGGTTATTTTCCCCGCGCCATTAACCCTCATCTTTGGCCTATTCGCTTATTTCAAAAAAATTCAATCACCTTATTTCTATATGATATATGGGGTTTTCGCCATCATGATCACCTTGGCTTTCATCCCGGGTCTACAAGGCGTTAAGGGCGATGAAGCCAGCCTTTGGGTGCCGTTCATTGGCGTCGTGGTCAACGCATTGGCAGGCTATTTATTCTGGTATTTGTCAATCCGACAACCCTTATCAAAGACACAACAAACCTAATTCAAAAACAAATTTGTAAAACAAACGGAAATTAAAATGGATAAAAAAGACATAAATAAAGTGGTGCTTGCCTATTCTGGCGGTTTAGATACCAGCATCATCTTAAAATGGCTACAGCAAGAATATGATTGCGAAGTCGTTACATTCACCGCCGATCTCGGCCAAGGCGAAGAGCTAGAACCTGCCCGCGCCAAAGCCGAATTGCTCGGCATTAAAGAAATTTACATCGAAGACGTACGCGAAGAATTCGTCAAAGACTATGTCTTCCCCATGTTCCGCGCCAACGCCCTATATGAAGGCGTTTACCTACTCGGCACAGCCATCGCCCGTCCGCTCATCTCCAAAAAACAAATCGAAATTGCCGAGAAAACTGGTGCCGATGCCGTGTCTCATGGCGCGACAGGCAAAGGCAATGACCAAGTGCGTTTCGAGCTAGGCTATTATGCCCTAAACCCCGACATTAAAGTCATCGCCCCATGGCGCGAATGGGATTTATCAAGCCGTACCAAACTCATCGAATTTGCCGAAAAAAACCAAATCCCCATCGCCAAAGACAAACGCGGCGAAGCGCCTTTTTCTGTCGATGCCAATTTGCTACACACCTCATCTGAAGGCAAAGCCTTGGAAGATCCAAGCGTCGAAGCCCCAGAATATGTTTACCAGCGCACAGTCAGCCCAGAAGCCGCGCCCGACAAACCAACCTATGTCGAAATCGGCTTTGAATCAGGCGATCCTGTGTCCGTCGATGGCGTCATCCTCAGCCCTGCAAGCCTGCTAACCCGCCTCAACGAACTTGGTGGCGCCAATGGCATTGGCCGTCTAGACCTAGTCGAAGGCCGCTATGTCGGCATGAAATCCCGCGGAATTTACGAAACCCCGGGCGGCACCATCATGCTCACCGCCCATAGAGGCATCGAAAGCATCACACTAGATCGCGGTGCCATGCATCTTAAAGATGAGCTAATGCCAAGATATGCCGAAATCATCTATAACGGTTTCTGGTTCAGCCCAGAACGCGAAATGCTACAAGCCATGATCAACAAAGCCTCAGAACCCGTTTGGGGCACAGTCGTGGTCAAACTCTACAAAGGCAGCGTATCAGTGGTCAGCCGCAAATCACCATATTCTCTATATAGTGAAGCCCATGTAACCTTCGAAGAAGACAATGTTTATGATCATAATGACGCCGCTGGCTTCATTAAACTCAACGCATTGCGCTTACAATTGCTCGCCAAACGTAAGAAAAAAATGAACATGTAGCTTCTAGATACTTATAAACCAAAGGCGTAATTCTCACGAATTACACCTTTTTTGTTGAATTTAACTCAAATAGTCATTTGAAATTAACCATAATTCTGCTTAAAAGTTGCACTGTATTGAAAGTTAATGTTAATTTACCGCACTATTATGCGGAATATGGAGAAACACATGTTCGAAGAATTTAAGAAATTTGCCATGAAAGGCAATATGGTCGACCTAGCCATTGGTTTTATTTTAGGCGGCGCATTTGGCACAATCGTCAAATCACTAGTTAACGATGTCATCATGCCCCCCATTGGCTTACTATTAGGCGGCGTAGATTTTGCCAACCTATTCATTCTACTCAAAGGCGAGGGCCCGTTCGCCACAGTAGAAGCCGCCGCCGAAGCAGGCGCGGTCACCCTAAATTATGGCCTATTCATCAATAATTGCATCAGCTTCCTAATTCTAGCCGTCGTATTATTCTTCATCGTTAAAGCCATCAACACCGCCAAAGAAACTATGGCAAAAGCCGAGGAAGAAGAGGCAGCAAAGCCCGCAAAACCAGCAGCACAAGAAGTGCTACTAGGCGAAATCCGCGATCTCTTAAAAAAATAAAATTCACAAATACAGCGCGCAAAGCCGCACTCGACCTGGTGAGTGCGGCTTTTTTTCGGCAAAAAAACCAACTCAGAATTCCTATCCGCCCCTCATTTCCAAACCAACCATTCATTTCACCCCAAGGGCACTTCCTCGCTTCGTTCACGGCGCAGCAAGCCCAATCTATCATGGTAAAAGAGTCCGAAGCCGATAGGCTGAGGCAAGGCCGACTGGCCGTCGCGCGGTTAGCGCGTAGCAAGCACGCGGAGGCGTGCGCCCGCAGGGGCTCACTAGCGTGCCTTAAGGCACGCGTAAAAATGCAAACTTCCAGAGCTTAGGCAGGACACTGCCCAGTGATAACTGAAAAGTTGTGATGTAGAAATTTTGTGCAGGACTCGCAATCGTTGAGCCAGCATTTACCGCCGTTAAAGACATAAGAAAGTTAGCTGTACAGCCGATACTCGGGTACTTCATTTATACGTTCGCTTAAGCTCACTGTTGACACTTGCACCCCAAGAGCACTTTGTCGCTTCGCTCGGGCGCGCTCGTTCGCTGCGCTCTCTAGCCGACCGCGCGTTAGACGGCAGCGGCTGCGAACGGCCGAACACGCACTCACTGAACGGCACGTAATTTGGAAACGAAGAGCCAAAAATCACGGATAGAGCAAGCCTTCAGCCCACCCAGCATCGCCAAGCCGAAACTCCCGCCGCTCATGCAGCCGAAAATCCTTCATCTGCATCACTTCAATACGCTGCGGCACCACCCGATAGCCCGACCAAAAATCAGGTCGATGCATTTTACCCAGCGGCAATTTCAACCCCTCTTTGGCCACACGCTTTAGCAAATGCCCATGACTCTCCAACCGTTGCGATTGCTTCGATGCCCACGCCCCCACACGGCTTTGCATCGGCCGGCTGTCAAAATAAGCATCCGCTTGTTCATCCGAAACCAACTCACAGACCCCTTCAATACGTATCTGCACATCCAACGCATCCCAATGAAAACACAACGAAACCTTAGCATTCTCAGCAATCTCCCCGCCCTTACGAGACGATAAATTCGTATAAAAAACAAACCCTTGTTCATCCCATTCCTTCAACAGCACAGTGCGATTAGACGGCTGACCATCGCCCGAAACAGTCGCCAAATTCATCGCATCAGGATATTTCACGTTTTTATTTTTCTTAGCTTTTTCAAACCAATATTCAAACAATTCAAACGGGTTTTGTGCAACCATTTTTCACCTCAATTCCATCTTACCCACCAGTCTAATGCCATATCAACACAAAATCGAGTTCATTATACCCCTCACTCATCAAAATTTTTGACTATATAAATGCACCCAAACCATGCTTAATGCACCCATGAATTCTCAAACAATAAAATCAACAAACCCAAAACTCAGTATATGGGTGCTCATCGCCATTGCCTCCATTGGCACTTTGGCGCTCAATATCTTTGTGCCCTCCATGCCCAGCTTGGTAACCAGCCTAAGCACAACCCAAAGCATGGCTCAGCTCACCCTCACTTTTTACCTATTGTCATTAGCGTTTGCACAGCTCATTGTCGGGCCATTATCCGATAAATACGGCCGCCGTCCCATACTCCTGCTCGGCATATTAATATACGTCATCGCCAGCCTCGCCTCAGCTTTTGCCATCAATATCGAAACCCTTATTTCCGCCCGTATCTTCCAAGCTTTGGGCGGCTGTTGTGGCATCGTCATCACCCGCGCCATCATCCGCGATGTTTATAGCAAATCCAAAGGCGTGGTTATCTTAAGCTACCTCACAGCCGCCATTACGTTGGCCCCCATGTTAGCCCCCATATTAGGTGCATTTCTCGATCAATGGGCAAGTTGGCGTGCCAGCTTTTATTTTGTCGCAGCTTTTGGTGTGCTCATCGGTCTCATCGCCCTAAAAGGCCTGTATGAAACCAATTTCAACCTCACCAAATCAATGAATTTTTCCACCATACCCGCCCAATATTGGTCATTGCTCAAAGAGCCAGAATTTCTCGGCTATGCATTGGCTGTGGCATTTAACAATTCGGTATTTTTCAGCTTCATCGCTGGCGCACCCTTTATCATTGCCGATGTCATGCATCTAGGTCCCAGCACTTACGCATTTTATTTCCTACTCGTCAGCGGCGGCTACATGGCAGGTAACTTCCTAGCAGGTCGTTTTGCCAACAAAATCAAAACCCAAAAAATGATCAATATCGGCATCATCATTATGCTGGTTGGCATCATGGCCGCCCTCTACGGCTATTCTATCGGCTATTCCCATCCAATCATCCTATTTGGCCCGATGGGCTTCATCGCCCTTTCAGCCGGCCTCATCAGCCCCAACGCCATAGCAGGTCTGCTCAATGTGCGGCCAGACATAGCTGGCACCGCCGCTGGTCTTTCGGGCTTCTTACAAATGTTATCAGGCGCTTTGGGCACATTTATGGTCGGCACATTCCACCAACAATCTGGTTTTTCCATGGTCGGGTTTATGACGTTTTTTGCCATTCTCATGGTCATCAGTTTTTACGGCCTAGTCGGCCGCAAATCAAATAAGGCAGAAAATGCTTAAATCCGCCCCCCTTCAAATCAAAAAGCCCCACATCGCTATATTAATATTCCTCTCAGCATTAAGCCCTGTAGCGATGAATATTTTCATCCCCTCAATGCCCAATTTAACCGAAAGCTTAAACACCCAACACAACATTGCCCAACTCACCCTGACGTTTTATTTAATCGCCTTCGCCATCGCCCAACTCATCCATGGCCCGCTATCCGATAGGTTTGGCAGACGCCCCATATTAATCGCAGGCGTCATCATTTTCATCATAGCCAGTCTCGGCTGCGCGTTTGCCTATAATATTGAGCAACTCATCATTGGCCGTATCTTCCAAGCCGCAGGCGGCTGCGCAGGCATAGTGACCACCCGTGCCATTGTCCGCGATTTATACGAGCGCGATAAAGCCGCCAGTCTCATAGGCTATATGACCATGATCATGGCCTTAGCCCCGCTTATGTCCCCCACAATCGGCGGCTTTATCGACCAATATTCAGGCTGGCGCACCAGTTTTTATTTCGTCGCCATCATGGGCATCATCGCCTATATTTTGGCGTTTAAATTCTTGCACGAAACCAATCATCAACCAATAGACAGCATTAATGTGAGAGAAATAGCCACCAAATATTTCACTTTGCTCAAAGAAAAACAATATATCGGCTTTGTCTGCGGCATGGCTTTTTCCTCATCCGTGTTTTTCAGCTTCATCGCAGGCGCGCCATTTTTAGTCACCAAAATTCTAAATTTGGAACCCAGTGTTTATGGCTTTTATTTCGTCATGGTGTCATTCGGCTATATGGTTGGTAATTTCCTATCTGGCAAGCTCACCACCCGTTTGGGCAGTTATAAAATGTTCATGTTGTCCAATCTTGTGCTGATCATTGGCATGGCCATATTGCTGGTTGCAGCCTATGTCGGCATCAGCCAACCTGTCTATATTTTCGCCCCCATGGCCATCGTTGCCTGCGCCAATGGCTTGGCCATTCCGTCAGCTATGGCCAGCGCACTTTCCGTCAGGCCCGAAATTGCTGGCACCGCCTCAGGCCTAGCAGGCTTCACCCAAATTGCCTTAGGCGCTTTTGCCACTTTCATCGTTGGCTATTTTCACAATGGCACCACAACCCCGATGATCACCAGCATGGTGGTTGGCGGTGTTTTAAGCATATTCTGCTTTGTAATCTTAGAAAAAAAAGATAGTGTTTAATACATTATGCTAAATAACAATTCCTTCAAAACCCTCCTGACCACCATTCTCGCGCTCCTTGCCTTTGCCGCCAATTCTGTTTTGGCGCGTTTGGCGCTCGAAGTCCCCGATATAGATCCAGGCTCCTTCACCACCATCAGGCTCATTTCTGGCGCCGTTATGCTGTCTATTTTGGTGCTCATCCTCCGCCCCAAGCAACCACCAAACACCCAAATCAGATACCCCATCAAAACTCTGTACCAAAAAGCCATGTTATTCGAGCTCGAAGCCCGCGGCAGTTGGACATCAGCTTTCATGCTGTTTCTTTATGCTGGCTGCTTTTCATTCGCTTATGTGGTATTAGACACCGCAACAGGCGCACTTATATTGTTTGGCGCCGTTCAAATCACCATGATTATAATGTCACTATTCTCAGGCAAAAAACTACATACCAGCGAGTGGGCAGGCTTGGTTTTGGCATTCATTGGCTTTATCTACCTTATATATCCCAATTTAGGCTCACCCACACTTTACGGTTTTATTCTCATGTCAATCGCTGGCATTGGGTGGGGCGTTTATTCCGTGCGGGGCCGCGATAGCCTCAACCCCTTGCTCGACACCACGTTTAATTTCATACGAGCGGTGCCATTTGCAGGCTTTTTTTCGATGCTCAATTTATCGAATCTCAGCCTCGGCTCAGATGGCATTTATTACGCCATCATTTCAGGCGCACTCACCTCGGGCATTGGCTATGCCATCTGGTATGTTGCGCTTAAAAACCTGCAACTCACCACCGCAGCTGTGGTGCAATTGTCAGTGCCCATCATCGCCGCCATTGGCGGGGTGATGTTTGTCAATGAAAGCCTAACCTTACGACTAATCATTTCCACCGTCATTATTTTAGGTGGTATTTTGCTGGTAATTTTTGGCCGCGCATCATTCAAAATAAAAACCAAATAAACTTAGTTTCTTATCTGCACTCACCATCACAATCCCGCTCAACACCGCAACTCCAAAAACTTGCTAAAAACTTAACTTGGGATTTGAATTTTCACAACATAGATGATAAGAATGTTAGCGCTAACTTTCATTCATGAAAACCAACCATTTTTCGGGCAATACTCATTAACCGACAAGAGATAGGAAATATTTTGACAGATTCTATATTCACCCCCCATGGCAAACATCTCATTGCAGGCGAATGGGTCAGCAGCGACGCTAAATTCACCTCCACTCCCGCAAGCGGCGAATCTTTTGAATTTTCAGCCGCCAACCCCGCATTGGTCGATACCGCCGTACAAGCCGCCGAGCAAGCTTTTCTAAGCTATGGCTATTCATCCAATGCCGACCGCGCTAAATTCCTCAACACCATCGCTGATGAAATTGAAAAACGTGCCGATCAAATCACCGAAATTGGCTCTAACGAAACAGGCTTGCCAACCGCGCGCCTACAAGGCGAACGCGGCCGCACAATGGGTCAATTACGTCTTTTCGCTGGCCACATAGAAGCTGGCGATTATCTCGACAAACGCTTCGATGAAGCCCTACCCGACCGCGCACCCTTGCCGCGCCCAGACTTACGCATGATGCAACGCCCCATTGGCCCTGTTGCCGTGTTTGGCGCCTCAAATTTCCCCTTGGCCTTCTCAGCTTTAGGCGGCGACACAGCATCTGCTTTAGCCGCAGGTTGCCCCGTGGTCGTCAAAGCCCATAACGCCCACCCCGGCACCTGCGAAATCATGGCCGAAGCCGTGCATGCTGCCATTAAAATTTGTGGCATTCATCCAGGCGTGTTCAGCCTTCTCCAAGCCAATAGCCGCGATGTTGGCCAAGCTTTGGTAAAACATCCGCTCATCAATGCCGTTGGTTTTACCGGCTCATTAGGTGGTGGCCGCGCATTGTTCGATCTTTGTACAAGCCGCGAAACCCCCATTCCTTTCTTTGGCGAACTAGGCTCAGTCAACCCCATGTTCCTATTGCCCGAAGCTTTATCAGCCCGTGGCGATAGCTTGGCAACAGGTTGGGCAGGCTCACTCACCATGGGCGCAGGCCAATTCTGCACCAATCCGGGTGTTGCCGTGGTCATAAAAGGTGCCGCAGCCGACTCTTTCATCAAAGCCACCACCGCAGCGCTTGAACCAATCGGTGCCCAAACCATGCTCACCGAAGGCATCGCACAAGCTTACCAAAGCGGCAATAAACTCATTTCCGAATCAACTGGCGTACAAGAATTGTTCACATCGACGTGTAATTTGCGCCAAGCCAGCCCTTATTTATACCAAACCACTGGTGACATCTGGTTGGCCAATGAAGCAATAACCGAAGAAGTTTTCGGCCCATTGGGAATCATCATCACCGTCAATGACCAAGCACAAATGATTGAAATCGCTAATGGTTTAAAAGGCCAGCTAACCTGCACCTTGCATTTAGATGATGGCGACACGACGCTAGGCCAAAGCCTATTGCCAATTCTAGAGCGCAAAGCTGGCCGTATTTTAGCCAACGGATTCCCTACAGGGGTTGAAGTTAGCGACACAATGGTGCATGGTGGCCCATATCCAGCGTCCACCAATTTTGGTGCAACATCTGTGGGTACGATGGCAATCAGGCGTTTCTTACGCCCTGTCTGTTATCAAAATATCCCCGCAAGTCTGCTACCTGCAGACCTAAAATCATAGCTGGAACCAAATCTAGTTGAGTGCGGGGGACCTCATCTATGTTGATTGATAAGTGCTAAAATAAGCACAATATCCATCAACATAGATGGAGCACTTATTCACTTAAGTGCCTCACTTCTAAGATAACATACCGATCACGGTTTTTTGAGATTACACACGACCAAAAATATTGCATAAAGATTCAGGTCAATTCAGCAAGGTCGCGGCATGAAAAAACATCTCCCTCTCATCATTGCCATCTTGCTATTGGCTCTCGCTTATTTTACTGGCTGTAGCAAATATATAGGCCTAGCTTGGTATGGCAAAGCCACACTCATAGGCGGCGCAGGCGGTATTATCCTTGCACTTGCAGCCTATTGGTTTAATAAAAACAGCCTCAATATAACCCTCATCGCCCTATTCGCCATCACCGCCGCAATCACCTATTATTACGCCCGTATCTTTATCGATTCGGCCGATTTCGAGCCAACAGCAGGCTTTGTCTGGTATATCGGCTATCACATTGGTGCGGCTTTATTCATTCCGACGGCGGCATATGTTTTGCAAAAAATTCTACCACAATCTGCGTCGACTGATTAAACACTTCCTCACCACTAATTTTACCAACCGCACCCATAAATTTCATAATCGGCAACAAACTGCCCGCATCATGATAATTTAAATGCTGCGCGCCTGCAATCATATGAGTTTCAAACCCAGAACGAATAACTGGCTTTAAAAAATCCATACTGCCTTGGTTAAACTCACTATACATCATCAAATAAGCCGCATTTATCGGCGCCAATGGTGTCGCTGAAAACACACCACCATCCAAATTCACGACAGCTTTTATTTGGTTGTCAATCCTGCCCAATTCTGTCGCCACCCCGCCACCAACAGAAAGCCCAATAGCCCCAACATTCTGCAAATCAATGACATTTTCAGCCGCCCCAACCATGCCAAGTGTTTCATCCAATTTACCCAACATAAACTGGCTGTCACCCGCCCGCCGCATCACAATACCCGCCATACCACTGCTATTTTGAATTTGTTGTAAAGTCAATTCTGCACGTTTTTCTTGGCTAATTTCATCTTTTGCCAAAATGGACAATAACTGTTTATCCATAGCTTTTTCTGCATCACTCAAACCCGCTTGGACGCGTTTATATTCAACATCTTGCTCATCATGGCGCACGCTCAGCACCACATAACCACGGCTCGCTAGCTCTTCAAGCAGACGGTTATTATCCGCTGCAATCGAAATAAGCGCATGGTTATATATAATCACAGGATATGGGGGTTTCGCCGCCAAAAACGGCATTTTAAGATAAGAATGGGTTTTTATATTTTTCAAATAAAGCGCTAAATATCTAACAGCAGCAGGAAATTTTTCATTCTTATAAAATTCACTCCAAATCCCATCTCGTTTATATCGACCATATTCCCCGCCCGCAGGATACCAGATTTTTGCGAATAAATGCCGAACCTCATCACCATCTTGTCGTTCATATGCAGCAGATACAGTGCCAACATCATATTGACCCGTTGGTTTCGAAAGCTTTATCAGCGGCATATAATGGCTCAAGAACACCGACAATAATATAAGCAGAAACCCAAAAACATACCCCACTAATTTCATGATAATATGCACATCAAACTGCCAATAGTAGGCGGCAAACATGCCTAAAAAAGCAATATAAAACGGCAACATTTGCCACCGCCATGGCGTTAGAAATAGCTGCAACAAGATAAAAACCAATATAATCGCATAGGCCCAGCCAAAATCTAACTTTATCCAGCTGATGAGCAATAATAAAACCCCACCAATATTTATCAATATCTCTAACAATGCCATGGTCACCGCCTACCTTGTTCCAAATACCCCATAACAAAATCTGCCAAGTTTTCTGCAAATTCTTCCGCACCCAACCCTAAATTCCATGAAGATTGCGCGTCATTATGCATTAGTTTTCCCAAAAACATCATGTTATAAAAATAGCTGACCATCGCCGCCACTTGCGCGATATTTCGCCCAGCCAATTCACCTGCCCATTGATTTAACATAGCCTCAAATCCGTGTAAGGCTCGTTTTTCTTGCGCCTGCCAATGCCCGCCCAGTAGCTCTGGCCGCAAACGCGAGTATAAATATGCAGGCCGCATCACATAGCTTAAAGCCTCAAATTGCCGCCATGCCGCAAGAGCTATCCGCAGCAAAACTTCACGTAAGTTTTCCGCGCTTTGCACATCAGGTTGGTTTTGCGCTACCTCATTCCACACCCGAACTTTCTCAATATATAAAGCAATTAAAATCGAAATCAGCGCATCCTTATTCTCAAACCTTTGATATATAGACGCAGCCGATACACCTGCCGTGGTTGATAATTTGGCAATATTAATCACCTCAAAGCTCTCCACCTGCAAAAGCTCATCCATAGCCTGCATAATCTTATCACGGGTGATTTGCGACCTTTTCTGAACCGCCTTTTTAGCACCCTTTTCAACCAATAAACCCATTCAACCTCCAAAAATAAATATAAATATGATTCATATTTATATAAATAAAGCCCGTTTGTATAGGTAAAAGTTCATTTTGTATAGATAAAAACCCATTTATCAAACCAACGGTTCATTTGACAAACTTAACCAATATCGTTATAATTTATAACGATATAGACAATAACGATATTATTAATAACGATATTAGCAACAACGTTACAAATGGAAATGATATAAAACATGCTAAATCCACTATATCAGAATACTGGCTTCCTCCTTTCCATGGTCGCCGCACAAGCCACGAAAATCTATGAAGATGCAGTGGCTGAAATGGGCCTAAACCCTCTTCATATAGGCCTACTTGAGATAGTGGCCGCCCAACAACCCATTGTTCAATCGCGCATTGCTGAGCAGCTCGCAATTTTCAAGCCAGTCATCGTCACTTTGGTCAATGAATTAGAGGCTAAGAGCTTGGTACAGCGCCAACCTCATCCAACTGACAAACGCGCGTTTGAAATTCATTTACAACCCAAGGGCGCGCAAATATTGGCCAAAATTCACCAAGCCAGCGCCACCATAATGGCCGAATTTCTCTCCACATTAAATGATTCCGAACAAAAACAATTCCACGCCAGCCTCATCAAGCTATCAAGACAAAAAAACTAAAATACCCACAACACTTGTACAAAAAAGGCCACATATTGGTTGTTGCCTTGGGTCATCTGGATGCCAATCACCTTCGCGCTCAAAATCGCCGCACTCAACAAGCCATGACTTTGGCGATGAAGAAAAATTCAAAGTCCCAATGGATACACAAGTTGCCATTATGCGCTTAACAGGCGCGGCCAACGGCAATATTAACATCGCCAAATCCTATATATTGGCGCGTGAATTGTCATTGGCCAAAGGCGATTATAAAACCGCCTTCAAAACTTACGAAAAGCCTAAAACGCCAGAAAAAGCCTAACGCGCCGCCCACAATAAGCCGCGCTCTAGTATAGTGCGCATTTGTGGGTGCTTAAATTCATCCGCCGTATGGCCAAGCGCACTATAAAATACCCGCGCTTTATGATATTTGTGCTTCCACACAACTGGCATAACAACCCCGTCAATATGCGCATCATATTCACCCGTAAATGTCGTCGTCGCTAACACTTCAATCGCCGGGTCAACATGCAAATAATATTGCTCACTATGATAATTAAAATCATCAACACCCGCCACAATCGGGTCATCAGGCTTGGTAATTTGAACGCTATAATCAATGATAT
This sequence comes from Hyphomicrobiales bacterium, assembly GCA_002401855.1. GTDB lineage: Bacteria > Pseudomonadota > Alphaproteobacteria > Rhizobiales > OSC116 > OCS116. Next base: position 18,759 of record NVUH01000016.1, read on the forward strand.
TGCCGGGATGCGCAACCCACTGCCCGCCCGTCATAAATTGATAGGCAGTCTCAGCTCTAAAACTATCACCCATCGCCCCATGACAACCCGCTAACCCACTGCCCGCTTTCACCGCAGCAATCAGGTTTTCAACTTCTTCTTTTTCAATAGTCGCTTGGGTAAACATCGGCACAATCAGATCAAAATCACCCAATTTTGGGTCTGCAAACGCCGCCGTACCCGCCACCAATGTCACGTCAAAACCGTTAGCTTCCAAAATGTCTTTCACCACATTACCAGTGGCTTCAGGTGTGTGGCCTTCCCAGCCACCCCATGCAATCAGTGCAGTTTTATCACTCATTTTAATCTCCAATTTTCCCAAATTCTATAGCATCAGATAAAGCGGCAGGCCGCCCACATTGATGTTCTAATTTCACAATTCTTTCTTCATCCGCAGCGGTCTGAATGGCCTGCATCACCTCTAACACATGCAAAGATAACTCGAGCCCCGCACGGTGCGGACGGTCAGAAACAATGGCTTGCGCCATATCCGCCAAACCCAAAATCCGATAATCTCCATCACCATAAATATGGCTCTGTTCAACCATTTCCCAATCATCCAAACCAGCCGATATTTTTATCTCGCCTTCAAATTTATTCGGGTCAGCCACCAACATCGAGCCTTTTTGCCCATAAATCTCAATCGGGCTATGTTCATGCTTATGCACGTCAAAACTCTGCGTCATGGTCACCGTTGCCCCACTCGCAAACTGCATAATGCCCGAGAAATGCGTATCAATTTTTACCCCAAAACTCTCGCCCTCGCGATCGCCAGATTTTATAGCCCGCTCATTATATGTGGCCTTAGCCATACCAACCACCGCATCAACAGGCCCTAACATATTAATCAAAGCCGTAATGTAATAAGGCCCCATATCGAGCATCGGTCCACCACCAGCTTGGTAATAAAAATCAGGGTTCGGATGCCATCTTTCATGGCCGGGGCACATCATAAATGCCGTTCCCGCCACCACATCACCGATAAGACCATCGTCAATCACTTTACGCGCCGTCTGGTGCGCACCGCCTAAAAATGTATCAGGCGCACAACCCACCCGCAGGCCTTTGGCCTTGGCAGCATTGGCCAACTCAGTGGCCTCAGCCAAATTCAACGCTAACGGCTTTTCACTATAAACATGCTTGCCAGCAGCAATCACTTGCAAGCCAACTTCCACATGATATTGCGGCGTGGTCAGGTTCAAAACAATGTCAATATCATCAGCCGCCAATAACTCAGCCACACTTAAGGCTTTTAATCCATAAGTTTCAGCCTTGGCACTCGCCGCATCCATATTAATATCAGCCACCGCCACCATTTTAAGCACGTCAAATTGCGGTGCTGCTTTAAAATATGCGTCAGAAATATTGCCGCAACCAATCACACCCACATTAATTATGGTCATTAAAACCTCCCAATTTCATTTATTTTCCGCCAATATTAACGTTAAAACAAAACCAAGCAAGCCTTTTGTCGCCAATAATAAAATAAAAAGAAAGGTGGTGATCTCGACAGGAATTGAACCTGTGACCCCCAGATTAGGAATCTGGTGCTCTATCCGACTGAGCTACGAGACCAACAGCTCCTATTTAGCAGAGCCCCCGCCCACAAGCCATTAAAAAGCGCATCAATTCACAAGCTGCGCGACAAGCGCTATATTATTAGCAGGCATTTCAACACACGCCTTAACTTCAAGCCCAAATCCCAACAGATTATCAATCACATCCTCTATATTTTTATAACCAATCAGCGAGTTTTGCGCCTGCAAATCAGCGTGAAATTTCTCATCACCATCAGATGTCAAAACCCCTTCACGCATAAACGGCCCATAAATAAAAATCCGACCATCTTTATGTAGCAAATCCGCCGCCCCACACATAAAATTCACCATGTCAGTTTGCGAAATCAGATGCAGCAAATTGACCATCATAATAAAATCCACCCGATCCAATTCATCCACCCAGCCTTTTGCAGCAATATCAACATGCCGCGCCGCCGATATATTCTCGAGTTTTAAATAGTCCCGCCATGCATCAACACTAGCCCGCCGTTTGGTATCAATATCCGATGGCTGCCAGTTCAAATTAGTAAACTTCTGCGCAAAATGGCTAATATGCTGCCCCGTACCACTGGCAATTTCCAACACGTTACCCTCTTTCGGCAAGTATTCGGCCAACACCGCTTCAATCGCATCTCGATTACGCCCCGCAGCAGGTGCAAACATCTGCCCATCTTCTTCTGTCACTTGCATAACTCACTCCCTATTCGCATGTCTATTTGGTAACACGCCATAACCAATAAGCCAATGCAGGAAAACCAACAATTTCAGCCAAGAATGAAGGCAAAATCGCGGCGCCGAACACAATCTCCATATCCAACCCACTCAACCGAAACAAACCAGCCAAGCCAACCAATAAACACAGATAAATCAACGTCGAACGAACAGAACCAAGCCGAAAGCCACCCACAAAAAACAGCAGTCCAACCCCAAACCAAACACCGCCCAAAAACCGAAAATGATTATCCTGAACTCCATAGACTGTGGCATTGGACATTCGCACAAAATCAACAGATGACAACCAACCAAGCGTGGTAATACCACCCAAGCCAACATTCAACCCCATCATCATTATCACCGCACCAACTAACCATAATACAAATTTTAACATAATTGTAACACCTTCTAATTAATATAGAGCCTATATAGTCATGCAATTTAATTGAGTCAATCAATAATTATACGCGTTACAATTAATGTAAAAAAGAGAATAATATGCCAAAAAAAATGGGCCGCAAACCACGCAACCAAACGCAGATCAACGCCGTGCGTGATAAAATCATCAATCACGCGTTAAAATTATTTCAAGATGAAGGCTATGAGGCCATCTCCATGCGGCGCTTAGCAAAAGAAGTCGGCTGCGCCCCAATGACCATTTATGCACATTTCGATGGCAAAATTAACATTCTACAACACCTATGGGCAGTCGTGCTTGAAACCGTATTCAGCCAAATCCACACCAATATCAAAACCAGCAAAAATCCCACAGAGCGCCTCAACACTGCCGCCCAAACCTTCGCCCAATATTGGCTCGAAAACCCCGATCATTTCCGCTTGGTATTCATGTCAGCAGGCATCACACGACCAGATGTCGATTCATTCCTTAAAAACAAAGCCACCCTATCACATTTCAAATTTTTCTCAGGCCTGGTCATGCTGGCTCTTGCCGAAACTCACACGCCCAACAGTGCCGAAGTCAAAGCCAAAACCGATGGCCTCATCAGCGCCCTCATCGGCATTGTGTTTTGCGCCAACACCATTGCCGATTATCCATGGACCAAACCAGAAGATATGGTCAACCTCATGCTCACCACCCTGTTAACCAGCAAAGCATAAATCAATCACCTGACATTTTAACCTAAGTTGGTAACCTGTAAATTACCAACTTGAGAAATTCAAATTGATCGCGCCACCCCTCAAAACATTTTCAACCAGCCAACAAATTATATTTGACGCCCTAAGCAACCCTTTGCGCCACCGAATTATCTAGCTTTTGACAAAAACCCCACTTAGCTTAAAAACCAAAGCCAAAAGCTAATGGTAAAAAGTCCAGCGGCGGTGCTGATCAGCAATACATTGCTCGCTACATTCACACCGCGGTTATAATAAGTGGCAAAAATATAAGTATTCACCCCCGCAGGCATCGAAGCCAGCAAAATAAATATCCGCGATATATCATGCGGCGCATCCAATATTTTTATCAAAACCAACCACAAAATAAACGGCTGCACCATCAGCTTCATCGTCGCAAAAACCGTGGCCTGCAACCAAACTGACGATAACTTATACTGCACCAACACCCCGCCAATGCCAAACAGCGCGCATGGCAAAACCGCTCCAGCCAGCATTTCTGTGGTCACATCTAAAACACCCGGCATTTCAAAACCCACAATATTACTCAAAAACCCGCATAAAATACCAATCACAATCGGCTGAGTGACAATATTTTTGGCCGCAATTTTAAACGTACGGCTCAGCGGCTGCGCATCACGGCGCTGCAATTCCATGGTAACCATACCCATCGTATATAATATCGGCGCATGAATACCCAATACGGTCAGCATTAAAACCATGCCCTCATCGCCATATGCCCGCTGAATAAGTGGCAAACCAATTAAAAGTCCGTTGATAAAACAGCCACTAAACGCCACAGCCACTGCTTCACCGGGCCGCCGCTTAAACACCGTACGGGCAATAAAAATACCCGTAAAAAATATAAAAAATGAGGTTAAATAATAGGGCCCCACATATTCAATGCGAAAAGCCTCACTAAATTCCATCGACGATATAGACCGAAACAGCAAAACAGGCGCAGCAATATTATTGACAAACCGCGTCAGCGCATTGACCCCCTCAGCAGGAAAATAACCCGCCCGCACCATGCCATAACCAAGTAACATGAGTAAAAAAACTGGCGCAATAACCGAAAATATAAATGACATGGTTTTTTATAACCTGTTTTTCTAAAATAGATATAACTAATATATCACTATAAATACCAATTCTCACATGGCGCTTGACTGAATTTTATATTAACGATATTTACCTTAGGTAAAACCGAGGGAAAAATCATGTTTTCAGTAAAACGCGAAGATTTTGGCAAAGATTTTGTATTTGGTGCCGCCACCGCCGCCTATCAAATCGAAGGCGGACAAACAGATGGCCGCGGCCCTTCTATTTGGGATAGTTTTTCTCGCACCCCCGGCAATACACATAATTTCGAATCAGGCGTACAAGCTTGCGATCATTATAACCTCTGGCCACAAGACCTTGATCTCATTCAAGATGCAGGCTTTGATGCCTATCGCTTTTCTCTATCTTGGCCACGCCTAATCCCCGAAGGAACAGGCGCCACAAACCAAAAAGGCCTCGATTATTACGACCGCCTCATCGATGGCATGCTAGAGCGCAACATCAAACCTTTCGCCACGCTCTACCATTGGGATCTACCATCCCCCTTGCAAGACAAAGGCGGCTGGATGAACCGAGACATAGCCAGCTGGTTTGCCGATTACGCAAGCTTAGTGCAACAAAAATACGGCGACCGCATTGAGACCACCGCCACCATAAATGAGCCATGGTGCGTGTCATTCCTATCACATTTCCTCGGCGCACATGCCCCAGGTTATAAAGACATCCGCGCCACTGCCCGCGCCATGCATCATGTGCTTTTTGCCCATGGCAAAGCGGTCGAAGCCATCCGTGCCGAAGGCGGCGATAATCTTGGCATAGTGCTAAATTTCGAATGGGATATGCCCGCCACAGATAGCGCCAACGACAAAAAAGCCGCCCACATTGCCGATGGCATTTTCAACCGCTGGTTCTTAGACGGCGTATTCAAAGGCCAATATCCCGATGATATGCTAGAAGCTTTCGGCGACAATATGCCCAAAGGTTTTGATGCTGACATGCAAACCGTCTCCACCCCACTAGATTGGCTCGGCGTAAATTATTACACAAGACGCGTAGTAGAATATGATGCCAACCTCCCCATATTCCCCGTAAAACCAGTAGAAGGCGGACTAGAAACCACCGAAATGGGCTGGGAAATCTTCCCCAAAGGCCTAGAAAACATCCTCACCCGCATCTCAGACGACTACACAAAAATCCCCATGTATGTAACCGAAAACGGCATGGCCGAAGTTGAAGGCATGGACGACCCAAGACGCGTTCAATATTACAACGACCACCTACAAGCCGTACTAGACGCCAAAGCCAAAGGCGCCAACATGCAAGGTTACTTCGCATGGTCATTGCTAGATAATTACGAATGGGCAGAAGGCTATAACAAACGCTTCGGCCTAGTGCATGTTGACTACGAAACCCAAAAACGCACCCCAAAAGCCAGCTACAGAGCATTCCAAGGCTTGTTACATAACACCTGAATATGTAATGCATTTCAATGGCACACCGAAACTCAGAATATCGTCAACCTCTCGCCACCTCAGCTTAATGATGATAGATTGGGTGGTGAACCAGCACACGACCAGCGGCTGAGTGGCTTAGCAAGCACGCGGAGGCAAGCACCCGCGCCGTGAGCGGAGCGAGGAAGTGCTCTTGGGGTGCAGGGGCCACTAGCCCACCGAAAGGTGGGCGTAAAAATGCAGACTTCCAGAGCATTAAAAATAGCAATCATCACACCCAAGCCACCAAAACCAAAACAGCACCTTTTTACCTGTACGTCACTATATTGAGTTTTATTTTTATTTTGAATTGCCGTCATCCTCATCAAAATATCTGATCACCCGCGCAGGACTACCAACCGCCACACACCGCGCAGGTATGTCTTTAGTCACCACACTACCAGCACCAATAGTCGTACCATCGCCAATTGTCACACCACCCATAATAATCGCACCCCCACCTATCCAACATTTCTCGCCAACAACAATCGGTTTTGATATGTTCATACCAATATCACTCGCATCATTCTCGCCCATAAAATACCCAATCAACCGCTCCGATATACGCTCATCAGGGTGTGCAGGGTGGCTAGTGGCCAAAAACTGCACATGCGGGCCAACAAGCGTCATATCACCAATGTTAATTTTATTGCCATCTAAAAATGTGCACCCCATATTAATAAACCCACTGCCCAAATGCACATGGCAGCCATAATCAATATAAAATGGTTCAACAATTTTTACATTCTCACCACCCGAACCAAATATTTTACCCAAAGCCACTTGCCGCGCCGCTTCATCTTCTTCTGGTATCACCTGATAGGCCTTCATATTGGCACGTCCTTGCGCCGCCAATGCCATTATTTCGGCATCCAAACCAAAATAAGGTTCAGCCGCTAACATTTTCTCATATTCGGTTGGCTTTTTGGTCATTTACTTTTCTCCCCACTCAAGTAAACTTATATAAGTTCAAAATATAAACAACGAAAAACCTTCATGAATCCAGCACCAAAATCAAAAGCCTACCGCAACATACTCGCCTCTGGCCTCTATCTTCTGGCAGGCGGCCATGCCTATGCCAGTTGCAACCTGACCCAAGGCGGCAACGATAAAATCATCCAAGTGGTCGATGGCGATACGGTAATTCTTTCCTCAGGCAAACAAGTCCGCATGGTCGGCACCCAAGCGCCAAAATTAGCCCTCAACCGCAAAAATTTCATCGATTGGCCATTGGCTGATACAGCCAAAACCGAACTAGAAAACATCTCTTTAGGCAAACAAGTCACCCTAAAATACGGCGGTCTAAAAATAGATCGTCACCACCGCATTCTAGCTCACCTATTCATTAAAGATGAAAACGGCCAAGACATTTGGTTACAAGAATATATGCTAGAACAAGGCCTCGCTCGCACTTATAGCTTTAAAGACAACCGCTCCTGCATCACCGAATTACTCGCTGCCGAAACTTCAGCACGCGTTACAAATAAAAACATTTGGGCGCATGAATATTACAACATTATCAATGCCACCGACCTTAAAACCCTCGCCCAAAAGCATGGCACTTACCAATTAATCGAAGGCAAATTACTCAAATTCGAATATAGGTATGGCCAATTATATTTTAATTTCGGCCAGAATTACCGCACAGATTTTACTATCAATGTACCCAAACGTCACCGCATGGCCTTCGCTCAGTCAAACCTAGATTTCAAAAATATGATCGGCAAGGCCATCCGCGTCCGTGGCTGGTTAGAAAAAAGGGGCGGCCCCATGATAGAAGCCACCCACCCCGAACAATTAGAATTTCTTGATTAAAAACTCGTATCGATTTTATGCGCATTAAAAGTAGTTTTTAAAGCCTCCGCCAACGGCGTGTATGGCACATCACCCAATAAGGCTTCAAGCTTATCTTGGTTCAAGCTTTGCGCCACATTAGCCATAAACCGCAACTCCAACATTTCACGAAACGCCTTATTAAATATGCCAATAATACGAATCACACCCCACGGAAATTTACCAATTTTAAGCTTCTTGCCCGCAGCCTGCCCCACCGCATCAACCATTTCCATACCCGTTAAATCATGCCCTGCGCTATGAAAAACTTCAAACAAATCAAGATCTTTACGTTTTTCAAGCAATGCCGCACCAATCCTGCCCAAATCAGGCAAATAAGCCCAAGTATGTTTTTTATCTTCGACGCCCGATAACCAAATTTTACCCTTAGGCACATTGTCCAACACTAGATATTTAAAAAAGCTGCTGTCACTCGACCCTGGCCCCCAATAATCTCCCGCCCGCAACACAATAATTTGCACACCTTGAGTTTGAGCAAAATGTGCCATGCCCTGTTCTAATTGCTTACGAAACCCACCCTTTTTGGTAATCGGGTTTTGCGCCGATTGCTCGTCATATACCGGCCCATCATCAGGCGAGAAATTATAAATATTACCCGCAAATAATATCGTTGCATTCAGTTTCTTGGCCGTCAACATCACATTATTGGTAATTTTAGGCATCAATTCCGCCCATTTGTCATAAGGCATATTAATGCCATGCACAATCGCCTCACAACCTTTACCAGCCGCCAATAAATCATCCATATTCATCGCGTCACCTTTAAACAAAGTCACATCCGCATTTTTCAACATGGAATCATGCTTAAATTTATTTAGATCGCGTAATAATAAATGCAAATGCCATCCATTATCTAACAATGCCTGTGCTTGCGCCCTACCAAAATTCCCAGTCACGCCCAATATCAATGCTTTTTTCATGATTAAATCCTTCAAATTGTAGATGAGCTATATTTAATCCAAACAAAAACTTATAATAAGCTACAAATTATGTTAGCTAGATATACATAAATGAATACGAGGCAAAATCATGCGAGACATAGATTGGAATCTATTAAACAGCTTTTTAGCCGTCGCCAATATGGGCAGCCTGTCCAAAGCCGCAGCTCAATTGGGCAGCACTCAACCAACCATTGGCCGCCACATCGAACAGCTCGAAACCCACCTCAAAATCCGCTTGTTTGACCGCACTCAAAAAGGTTATAAAATCACCGAACTGGGCATGCAGCTTGCAGAACAAGCCAAAAGCATGAAACAATTTGCCGACAATATCAGCCTCATTGCGGCAGGCAAATCCCAGCAAGTGGCAGGCACAGTGCGCATCACTGCCTCCGAAATGGTGGCGGTCAATCATCTGCCCAAAGCCATCCGCCAAATCCGCAACCTTCACCCCGAAATAGATTTTGAAATCGTCGCCAATAACCGCACCGATAACCTACTCGAGCGCGAGGCAGACATTGCCATCCGCATGTATCAACCCAATCAAGACGATTTAATCTGCCGCAAGGTCAATGATTTAGCAATGGGCATTTATGTCAGCCAAAATTACCCGCGTTTTGATGAATTGATGGCATTAACCCCCACTGATATAAACAAATTCCTATCCCATGATTTTATCGGTTATGACCGTGACACAATGATCATTGATGGTTTTAAACAATTGGGCATTAAGCTTAACGGCAAAGACATTGGCAAAGATCATTTCAACATCAGGTCAGATTCGCAAGAAGTGAACTGGCACGCCCTTAAAGCAGGCCTTGGCATAGGCTTTCAGGTGGTTAGCCTGTGCCAAACTCACGCCGATTTACATCCCCTTTTTACCAATTATGACCTTGGCACCATGCCCATTTGGATCACCGCCCACCGCGAGGTCAAAACATCCCGCCGAATTAGGCTTGTTTACGATCAGCTTTGCGACTATTTTAGCAAAATATAGTTTGGTAATTGGGGCACAAGAATGTTATTTATTAGATCGTTGATATTCAATGTGGTTTTTTACATTCACATGATTATGTGGCTCGTTGTCTGCATCATCGCGCTACCTTTCCCCAAAGCTATGACCCGCTGGGTTATGGTGTCCTGGGCACATCAAGTGCCCTATTTGCTAAAGTGGATTTGCAATATAGAGATTGAAGCCCGCGGCTTGCATAACATCCCCGACAGAAAATTGTTGGTCGCCTGTAATCATCAATCCTTCTTAGAGATCATCCTGCTGGCCAAATATCTCAAATTCCCCATCATGCTGTTTAAAGTAAGCCTAGGCCGCATCCCCGCTTTTGGGTGGGCATTATATAAATTGCGCTTCATTCCCATTGTGCGTGGTGGCCGCGCCAAAACCATAAAATTCATTGTCAAAGAGTCAAAATCACGCATATTACATAATGGCCAAGTGATGATTTTCCCCGAAGGCACCCGCGTCACACCAGGCGAGGTGGTAAAATTAAAACAAGGCGTTATCGCCATTTACGAGGCTTTGCATCTCGATTGCCTGCCGGTCGCACAAAATTCTGGCCTGTTCTGGGCACGCAACTCATTCATGCGCTATCCCGGCAAAGTGATTATCGATTTCATGCCGATGATTGATAAAGATTTAGAACGTGAAAAATTCACCGAACAATTGCATAGCACCATGATGACTAAAAAAGTTGAGCTTGAACAAGAAGGCTTCCGCGCTGACACCCCACCACCAGCGCCCGAAAAGGCAAAATGGATAGAGGCTGCCAAAAATCAAACCATCATCATTAAAGATGGCCAAATTAAAATTGATGGCATCATCACCAAAATCGACTAGAGGCAAATTATGGCACACATAAAAATGGATCGCATTTTTGTAAAAATATTGTCTTTACTACAAAAAAATGGCCGCATCTCCAATTCCGACCTATCCGAACAGGTAAATTTAAGCGCCAGCCCCTGCCATCAACGCATGCGCAAACTCGAAAAATCGGGCATCATCAAAGGCTATATGGCAAGGCTAGACCTCTCAAAACTACGCCATCACGATACAGTCATTGCCGAGGTTGCACTCAATTCCCACAATATGGAAAGCTTCGTCCAATTCGAGCAATATGCCCGCAACCACAGCCGCATCGTCGAATGTTTCAAAGTCTCAGGCCCCTTCGATTATTTCGTCCGCTTCATCTGCAAAGATATGGAAGAATATAACCAACTATCCGACGAAATTCTAAGCGAAACCAACGCCGCCACCTGCAAAAGCTTCGTCGTCCTACAACATGTAAAAGAATTCACCGGCTACCCCCTAGATATGCTAGCAGACGACACCCCCGAATATATTTAACATTTTTTACGCCCACCTTTCGGCGGGCTAGCAGCCCCTGCGGGCACGATACTCCGTATCGCTTGCTACGCCTAACGGCGACGCGCAGTCGCGCTTGCCTCAGCCTACGGCTTCGGACTCATTTCCCACGAAAGGCACACTAAGTAAACTATATGGCACCTATACTCGGAGTTTCGCCAACTTCTAGCTCACTAAGCATAATGCCGCTAGGTTGGGTGGTGAGTTCACGTCCCATCAGCGGCTGAGTGGCTTAGCTAGAGAGCGGAGCGAACGCACGCAGTGCCAAACATAATGCAAACTTCCAGAGCATAGGCAGTACAGCCAACTTTCTTATGTCTTAGCAACGGCAAATGCTGGTTCACCAGTCGCAACTCCTGCGCAAAATTTCCACATCACAACCTTTCAGCAAACTCAGGTCAGTACCCCTGCCAACACTCTGGAAGTCTGCATTTTTACGTTCGGCTTCGCCTCTCTAATGGCCCCTGCGGGCGCTTGCCTCCGCAAGCTTGCTACGGGCTAACCGCCCGACGGCCAGTCGGCCTTGCCTCACCCTACGGGATCGGACTTTTTTTCCTAGAAAAGCACAATGAGTAAACAGTTTAACGCCTATATGCGGAGCATCTCCAAACTCTAGCTCACTAAGCGTATCTCCAAACTCTAGCTCACTAAGCGTAATGCAGCCAATTTAGGTGCCGAATTCACCCCCAACCAGCGGCAGAGTGGCTTAGCTAGAGAGCGGAGCGAACGAGCGCGCCCGAGCGAAGCGACAAAGTGCCCTTGGGGTGCAGTGCCAAACATAATGCAAACTTCCAGAGCATAGGCAGTACAGCCAACTTTCTTAAGGTATTCTCAGAAATAAATAGAAACACCGAATTTGCTTTGCATTCCACTTCATTTCCCTCTATATCTTCTGCAAAAATAATCCGCAGCTAAGTAGGAGTTTGTATGGCACGGATAGTCATGAAATTTGGCGGCACCAGCGTGGCAGATATCGACCGCATACGCAATGTTGCCAAGCATGTAAAACGCGAAATTGATGGCGGCAACCAAGTCGCCGTTGTGCTCAGCGCCATGTCAGGCACCACCAACCAATTGATCGAGTGGACGCGTGAAGCCAGCCCAATGCATGATGCCCGCGAATATGACGCCATTGTCGCCTCTGGTGAACAAATCACCATCGGCCTATTGTCAGTCATTCTGCAATCTATGGGCATCAACGCTCGCTCTTGGCTCGGCTGGCAAATTCCCATTAAAACCTCAAATATACATGGCGCCGCCCGCATCGAAGATATCGATGGCACAGAAATAATAAAACGCATGCAAAACGAAAGCCAAGTGGCAGTCATTGCAGGCTTCCAAGGCCTCGCGTCCGATGGCCGCATCACCACATTAGGCCGCGGCGGGTCAGACACCACAGCCGTCGCCATTGCCGCCGCCATCAAAGCCGATATTTGCGACATTTACACCGATGTCAATGGCGTTTACACCACCGACCCGCGCATCGTACCCAATGCCAAAAAGCTCAACCGCATTTCATACGAAGAAATGCTAGAAATGGCCTCACTAGGCGCTAAAGTTTTGCTCACCCGCTCAGTCGAACTGGCGATGATTCACAAAGTGCGCCTTGCGGTGCGCTCCAGCTTCGAAGACCCGGAAACCGCCCGCCCGACAAGAGACAGCGATTTCACAAATTTAACAACAGGCATCAGCAATCACCCCGGCACACTGGTCTGTGATGAGGACGAAATTATGGAACAAGAACTTGTAAGCGGCATCACTTATTCAAAAGATGAAGCCAAAGTCACATTGGTCAATATATCCGATAAACCCGGCATTTCAGCGCGTATTTTCACGCCCTTGTCCGAAGCCAATATCAATGTTGATATGATTGTGCAAAATGTCTCCGAAGATGGCAAATATACCAATATGACCTTCACCGTACCCGAAGGCGATCTTGATAAAGCGCTTAAAGTTATAGAAGACAATGCTGACAATATCGGTTATGAAAAAATCTTATCCGCCACTTCGATCGTTAAAATTTCAGTCATCGGTGTTGGCATGCGCTCGCATGCAGGTGTCGCCGCAAAAATGTTCGAAACTCTGGCTAAGAAAGGCATAAACATCATTGCCATCACCACCAGCGAAATAAAAGTCAGCGTATTAATAGACGCCGAATATATCGAATTGGCAGTGCGCGCCTTACATACTGCCTATGATTTGGACGTGAATTAATTTACAAATCAGTTTATTAATTATATAGTGTAGTAATCGGCAACACGAATCGATTTAAATTCAAAGTAGAAGCTATCAAAAAAGGCCACAACTTGAGTGATCGTGAACAAAATAATTTATCTTCTTCAACTCCAGAAGCAGCACCAGTTGTTGTGAGTATCGAGTCGGGTCAACCTATGTCACCCCTGGCCGCAGGCCCACAGCAAATTCTGCGCGATTTGCGCGAAATTATGGCCAGCCAAGACAATGATGATCAAACCCGTCTCGACAAAATCACCCTGCTGGTATCAAGTAATATGCAGGCCGAAGTGTCCTCTATATATTTGGTATTAAACACTGGCGAACTGGAGCTTTTCGCCACCGAAGGCCTAAATAAAGACGCGGTTCACACCGCCAAAATGCCTGCTGGTCGCGGCTTGATCAGCTATATCGCCAAAACCGCTGCACATTTAAACTTACCCAATGCCCGCTCACATCCCAATTTTGTGTTCCTGCCCGAAACAGGCGAAGATATCTATCATAGCTTTTTAGGCGTACCCATTTTAAAACATGGCATTTCAATTGGTGTACTGACCGTGCAAAATAAAAGCATGCGCATTTATTCCGAAGAAGAATGTGAAGTATTATACACCGTCTCTATGCTGCTAGCCGAGGTCATCTCAACCAGCAAAAGCATTCGCTTATCAGGCGTGGTCAGTGGCCAAGATGATAAACCCGAAATTGTTGATGCCACCCACAGCATGCCCGTCAACCTCAAAGGCATTTCATTTTCAAGCGGCATTGCCATTGGCCATGTCGTACTGCATCAACCACGTATTAAAATCACCAACCTCATGTCTGATGATGTCGAGGCCGAGCATAAACGTTTAAGCCAAGCCATCCGCACATTACGCGCCTCAATTGCCGATATGTTAGAGCATCCAGATTTGGCACGTACGGGCGAGCATCGCGATATACTCGAAACTTTTTTAATGTTTGCCAACGATCGTGGCTGGAAGCGCAAAATACACGAAGCGCTCACCAAAGGCATCACCGCCGAAATCGCGGTCGAAAAAGTCCAAATTGCCACCCGCGCCCAAATGTTGCGCCAAGCCGACCCTTATCTGCGCGAAAGATTGCATGATTTAGATGATTTAGGCAACCGCCTGCTGCGCATATTGACCAACAATCAAGCCACATCGGTCAGTGCCGAATTACCCGATGACACCATTTTAGTGGCGCGTAATTTAGGCCCCGCCGAATTGCTGGATTATGACCAAAGTAAATTGAAAGGCTTGGTGCTTGAAGAGGGCGCCACCAACAGCCATGCTGGCATTGTCGCCCGTGCATTGGGCATACCTGCCATTGGCGGCGTGGCCGATATATTCAATTATATCGAACAAGATGACCCCGTCATCGTCGATGCTGAAACCGCCGAGCTATATCTACGCCCGCGTAGCGAAATCCTCAATAGTTTCATCGATAAAAAGGCCCTATTTGCCGAAAAACAACAAGAATATGCAAAAATCCGCCTATTGCCTGCCAAATCAGTTGACAATCAAGACATCAATCTGATGATTAATGCAGGCCTTGATGTCGATTTAGAACATTTTGACGAAAGCGGCGCCCAAGGCATTGGCCTCTACCGCACCGAAGTGCAATTAATGCTATTGTCCAAATATCCTGGCAAAGACGCACTCACCGCCAATTATAAAAAAGCCTTTGATCAATTGGGTGATAAAAAAATCACCTTTCGTACCTTTGATGTCGGCGGCGATAAAGTCCTGCCCTATATAAGAAGCACCAAAGAAGAAAATCCTGCCTTAGGTTGGCGCGCCATCCGCATGGCACTCGATCGTCCGGGTCTATTTCGCCATCAATTGCGAGCTTTATTGATGGCCGCCCGTGGCCATGAGCTTAACATCATGTTCCCAATGGTTGCCGATATTTCCGAATTTCGCCAAGCCAAAAAATTTGTTGAAGCCGAAAAAGCCAAACTAAAGGCCAAAAATATTGGCATGCCCACCAAGGTTAACCTTGGTGTGATGATTGAAGTACCCGCACTTTTGTGGCAATTATCGGCTTTGTTTAAAGAGGTTGATTTTGCCTCAGTTGGCAGCAATGATTTATTGCAATTCACCTATGCCGCCGATCGCGGCAACCCGTTATTACAGGGCCGTTATCATAGCCTAACCACACCTATCCTCAACATGTTACGCAGCATTGTTGTCGCCGCCAATGCCGCCAACATTCCCCTATCTTTATGCGGTGAAATTGCTGGCAGGCCCAAATTGGCATTGGCTTTACTGGGCATTGGCTTTAAACACCTTTCAATGAATAGCGCCTCAGTTGGCCCAGTAAAAATGATGGTTAGATCGCTTGACCTGCAAAAATTTAGCACATTTCTAAATCAACATTTAGATGATGATTGCGAAGGTATAAATGACATAATTTCCGATTATATTGCTGAAAACAATATAAAGATAAATGTTTAAATCTCGCACATAGCTATATTATTGCCACAAATGAGTAAAAAAAACGCCCCTAAGCCTTTATTTAACTGGTCTTAAACCTTTATTTATTTTACTAATAAGCTCGAATTTTGTTTACAAAGCCTGTCTATGTCAGATAGTAATAATACAAACCCCAACTCTGCCACAACGAGCCTTAGGCCAAGTGACACAGAAGAGAGTAATAAATTGGCCGAAGAAAAGCAGATCAAACAACAAAATTTAGCTGATCTCGGTGCTCAATTTAAACAAGCCCGCGAAACGCTCGGGTATAATATATCTGATTTAAATGAACATACAGGCCTATCCACTACCGAGCTAGAAGCTGTCGAGCAAGGCTCATTTCAACATATTGAGCAGCAAGATTATGTCGAATATTATATCCACACTTATGCCGCATTGCTCAGTCTTGATGCCGATCAGATTTTAGCTATTTTCAGGCAAAATTATTACGAGGCCGAAGCCACCTCAACCGATGATGAACAAGACATCTACCAAATAAATGATGACGAAATAAACATTCATGATCAAGACCAATATGAAGACGCTTTCACCGATGAAGCCCGCAAAACATTAGAAGTGCTGGATGCCTCAAGCATCGATAGCCTCAAAGCCAATGATCAATTCGAAGGTGAACAAGACACTGGCTTAGCTAACCATTCAGAGCCAAGCCCACCTCAAGAAATCCCAGGTATACAGGCCGATACCATCCATGAGCCAATCATCTCAAACCCAAAAAACAAACCGTTCCCTTGGCTTAAATTAATCCTGTCAATTGTCTTTGTTTTGGCCGTCTCTGGTGGTGCTTATTACGCCAATCTGAAGTTTGGGTCAGGTCGAACCCTGAATCAAATCACCAACCAAATTACCGAAAATGTCACCACTTCAAGTGACACCACCACCAATAATGATAACAACGCCAGCAGCAGCATTAGTGACACCAGCGTCACTAATGACAACAATATCGATAATGATAACAACACCAGTAATAACACCAATATCAATATTGTCAAAGATACTGACCGCGTGCCAGAAGGCCAAAAAGCCAAAAAAATCGGCATATTAGAAAGCAAAATCATCACCCAAGGTTCCGACAATCTCAACGCTCCAACCGCCGTAATGGTGCAAAAACCATTAATTTTGATTGACCAACCCACAGCTGACACACCCGATCAAACCACCGAAAGTATCGGCGACCTCATCACCGATACCAGCGAAAATAGCACCGCAGAGGCCGCCACAAAAGAAATCGCCCAAACAACAACTGATGCCATCAGCCAAACCATTAATGAAGATTTGGCCAATACCGCAAACATAGCCGCCGCTGAGGAAGCCGCAAAACAAACCAGCACTGGTGACCCGCAATTGCCTGTAGACCCAATCCAACAAGCATTGGCACAATTGCCCACAGACAATGAAAAATACAGCTTACATACCAGCCAAAATAGCTGGATTTTAATCGAGGATGATGCCGCTCAAATCCTATTTTCAGGCGAGTTAACCCCCGAAAAAATCTTCACTTTTCCTAAAATTGTGGGTGTGATTATTTCCTTAGCTGACGCAGGCGTACTAGACGTTTATAAAGGTAAACAATTACAAGGTAAATTAGGTGTAAAAGACGAAACACTCGACCTTGTTTCTGTTGAACAACGCTTTAACCAAATTTCAAATTAGCCAAATTTTAAACCAGAGAGTATGCTTTGACCGCTTCACAAAGTTGATGGCCGCATTGCAAAAGTAAAATATGATTAAACAAGAAAAAATCGATCAATTACTTAGCCGTTTCGATGCCATAGAGTCTGAGCTATCCTCAGGCCCGCCAGCCGAAAAATTAATCGCCCTATCAAAAGAACATGCCGAACTATCACCGGTGATTGAAATGCTGCGCAAAATCATCAGCGCCCGCAATGAAATTGCCGATTTAAAAGAAATCCAAGCCGATAAAGACTCCGACGCCGAAATGCTAGAAATGGCCAAAGACGAAATTTCCGATTTGGAAAAAAGCCTACCCAAACTTGAGCATGACCTGCAAATCCAGCTATTGCCCAAAGACATGGCCGATGAGAAAAACGCCATTCTCGAAATCCGCGCTGGCACAGGCGGTGATGAAGCCGCCCTTTTCGCAGGCGATTTATTTCGCATGTATCAGCGCTATGCATCTCTCAACGGCTGGAAGGTAGAAACCATGTCAGCCAGCTCATCCGAGCGCGGCGGCTTTAAAGAAATTATCGCCTCAGTCACTGGCAAAGGCGTGTTTGCCAAGCTTAAATACGAGTCCGGTGTGCATCGTGTGCAACGTGTGCCTTCTACTGAATCGGGCGGGCGAGTGCATACCTCAGCCGCCACAGTTGCGGTATTGCCCGAGGCCGAAGAGGTCGATGTTAAAATCGAAGATAAAGACCTGCGCATTGATGTTTTCCGCGCCTCAGGCCCAGGCGGCCAATCAGTCAACACCACCGACAGTGCCATCCGCATCACCCATTTACCCACGGGCATCGTGGTCATCCAACAAGATGAAAAAAGCCAGCATAAAAACCGCGCCAAAGGCATGATGGTCTTGCGCTCACGCATTTACGAGGCCGAGCGCCAACGCTTGCATGACATCAGAGCGGGCGACCGCAAAGAACAAGTCGGCTCAGGTGATCGTTCTGAACGCATCCGCACCTATAACTTCCCACAAGGCCGCGTGTCCGATCACCGCATCAATCTCACTCTATATAAGCTCGATAAATTAATCGCGGGCGATGGCCTGTACGAAATGGTCGATGCGCTAATTAATGACGATCAAGCACGCAAACTTTCTGCCTTGCAAGATGAAATGTAGTTTCCTGCCATGCATATTGAAAAATATCATCAGCAATTAACCCAAAAATTAACCTCCAACGGCAGCGAAACTGCCGATCTAGATGCCCGCCTGCTGATTTGTCATTTCTTACAGTTAGATTTAACCTCATTCATCATGCAACAAAACCGCATGCTAACAAAGACCGAAACCACCCAACTACACGCCGCCGAGGCCAAAGCGTTAGCACACATGCCCATTTCGCGCATTCTCCAAAACCGCCAGTTTTGGGGTTTAGATTTCACCATTAATGAACATGTCTTAGATCCCCGCGCCGATAGCGAAATCCTCATCGAAACCCTGTTGCATTTTCGCCCCCCCTCACCCGAGCCACTAAAATTGCTCGATTTAGGCACAGGTTCAGGCTGCCTATTGCTCGCCTTATTGCACGAATATCAATCCGCCACAGGTATAGGCGCCGATTTTTCCGCCAAAGCCTTAAAAATCGCCCAACTCAACGCCAAAAACCTAAACCTCTCAAACCGCGCTGCATTCATTCAATCCGATTGGTTTACAAAAATTGAACCACAGAAATTTGATATCATCCTCTCCAACCCACCTTATATTCCGCATAAAGACATCGCCTCATTGGCCGACAATGTAAAACTATACGATCCATTGTCAGCCTTAGACGGCGGCGATGATGGCCTAACCCCCTACCGCATCATCACCCGCCAAGCCTCACAATATTTAAAACCCAACGGCATTCTCATATTCGAAATGGGTTTTGATCAGGCCGATGGCTTGTTTGACATTTTGCAACAAGAAGGTTTCAATTCTACCGATTTTGCCATGCCCAACTCAGGCAATCACCCAAAATTAATGAACGGTTTGGGTTATGATTTAGCCCAAAACCCACGCATCATCATTGCCAAACACAAATCTTAATGGCAGATATACAGTTTTTGGGGATAAATAGTCACTATTTAGGCAAGAATTAGGTATTTTAATCAATTAGAGTTGGAATGCACATAAATTGCCTATAGGCTATATGTAGAAATAAAATGCAGAAGCATTATTTTTTTCATAACATGCTGTGAACTTTCACCAGTAAATGTAGATGACTAGTCATTTGAATTGATTCGTGATTAGAAAACTTTCAAATCTAAATTAAAGAATGAGATCCTAAGTGAGATCCCCAAACGAAAACAATCGTACAAGACAAGGTCAGCAAAATAACCGCCGTGGCCGCCATAATAATAACCGCCGTAATAATAATAACAATAATAATAATAACGGCGGCAACAAGCCACAAAATACGCTGACTCGAAATTTCGACAGCAATGGCCCAGATGTGAAAATTCGCGGCAATGCCCAAACCGTTGCCGAAAAATACACTTCACTCGCCCAAGATGCCATCTCCTCTGGCAGCCGCATCATGGCCGAAAACTATTTTCAACATGCCGAGCATTACAAACGCATTGTCAGCATTGCCCAAGAGCAAGTGGCCGAGCAAAAAGCCGCGCATCAAGCCAAAATGGATACTCAACAGGCCGAGCAAGAAGCCAAACGTGCCGAACATG
Organism: Hyphomicrobiales bacterium; assembly: GCA_002401855.1. Taxonomy (GTDB): domain Bacteria; phylum Pseudomonadota; class Alphaproteobacteria; order Rhizobiales; family OSC116; genus OCS116. Next base: position 38,994 of record NVUH01000016.1, read on the forward strand.
AAGCCAGACGCGCCGAGCAAGAAGCCAACCGCGCTGTGCAACGTGAGCAAAATGCCCAATCAAATAGCACCCAGCCAGATGTTGAAGCCCCTGCCATCGACACCATTAGCGATTCAGCGCCAAGCATGAATAATAATGACAATGCGCCGGTAAACATACTTGCTGATAATGAGCCAAGCCAACCTGCTTCCGAACAACCCACCGCAGAAGAGCCCAAGCCAAAACGTAAGCCGCGGCCAAAACGCAAGCCAAGCATTGCCAAAACGGAACCGGTAGAGCCAGCAACTGCTGACGCCCAGTCCCCAGCACCAACAGTTACCGAAGAAACCAATTAATCGAACCATCCACTTAAAATAAAGAGAAAAAAATGGACGAAAGCAAAATTCCTGCTGGTAAAGACGTGCCAAATGACATCAATGTCATCATCGAAATTCCGCAAGGCAGCTCCATCAAATATGAAGTAGACAAAGCCTCAGGCGCCGTTTTTGTCGATCGCTTTTTATTCACCCCCATGTATTATCCGTGCAATTATGGCTACATTCCAGCCACCTTGTCAGATGATGGCGACCCCGTAGATGTGTTGGTTGTATCACCCGAACCCGTAGTGCCCGGCAGCGTCATCCGCGCCCGCCCCATCGGTGTATTTTTAATGGAAGATGAAAGCGGCGGAGACGAAAAAATCATCGCCGTCCCGCATGATAAAGTCACCACCGAATTTACCAAAGTGCAAACTTTAGACGATCTACCAAAACTAACCGTCGATAAAATTCAACATTTCTTCGAACACTATAAAGACCTAGAACCAGGTAAATGGGTTAAAGTTGTCGGCTTTGAAGGCGTAGACGTTGCAAAGAAAAAAATCACAGAAGGTTTTGACCGCGCATAGGTTGAAGCAAATTCTGAATAAATAAAGCCCCATAAATTTATTTTATGGGGCTTTTTCTGTGCCAAATCTTAAGCTCATAAGTTGCAGCTATCTAAGGGGTGCGCTCCTGTTGATGCTCTGGAAGCTTGCTTTATGTTGGGCACTGCGTGCGTTCGCTCCGCTCTCTAGCTAAGCCACTCGGCCGCTGGTCGGATGCAAATTCACCACCCCAATCAACTACATTACGCTTAGTTAGCTAGAGTTTGCAGATACTCCGAGAACAGGTGCCATATAGTATACTCAATATGCTTTTCATGGAAAATAAGTCCGAGCCCGTAGGGTGAGGCAAGGCCGACTGGCCGTCGCCGTTAGGCGTGGCAAGAGAGCGGAGCGAACGCACGCTAGTGCTAATAGAGAGCAACGCGAACGATAAAAGAGAGGCGAAGCCGAACGAAAAAGTCTAAACTTCCACCATCTCAATCCCATTCTGCGCACAACAAGCCTGCAGCGTATTATGCAACAAACAAGCAATCGTCATCGGCCCCACACCCCCAGGCACCGGCGTCAAACTCCCCGCCACCAACTCCACTTCAGCCGCATCAACATCGCCAGTCAACTTATCTTTTTTACCGTCTTGCGCCACACGGTTCATACCCACATCAATCACACAAGCACCTTTTTTCACCCAGCTCCCCTTGACCATATCGGCACGGCCAACCGCCACCACCAACAAGTCAGCACCAGCACATATTTTCTCAATCTCACGGCTGCGCGAATGGCAAATCGTCACCGTAGCATTCTCTTTAAGCAATAATTGCGCAACAGGCTTACCAACAAGGTTAGAGCGCCCCACAACCACCGCATTCAACCCTGTCAAATCACCCAATGTCTGCTTCGCCAACATCACACAACCAAGCGGCGTGCAAGATATCAAGCCTTCAACACCAGATGCCAATTTACCGGCATTAATCGGGTGCAAACCATCAACATCTTTGTCAGGCGATATAAGCTCAATAATTTTTTGCTGGCTAATATGATCAGGCACCGGAAACTGCACCAAAATACCGTTCACACTAGCATCTTCATTCAAGCGTTGCACCAGATCCAACACATCTTGCTCAGGCGTATCAGCTGCCAATTTATGCTCAATAGAAATCATCCCAATTTCTTTGGTCTGCTTACCCTTCATCCGCACATAAACTTCAGAAGCAGGATCAGCACCCACCAAAACCACCGCCAATGCAGGTGTAATCCCATGCTCAGTTTGCATTTTACTCACGGCTTTGGCTAAATTATCACGTAATTTCTGCGCGATAGCGCGGCCATCAATGCGTTCAGCAATATTCGGGGTTTGATCAGTCATGGCGATATTTCCTTTGCCCAAAGTATAAACATAGCTTGGTCAATAACTTGATCAAGCTATAAGGTGCGAATAGCACCCGTCACTTATGTGACGTGCCTGTGCAGGCTCTTGCAAAGCAAGAAATAGCCGCAAGCGATATAATATGCCGCCTTTATAGCTCACCTACAGGCGAAATCAATTTAATTTTCTGCACTTACCCATTCAAAAACTGAAAAGGGCTCGCCCCAAAGGCAAGCCCAAATAAATTATTCAAATCTCTGTAAGCCTAGTAAAGGCCAAGATATCGCGGCAAATCATAGCTGATAAAATTATCAATAAAATAGAGAGCCAATATCAATATGATAAACGAAATGTCCAACCCACCCAATGGCGGAATAAAGCGCCGTATCGGCCGCAACATCGGCTCGGTTAGCTTTTGCAATGTCGAATATACGGTGGCGACAAATTGATTATTCATATTCATAATGCCAAACGCCATCAACCAGCTCATAATGGCGCTGGCAATCAATACAAATTTCAATATACCGATTACTGAACTTAAAAGTTGAATCACTGCAATCATCTAATATTCCTAACTATTGTTTGATTAGTAGATATAAGTGATTTATCACGTAAAGCAATAGTATCTAGTGGAATTTTATCAAATTGGTTAATTTTAAATAGCCCTTTACCCCAATTACACTCTCAATTACTCTGTTAAAAACAACGAATCAATCACAGGTGAAAATATGTCCGATGAAAGCCTCAAACAACGTGCCTTAAAATATCACAAATACCCGCGTCCCGGTAAAATGACCATCACCCCCACTAAACCTTTGGGCAATGCACGCGACCTTTCACTGGCTTATTCCCCTGGCGTGGCCGAAGCCTGCCTCGAAATCGTCAAAGACCCACAAACCGCCCGCGATTATACCATTCGCGGCAATCTTGTTGGCGTCGTCACCAATGGCACAGCCGTGCTAGGCCTAGGCGACATCGGCCCCCTAGCTTCAAAACCAGTGATGGAAGGCAAAGCCGTCCTGTTTAAAAAATTCGCCGACATCGATGTGTTTGACATCGAACTCAACGAAAAAGATCCAAAAAAACTAGCCGATGTCATCGCTGCCCTAGAGCCAACTTTCGGCGCCATTAACCTAGAAGATATCAAAGCCCCCGAATGCTTCATCGTCGAAAACGATTTACGCGAGCGGATGAACATCCCCGTATTTCATGATGACCAACATGGCACCGCCATCGTCGCAGGAGCGGCCATTTTCAACGCCCTACGCCTCGTCAATAAAAAATTCGAAGATGTAAAAATCATCTCCACAGGCGGCGGCGCAGCTGGCATTGCCTGCCTAAATTTGCTGCTCACCCTAGGCGCAAAACGCGAAAACATTTATCTATTCGATCACACAGGCCACATTCACAAAGGCCATAAAGATGCATCAAGCCAAAAAATGGATTTTGCCCAAGCCAAAAAAATCGAATTAAAAGATGCCCTTGTCGATGCCGATGTTTTCTTAGGCCTGTCAGCCCCCAATCTGCTGACTGCCGAAATGATCATGCCAATGGCCAAAGACCCGCTCATTCTGGCGCTGGCCAACCCCAACCCAGAAATCATGCCCGATGTTGCCCGCGCCGCACGCCCCGACGCCATCATCGCCACAGGCCGCAGCGACAGCGCCAACCAAGTCAATAACGTCCTCTGCTTCCCGTTCATCTTTAGGGGCGCACTAGATGTCGGCGCCACCACAATTAACGAAGAAATGAAACGCGCCTGCGTTGTCGCCATTGCCGATCTAGCCATGGTCGAAGCCTCAGAAGTGGTAGCCAACGCCTATCAAGGCGAAAGCCTCACATTCGGCAAAGAATATGTAATCCCCAAACCATTCGATCAGCGCTTATTGGTAGAGATTGCCCCCGCCGTGGCCAAAGCCGCCATGGACAGCGGCGTTGCCACCCGCCCGATTGAAGATTTCAAAGCCTATAAAGAAGATTTAGAGCATTTTGTCTACCGCTCACAAATGCTGATGAAACCTGTCATTGACCGCGCCAAAACCAACCCCAAACGCATTGTTTATGCCGAAGGCGAAGACCGCCGCGTGCTACGCACCGTGCAAACCGTCATCGATGAAGGCATCGCCATTCCCGTATTAATTGGCCGCCCCGATGTCATCGCCAACCGTTGCGAGCAATTGGGTCTGCACATTCGCCCACACGAAGATTTCGAGATTTGCAACCCTGAAAATGATGCCCGTTATAGCGATTATTGGAACGAGTTCCATAAAATCATGCAACGCGATGGCGTCACCCCAGCCGAAGCACGAACCATCATCCGCACCAACAGCACCGCCATTGCCAGCATCATGCTCAAACGCAAAGAAGTCGATGGCATGATTTGCGGCTCCTATGGCCAATATTTCTGGCATTTAAAATATGCGCTCAACATCATCGGCAAACGCGAAGATGTCGGCGATGTTTCCGCCATGAACGGCTTGGTGCTCGAAGACGGTGCCCTATTCTTCTGCGACACCTATGTAACTCCCATTCCAACCATCGATGAAATCGTCGAAACCACCCTAATGGCGGCAGAAGAACTAAAACGCTTTGGCATCACCCCCAAAATCGCGCTAATCAGCCACAGTAACTTCGGCAATGCCCCCACAAAATCAGCCTTAAAAATGCGCGACGCCGTTAAAATTTTAAACAAAGTTGCCCCCGATTTAGAAATCGATGGCGAGATGCATGCCGATGCCGCAATTGACCCCGAAATCCGCCATGCATTATTCCCCAATTCACGCCTCACAGGCCGCGCTAACTTGCTGATATTCCCCAACTTAGACACCGCAAACGCAAGCTTTAACTTGCTCAAAGCCATTGGCAACGGCCTCAGCGTCGGCCCCATATTACTAGGCATGAAACAACCCATCCACATCGCCACCGACAGCATCACCTCCCGCGGATTGATGAACCTAACAGCGGTAACCGTGGTTGATGCGCAGATATTGGAAGAGAAATAGAAGCAAGCTCAGCAGTCAAATTATAAATGCTGAGCGAGCTGCCACCAAAGGGTGGCGTCCTGCTAATGCTCTGGAAGTTTGCATTTTTACGTTCGCTTCGCTCTCTAGTGAGCCCCTGCGGGCGCACGCCTCCGCGTGCTTGCTAACGGGCTAACCGCCCGACGGCCAGTCGGCCTTGCCTCACCCTACGGGCTCGGACTTTTTTTCCTAGAAAATCACAATGAGTAAACTATATGGTACCTATACTCGGAGCTTCGCCAAACTCTAGCTCACTAAGCATAATGCGGTCAGGCTAGGTGGTGAATTTACCGCTGATCAGCGGCTGAGTGTCTTAGCAAGCGAACGGAGTTCGCGCACGCAGTGCCAAACATAAAGCAAACTTCCAGAGCATTAACAAGCGGCCACCCAGCATCACAACCACCGCCAAAACTTACTTCTCAGTATTCATCAACCGCCCAATAACCAACCGCGACAACCATTTCGGCACCAAACGCAGCATATAAGGCAACAACCTATTCATCGTCCCCGTAACCACAATAGTTTCACCGCGCATATAACCGTTAAACCCAATTTCAGCCACAGCTTCAGCACTCATCAACGGCGCATAATCAAACAAATCAGAGCGCCCCATTTGCGCCCGCTCCCCAAACCCAGTTTCAGTCGATCCAGGACAAACCGCACTCACCTTAATATTCCGATGCTTATTCTCTTCCGCCAACGCTTCAGTGAATGACAAAACAAATGCCTTACTCGCCCCATAAACCCCCATATAAGGCGTTGCCAAAAATGCCACGGTCGAAGCAACATTCATCACACCCCCACCATTGGCCTCAATTTCATCCAAAAACCGTATCGATAAATCCGTCAAAACCCGCACATTCAAATCAACAATATTCAACTGCGCCTCAATCCCCAATTCACGCATCGAGCCATTCAACCCAAACCCAGCATTATTGACCATATGCTTAACACTCAAATCATTCTCTTTAAGATAGGCAACCAATGTCCCAACCGCATCCAACAAACTCAAATCCAGCACCAAAACATCAACCCTGCACGAATGCCGCTCAACAATTTCATCAGCAACCCTCTGCAGCTTATCCCCCGACCGCGCCACCAATAACAAATCTTCCCCCAAACCAGCAAATTGATAAGCCAACGCCTCACCAATCCCCCCCGACGCCCCAGTAATAATTGTTATCGCAGTCATAATCTCATTCCCATCTTAAAAGCACCGCACCCGCACTCAATCTCTCCGCACCCCACCCAGTTTAAAAAACTCATATGTTTTTTAAACCAGCCGGACTGGAGGCCGCCACTTATGTGGCGCACCCGTGTAGGCCCGAGCAAAGCGAGGAATAGCCGCGAACGAAACAAACCAAACCAAACCTATAAACTAGCCTTAACCGCTTCCCGCAACGCAATCCGATCATTGGTTGAAACCCCCAACAACTCCGACACCCGCCAAATCAAATTATCCTCAAACGGCGTAATCTCATTGTCAGCCAATACAATCTTCCACAACATGCGCACAATCTCCTTGCGCCCATCATTGTCCAATTCATCATTCAATTTTCTAGTAAATTTATACAGGTCAATCGCATCACGCTCAGCATTATCAGCGTCTTTAATCAATAAAGTCGCTTCCTCTTCGCTAATGTCGAAATGCTTCTGAATTTGCCTATGCATCACACGGGCTTCTTCAGCACTATAAAACCCGTCAATCCGCGCCGCATGCACCATCAAAGCCACCGCAGAAAGCTGAAACTCATCATCCTGCAAGTCAGCACCGCTAAGCTTCTGTCCCATTAATTTATCTGTAAAAGATTTAATCTTTTGCCACATATATAGTCTCACTTTTTAGTTCAATTAGAATAATAACCACCTTCACCAGCATCTTTATCATCACCTAGTAAACCAGGGTCATCAGGGCGATGCGGCAATGCAGCTTGGTCATCCCCTTCTACAATCGGCTGGCTACTATAGGGGCTTTTGCTGGCTTGCTGCGTCACTTCATTAGGCTTATTTTTATTGATTTTCTTTATAGTAGGCTTCTTGTTATCACTTGCTTTCAATCCACTAGATTTTTTAGTTCCCGATTTTTGTGGGCTGGCATCAGCAGGTTGAAAATCAATTTTTTCCTGTGCCTTAACTTTTTCGGTTTTCACATCCACGGCCTTCGGCGCAGCAACAACAGTAATTTTAGCCCCACCAATTCCACCTTTATCACCGCCATCATCCCCACCACTCTCGTCAGAAAGCTTATCTTTAGTGAGTTTTTCCTGCTTTTCTTCAGTAATTTTAGCCATTTCTAATTTGGCTTTTTTCTTCACGTCCACGATCTCTTGTTTTTGCGCCTTTTCTTGGCTCTGCAAAGCCTGCACTTCACTTTCATGATGTTCAAGCAAAATATTCGCCGCCATATCAGCTTCAACTTGTGCCAAATTATAATCAGGCACTTTCCATTCATAGGCATCCAGTTCACCCGTCACAGGCGATATCGGCGCCCAAACATCCGCAATATGCCCATCCGCCAGCCAAACAGGGTCACTTGGCGCCCGTTGCGCCCGCGCCAACCACTCTGCCACCAGCCCTCTATTGCCCAATTCGCCTTGCTCAATCTTGGCCATCAAAGTGCACACCCGCGCGCTCGGATCATCAGCCACAATATTTTCCAGCGCTTTGCGCGCTGCCGCCCAATCACTCTGCTCAATCGCCACCCGCGCCACCATCACCGCCGCTTCCACGCCGCCGCGCACCGCCATATCAGCATGGCCAATCCCAGCCTTTAAAGCAAATGTCTGCACACGTTTTAACCAAATATTGGGTTTTTCTTCATCTTTTTGAACCGAAAACAACGCCCCAAGCTCTGGGTGCGGCGCCAAACGCCAGCATTTTTCTAACAATTTATGCGCCTTGCGCAAGCTCCCCTTAACCAATAATAATTTGGCAGCAAGCACTGTGGCTGGCACCAATTCTGGCGCATAAGTGCGGGCTTCTAACGCCAATTCCAACGCCCGTTCGGCATTGCTATCTTCAATATTCATCGCCTCAGCAGTTAGCAAAACCGCGCGCTTGCGTTTGTTTTCACCGGTATTTGTGCCTTCCAAACGGCCAATCATCAACAGGCTGTTAAGCGCTCCGCCCCAGTCACCTTCGGCAGTTTGCATGTCAAACAACCCGTTCAACGCCCATTTGCTTTGCCCATCATGTGCCACCGCATCCAAGGCAATTAGCTTGGCCGCACCACCATCTTCATTACGCTGCGCTTCCATAAATAAACCGCGCAAACCCAGCATTTTGGTCGCGTCTTGCTCAATCATTTTCTCAAAAGCTTTATGAGTTTGGTCTCTATTGCCTTCCAACTGCGCAGTTTGCGCCCGCAATAACAAAGTCAAAGGTTCGTTATCCAGTTTATCCGCCGCCAAACGAGCAAATTTTTGCGCCGTTCTTAAATCGCCAGAACCAACCGCAATAATGCCCTTCGACAAAGCTTCATAACCTTTTTTACGTTTGCGTGATGAGAAAAACAGCCCAAAAGCATCAGGCGCGCCCATAACACCGCGCACCAAACGCCAAGTAATCACACACACCACCACCAATATAACAATGGACGCAATAAACAAACCCATCGAAATTTTAACGTGATAGCCAAACCAGTCAAATTCCACAAATCCAGGATTATTATTCAGCCACACGACCGAGGTAACAAACACCACAAATGCTATAAAATATCCAATCAATCTAATCATCATACATCCTAATTTTTTGGCTAATTCTCAGCTAATTTTTAGCAGTTCTGCGGTTTCATTTTATTGCAATGATGTCAATATATCCGCGCTCACTTGGCGCATTAAATCTTGTGCCACCATGCGGCTTTTTACCGCTGCCATCCATTTGGCAAATACCATTTTGGCAGGGCCTTCAAGCCCTTCGCCCTCTGCAATGGCCGCACTTAAATTTTTGTTCAGTACAGCCACTTCCATCCGCGCCAACACCGCTTCAGCAGAACTGCCTTCAACATTACCCGTTTTACGAATAGAGATAACCGCTTTGGCATTGCCAATAAATTTATCGAATATCGATTTACCATCACCTTTTAAATCCGCCACCAAAGCCGCATCCAACAAACCGTTAAATTGGCCCAACAAAGTCACTTCACTGGCCAAACCTGTTGCCGCATAAGCGATTAATTCAGCCAGCGCAACATTATCGCCCGCCACACCTTTTAAGGCGTTAAGCTCCACTTCAAACGGCGCTTCGTCCTGCAATGCCCGCTCCAACGAGGCCACCGCCAGCGCAGTCGCCATGCCACTGGCATCACCAGCAACACCCGTGTTTTTGGCGGCTGCCACTTCCAAGGCATTTTCCGCAACCCTTTTCACCGCCGCCAGTTCCGCCGTAAGTGCCGCAATTTCTACTTCAATATCAGCAATTTTTTCTAAATCAACAGCTCGCGCCGCTTCATTTGCCACCCCCGCACTGTTCACACTCACGCTGGGCAATACAACATTCGATAGTCTTTCACGAATGCCCTCAATTGCCGCACTAAAATCCAAACTCTGCTCAGTTTGCTGTGCCGCCAAGCTTTCTAAAGCAACAATTTTGTCAATAATCGGCGATAAATCAGTCGGCTCAGTCGGTTCAGGCATCGTCTCTTGTATCTCAATCAGCTCCCCTTCAATCGACAATATACGGGTCGAAACGTCAGTATAACGCGCTTCAGCCGCCGCTGCCGCATCCCCGCCATTAATCAATTTACTCAAACCACCCAAACTGTCCGATTTAAGCGCAAAATAACCCAGCCCAAACACCAACACCACAGTCGCCACACCGCCCAATAAGCCGGCCACAATCAGCCCACCAAAACCACTATTTTCTTTAACAATAGACGGCGCAATTTCATCCAATTCCCGATCAAGCGCCTCAAACAAAACATCCTCAGCCTCAACCTCTTCCACTGGTTCAGCTTCAATGGTTTCAACCACCGCATCTTCAGGCTTTACATCTTCATTTTTTTTATCATCTTCACTCATCATTCAGGCCTATTCATGTGGAAGTCAGTTTAATTTTTTATGCAGCAAGTCTAACAATGCCTGCTCATCGGGCTGATCTATATAATATATCTGTTTAAGATAGGGCTTACATGCCCGCTCTGCAATGTTTTTTGACAAACAAAATATAGGTAGAGAGCTTATTTTTGCCAAATGCCGCATTTCCTCGATTAAATCTATAAATATTTTTGCACTTCTAGTCGAATAAAACAATATAGCATCAATTTCACCCGCGCATAATTTTTGTTCAATCTCAGGCATAATCTGTTTTGTTGGCTTCATTTCATAAGCCCGCAAACGCTCACAATCAATTGACAGTTCGGCTAAGCTTTTAGCCAAATCCCCCGCCTGATCCACACCTGATATATGCAACAATTTATTTTCTAGACCGCGTACCAAATAATCCCGCGCAATCACCTCAACCAAACTCGCCACATCACCAGCGCCTTGGCCTAAAACCTCAAACCCATGCAAAGCCGCCAATTTAGCCGTTTGTTTACCAACCACATAACAAGGCAAGGCCTTAAATTCCGCAACATCCACAATAGCTCTTATGCCATTGGCCGATGTAAAAACCAAAGCCGCCACCTCATCCAACTTTGGCATTAAAAACTCAAGCTCGCAAAAGACCATCATCGGCGCAGACACAGCCAAAAACCCCAGTCCAGCCAAACCATCAGCCGTACGCTGAAAATCTTGCTGTGGTCTGGTGACTAATATCTGCTTCATTCACTTAAATCTCATATAAAGGTTCAAAAAAGTCAGGCCCAGCTTTTTCCAACAATTCCAAGCCCAAATTACGCCCAAAAACTTCCGCTTGGTTCAACGGCGCCGTAATCGCCACTTCATGCACAACTTTACCATCAGGCGTTAAGATCTTGCCTTTAAACTCAATTTGCTGGCCATATACTTGTGCCAAAGCCGCAATCGGCGTGCGGCAAGAACCATCCAATGCCCGCAAAAACGCCCGCTCCATATTCACTTCAACTTGGCTTTCACCACAATTAATCGCCGATAATAATTTAATCATCGATACATCATTATCACGCACCTCAAGCCCAATCGCCCCTTGCGCAACCGCGGGCAACATATCCGCCGCCGATATACTATGCGTCATCACTTCATTAATGCCCAAACGATTCAATCCCGCCAAAGCCAAAATAGTCGCATCCACATCACCATTGGCAAGCTTTTCAAGCCGCGTTTGCACATTGCCCCTAAAATTCACAATCTTAAAATCAGGCCGCATCGCCAGTAAAATCGCCGCCCTCCGCAAAGATGACGAGCCAATCACCGCCCCCTCAGGCAGTTCTTTTAACGCGTTATATTTAACTGATATAAACGCATCCCGCACATCTTCACGCGGTAAAATGGCGGTCATAATCAGCCCCACAGGCAGCACAGTCGGCACATCTTTCATACTATGCACCGCAATATCTATCTTGCCATCGCTAAGCTGTTGCTCAATTTCACTAGTAAACAAGCCTTTGCCGCCAAAATCCTTAAGCGGCTTATCCTGAATGCGGTCACCCTTGGTCGAAATGGCGATAATTTCAAAATCTTTTTCATCCAGCCCAAAGGCCGATTTCAGCCTGTCACGGGTCTGTTGAGCCTGTATCAGCGCCAAAGGGCTACCGCGGCTACCAATTTTAATCGGAAGGGTTAAATTTTGTGGAATCATATTCACAGCTTGCCTCATCTCGGCGTTTATTATAAAAGCGTTCTCATATATGAATATATATAGCATTTAGGTCAAGTGGGATTCCGCAAATTGTCACATAAACAAATCATATGTCTAGGCTTAGAATCCAGTTGCGATGACACCGCCGCTGCCATTGTCAGGCGCAATGCCGATGGTAGTGCCGATATTCTGTCCAATATCATCCACACCCAAACCGATGTTCACGCCCCATTTGGCGGCGTGGTGCCCGAGCTAGCCGCCCGCGCCCATATAGAATATATGGATCAAATGGTCGCCGAAGCCCTCAAAACCGCGCAATTAACCTATAATGATCTAAACCTAGTCGCCGCCACCTCTGGCCCAGGCCTACTAGGCGGCGTCATAATCGGTCTGATGAGCGGCAAAGCCATTTCTTTAGCACACGATCTACCATTTATAGCCGTCAATCATCTCGAAGGCCACGCACTAACCGCAGGTCTTTCCCACGGCATCGAACCACCATATTTGCTATTACTCATTTCAGGCGGTCATACCCAAATCCTACAGGTCAATAAAGTAGGACAATATGAATTATTGGGTACTACCATTGATGACGCCATCGGCGAAGCCTTCGACAAAACCGCCAAATTGCTAGGCCTTGGCTATCCCGGTGGCCCCTTTGTCGAACAGTATGCCAAACAAGGTAATCCCAAACGCTTCAACCTCCCCCGCCCCATGAAGGGTCGCAAAAACTGCGATTTCTCATTCTCAGGCCTAAAAACCGCGGTACTACATGCCGCCAAAAACATCCAACCTATCACCCAACAAGATAAGTATGACCTTTGCGCCGCCTTCCAAGCCGCAGCTGCCGATGTGCTAGCCGACCGCCTAAAACGCGCCATGCTGATTTTTCGTGAAAACCTCAATGTTACCATTGATTCACCCCAAAAACTCATCATAGCAGGCGGCGTAGCCGCCAACAAAGCCATCGCCCAAAAATTAACCGACCTTGGCCAACAACATAATTTCGAATTAATCGTTCCGCCGGCGAATCTATGCACTGACAATGGCGCCATGATTGCATGGGCAGGCATCACCCAATATTTAAATGGCAACACCAACAACCTAACCGCCCCCCCCAGAGCTAGATGGCCACTTTACGAATAATACTGCCTATGCTCTGGAAGTTTGCATTTTTGCTAAGCACTGCGTGCGTTCGCTCCGCTCTCTAGCTAAGCCACTCAGCCGCTGATCGGGTGCAAGCTCACCACCCAACTTAACTACATTAAGCTTAGTGAGCTAGAGTTTGGTGAAACTCCGAATATAGGTGCTGCATAATTTACTCATTGTGCTTTTCGTGGAAAAAGAGTCCGAACCCGTAGGGTGAGGCAAGGCCGACTGGCCGTCGCCGTTAGGCGTGGCAAGAGAGCGGAGCGAACGCACGCAGTGCTTATAGAGAGCAACGCGAACGAAAAAAGGAGGCAAAGCCAAACGAAAAAATGCAAACTTCCAGAGCATTAACCGCACCACCAACTGTCTAAATCTCCAAATTAATCAAAAATTAACCATAATATACTTAAGTTTACCCACAGAACTTTAGCCTATTTCACCACTTCACCACACGTAAGACGCAAAAAAGGAGCAGATTTACATCTGCCCCCGTGCCTCTGGGTTAGAAAAATGGTCCGCTAACCCAACAAGTTAGGCTATACCCCGAGTTTTTCGAATCACCCTCAAATACATTTATAAAGCTTCGTGATTTTTAATCAACTCTTCAACCACCTCAGGCTCAGCCAAAGTCGAAATGTCACCCAAATTACCATACTCATCTTCAGCAATTTTACGCAAAATACGCCGCATAATTTTACCAGAACGAGTTTTAGGCAAACCCGGAGCAAATTGTAACTTATCTATGGTGGCAATCGGGCCAATTTCTTTGCGCACCCATTTAACCAAATCAACTTTCAACTCATCAGATGGCACACCATCATGCATCAAAGTCACATAGGCATAAATACCTTGGCCTTTAATCTCATGCGGAAAACCCACAACAGCCGCTTCAGATACCGCATCATGCGCCACCAAGGCCGATTCAATTTCAGCCGTGCCCATCCGATGACCAGATACATTCAGCACGTCATCAACCCGCCCGGTAATCCAATAATAACCATCCTTATCGCGTTTCGCGCCATCACCCGTAAAATATTTGCCTTTAAAAGTGCTAAAATAAGTCTGAATAAACCGCTCATGATCACCATAGATAGAGCGCGCTTGGCCTGGCCAACTGTCTGTTATGCAAAGCAAACCTTCGGCTTCACCTTCAAGCACTTTACCATCTTGGTCAACAATTTCTGGATGAACACCAAAAAATGGAAAGCTTGCTGAACCAGGCTTCATCGCCGTTGCGCCGGGCAATGGCGAGATCAAAATCCCACCAGTTTCAGTTTGCCACCATGTATCCACAATCGGGCAATTTTTATTACCAACAATGTTATAATACCATTCCCAAGCTTCAGGATTAATTGGCTCACCAACCGACCCCAGCAAACGCAAAGATGAACGGTCAGATTTAGTCACAAAATCATCACCCTTAGCCATCAAAGCGCGGATAGCGGTTGGCGCAGTGTAAAATGTCGAGACTTTATGTTTATCAATCACATTCCAAAACCGCGAAGCATCAGGATAAGTCGGCACACCTTCAAACATCAAAGTCGTCGCGCCATTGGCCAGCGGCCCATAAACAATATAGCTATGCCCCGTAATCCAACCCACATCAGCAGTGCACCAAAAAACATCGTCATCATGATGATCAAATACATATTTATGCGTCATACTAGCATAAACCAAATACCCGCCCGTCGTGTGTAAAACACCTTTTGGTGTGCCAGTCGAGCCAGAGGTATAAAGAATAAATAACGGGTCTTCAGCCTTCATTTCTTCAGGTTCACAAGTTTCAGGCAAGCCTTTTTGCGCTTCCTTCACCCAAATGTCGCGGCTGTCATCAAACGCCACGTCACCGCCGGTGCGCATCACCACAAATACTTTTTCGCCACCTTCGGTTTTTTCAAGCGCGGCATCAACATTGGCTTTAAGCGGCACAGTCTTGCCCGCTCGATAACCTTGGTCAGCCGTCACAATAAATTTAGATTTGCAATCTCTAATCCGCCCCGCCAAAGCTTCAGGCGAAAACCCACCAAACACCACACTATGCGGCGCACCAATGCGCGTACAAGCCAGCATGGCATAAGCCGCTTCAGGTATCATTGGCATATACAAGGTAACCACATCACCTTTTTTCACGCCATTAGCTTTGAGCATATTGGCAAACAAACAAACCTGTTTATGCAATTCATTATAGGTAATATTCTTAGAATCATCTGGGTTATCACCTTCCCAAATAATCGCAGTTTGCTCGCCACGTTCAGCCAAATGACGGTCAATACAATTGGCCGATACATTCAAAGTGCCATCTTCAAACCATTTAATCGAAACATCACCCTCAAAGCTAGTATTTTTCACCTTGCTAAATGGCTTCATCCAATCAATGCGTGTGCCATGATAAGCCCAAAAAATATCCGGATGTTCAGCCGAGCGCTTATGCAATGTGTCATATCTAGCGTGATTAACAAAGCTTTTGGCCGCAAAAGCTTCATGCGGATAATGTGTTTCAACTTTAAACATATGTCTTCCTCTTTATTTATTGCCCCAACAATAAGGGATTTACCACCCAAAAGGGAGTCGTCCATTCGTGCCAATTTTATTTTTCATTAAAATTTAAATCGGGTTTGAAAACGCAATCTTCATTGGTTTCACTGTCATTTTTTCAAACAAACCTGCAATCGCATAAGGGTCAGAAGCTAAAAACCCATCCAACGCCGCACGGTCATCAGCTTCAACAATTAAATGCGAGCCAATCATTTTATCATCAGCACTCAATAACGCCCCACCAATAATTATCCGCGCGCCAGCATCAGCAGCAAACGCCAAATGCTTCTCGCGTGTCGCCATCCGTAAATCTAAACTATTTTCTTTGTCATAACATGAAACAGCAAAATACATTTTATCTCTCTTTTTGTTTGGCCCCTGCGGGCGCAACACTCCGTGTTGCTTGCTACGCCTAACGGCGACGCGCGGTCGCGCTTGCCTCACCACTGCGTGGATCGGACTCTTTTCCCATTCAACGGCACCATCGCCACCAAAATTATTCTTCTTTTTTCAAAGGCCGATTGAGTAAATTTTCAATGGCCGCATTCACATCCAAATCACCTGCCACAATATCCGCCACGGTTTGGCAAATCGGCATATCAATGCCCAATTCTTTCGCCCATTTGGCCAAAATACTAGCTGTATGCACACCCTCGCTCACACTTTGGCGGGCATCCATAATTTGTTGCAAAGTCTGGCCTTGGCCAAGCGCCATGCCGAGCGACATATTGCGCGAGGTCGCGCTATTCGCCGTCAAAGTTAAATCACCCAAACCAGACAGGCCAAATAAAGTCTCACGTTTCGCCCCCAAAGCCACACCAAACCGCGTCAATTCAGCAAAACCCCGCGTGGTCAACGCCGCACGCGCACTGTCACCAAATCCCTTACCGTCCGAAATCCCCGTGGCAATCGCCAAAACATTCTTAACCGCCCCGCCAATTTGCGCCCCAATAATATCAGTCGAATGATAAAGCCGAAACGTAGGTATAGACAAAGCCTGCGCCAATTCCTGCCCAATTTCAGCATCTTCCATCGCCAAAGTAATCGCAGTCGGCAGGCCTTGCGCCACATCAATGGCAAAACTCGGCCCAGATAATATACCCGCCTGAGCCATCGGCAAAACCTCGGCCAAAACATCAGTCAACAACATACGGCTACTAGCCTCAATGCCTTTAGCACAAATCAAAACAGGTATCGGCTTCTTCAAAAATTCACTAAATGCTTTACCAACATGCCGCACCACTTGCGCAGGCGTCACCCATAAAATCGCGTCCATTTCGGCCATATCCGCCATGTCATTGGTGGCTTTTATCCCATCAGGCAACGGCACACCCTTCAAAAACACACTGTTTTCATGAGTGTCATTAATCGCCGCAACCACCTCAGGCTCATAAGCCCAAATCAAAGTCTCATGCCCAGCCTTCGCCGCCACACAAGCCAAAGCCGTCCCCCAAGCACCTGCACCCATAACACCAATTTTTTTCACATTTTTTGTCACGAAAATCTTAACTCCCTCAACCACATACCCACATATTTAACCCCTGCTCAGCCATTAGGCAAGTGTTATGGTTAACAATCCAAAGCGTTTGCTACCAGCTAACTGTCTTTATGCAGCCTATGCGGGGAAGCATCCTGCCGATACTCTGGAAGTCTGCATTTTTTCGTTCGGCTTCGCCTCTCTTTTATCGTTCGCTTTGCTCTCTATAAGCACTAGCGTGCGTTCGCTCCGCTCTCTTGCCACGCCTAACGGCGACGCGCAGTCGCGCTTGCCTCAGCCAAAGGCTTCGGACCCTTTTCCCACGATAAGCACAAGGCTGCAAATTCTGAGTTTGTCGGGACGCACCGAAATTCGGAGTTTCGCCAAACTCGAGCTCACTAAGCATAATGTGGTTAGGTTGGGTGGTGAATTTGCATCCAACCAGCGGCTGAGTGGCTTAGCTAGAGAGCGGAGCGAACGCACGCAGTGCCAAACATAATGCAAACTTCCAGAGCATCAACTATCAGCCAACTGTCATGTCTTCAACAGAGCCAAAAATCCAACTCATCATCCAACTCAGAAATCCGACGTAATCCCCTTATTCTCCCAATCAGAATACCTAGTCGGCTCAAGCCCCTTAGCCCGCCCATTATATTCCTTAACCATCCCATCAGCCACTTTATCAATCTCAGCCCGCCGCGCCGCCGCCTCACGTATCGCCTGCTCCGCCGCCGCCGAAATCACTTTCCCCCTAGCCGCCCCCAATTTTTCCAATTCGGTCAAATCACTCGGCTCAGTCACCAATGTATATTTAATTTCATCACTCATACCCGCACCCTAACGTAAAAACTTGACTCAAACAGCAAAAAAGCGTTTTTGACATCTAACTAGATGAAAAACGGATATCCACATTGAACGACACCCCAAAAGCCCCCGAATATAAAGCCAAAAAATCACCAAAAAACATCCCAGGCTTCACCGCCCGCCAAGTCGCGCTGCAATTTTTAGGCTATATTTTGTTCAACCGCCTCACCTTCGATGACGCGCTGCTTAAAACCCAAGCCGAAACCCAGTGGAATAATTTAGACAATCGCGATCAATCCTTCGTGCGAAACCTCATCATCACCAGCCTGCGCCACCACACCAAAATCGAGTATTTCATCAAGCTTTACATGAAAAAATCACTCCCGCGCAAAGCCTATCAAGCCCATTATATCCTCATCTTAGGCGCCGCCCAGCTACTTTATCTCGAAACCCCGCCCCACGCCGCCATTTCTTTGAGCTTAAACTTGGCCGATAGCAATGATGCCAAACATTTCAAAAAACTCATCAACGCCATTTTGGGTAAAATCAACCGCGAGCAAGATAAATTGCGGTTCTTAACCCTCACACCCGAGCAAATGCTACCCAAATGGGTCGCCCAAAAATGGCAAAACTATTACGGCGAAGCCATCACATTGCAGTTGGCCAAAGCCTATCACACCCAACCAAAAATGGATTTAAGCGTCAAATCCAACCCACAAGATTGGGCAAAAAAACTCGACGCCACCCAAATTGGCGATCTTACAATTCGTCTTAATAACCGCCCCGCTTTCACCCAATTAGAAGGTTTTGCCGATGGCGAGTTCTGGGCGCAAGATGCCGCCGCCGCCATCGCCGCCCATCTATTCGATGATGTCAAAGGCAAAAATATACTAGATTTATGCGCCGCCCCGGGCGGAAAAACCATGCAATTGGCCGCCATGGGCGCACATGTTACGGCAATTGATATCAGCAAAAACCGCATCAAACGCTTAGAAGAAAATCTCAAACGCACAAAATTAACCAAAAACGTCACCATCACCCAAGCCGACATCAGAAAATACGAACCAGAGCAAGCCCCAACCCATATATTGCTCGATGCCCCATGCAGTGCCACAGGCACAATGCGCAAACATCCCGAAATCTTATTGCTAAAATCACATGATGATGTCACCAAGTTAAAAAAAATCCAAGCCGAGCTGCTCAATAAATGCATCGACATGGCAGCAAAAGGCGCGCAGATTATTTATGTAACCTGCTCAATAGAGCCCGAAGAAGGCGAAAAACAAATCGACAGCATCATCGGGCGCCGCATGGATGTGGCATTAGAACCAATCACTCAAGCCCAACTCGGCTTGATTGGCGAAATGGCACAACTTAAAATCAGCCCCAAAGGCTGGCTGCGTATATTGCCCAATATTGATGACCCCATAGGCGGAATGGATGGCTTCTTCATGGCAAAGTTACGCAAAATATAAGTAAAATCACCTGCATAACTATCCACATAAGTTGTCATGGCCTTGCAATGCCCATTATTGCTAGCTATGCTTAACTTTAAGTTATTATCATTTAAGGTTATGCGGCACAAAATATGATACATTTTTCATTTTCTGAGAAAATAAAATTGGTCTATTTAGCCCTTACCTATTATGTTCGCCATATAAAACAAAAGATCACCCTGCTTTATATACTTAGGTGGCGCAAAGCCAAAACTCTACCAAACACGATTATTCATCAACCAGATGATTTTCATATATCCGATCCAACCATTGCTGAAGACATTTATGATGGCCATATTTCTTTGGCGGGCCTAAGCTTCAACATAGGTGCCAATTCGCCTTTTCAAGTCGTGCCGCCCAATCAAGATTGGTATGAAAAACTCATTTCATTTGGCTGGTTACGCCATTTCAAAGCCCTAGATTCACCCATCGCTTTGCTGCAAGCCAAGGCCTTATTCATCGATTGGCTGTACAATAAAAATTTTCACAATCGCAACAATTGGCGCGCTGCGGTCACCGCCAAACGCTTAATCGCCTTGCTGTCATTCCATTCTATTATGGTCGATGAGGACGGCGAAATTTCTAGCCATGTTTATTTTAAGGCCATCGATCGCCACATTCAAATTCTAATTCGCACCTATAAACATGCCAAATATAGCCAGGATAAATTAGAAGTCGCCATCGCTTTATGTTTTGCCCAAAATTGCTTGGATACGAACTATACAAGCCGATATATCGACAATCATTTTGAGGCCATGTTGGCCGATCAGCTTAACCAACAAATATTACCCGATGGCGGCCACATTAGCCGCAATCCCGATATTTTGTTAGAAATTATGCTCAACCTCATCCCGCTTAAATCCAGCTATACTGCCCAAAAATTGCCTGTGCCTGTGGCGCTACAAAACGCCATAGACCGCATCATTCCCGTGCTGCATTTCTTCTGCCATCCCGATGGTAATTTCATTCAATTTAATGGCGCTGGCCCCACCGATTGGGCAGCATTTTTAAGCGTATTCGATGCCGAAGGCGAAGGCCTCAACCCACCAACCCAAGCCCCGCACAGTGGCTATTACCGCCTTTATGCCCCCAATTTACAAATCACTATAGATGCCGGCGCCATGCCCGAAGCGCAATTTAGCACCAGCGCCCATGCCGGGCCATTGGCAATCGAAATTTTCACTAGTGGCCAGCGCATGGTGGTCAATTGCGGCGCCGCACCTAAGCACGATTATAACTGGTTCACCACCACCCGCTCGACCGCCGCCCACTCAACCTTAAGCATTGATAATGAATCAACCGCCATTATAAAATTGCCCAACTGGCTCAGCAATCTCATCGGCAATCAAATTTTTCACGGCCACAGCAAACGCCCAGTTAC
The DNA here is from genome assembly GCA_002401855.1 of Hyphomicrobiales bacterium. Classification (GTDB taxonomy): domain Bacteria; phylum Pseudomonadota; class Alphaproteobacteria; order Rhizobiales; family OSC116; genus OCS116. The sequence continues at coordinate 59,801 of NVUH01000016.1, forward strand.
CATTGGCAAAACCCCGATAGGCCCAAAAGTTAGTGCCAGTCATGATGGCTATATACGCGCTTTTGGCCTCATTCACCAACGCGAGATTACCCTCAATGAAGATGGCAGCCTCATCACCGGTATTGATAATTTATCACCCGCAAACCCCAATGCCACCCCAGCCGAGCACCCCTTACCGTTCGACATCCGCTTTCATCTACACCCCAATGTCGAAACCCAATCTTCGCGCGATGGCCATAGCATTTTAATCACCTTGCCCAATCAAGATGTTTGGCAATTCGTCTCAACTTTCACAAGTTTCAGGCTCGAAGACAGCATCTATCTCGGCGAGGGCCAAGAAAAGAAAAAGACCTCACAAATTGTAATTTCAGGCACAGTCGAAGATTATGCCGAGGTCAAATGGCAATTCCGAAAAATTTAGCACAACGTTTTTAGCAAAAAATTGTAGATAGCGCCACATAGCTATAGCAAGGCCGACCGCAATATGTTAGTTGAGCGAATAATGCTATAGACCAACTTGATCATCATAAAGGAATAGTTATGAACCTCCCTATCAAACGCGCCCTTATTTCCCTATCAGACAAAACTGGCCTGATTGAATTCGCCCAAAACCTACACGATTTAGGCGTCGAATTACTCTCCACTGGCGGCACGTCAAAAGCCATAGCCGATGCAGGCATTCCAGTTATCGATGTTGCCGATATCACCAAATTCCCCGAAATGATGGACGGACGGGTCAAAACATTACACCCCGCCGTACATGGTGGCCTGCTAGCCTTGCGCGATAATGATGATCACGTCAAAGCCCAACAAGAACATAACATCCCCAACATCGACCTTTTGGTCGTCAACCTATACCCCTTCGAAGAAACCGTCACCAAAGGCGGCGATTACGAAGATTGCGTCGAAAATATCGACATTGGCGGCCCCGCCATGATCCGCGCCGCCTCCAAAAACCACGGCTTCGTCACAACCATTGTCGAAACTGCCGATTACCAAACCGTGCTAGACGAAATGGCCGCCAACAATGGCGCCACAACATTAGCCACCCGCAAAAAACTAGCCGCCAAAGCCTATGCCCGCACCGCAGCTTACGATGCCGCCATTTCCAACTGGTTCGCCGAGCAATTAAACACCCCAACGCCCGATTACCGAGCGTTCGGTGGCAACCTCAAACAAACATTGCGCTACGGCGAAAACCCGCACCAAACCGCAGCTTTTTACGTCAATGGCGACAACCGTAAAGGCGTGGCCACAGCCACTCAACTTCAAGGCAAAGAACTAAGCTTCAACAACATCAACGACACCGATGCTGCATTCGAACTAGTAGCTGAATTCAACCCAAGCCAAACCAAAGCCGTAGCCATCATCAAACACGCCAACCCGTGCGGTGTGGCAACAGGCGACGACCTAGTCGCCACCTACAAAGCCGCCCTAAAATGCGACCCCGTATCAGCCTTTGGCGGCATTGTCGCCATGAACGACACAATCACCGCTGATCTGGCGACAGAAATCGTCAAAGTCTTCACCGAGGTCATCATCGCCCCCGCCGCCACAGACGAGGCAAAAACCATCATCGCCGCCAAGAAAAACCTACGGCTATTAGTCACAGGCGGCCTACCAGATGCAAAATCCGAAGGCCTAAACATCCGCTCAGTGGCAGGCGGCCTACTAGTCCAATCCCGCGACAACGGTTGTGTAGATGACCTAGACCTAAAAACCGTCACCAAACGCAGCCCCACAGAGCAAGAAATGGCCGACATGAAACTAGCCTTCAAAATCTGTAAACACGTAAAATCTAACGCCATCATATACGTAAAAGACGGCGCAACCGTCGGCATTGGCGCAGGCCAAATGAGCCGCATAGACTCAACCCGCGTCGCCGCCCAAAAAGCCGAAGACGCCGCCCAAACAGCAGGTGAAACCACCAGCCTAGTCAAAGGCAGCGTCGTTGCATCAGATGCCTTCTTCCCCTTCGCCGATGGCTTAATCGCCGCCGCAGCAGCAGGCGCCACCGCCATAATCCAGCCAGGCGGCAGTATGCGTGATGACGAAGTCATCAAAGCTGCCGATGAAGCTGGTTTAGCCATGGTATTCACCGGCATGCGTCACTTCAAGCACTAGAGCCTTAGCTGTAAAAATACAGATAGCTGGTAATTAATGCTCTGGAAGTCTGCATTTTTACGCCCACCTTTCGGTGGGCTAGTGGCACTGCACCCCAAGGGCACTTTGTCGCTTCGCTCGGGTGCGCTCGTTCGCTCCGCTCTCTTGCCACGCCTAACGGCGACGCGCAGTCGGCCTTGCCTCACCCTACGGGTTCGGACTTTTTTTCCTAGAAAAGCACAATGAGTAAACAGTTTAGCACCTATACTCGCCGCTTCGCCAAACTCTAGCTCACTAAGCGTAATGCGGTAAGGTTGGGTGGTGTGTCTGCGTCCCACCAGCGGCTGAGTGGCTTAGCAAGCGAACGGAGTTCGCGCACGCAGTGCCAAACATAATGCAAACTTCCAGAGCTTAAGCAGTATCCCTCATAGTTCCGAGCTTAAATCCGACTCCAAACCTGACCCTGACAGAAAAACAAAAAACACCCTTCAAGCTTAACCTCATCATCATTCAACAAATTCACCACACCTTTATAAGTCTTACCATCCCGCGGATTATACAAATCGCCTTCCCATTTCTTCGGATCACCAGTAATCTCAAGCTTAAACAATTGCAAACCCAACATCGGCTGCCCCCGCAATTTCGGGTCTTCATTCTTATCATCCACCGCACCAGGCTTAGCTTCCTTCGCAATCAACCCACAAATCGCGGTGCCACATTTCACAATGTCAATTTCACCTTTTTTATCCTGCGTCGCCCATTTACCATAAACCTCGGCTGCATAGGAACCACCACTCATAAACCCCAGCATCATCAACACTAAAACCGCTTTTTTCATATCATTCTCTCTCTTCTTTCACGCTCAAAAACACCACAATGCCAACCACCAAAAACCCGATAATCGTCACCAAACTCATCCTCTGGTCATCAAATGCCAGAGTTAAAATACCAATCAATAATGGCGCCAAAAACGCCGTAGCTTTGCCCGACAAAGCAAACAAACCAAAATATTTTGTCGTCTCCCCTTCAGGAATAATTTTTACCAACATAGTGCGGCTCGCCGCCTGCGCAGGCCCAGCAAACAAACCAATGCCAATGCCAAATATCAAAATAATTTTTTCTCCCAATGTCGCAAACAACCCAGTCTCACCAGTATCTTGCGGCAAATCAATCAACCACAACGCACTCTGCCCATCCACCGACAATATACCCAAAGCCGATACAATCAGCCCAACCAGCGCCACAATAATAGTTTTTTTCGGCCCAAACCAATCGTCACACCAACCACCAACATAAGCCCCCAATGCCGCCGCAACCGATAAAATAATGCCAAAAACACCCAATGTGGTAATCGTCCAATCAAACACAAAAGACGCATAAATCCCACCAAACGCAAACAAAGCCGACAAGCCATCATAATAAACCATCCGCGCCACAAAAAATTTCAGAATATTCGGCCGCCCCAATAAGCCAGCCAACAATACCCCCGTATCCTTCAATCCCGCAATCGCACTATCGACCACCTTGGCCTTTTTAATCTCACGTGGCACTTCATCAGGTGTAAATAAAAACATCGGAATCACAAAAATAACAAACCAAATAGCCGCCAGTGGCCCCACAAATCGGTCAGCTTCATATAAATGAGGGTCAAAATCAAGCACTGGCGCCAAGCCCAACATGGTCAAACCAGTTTCTTTAGAGGCAGAAAGCAACCCCAGCACAATCACCAAAGTAATCAACCCACCAACATAACCCAGCGCCCAACCAAAGCCCGATAATTTGCCCATTTTCCCAGGCTGCGCAACAGATGGCAACATCGCATTGTTAAACACCCCCGCAAATTCAATACCCACCGCCGCCAAAATAATCGCAACCACCACCAAGCTGATCATATTCTCAGCACCAGGCGCTGCAAACCATAACAGGCTCGTCCCAATAATATAAACCACCGCAAACACCATAATCCACGGCTTCCGCGGCCCAGTTCTATCAGCAATCGACCCCAATATCGGCGCCATAATTGCCAAAATCAACCCCGCCGCCGTTTGCGTAAACGACCAAGCGGCTTGCCCTTGCACCCCATCGGCCATAAAATGATTGGTAAAATACGGCGCGAATATAAACGTAAGAATAAGCGTAAAATAAGGCTGCGCCGCCCAGTCAAACATCATCCACCCAAACCGTCCTTTAAAATCAGCCCCGCGGCTAGCAGTTTTTTGCGCCAAACTATCTTTCATATTTCACCTCACATTTGAAAATAAGTTAAGCACTAATGCATCGGCATGACAAGCTTGTAACGCCTGCCCCAATATCCGAATACATGCCATTCAGCCTTGCCTCTAGTAGAAGCCGTAAAAAGACAGTTAGCTGCTAGTTAATGCTCTGGAAGTTTGCATTTTTACGCCCACCTATCGGTGGGCTAGTGGCCCCTGCGGGCGCACGCCTCCGCGTGCTTGCTACGGGCTAACCGCCCGACGGCCAGTCGGCCTTGCCTCAGCCTACGGCTTCGGACTTTTTTTCCATGAAAAGCACAATGAGTAAACAGTATAGCACCTATATGCTGCGTTTCGCCAAACTCCAGCTCACTAAGCATAATGCGGTAAGGTTGGGTGGTGTGTCTGCGTCCCACCAGCGGCTGAGTGGCTTAGCTAGAGAGCGGAGCGAACGCACGCAGTGCCAAGCAAAAATGCAAACTTCCAGAGCATTAACAGTACGCCACCCAGAAATCACCAAACCCGCCGAGCTCAATCCCTAGCTCTCCAAAACATCAGAAATATGCGCCGATGCCACAGCCAACTTAGCCAAACTCATCTCACCCGAGGCTCTCACATTGGTAATTGCAACATTCGCCCGCGCAATTTCATCAGCAAAATTATGCTTCCACTTATTCAGCGCCTTCTCTTTGTCTTTATCTTGGCTCAATATAGCCACCACAATACGCCGATGAGTGGTTTGCAACCCATCAATCGTACGATTCACCGCCAACCGGTCATAAAGGTCGTGCACCGGCATTTTACGCGCGCCCGATACCAGCCATTGAATGCCCATAAAGTCACCCACCGAGAAATAAAGCTTAGCCACATCTTCAAGCTTAGCCTTAGACCGTTCCGTCACCCGCACAATGTCAGATGCATTGTCTAAATAACGCGTCGAAGCCATAATCTGCGCAAATTTCTTCGGCACACCCGCTTCCACAAGTTCCGCCGTCTGATTTTTCACAAATTCAAAGCTCTCAGCAGGTAAATGCTCCGAAAACCCGTTAATCAATGTCCGAATGCCATCTTTATAACGGCCAACAGTTTTGGCCATATCAGTTTTGCCTTCACTCACATGGCGCAAGAACCAAATGGTTTGGCGACGCAATAAATTTTGAACTTTTAAATAAAGCCGCATCTGCACGTCAGAGGCAATCTTATTGTCCAAATCATCAATCTGATTGTTTAAATCCAACATTTCAAAACTGTCATAAGCCATAGCAAACGCGCTAGCAATCGCATCAGGCTCAGCACCCGACTGGTCAGCAATAGACCGCACAAAAGCAGGGCCACCACGGTTAATCATCACATTCGAAAGCCGTGTGGCAATAATTTCACGGCGCAATTTATGCCCGTCAATCTCATCCATATAGCCTTTATGCATAGTCACGGGGAAGTAACGCAGCAATTCTTTGCTCAAATAATCATCATCAATCACATCAGTTTTTAGCAATAATTGATAAAGCGAAATCTTCGCATAAGCCAATAAAACCGAAAGCTCTGGCCGCTCAAGCCCAGCACCATTAGCTTCACGTGCCGCCATCTCGCTAGACGAAGGCAAAAACTCAATTTCACGGTCAAGTTCACCAATTTCTTCAAGCTTCAACATCAGCCTCTCGTAAAAGCCCATATCTTGCTTGTTACGCAAGCCAGCCAACGTAATCGCCAAAGTCTGCAGATAATTGTTACGCAGCACCAGCGCCGCCACTTCATCAGTCATGCTGGCCAATAAAACATTGCGGCTTTCATAATCCAGCTTGCCATTTTGCACCGCACGGCCGAGCGCAATCTTAATATTCACTTCCATATCCGAGCTATTCACACCCGCACTATTGTCAATCGCGTCAGTGTTAATCCGCCCGCCAAGCTTAGCAAATTCAATCCGCGCATTATGGGTAATGCCCAAATTAGCGCCCTCGCCCAACACTTTGGCCTTTAATTCAGCTGCAGTGATACGTATCGCATCATTGGCGCGATCACCCGCATCAACATCCGTTTCAGTTGTGGCACGAATATATGTTCCAATGCCACCAAACCATAGCAAATCAGTTTCAGCACAAAGCAGCGCCCGCATCAATTCATTTGGCGTGGCACTATCACCAGTTAACCCAGTCATTTCCCGCATTTCATCACTCAGGGGAATAGATTTCAACGAACGGCTAAATATACCACCGCCCTTAGAGATTAACTTCGCATTATATTCCACCCAAGATGATCTCGGCATGTCAAACAACCGCTGCCGTTCAGCAAAACTTTTGGCCACATTTGGTTTGGGGTCAATAAATATATCTCTATGGTCAAACGCCGCCACCAGCTCGGTTTGCTCCGATAATAACATACCATTGCCAAACACATCGCCCGACATATCGCCAATGCCAATAACGCGAAATGGCTTGGTCTGAATGTCATGGTTAACTTCGCGGAAATGGCGTTTCACCGCTTCCCAACCACCACGCGCGGTAATCCCCATCACTTTATGGTCATAGCCAACACTACCGCCCGAGGCAAACGCATCACCCAACCAAAAATCACGATCTTCCGATAGCCCATTGGCAATGTCAGAGAATGTCGCTGTGCCTTTGTCAGCCGCCACCACCAAATAAGGGTCGTCTTTATCAAGCCGCACCACATCTTCGGGTGGTATAATCGTCTCGCCATCCAAATTATCCGTAATATCAAGCAAGCTACCCACAAATAATTTATAACATTCAATGCCTTCAGCCATAAATTCTTCACGCGTACCACCAACTGGCAAATGTTTCGGCACAAACCCACCTTTGGAGCCCATTGGCACAATCACCGCATTTTTCACCTGTTGGGCTTTCACCAAGCCCAACACTTCAGTGCGGAAATCCTCCAAACGGTCAGACCATCGCAATCCCCCGCGGGCAATCTCACTACCGCGCAAATGCACACCTTCAACCCGTGGCGAATAAACAAATATTTCCGCAAACGGTTTAGGGTCAGGCAAACTATCCACCCGTTTCGAGCGAATTTTAAGCGAAATGGTTGGCTTTTCACGGCCATCAGCACCTTTTTGGTAAAAATTAGTCCGAATTGTCGCCTTCATCACATTGAGTATCGCCCGAATGATGCGGTCTTCATCAAGGCTCGACACCTCTTCTAGCGCCGCAATAATGCCATCAGCAATTTTATCCTGAGCCTTTAAATTCTTTTTCTTGTCATCCAAATTAAATTTCAGATGGAATAATTTAACAAAGCTAGCGGTAATCTCACCATGTTTGCGCAATGTATCCCATATATAACGTTGGCTGAACGAAAGCCCCGTTTGCTTTAAATAACGACCATAAGTGCGCAACATCGCCACGTCACGCCAATTCAAAGCATCACTCAAAATCAGCTTGTTAAAACCGTCATCTTCAGCCCGTTTTTGCCAAATCGCCAAAAACGCCTTTTGCAACAATTCACCTTTAACATCAATATCAATATCACTGCCATCACGGCTTTCAAGCGAAATGTCATGAATCCAAATGTCGTGATAATCACCATCGGTGCGCGTCACGCAATAAGACCGCTCATTAATCGCCCGAAAACCCATATTTTCAATAATCGGCATGCGGTCAGACAACGCAATCGGCTCGCCATAATGGTAAAGTTTCAACGAAACCTCATCATTATTCACCGCATTACGCTCGACCAATTTGGCATCAATATCACCCTTTTTACGCAATCTATGCATCACCGCAATGTCTTCAATGGCAACTTGCGCGCTAAAATTCTGGCGATACGCCGCATCAAAACCATCACCATATTGGCGCAATAGCTCGCGGGCAATCAAGCCAAGGCTGTTATTGTCCAGCTCATCAAAAAACTTATCTTTCCAAGTGCGGATAATTTCATGCACTTCCGCTTCAACTTCCGCCGCCTCATAATCCGGCAATGGGTTTTCATTACGTCCGATGATAAAGTGCACCCGCGCCATCATGCCTTCAGGAAACGATGGATAAGCCGCCGAAACACGGCCATCAAACCGCTGCATTAAATATTCACCAATATTCTCCCGCACTTCGGATGTATAATGGTCGCGCATCACATAAACCAAAATCGAAACAAACCGATCAAATTTATCAGGCCTGATAAATATGCGCGTCACAGGCCGCTCATCCAAACGCTGAATGGCTGTGGCAAATTCTAACAATAAATCCGCTTCAATTTGGAACAATTCATCCCGTGGATAGCTTTCAAGCACATTGGCCAAAGCTTTGCCATTATGGCTACCCGCCTTATGGCCAGAGCTTTGAATCACATGTTCAAGCTTACGTCGCAGCAAAGGTATGCGCATCGGGTTAGATGTATAAGCGCCCGATGTAAACAAGCCAACCACCTTAAGCTCGCCCGATATATTGCCATCTTTATCATAAAGTTTCAGGCCAATATAATCCATATAAATGCGCCGGTGCACCACTGATTTTATATTGGCTTTGGCCACAAATATCGGCTCTGGCCGCATGATAAAATCTAAAATTTCAGGCGTGATGGTTAGGTTTTTATCAGCACGTTTCAGCACCTCAACCTCTAAATCACGCAACACACCTAAACTGGTATCCGCCACTTGAGTAAAATTACCATCAACGCCTTTGCTGTCAAAACAATATTCACGCAAACCCAAAAGTGTAAAATTATCATCCAATAACCAACGCAAAAAATCCATAGATTCTTCAAGTTCAGCAGGCGGCACATTAGGCGGATTTTGGGTATATGTATCAAGCACGCTTTGAATACGCGCACCCATCGGCTTCCAATCTTGCACCGCAAAACGCACATTTTGCAGCGTATTCTCTAAACCAGCAATCAGTTGTTTTTGCTCATCTTCGCTCAGTTTATCAACCACAATATGAATATGGCTTTCACGCGCCACACCGCTCATATCGCCGCTATATTCATCATCACCCACCACTCTTAGCAGTTTGGCTTTAGCATCACGTTTCACAAAAATCAGCGGATGCAATACAAAATGGGGGTTAAACCCATTTTCATTAAATTCATTCAAAATAGAATCAAACAAAAATGGCGTGTCGTCATTGATAATATGCACATAAGAGCGCGCATTTTGGTTATCATGCAAATCAGAGCTGATCGATATTTTATGCTGGCCAAATTTACGGCTCTGAGCAACTTCCCAACATTCCGATAATTGTTCACACAGATAATCCACGCCAATCACCGTATAATCTTCACCATTACCGCGTTTTAAAAACGCTGCCAAAAAAGTCTCTAAACCATTTTCGGGGTTTTGGTGAGAGCTATCTGCCGACAATATATCTATAACCAGATCGATCATATCGCTTTTTTGTTGAGTTTCGTCGCCCATATTCATCCTCCAAAATAGATCAGCCCCCAAGACCCATCAATTTTCGTAAATAATTATAATCACCGTCACCCAGTAACGTATAATAATTGGTTAACTATAATTTATTTCCCACAAATAAATCCCTATCACTTAAAATCAATCGCATAGCCAACAACTATTAACCCTAAATCTTATAGATGAATTTTATAAATGCAAGCATAGCCTCGGCATTTTCCGTTGCGTAAAGCCTACTTATGTCTCATTATAAAACATTCGAATTATGAATGAATTAGCAAATTAAATTCTGCTTTTTATGTCAATTTAAGCAGATACCACTTTATTTTAAGTATTTCTCCACTTTAATACCGCCCATCTCTTTACTTCTTTTCTTTAAGCATAATAAATGCTTAACTATATTAATTGCGATCTACAATGGTTTAGGGAGAACTATGGCATATTTTCTGCAGCAGCTGATTAATGGCGTCACATTAGGGGCTGTTTATGGCCTCATCGCCATCGGCTATACAATG
>NVUH01000032.1 GCA_002401855.1 Hyphomicrobiales bacterium
TTTTATTTCGTCCATAGGGGCCGGTTTGTTCATACGCTTTAATCCTTCTTTGCTATTAGATTATTATCGTATGTTGCGGTGACCCGTTGAATCCATCGGTTTTGAAAGTAGAACCGATTACGCAGCCTTGGCTTGAGCCAAAACCAGTTTTTGTATTGGTGTTATTCTACCAATGGCCATGTTAGGTCTCTGGTTATTATAAGTCCATAACCAGTTGGTGGCTGAAGACTGAACCTCCTCAATTGTTGTAAAGATATGCTGTGCTAGCCAATCATATCTGACGGTTCGATTGTGGCGCTCAACGTAGGCGTTTTATTGTGGATTACCTGGCTGGATGAACAGCAGATTAATATTATGGTTCTCAGCCCATATTGCAACAGGCTGCTAATATATTCTGAACCATTATCACAATGAATGGCTTTTGGCTTACCACGCCATTCAATTATCTGCTCAAGCGAACTTATAACTCGAACTGCTGGTAAAGAAAAATCAACATCAATACACAAGCCTTCGCGGTTAAAATCGTCAATCACATTAAAGGTTCTAAAGCTACGGCTATCAGATAATTGGTCGTGCATGAAGTCCATAGACCAGACTTGATTAATTGCCATTGGCACAGCTAAAGCATCAGGTTTGTCTCTGCGCAGCCGCTTCCTCGGCCTGATACGTAGATTAAGCTCTAGTTCACAATAAATGCATTCTCATCACTTAGTTTTGGCTTATATCGATAACAGCTTCACTGATCATGAAGGCCCGACAGGCCGCCCTTATGCTTAATATCCCCTTGCATACAGCAGCTTTGGCTAAAGTGCGTCGAAGAGACGGCTTTACCACTTTTTTCCAAGGTTTCCTTTATCACATCGTTTTGAGCCGTGCATTCTCAGTCTCAAGCTCTTTCATGCGCGTCACCATGGACGCATCCATGCCGCCATATTTGGATCGCCATTTGTAAAAGCTCGCGCTACTCATGCCGTGTTGACGACAGAGTTCTGAAACAGGCGTTCCTGCTTCGGCCTGTTTTAGAATACCGATGATTTGGCTTTCTGAATATCTAGGCTTCTTCATGTAAAATCTCCTAAATTAACTTAATAGAAAATTCTACTTAAAAATACTCTGAGTTTTAGGGAGCATTACCGCCGCATCAATTAAATTAAAGTTATTCGTAATGTCTTGTTGACGTTACGGTGATATGGAAATCTGTAATTCCACACAATCCAGCAACAAATGCGGCATATTTTTCGGTTGAAAAATCTAATGCGGCATATTTTTTTGAAGACATGCGACTGACCCATATCGGAAGCCCCAGTTCGAAGCCAGCCAAATATTCAAGTTTATGATTTTGGATATAGATATACTTATTCACGCCGCTTCTTCCATTTTACTAGACCCAAGTATAATTTTTCTGTTAGGTTATGTTTGTTGAACAAGGCGCGCGCCATTAGAATCATAGCGACTAGGCCATAAATCATGCAAAGGTATCTCTAGCCATCTAGCCAGAGCCTTATCTGCTTTAGGAAATGGACGATTAAGTGAAACAGCAATGTCATTAGGTTTTAAGGCTAATTTGGCATCTAACTTAATTGTTGTATATCCACGGTCTTTAATCTCTGCCAAGATTTCATGGCGCGACCATGTTTTACTTATAACAGGCATATTAGCTCCAAATTTCAACAGTGCTTCAACACTGTTTTTTGTTAATCTGTCTATTCAGTAATATGAAAATCGCATAAATGGAATTTTTAGTCAAATATAAATTCCACTTAAGCTATTTAATTTGTGGTTAAGTTTTAAATATGGAATTAATAGAGTTTCGAAAAAGGTTAAAAACAGCAATTAAAACAGCAGGTGGGAACAAAAAGGTTTCTGAGTTATCAAATGTCCCCTTAGGCACGTTAAACAACTATATAAGAGGCGTTTCTGAACCAACTTTGGCGAAAATTATTGATATTGCTAACACTTGCAATGTTTCAATCGATTGGCTTGCCTATGGTGATCTGGCCAATAATAACCACGACGCAACTTCATCCCTAAACCAAGAAGCTTTGAGATTATCATTAGAAAATATTGAAGATGCATTAGATAATAGCAATCGCCAAATGCTTCCAAAAGACAAGGCAGAGCTATTAGTTGTCGTATATAATATATTCAATAAGAGCGAAAAAGAAATTGATAACAGTGAGCTTAAACAACTGCTAAAATTTGTCAATTAGCCTCAATTATGTTAAATGAAAAATCAAAATATGACGAATCCAATAAATGTGGCCAATATATAAAGCCGCGATAGACAAGCATTTTAGCGGCAAATCAACTGCCGCTGAAATTGAAAGCCTGACACAGATATAGAGTAAATTTTAAGCTGACTTTAAGGCGGGTGATTAAAGACAAACAAAAATGCCCAACCGATTGGCTGGGCATCTCGTTATCTATTGATTTAAAACTTTGTGAATTACAACAGGCCTTCATAATTATAGCCCGCATCATCACCGAGCCAAGCCAGAAAATCAGCTTCCTCCGTAAATTCAAACGATACATTAGAACTTGCTTCATTTGTAAAAAGTTCATTTATATTAAAAGCGACACCATTAAGCCTAACTTCCTCGATTGAAGTTATAGATTCTATACTATTATCAAAGCCAGTATGAAAGGTTCTAATAGAAATTAGATTAGCATCTTTATTTATCGAAAGAAAAAGAGAATCAGCAAAAACACTCACTGTATCATGACCATCGCCACCAATTAAAGTGTTACGACCATCACCACCTACTAATACATCATTACCACGGCCACCGTCTAACAAATCATCACCAGCTCGACCAAATAAAAAATCATTACCAGCACCACCAAATAAAAAATCATCGCCAGCAAGACCATCTAAAACATCATCGCCAGCACCACCCACCAGCCAATCATCTTCATTGGTTGCTCTTGTACTAGATGTAGGTGCCGTTGTAGGTGTCGTCGTTTCACCACAAGCTGTTAGGGTAAGCAATGAGGCGCTAGATAATAATGTTAATTTGTTGGATTTGTTTAGAATCCGTTTAATGTTATGTTCTGAAAATTGAGGTAGAGATATAGTTTCAAACATATTTAATATTTCATAAAAAAGAGCTTCATTATCCTTACCTTCTATGTATTTGCGCCAACAATGCATCACGACCCGTTTTTATTACCCTCCCTAATTAAGGATTGCAGACCAATCAAACAATCAATTAGCCATTCAGAAGCCCTCATACTCAAAGTAAACATCACGTATGATATAAATGTTATAAAAATAATAAATCCAAGCATCAGATCAGCTATGACCACCAAGCAAATAAATATAAAACCAGTTATTTTATCTGACATATTTCCAACTCCTCTTGAGTGCCATAAGTGCCATCGTCCATTCCAACCTCTGCTTTGGCGATAAATACCGTGCGGAATGAACATTAGCTGCAAACACGCCTGACCTTGTTTTACATAACCAAATGTGCCAAAGAAAACTCCAATCGCTGGTAAGCTAGGGTTGCGATGTGTTATATGTTCCATCAAATTATTAAATTTATGGATATTCGTTAACTGTGCAAATTGGTTAGCCGTTGCAAACCACCAATCTGAGTTTGACATTTTTAAAATAATTCGCCATTTCAGTTCCTAATTAAGCCGTCTACTGAAAACCTCATAAACGGGCTTTTTTAATTAGCAGACCATCAAATGCTAGTGCGTTTGGTGGTCTGCTAATTTACGCAGTACTAACTCTTATTTGCGGCTGTAAAATACTCTTCAAGCTGTTTCTCTGCTTTAAAATCTGGTGAGGTTTTATAAATATTCGCCCAAATTTTATCATCTGAATTAACCATTTTCCCCTGCCTGTAAATCGGCAATTATCTGGTTGCGCCTGTCGTAGTTTCCTTTGATAATCTCTGTTTTGTTTTTCTTAGATTTTTTAACATCAACCAAATCAACAATTTCAGCCTGTGGCACATCATGTTTTTCAATTGTTTGATATTCTGCCAGTGCTTCATTTGCAGTTTCCAGCCTGTCGTTGGTGTGAACAATTTCTGGCATCGAAAACGCCTCAACACCTTTGCTGCTTGCAATACGTTGGTTTAATATTTTGGCAACAATTTCGCTGATTCCAATTTTCTTAGAAGCCTTAATCATCGGCCCAGCATCACGGGCAAAACTAGCAGCCTGTTCGCGCTTAATTTCTTTAGCCAACTGTTTAGGGTCAACACCGTGCAATGCTGGGCAAATAGCCTCACATAAAAATGTGTTTTTATCACCATCAAACACCAATAAACGGCCTGCATTATCTGGGTCATGCCCAATAAATACGGTATCACCAACCACCAAAGCGTCGCCCAAATAATATTCACCATTCAGCTTAATGCCATGCTTAGTGACAATTCTAAAACCACCACCAGAAGCAACGTCAGAAAGCAATAGATCAAGCGCCCGTTCATCTTTAATTATCCGAACTGGTTTGGTACAGCTTTGCTGCTTCTGAAAAGGTGTCACGCCTAATGCGCTATGCGTACGGTGGGCATATTTATCATTCGCCCAGCTATCACAGTATTTTTGCAACTGTTCCGGTGTCACCTCTACGCAAAATGCGTCAGTGCTTTTTTCTCCCAAGCAATTAGCAAAGCTATTTCTAGCCTCTAGCTTCTTGCGGTCAGTCACATTATGACCGATAAAACCCGCCAAAGTCGGCATTAAATCACGATTTATCGCACCGATAACGCGCTTTACTGTGCCTTTTTGCTCAGGGCTAAAAGGTGAGCAAATATGTTGGTGTATTGAAAGGTTATTTAACGCCAATTTAAATCGACCAGAAATGAAATCAGAGCCATTATCTGTAGATATTTCTTGCGGTACGCCCCATTCCATTATTGCGCGTTTTATAAGCGCTAAACTCGCTTCGGTAGAGGCTGATTTGCTAATATGAAACATTACACGGCGACTATAAATATCAATCAATGCATACAGGTTACGCCGCCCTTCGGTGGTCAATATATCTGTTGGGCTAGCGTCAATTTCCCATTTTTGATTAAAATATTTAACATGACTGTTCATATTTGTATCAGTAAATTTAATATGGTTTTTAAATTCATCTGGGTCGGTAATACGAGTTAGCAGGTTGTTATTTTCTTCTTCAAAATTCTTAATCCACCGCTCAAAACTTCTGATATGGGGCATATGTTTTTCGATATCATCAATCTCAACAGCCGAACCAAAATCAGCTATAATTAAGTCGCGAATATGATAAGCGGTATAGTGCGATTGATGTAGCATATAACCAACAATGGCCAGACCAATTTCACCACCCAATGCAGTATCAAAAAAGCTTGTATCTTTGCGGCCATCATGATCACTAGCTAAGGCCGAATAACCGCCCTCTTTCAAAGTTCTACGCCATCTTTTAAGGCTCACTACAGATATGGTTTTAACACTAGGATAAATCACACATTCAAAGTCGGCTTGGCCACTATTGTACATTTCACAAAACACAGTATCGGCTTGGTTTTTTGTACCGTTATATTGATCTCTAAAACGTGTAGATCGTGATAATATATCAAGTTTAGCATCGCGTTTATTTGCTTCGCTATCACTCAATACTCGGCTAGCATCCACAACTTGCGCAGACTGTTTTTCAACTTCCATTTCAGCAAAGAAATCTGGGTTTTTAGCCTGCGCTTCGGCATTGATATTCGCATAATACTTATTTATAAAATCGAGTTGGGCGGGGATTGGAAATAAAGAGGGACTATACTCCCATCCACCGCCACGATCAGAGCGTGGGCGAGCCAAACTCTTACCTGCCTCCTGCCATTTATAATTTTTTGCAAAAATCTGAATACCACGCTCTGTGGTGGGCATTTCATTAAATCCACTGTCTGCAATTTCTTGCGAATTCATAAATATTTGTGCGGGAATAATCTCACTCATATAGCAATCCCCTGCTGTGCTGCAATAATTTTGAACTTGCGACCATGCTCTTTTTCGGCTGCCTGCATTTCAACAATTTTATCATTAATTTGATGTGATTTAATCAAGTGGTTATAAACCGTCGGTACAACAATTTGTTTAAACTTTGCAGCAATCAACGTTTCCAATCTTGTCAGTGGTATCATATGGGTATGACGTGTTTCAGCGGCATACGCATCAAGCACGTTTTTGGTAACTTCTTCGCCTAAATAATCACTCATTAGCATAGCAATCTCGTCTCGGTTTATTCACATTCATTAAGCGTTAAGGCAATCGCCTTGGCATATTTATCGCCCCTAACATCCTGCTCTTTAAATTCTTTGGTTATTTTTACTGGCTGCCAAATCCAACAAACTTTTAGTAAAAATATCTTTTTTATCCTTAGCCATACGCAAAACACTCCATCTGGCCGCATCAATTAAATTAAAGTTATTCGTAATGTCTCGTTGTCGTTATGCTGATATGGCAATCTGTAACTCCACACAATCCAGCAACAAAATGTCTCGTTGACGTTACGGTGATATGAAAATCTGTAATTCCACACAATCCAGCAATAAATACGGCATATTTTTCGGTTGAAAAATCTAATGTGGCATATTTTTCGGCTGAAAAATCTAACGCGTCCGATTTTTTTGATGAGAAAATTGGATTATATAAAAGTGTAGATTGAAGCCACTCAAATTTAGAATTTTGCACATAAACAGCAATAGTCATATTATGCCTCTTATTTGATGTGATTCATTGTGGTAATCCAAACATCGCTAAGCCCGTAATTTTTAATGATTGTCTTGGTGTTTTTCTGGAAATCAAAATTCCAAGCAGAAGACATGCGACTGACCCATTTCGGAAGTCCCAGTTCGAAGCCAGCCAAATATTCAAGCTTATGATTTTGGATATAGACATACTTATTCACGCCGCTTCTTCCATTCTACTAGACCTTTGTATATAGACATACTTGTTTACACCGCTTCTTCCATTTTACTAGACCCAGGTATAATTTCTCTGCTAGGTTATGTTTATTGAACAAGGCGCGTGCCATTAGAATCATAGCGACTAGGCCATAAATCATGCAAAGGTATCTCTAGCCATCTAGCCAGAGCCTTATCTGCTTTAGGAAATGGGCGATTAAGTGAAACAGCAATGTCATTAGGTTTTAGGACCAATTTGGCATCTAACTTAATTGTTGTATATCCACGGCCTTTAATCTCTGCCAAGATTTTATGGCGCGACCATGTTTTACTTATAACAGGCATATTAGCTCCTAATTTCAACAGTGCTTCAACACTGTTTTTTGTTAATCTGTCTATTCAGTAATATGAAAATCGCATATATGGAATTTTTAGTCAACTATAAATTCCATTTAAGCTATCTAATTTGTGGTTAAGTTTTAAATATGGAATTGACAGAGCTTCGAAAAAGGCTAAAAACAGCAATTAAAACAGCAGGTGGGAACAAAAAGGTTTCTGAGCTATCAAATGTCCCCTTAGGCACGCTAAACAACTATATAAGAGGCGTTTCTGAACCAACTTTGACGAAAATTATTGATATTGCTAATACTTGCAATGTTTCAATCGATTGGCTTGCCTATGGTGATCGGGCCAATAATAACCACCACGTAACTTCCCCCCTAAACCAAGAAGCTTTGAGGTTATCATTAGAAAATATTGAAGATGCAGTAAATAATAACAATCGCCAAATGCCTCCAAAAGACAAGGCAGAGCTATTAGTTGTCGTCTATAATATATTCAATAAGAGCGAAAAAGAAATTGATAACAGTGAGCTTAAACAACTGTTAAAATTTGTCAATTAGCCTCAATTATGTTGAAAGCCTGACGCAGATATTGAGTAAATTTTAAGCTGACTTTAAGGCGGGTGATTAAAGACAAATAAAAATGCCCAACCGACTGGCTGGGCATCTCATTATCTATTGATTTAAAAACTCTGTAATTTATCCAAGGCCTTCATAATTATAACCTGCGTCATTACCTAGCCAATATAAAAATTCACCTTCGGTCAAAAATTCAGTCGATGCATTAGTAAATGTTTCATTAATACCATAAAGATCTTTCATATCAGATGCGTGATAATCATACGCAAATGTCTCGATTGAAGTTATAGAATCTACACTATCAGCAAAGCCAGTATGAGAGACTGTAATATCAATTGTATTAGCTGCTTTATTTATCTTAAAATAAAAACCATCACCATTCAATTCCACTGTATCAAAGCCATCGCCACCATCTATAGTGTCATCAAAACTATCAGAGCCAGGTTCAAGTGTATCGTTACCATCACCACCATTTAAAGTGTCACTACCCTCACCACCATATAAATGATCATTACCATCATTACCCCATATAACATTGTCATTGGCATCACCTGTTATAGTGTCAACATTTGCAGAGCCTATTATATTCTCTATAGAAAACAAAGTATCCTCTGCAGCATGACCACCAATACCAGTGGCAGAACCTTCATCTAAAATCAATTCCACTCCTTCATCACTATTGCTATAGTCAGCCGTATCGATACCCTCACCACCATCTAATATGTCAGCCCCAGCTCCACCATTTAAAGTATCATCGCCAGCTTGACCATATAATCTGTCATCACCATCATTACCCCATATATAATTGTCACTGGAACCACCAAATACATAGTCATTATATGCAGAGCCTATTAGATTCTCTATAGAAAAGAAAGTATCACCGAAAGCATGACCTCCATCAGCGTTAATTAGAAAAGTTGTAGTTAAATTGCTTAAACTCACCTCCACTATGTCATTACTCTTGCTATAGTCAACCGTATCGATACCATCACCACCATCTAATATATCACTCCCAAGTCCACCATCTAAAATATCATCGCCATCACCACCATATAATTCGTCAGCCCCAGCTCCACCATCTAAAGTATCATCACCTGCACCACCATATAAAACATCATTGCCACCATAAGACCATATAGCATTGTTATTGGCATCACCTGTTATAGTGTCAGCATATGCAGTGCCCATTACATTCTCTATAGAAAACAATCTATCCCCTTTAGCATGACCACCAATGCCAACGGTAGCACCTTCATCTAAAACCACCTTCACTCCGTCATCACTATGGCTATAGTCAGCCGTATCGATACCACCTTCACCATATAATTTGTCAGCCCCAGCAAGACCATCTAAAATATCATCGCCAGCACCACCCACCAGCCAATCATCTCCATCG
Source organism: Hyphomicrobiales bacterium (assembly GCA_002401855.1). Lineage (GTDB taxonomy): Bacteria > Pseudomonadota > Alphaproteobacteria > Rhizobiales > OSC116 > OCS116. The sequence continues at coordinate 9,195 of NVUH01000032.1, forward strand.
GTTGCTTCTTTACTAGGCGTAGGTGTCGGCGTAGTTGCGAGTGTCGTTGTAGGTGTAGGTGTAGGTGTCGGCGTAGTTGTGGGGGTAGGCGTCGGCGTCGGTGTCGATGTCGATGTCGGCGTCGGCATAGGTGTCGTTGTTTCATCACAAGCGGCTAAGGTAAGCAATGAGGCACTAGATAATAATGTTAATTTGTTGGGTTTGTTTAGAATCCGTTTATTGTTACGTTCTGAAAATTGACGTAAAGATGTAGTTTTAAACATATTTAATACTCCATAAAAAAAGCGTTGCATTTTTTTTGATGAGAAAATTGGATCATATAAAAATGCGGATAACAAAAATTACATAAATGGAACTTTTAATCAAATATAAATACCATTTATGCTATTTATTCTGCAATTAGGCTTAATATAGAATTAACAAAATTTCGAAAAAAGGCTAAAAAAATCAATTAAAACAGCAGGTGGAAACTAAAAATTTTCAAAGCTATCAAATGCCCCCTTAGCCACGTTAAACAACTATTTAAGAGGCCGATTTACCGCCATTGACTTGGTATGATGTTTCACTTGAAGTGCGAAACATCATATCCAAATGGTTCTGGGCCGAAATGGTTGCGGCCTGTTGACATTCAGCAACATAACATTTCGCGGTTTATTAAGCGTTTGGTTAAAGAAGGTCTGGTTAAGCGCAAAAGCTGTGACTGTGATGGCAGAGGCCAATATATAAAGCCGTGATAGACAAGCAAAATCACCTGCCGCCAAAATTGAAAGCTGGGCGCAGATATAGAGCAAATTTTAAGCTGACTTTAAGCCGGGAAGCCGGGTGATTAAACACAAATAAAAATGCCCAACCAATTGGCTGGGCATTTTGTTATCTATTGGTTTAAAAGCTTTGTGAATTACTAGAAGACTTCATGACCATAATCACCCAATAGCCACGCATGAAAATCAGCAATATGCTCATTACTTTCTGCGCCAAATACGTCCGAATCCGCTACATTAGAATGTGCTACATTTGTATAAAGGTCTTTTATATTAAACTCATCAAAATTAAGCAGCCGATATTCCTCGATTGAAGTTAAATGACTTACACTCCTAGTGCCATCACTATAATTGATTATAAGATCAATTTTATTATTTGCTTTATCTATCACAAAAGAATAATCATTACCCCGAATAACCGTTATATCAATACCAGCGCCACCATCTAAAGTGTTTTCACCAGCTTTATCCGACAGCTGATCATTACCACTGCCACCATGTAATTCATCATTACCAGCTGCACCATATAAAAAATCTTCACCAGCTCCACCCCATATAGTATCATCGCCACCAAGACCAGCTAAATTATCACTGTCACCATTACCCCATATAATATTGGCATTGCCATCACCTTTTAAAGTGTCACTATATTCAGAGCCTTTTATATTCTCTATAGAAAACAAAGTATCCCCTTGAGCATGACCAGCATAGCCGCCATGTAATACCTCAACCTTACCATTGTACGTATATGCACCTAAAAACACTCTCACTCCTGTTTCCGACCCCAAATGCACCACTTTTTCACTATTGCTATAGTCAACCGTATCATTACCCAAACCACCATGTAATTCGTCAGCCCCAGCTCCACCTTCTAAAATATTATCATTGTCATCACCTGTTAGAATGTCATTATATGCAGAGCCTATTACATTCTCTATCTCATACAAAGTATCCCCATCAGCATCACCACCAGTGCCAGCGCTACCATCTAAAAACACTGTCACTCCGTCACTACTATTGCTATAGTCAGCCGTATCGATACCATCACCACCACCACCATGTAATTCGTCAGCCCCAAGTCCACCAACTAAAATATTGTCATAGATATTACCTGTTAGAATGTCATTATATCTAGAGCCTATTACCTTCTCTATAGAATTCAAAGTATCCCCATCAGCATCACCACCGACGCCAGCGGTACCATCTAAATACACTTCCACTCCGTCACTACTATCACTATTGCTATAGTCAGCCGTATCGATACCACCACCACCACGTAAGTCGTCAGCCCCAGCTCCACCAACTAAAATATTTTCCTTGGCATCACCTATTAGAAGGTCTTCATGTGCAGAGCCTATTACATTCTCTATGTTAAGCAAAATATCCCCTGCAGCATGACCACCAACGCCAGGGGTAGCAGTACCTCCATTTATAAGCACTGTCACTCCTGCATCACTATTGCTATAGTCAGCCGTATCGATACCATCACCACCATTTAGCTCATCAGCCCCAGCTCCACCATCTAATTTATCATTGCCAGCTCCACCATATAAAATATCATCGCCATCAGTACCCACCAGCCAATCATCTCCAATGGTTGCTTTTTTACTAGGTGTAGGCGCAGGTATCGTCGTAGTAGGCGTAGGTGTAGGTGTAGGTGTAGGTGTAGGAGTAGGCGTAGGTGTAGGAGTAGGCGTAGGCGTAGGTGTAGGCGTAGGTGTAGGAGTAGGCGTAGGTGTAGGCGTAGGAGTAGGCGTCGTAGTTTCATCACAAGCGGCTAGGGTAAGCAATGAGGCGCTCGATAAGAATGTTAATTTGTTGGGTTTATTTAGAATCCGTTTATTGTTACGCTCTAAAAGTCCC
>NVUH01000017.1 GCA_002401855.1 Hyphomicrobiales bacterium
AGAAAAGAAGAAAAGCAGAGAGAACTGCTCAAGCAATTGATTCATATCAATCTTCCCCCCTGTTTTTCACGCTTTGCAACGAAAGCCTTTCCCCAAAAATACTCAATCAGTTAGATTTAACAATGGGTGTCTTAGTTATTCACTTAGATGATACTGCAGAAAATAAAGGAACATTCATCTTGTTTTTACGATGGCTGGCTCTATTTATTATAAAACACTGGATGCGAGTTTAGATGCGAATTGAATTATAAATTTAATTAACAAGAAAGGTAACGAGAATGGCTTACGAAATAGATTTTATTGGTGTAGGAAAAGATTCAAGCAAAAGTGGCGATGCCATTGCGATTAGGTATGGCAATTTAGCCGGCGCACGAAGCGAGTACAAGGTAGTTGTAATTGATGGTGGGTTCAAAGCGTCAGGTACCGACTTAGTCGAACACATAAAAAAACACTATGGAACTGAAAAAGTTGATTTAGTTATATCAACTCACCCTGATCAAGACCATATAAATGGCTTGAGTGTTGTACTAGATGAACTTGATGTAACAGAGTTATGGATACATAAAGCATGGGATCACTATGAAGGACTAGCTGATAAATTTCACGACGGACGTATTACTGATAAAAGTATTAGTGAAAAGTTGAGAGGAAATCTGCAAGCTGCCCATGACTTAGTTGAACAAGCAGAAAAGTTAGACATCACGGTAAATGAACCATTTACCAGTCTAACTTTCGATGGTGCCACGGTAAAAGTATTAGGACCAACTCAAGATTACTTTGAGTCTTTAATCCCTGACTTTGATGGCATGCCTAAAAAGGCTGAAGAAGAAAAAGACATCGTTGACGAGGCTATTGATGGCCTTGCGGCTTTTGCAAAAAGTGTCTGGAATGCTATTACTGCCATTTGGGGCGATGATGACTTACCGACAGAAGATAAAACTTCAGCAAAAAATAATAGTAGCGTGATAACGCAAATTATCACCGATGAGCGTCGCCTTTTATTTACTGGTGATGCAGGAATAACAGCTTTAGAACAAGCCGCTGACCAGTTAGACGATTGTGTTGACCCAGCAGAATTAAAATTTATACAGGTACCTCATCATGGTAGCCGTAGAAACATTAGTTCAAATGTGCTCAATCGAATTATTGATAAACCTATCGGCAATGGCGAGACGAGAAACATATCTGCATTTGCTTCAACAGCTAAAGAAGGCGAGCCTAAACATCCTCGCAAAGCCGTGCTGAATGCCTTTACTCATAGAGGTGTAAAAACAATCGTAACCAGAGGTCAGGATAAATGCTTCAGACACAATTCTCCAGCTAGAGAAGGCTGGGTAAGTGTAGAAGCTGAACCGTACCACTATGAATACCAGGAGGAAGCTTAATCATGACTGAGAAGAACTTAAAAGAAAGCAATAAAGCCAGCCTAGCTGCTATTTTAGTTGGCACTATTGTTGTTGTCGCTCTGATTCAGGTTGGCCTTAAGGAGGTTAATGACGCTTACTCAGCATTGAAAGACCTAGGTGTCGTGGCTGGTTTGACTATTCTTGCGAACATATTAGCGAGTCTGCTACCCGCAGACTTTAAACATAAACTTGTATTCCTACGTTTATCAGACGTCCTGCCTGGTCACAGAAGTAAAGAACTGTGCTTAGCAGACCCAAGATTAGACGATGATCTGCTAGCTGGTAAATGGCCGGCTCTATTTACCAGTGACATGGCACCAAGCAAGCAAAACTCTTTTTGGTACGGGAAAATATACTCTCCAGTAAAAGACACTAACGAAGTACGTCAAGCGCATAAGTCATTTCTTTTATATAGAGATGCGTTATCCGGTGTTTTTTTATTGTTACTTAGCGTTATTGGCTGGCACTTGCTTGCACCTGACTTACCAATATCAGGTCCGTCACCTTGGATATACGCATTTTTACTATTTATGTCACTGATGATGATGTTTACTGCACAAAATGCAGGTAAGCGCATGGTAGTGAACTCAGCAACTACCGCTATTAATTTATAACCATAAATTCCGAAGGAGGAATAAATTTAATAAGCCGGGAAGGAGTACATCACCATTGATGATCAACAGGCTAAAATAAGTAAACTGAAGAGCGCAACATCTTAAAGGAGGCCGCTGTAGGTTCAAGTAATATTCCAACCGAACCTGATGCAAAACATTCGGTGACGCTATAGTGCAGGGTGAGATCGTGAACGTTTTTTGAGCTATAGAAGAATGGTAAGTGCCGTTTATTTATATCCAAATAGGCTGTAACAGATGGCAATTTAGAATATTTATTAAACAATCCGAGAGTGTGGAAAAAAAAGATAGGGCCGGCACATCTTTATTATCTGATGTTGATCACGCCTATCGTCGCCTTGGCCGTGTCGAGCCTGTTTGAAGATGACCACTGGTCTGTGTATTCGAGCTTAGGTTTGAGCTTAGTGATCACAGGTAACCTGCTGGCTCAGTTGAAGCCAGAGACTCTGGCGCAGGTTTATAACAAGCTCTAAACGGTGATAAAGAAACAGCAGTCAGGCCTTAAATCACCAGCGGCTTCGAACGGCCGCTGTCGCGCTCGCTGAAATAACCTTTGCTTGGAAACCGGGGGCAAATAGAAATTCAGAGTTTGCTGTTAATTCTAAGCACCGCCACCCAACAATTTCGCCTCTTGCTCCGCCGTCAATCCACATTCAAGCACCACATCTCGCCGCCTTCTGTCCCATTCAAGCACCGATTTTAACGTTTCCTCAAGCGGCCGACATTTCAACCCAGCCGCCAAAGCACGGCTTGTATCCACTTCCATAAAATACTTAAATTCAGGCACAGCGGGCGCCATTAATGGCAAATCAGTCCACGGCACAACACCCGCATCCAAAATAAGCTCCTCAGCAATCCAATTAACCTCAGCATCGGATGCCGAAACCTCAATCAACCTATCCAAAATATACGAAAATTCAATCGGTTGACTAGTCACATTCCAAACCCCAGAAAGCCCATTCTCCACACACCGCAACGCAAAATCAGCCACATCACGCACATCAATAACCTGCACAGAACGGCTCTTCGGCGCAGGCGCAATCACTTGCTTACGTTCATCATGCGCCTCATCAATACGCCGCACCCACCACGTCAACCTATCCGTATAATCCCCCGCCCCGACCAGCAGACCAACCCGCAAAGACGTAACCCGATCACCAAGCCGTTCAGCTGCCGTAATTTCGCAAGCCCATTTCAACCGACCATATGCAGCACCATATGCAGGAGCTTGCGCGCGGTCTTTCCGCGCAATTTTACGGGCAGCAACAAAATCTTCCTCAGTGGCATTCGGCACATCAATATCTTCAGTTATGTCAGGCCGCGAAAATGTATCATAAGCCGATATCGACGATATTAGAACATAACGCTTAATCCCATCACCCAACACATCCAATAAATTATTGACCATATCTGGCGTATAAGCGCAAGAATCAAAAACCCAATCAAATTTCTGGCCTTTAAGTATAGACAAATCATCATCCCTATCAGCGCACAACACCTTCACGCCAGCAACGCCTTTTCGTTGGCTTTGCCCACGTGATAATATCACCGTCTCATGACCCGCATCGGCAATGGCATCCGCCATCGCACCACCCAAAAACCCAGTTCCACCAACAATTAAACACTTCATCACTAACCCCCTAATAAGTCATTGACTATAAAGTTAGCACTCCTGTTGATTCTCTGAAAGGCCCATTATTAGCCCTTGCAGGCGCACCATACGCATCGCCTATCACGCTCACTGGCCGTGAGCAAAGCGAGGAAGTACCCTTGGGGTCAAATAGATGAGTTTTTAAAAAGGGAGCAGATCAACCGCCAATTTTTTTGCAAATATCTTCAAATTGATCAAGACTGCCAAAGGTAATTTTAAGCGAACCTTTGCCACTATCATTATAATCAACAGTCACAATTGCGCCCACAGCTACCGATAATTTATGTTCTAAAGCAAGGGTTTGTGCCGATTTCACTTTAACCACTTTTTCTTCGATCACTTTTTTAGCCGAGGCTTTTTTCTCACCGCGGCCTTCTTGTTCACGAACAAGTTCTTCAATACCGCGCACCGATATATCTTCATCAATAATGCGTTTTGCCAAAGCCACTGCGTTTTTACGGCCCAATAAAGCCCGCGCATGCCCCGCCGAAATCTTGCCCATTTCGACCATTTCTTTAATCGCAACAGGCAATTTTAGTAAGCGCAAGATGTTAGTTACGTAAGAACGGCTTTTACCAAGCACTTTAGCCACATCATCTTGCGTATATTCAAATTGCTCAATTAACTGTCCTAAACCCACAGCTTCTTCAATCGCCGATAAGTTTTCACGTTGCACATTCTCAATAATCGCAACTTCAAGCGCTTCTTTGTCATTCAAATCAACAATTATAGTCGGGATAGATTGTTTACCCGCCTGTTTAGACGCCCGCCACCGCCGTTCACCTGCTACAATTTCATAAATATGTTCACGATCGCCAACCACCCGAATTAAAATTGGCTGCAAAACACCTTTTTCTTTAATACTGTTGGCCAAATCAGCAAGCTCTTCTTTGCTAAAATGCTTGCGGGGATTATATCTATTGGCGCCAATTTGCTCCAAATTCAGAGTTTTCTGTTCATTGGCATCACTTTCATGATCAAGAAATGTTTGATTATCGCCCAACAACGCATCTAAACCACGGCCTAACCGACGATTACTATTATTTTTTGCCATATCTATACCTTAAGCCGCTGATTTCATTTTCTTTTCACGTTTTAACAATTCCGATGCCAAAGCCACATAAGCCCGGCTGCCAGGGCAATTTAAATCATATAACAATACTGGCTTACCATGTGAAGGCGCTTCTGAAACTCGAACATTACGCGGGATAACGGTTTTAAACACCCGATCCCCCATAAAACTACGCACATTCTCTTCCACTTGCTGGCTTAAATTATTGCGCATATCAGCCATGGTCAACACAATTCCCTGAATGTCCAACCGCGGGTTCAGACTTGCGCGTACTTTTTCAACAGTCAATAATAATTGGCTCAGGCCTTCAAGCGCAAAAAATTCACATTGCAGTGGCACAATCAAAGCTTGCGCTGCCGACATGGCGTTAATGGTCAGCAAGTTCAAACTTGGTGGGCAATCAATTAAAATGTAACTAAACTGAACAGTCTTGCCTTGATTAGCCAATTCATTTTGCGCCCAAATCGCATCACGCAATTTAAAACTGCGGTTAGGTATCGCCGCCAATTCAAGCTCGGCACCCAATAAATCCATCGAGGCTGGCGCCACAAATAGCCGCGGCACCGCAGTTTTCACCAAACATTCGCTTAACGCAGCATCGCCCATTAAAACATCATAAGTGGTTTTTACACGTTGGTCTTTATCAATGCCCAAACCCGTGCTGGCATTGCCTTGTGGGTCAATATCTAAAACCAAAACTGTCTCGCCAATCGCCGCCAAAGCCGTGGCTAAATTAATGGCTGTTGTGGTTTTACCAACGCCGCCCTTTTGGTTGGCAACGGTTAATATTCTTGGTGTTTTTTGAGCTAGATTCCGCATTTGTGCCTCAAATTAATTATGCCCGCACACATTTTACTAAACCGGGCTATGAAATGGCCGAAAAATCACCAATTTTAATAATTTTACCCATTTCATGTGTTTGACTATCTGTCAATTCATAATCAATATGCCAACATTTAGTGGCTTCGGTCAATTCTTTATCTATATCTTGTCCTTTTAAGAAAAATATTGTGGATAGATTACCCATATTTTTCCCCGCAAACAAAGCCTCACTAAGCCCAAGCAACTTATTCAAATTTGCCAAGGCACGAGCAGTTATATAGTCGAATCGATAGGCCCTATTTAGCCCATATGTTTCACGTGAAGCATTATGGTTAACGCCAGATGATTCGGAGTCCAATTTATCACCAAGCGCCTCTATGCGCAAATTTTCGACCTTAACGCCTAAGTTGAGTCGTCTAGATACATCCCGCAGGAACGCGCATTTCTTTTGCACAGACTCAACACAAGTAACCGTTAAATTGCCAGAATTCGAATCAGCATGCTTATCCAATATAGCAATCACCAAAGCAGGAAACCCGCCGCCCGAACCCAAATCAACCAAGGATTTCGGCGAGCTACGATCCAACATATTAAACAATTGCGCACTATCAATAATATGCCGCATCCAAATTTCTGTAACCGTTGAAGATGCAATCAAATTAATGCTCTTTTGCCACTTTAATAACAATTGCTCATATTCATCTAATGCCGCCACTTGACGCTCATTCAAACCCAATTGCTTAATGTGTATTTTCGCTTGTTTATTTATCATGCCGATATTTTCCTGAAATTACTCTTCTTCACATGGTTTAACAAAATCATCACCGCCGCAGGTGTGATACCATCCATACGCAACGCTTGCCCCAAAGTAGCAGGGCGCAAAGCATTCAATTTATTCTTCACTTCGTTAGACAAACCACCGATTGAATCATAATCAATTAGGCTAGGCAATGCCATATTCTCATCCTTACGAAACGCATTAATATCAGCCTGTTGCCGCGCAGTATAACGATCATAAAGCGCTTCAATCTCTGCTTGTTTTTTCGTTAAGCTATCGAATCGATCCAGCTCTGGCCATATGTCCCGCAGTGTCGTGATATCAATATTCGGATAGGATAACAATTCAAAACCGCTGCGCCGCACCCCATCTTGATTAATCTTCAAACCAACTTTGGCATATTCAGATGGCGACTTTTGTTCGGCTTTTAAGAAATCCAATAGCTCATTTAACTTACTCATTTTCTCATCAAAACTCACCGCTCGTTTGTCAGATAAAATACCCAGTTTTTTTGCAACTGGCGTCAATCTTTGATCAGCATTATCAGCCCGCATTAACAACCGATATTCAGCGCGTGAGGTAAACATCCGATAAGGCTCATTCACTCCCTTAGTCACCAAATCATCAATCAACACACCAACATAAGCATCAGCTCTGTCCAAAATTAGCGGCTCATCACCCTTAGCTTTAAGCGCAGCATTTAACCCCGCCATCATGCCCAAAGCACCCGCCTCTTCATAACCAGTTGTGCCATTAATTTGCCCCGCACAATAAAGCCCCGTCACCCGTTTACACTCCAAAGTTGGTAATAATTCCCGCGGGTCAATATAATCATATTCAACCGCATAACCAGGTTGAGTAATTTTAACAGCCTCTAAGCCCGGTATCGTCACCATAAACTCTTCCTGCACCTTTACAGGCAAACTAGTCGAAATTCCATTTGGATATATTGTCGGTTCATTCAAACCCTCAGGTTCTAAGAAAATTTGATGCTCATCACGATCAGCAAACCGATGAATTTTATCCTCAATCGATGGGCAATAACGCGGCCCAGCACTCTCAATCTGACCATTGAAAATCGCTGATAATTTGATATTTTTCTCAATCACCCGCTTGGTTTCAACCGTAGTTGTCGTGATATAACAAGACACTTGCTCAGCATAAGTCGCCCCATCGCTAAGCTCATCAAAAGTCAGAAATGACATATATGTCTTTTCATCATCACCCTTTTGCTCAGTCAATATATCCCAATTAATTGTATCTTTATCCAACCGCGCAGGCGTACCCGTTTTAAGTCGCCCCATATCCAAACCCATCGCATATAATTGCTCGGATAGTTTTATCGCCGGCGCATCACCAACCCGACCCGCAGGCCGCTTCTCGTCACCAATATAAATAATACCGTTTAGAAATGTGCCTGTAGTCAATACAATATGCGACGCCAAAATCTGATCACCATTGTCTAAAATCAAACCTTTGATAATTTTCTGCTGCGCATTTTCGTCTTCAAAAATAAACGCATCTGCACCCGCTTCAACCACCCGCAAATTATCAATCGCAGCAATTTCGCGTTGCATTTCATCACGATATAATTGCCGATCGGCCTGCACCCGCGGCCCTTGAACCGCTGGTCCTTTACGCAAATTCAACATCCGATATTGGATTGCTGCCTTATCAGCCACCCGCGCCATCAAACCATCCATAGCATCAATCTCGCGCATTAAATGACCTTTCCCCAAACCGCCAAAAGCTGGGTTACATGACATTTCGCCAATTTTGCTAATTTTATGCGTGACCAAAATCGTATCAACACCCATACGCGCCGAAGCCGAAGCTGCTTCACAACCCGCATGGCCGCCACCAATGATTATCACTTGTGCCCGCAAATTTTGAAATTCATTTTTTTGCATTTGCTATACCTAATGATTCACGTGAAACAATTTAAAAAGTTGACTAGTCATAATGAAAATACATGTAAACTTCAAGTTGATTCAGCTCATTTGCCAATACAGAAACCAGAAAATATTTCGCCCAATATTTCTTCGACATCAACATGACCCGTAATTTTACCCACTTCGTTAATCGCACGGCGTAAATATTCAGCAGCAATCTCTTCGGGTAAATCTCGATTTTCAAGAAATAAAATTAAATTTTCATAAGCTTCATTCAACAAAATCCGATGCCGTTCACGAGTCACAATGTCATTTTCAACTTGGTCAAAATACGCCTTCAAATATTCAGATATTTGTTTTAACACTGAATCTACATTTTTACCCTGCTTAACCGAAATCTCTATATCAGACTTTAAATCTGTTTTAATCAACACATCAGATTTATTACGGATCAGAATCGAGTCATTTAAATCAAGACCCTTAAGCGCTTCAAAACTATCTTCATCTACATATAACGCCAGCACCAAATCAGCTTGCTCAATTAATTCTTGCGCCCGCCGCACGCCTTCAGCCTCGACTAAATTATCAGTTTCGCGCAACCCAGCACTGTCCAAAAGATTGACCATATAGCCATCAATGTCTAACCGCGCCCGAATAATGTCACGGGTCGTGCCCGCCTCATCACTCACAATTGCCACATCAGATTGCACCAATAAATTCATCAGGCTCGATTTACCAACATTTGGCGCACCAATAATCGCCACATTAAACCCATCATTCAATTTAGCACTGCGACCAAAGTTAGACAATTGCACGGCGATATAATCTCTCACCTCACCAATTTGTATAAAAATCTTATCCATCAAATCATCAGGTATATCTTCTTCAGAAAAATCTATCGTCGCCTCAAGCAAAGCAATCGCACCTAATAATTCAGAGCGTATCTTACCAAAAGCCTGCGCCGCACTGCCACCCAATTGTCGTAAAGCTTGGCGTTTTTGTGCCAAAGTTTCACTATCCAAAATAGCCGCAATGGCCTCAACTCGGGTTAAATCTAACTTATCATTTTGAAACGCACGACGCGAAAATTCACCCGCTTCGGCCATACGGCATAAACCCGTTTCGGCCAAGATTTTAAATAAATGCTCGAGCACTGCCTTGCTACCATGGGTATGAAATTCCACCACATGCTCACCTGTAAAACTAAACGGCGCGGGGAAATATAATAGCAAGCACGAGTCAACGTCTTCACCAGTTTTAGGATCAATCAACAGTGTCAATTTAGCTTGTCTTGGCACCAGATTATCTTGACCAATCATCGACATAATTTGTGGCACATCAAAACCCGACAAACGCACCACAGCCACACCAGCTTTACCCGCGCCAGACGACAAAGCATAAATATTATTTTTCAATAAATTAGTTTGTTTCATAGCCGAATCCAATCAACATCAAGTTGCTTTGTTTCAGTAGTGAATCGAAAATCTATGTATTCATGCTATCGAAAAACTCATCATTATCTTTAGTTTTTTCGAGCTTATCAATCAAGAATTCAATCGCGTCAATTGTATTCATTGGATTAAGAATGCGCCGCAAAACAAATGATTTTTTAAGATTAGCAGGACTGGTAAGTAGCTCTTCTTTACGCGTGCTAGATTTCTTAATGTCGATGGCAGGATAAGTACGTTTCTCAGAAATTTTACGATCCAACACAATCTCACTATTGCCGGTACCTTTAAATTCTTCAAAAATAACTTCATCCATACGGCTACCCGTATCAATCAACGCCGTCGCAATAATGGTTAAACTGCCACCATGTTCAATATTTCTGGCCGCACCAAAAAACCGTTTTGGCCGTTGCAACGCATTGGCATCCACACCACCAGTTAGCACTTTGCCTGATGAAGGCACAACCGTATTATACGCTCTACCCAAACGCGTGATGCTATCCAATAATATCACCACATCACGTCCATGTTCAACCAACCGTTTGGCTTTTTCAATCACCATTTCCGCCACTTGCACATGGCGCGAAGCTGGCTCATCAAATGTCGAACTGATCACTTCACCTTTAACCGAACGCTTCATATCGGTCACTTCTTCTGGTCTTTCGTCAATCAACAAAACAATCAAAAAACATTCAGGATGATTGGTGGTAATGCTATGCGCAATATTTTGCAACATCATGGTTTTACCGGTAAATGGCGGCGCCACAATAAGACCACGTTGGCCTTTACCCATTGGCGATACAATGTCGATCACCCGTGAGGTGATGTCATCAGTTTTAGATTTTTCACCAACCGCATATTTAATTTCCATATTGAAACGCTCCTCTGGATAGAGAGGAGTAAGATTATCAAAATGGGTTTTTTGCTGGGCTTTTTCGGGCGATTCAAAATTAATACTGATGACTTTAAGCAAGCCAAAATAACGTTCGCCCTCACCTGGAGCTTGAATTTCGCCTTCAACCGTATCACCCGTTTTAAACCCAAATTTACGCACTTGGTTTGGGCTGACATAAATATCATCTGGCCCTGGTAAATAGTTAGCGTCTGGTGAACGCAAAAAGCCAAAGCCATCTTGCAACACTTCGACCACACCTTCACCAATAATGGTGGTGCCATTTTCAGCTTTTGATTTTAAAATCGCAAACATCAATTCTTGTTTGCGCATAGCACTAGCTGATTCAATATCAAATTCAGTTGAAATTTCGATCAATTCTGTTGGTGATTTTTGCTTCAAATCATGAAGTTTAATAACATCAGTAGTTTGAGTTTCACTCATAACGATATAGCCTTAATATAGCCCATTCATGGCATAGATAATGAATAGGCGGGAATTTTGGAGGTATATTTTCAGCTCGGACGGCGAAAATATGAAGATAGGACTTAAACAAATAATTGATTTTGAACTTCAAGTAAACCAAAAATTACATTCAAAACGGCCGCACAATCACCATAACCACAATAATAATCATTAAAACAGTAGGTATCTCATTGATTAAACGATAGAATTTATGTGGTTTGATACCTTCACCGATGATGAATTTTTTACGCTCTTTACCTAAATATATATGGCAAATAGTCATAAAAATAACGCATAAGAATTTAATATGAAACCAAATATCGACTTTAAAATCAATCACATTAGGAATAGATACCAATAATAAACCACAGATCCACGTCAACAACATTGCAGGATTCATAATTAATTTTATCAATTTGCGTTCCATTGGCTCAAGCAATGCCCGAATGTCAACATTATCCATATTCATCGCATGATTAACAAACAGCCGCGGTAAATAGAGCAATCCCGCCATCCAGCTTATCACCGCAATCACATGAACGGCTTTGATAATTTCATAATAATCTGCAAGAAAATCCATTTTTTACCTTAATTCTGATCAGCGGCTTCTAATTTGATTGATCACCTGATGCACATGTTGCTGTGGCGTTTCAGGAATGATGCCATGACCAAGATTAAAAATAAACCGCCTGCCCTGCATCACATCACAAATATGATCAACTCGTTTATTAAGCCGCTCACCGCCCGCAACCAACAATAATGGATCAAGATTACCTTGTAAGGTGATATCGGCATGTATACCGTCTCTAATCCACTCTAAATCGACACTGGTATCAAATGCCAAACCGTCAATATCAACATTTTTTGCATAATAGGGATATTTTTCCCCTGCCCCACGCGGAAAGGCAATAATCTTAACCGCATCCATACCAGCAGCTTTAAGTTTAGCTTTTAATTTTTTAACCAAATTATGAGTTGGCTCCACCACCAGATGATCAAATTCATCATCCGCTAAATTGCCAGCCCAACTATCAAATATCTTAAGCACCTGCGCACCATTTTTAGCCTGCATAAATAGATAATCTGCTAACACATCACTTAGTAAAACCAATAACTGATTCATCAGCTCTGGATGATTATAGGAGAATAGCCTTCCTATCTTTTGGTCCACGCTTCCCACACCACCGAGCATATAGGTGAGTAAAGTCCAAGGAGCGCCACAAAAACCAATAAGATCTTTATTTTTTGGCAAAGCTTTACGAATAGATGCCACCGCTTGATAGACTTTATCTATTTCTTGATGGAAATTTTCTACATTAAGCGCATCAATATCGCTTTGATTGGCTAAAGGCACTAATTTAGGCCCCTCACCTTTGACAAAACTCACTTGCATACCCAAAGCATCTGGAACCACAAGAATGTCTGAAAATAGAATGGCTGCATCAAAATCGAATTTATCTATCGGTTGCATGGTGACAATAGTGGCAAATTCTGAATTGTAACAAAGGTCTAAAAAGCTACCTGCATGTTCGCGGACTTTTAAATATTCCGGAAGGTAACGACCCGCTTGGCGCATAAACCAAATAGGAGGAATAGAAGGAGGGTTTGAAGAGAAAGCATTTAAGATCATAATATAATATATAAAGGTTGTTGTTGTTGTTGGTCAGTGAATAATGGGCACAATTTGTTATTAATGATTCTTGCACATGAAATACACAAATAGCAATTTGTATAAATAAGATAAAAAATTAACAGTTCTTTTTGTTTGACTCCATACAATATTAACTTTTTGTTAACTTCTTACCGTCAAAAGTTAACAAAACCTTAATAAAAGGTTAACAAGCATTTTTTTGAAGTTTTTACAAAAACCTAATTAACCATGTTGATAAGGCCTGTAAAAAAACTTATAATTTTATTAAATCTTATCCACTCTAATTAACAGTCAAATTATCCAATATTATACAAATGTGGAAAAGATTGTGCAAGTTAGGCTGACCTTGGATAAGTGAAAATCTTATCCTTTTTCATCCACATGCTTAGGGTTTTTATAAACAGCCAGCCAAATGATAGACATATATGTTAGACAATAAAAAACTCAACCTCATATTAGCATCAGGCAGTCAAAGCCGCAAAAGCCTGCTTAACGGCGCTGACATTGCTTTTACCGCTCATCCTGCTGATATAAATGAGAGCATCATCAAAACTAAAAATACAAAATTGGGCATAAACCCCGCCCAAACCGCGCAAGATTTAGCAGATGCTAAAGCCATATATGTTGGCCAACTCATTTCGCAGGAGAATCCATCTGCTCTGGTGCTGGGTTCTGACCAGATCTGCCATTTAAACGGCCAGATTTTAGATAAACCAGGCAGCAAAGCCAACTTATCTGCGCATTTGCAACAATTAACTGGCAAAACCCACATTCTAACTTCGGCGCTAAGCATTGTCCAAAATGGCAAAATTATTTTCAGGCATAAAGATGCCGCACATTTAACTATGTATGATTTAAATGAGGCTGAAATAGAAGATTATATAAAGCGGGCAGGGGATGCTGTGTTAAATGCGGCGGGCGGTTATCATTTAGAGGCCATCGGTGTGCAGTTATTCAAACAGATTGAGGGCAGTTATTTCACCATTTTAGGCTTGCCGCTTCTGCCTTTGATTGAATTTTTGCGTGATCATGGCTATAAAAACAATAAACAACAGGGCAAATTTTAAATGCAACAAACCAAAAATATATATGTGATTGGCTGGCCGATTAAACATTCGAGATCACCGCTTATCCATAATTATTGGATAAAAAAACATGGTTTAGACGCTATATACGCGCAAAAGCAGGTCGCGCCTGATGATTTATCTAGATTTATTCACATGTTAAAGCCAGATGAATGTTTGGGCTTTAACATCACCATTCCGCATAAACAGGCGGTATTTGCCGCAGTGCCGCACCGTGATATTTTAGCCAATAAGCTCGGCGCATGCAACACCATATCATGGCGAGATAATGAATTATATGCAGATAATACAGATGGTTACGGGTTTTATAGAAACCTACTTGATTATAGTGATTGGCATCAAATTGACCAGCCAGTCATTATATATGGGGCAGGCGGCGCGGCGCGGGCAATTTTGCAGGCCATGCATGATGCAGGCGCACAACATATATACATTTTTAACCGTACCATAAGACGGGCGCAAAAATTACTTGCAGATTTGGGCATTAAAGCTAATATTTTAACAAATTCAGATGAATTGGATGATTGTTTAGCTTACACGGGTTTACTAATTAACACCACCAGCTTAGGCATGAATGGTGAAAATGACGTTGACATCAATTTATCTTTAATGCCCAAAACCGCCATTGTGGCGGATATTGTTTACACGCCGCTTCAAACTGGCCTGTTAAAACAAGCTGATGATTTAGGCTTGGTGACAGTTGATGGTTTGGGCATGTTATTGCATCAGGCTGCCAAAGCGTTTGAAATTTGGTTTGGCATTCTGCCTGAAGTGGATGACGAATTGAGGGATTTGGTGTTGTCAGATTTATAAATACTGGCAATGCTGATAAATAAGAAAGAAATAAAATGTTAAAAATTGGTTTGACGGGGTCTATTGGCATGGGTAAATCAACCACATCTGATATGTTCAAACAACAAGGTGTTCCGATATTTGATGCCGATGCTATGGTTCATACTCTCTATCAAAAAGGCTATCAAGGCTATGAAATGGTGGCCAGCATTTGCCCAGACGCAACAAAGGGTGATGAGGTTGATAGGCAGATATTATCGGCCTTTGTACAGGAAAACCCTCATGCTTTAACTGCCATAGAAAAGCAACTGCACCCGTTGATTAGAAATATAGAAACCGAATTTTTTACCCAAAGCCTGAAAAATGGCGCTAAATATATTATTTTTGACATTCCGCTGCTTTATGAAATGAAGTCAGATACGGGTATGGACAAGGTGATTGTCATCACCACCACGCCAGAAATTCAGCGCGAACGGGTGATGCAAAGAGCTGGTATGACTGATGAAAAGTTTGAATTTTTGCTGTCAAAACAAATTTCTGATGTTGAAAAGCGTAAGCGTGCCGATTATATTGTCGACACCAGCGATGGTTTAGACGCCGCGCAACTACAAGTGAATGAAATCATTAAGATTTTGGATAAGCTTTCGGTAAATTAACATTAGTATTAAAGAAAAACAGCATTAGAGAAAAAATGGCCATAGACATTCCGCAACGTTCCATTGTTTTGGACACCGAAACCACGGGTTTTAAAACCTCCGAAGGCCATAGACTGGTTGAAATTGGCTGTTTAGAGCTGCACAATCTCATCCCGACAGGCAAAGAATTTCATGTTTACACTAATCCCGAGCGTGACATGCCTGATGGCGCGTTTAAAGTGCATGGTTTGAGCATTGAATTCTTATCGGATAAGCCATTATTTAAACAAGTTGCTGATGATTTTTTAGCCTTTTGTGGCGACGATGTTTTGGTCATTCATAATGCGCCATTTGATATGGGGTTTTTGAATTTTGAGCTGCAAAAAGCTGGTAAACCAAAGTTAAAACAAACCACTGCCAATGGCGGGGTCATCGACACTTTGACCGTGGCGCGTAAACGCTACCCAACTGGCCCCAATAGTTTAGATGCCTTATGCCGACGTTTTGGCATTGACAACAGCAACCGAACCTTGCATGGGGCGTTGCTGGATAGTGAATTATTGGCCGAAGTCTATATGGAATTAATGGGCGGGCGACAAATCAACTTGATGGGCGATGAAACAGGCGTGGCAGGTGGCACGGCTGATGCCTATCGCGCGGTGAAACAAATGGTGCGGCCAACAAAGCTAAAATCATTACTAACCGCAGATGAAGTGGCGGCACATAAGAAGTTTATTGAAGATGAAATTGGGGCTGATGCTTTATGGAACCAAATTTAAGCCAAAAAATGCCGCTTAAAAGCGGCATCTTCAAATTATATATAAAACCTATTGTTTGGTTTCTTTAGCAGTTTTTGCCGCTTCAGCAGCTTTGCTTTGTTCAACATTTGCCACAATGCTATCACGATAAAGCTGAGTAAAATCAACAGGGTCAATCATTAATGGTGGGAAACCACCATCGCGAATGGCATCTGAAATAATACGCCGCGCGAATGGGAATAAAATGCGCGGGCATTCAATCATCACCATTGGATGCACCGTATCAGGCGGACAATTGTGCAATTTAAACACGCCACCAAAATAAAGCTCGGCGTTAAAAATAACTTTTTCGCCATCTTTGGCAGAGGCTTCTAATTGCAACACAACCTCAAAATGATCATCAGCCATTGGCGTGGCTTCAACATTGACCACAATGTTAATTTTGCTATTTTGGCTCACATCCCCGCCCAATGACATAGGTGCATTTGGGTTTTCGAAAGAGAAATCTTTGGTATATTGCACCATCACTTGAATATTCGGAGCGGCTGGCGCTTCATTTGTATTGGAGGCCTTTACATTGGAGGCATTTCCATTGGCAGCGGCGCCATTATTTTCTTCAGCCATAATCTTTTCCTGTTCAATCTATCTATAAAAGTCGCGTTAAGTTAAGATATATATAGCTAAACAGCAAGCCAATTCTTCGGCTATATGGTTAACGGCATCAGGCCTCTACGGCTTTATTTGTCTATTTGTTTGGGATCATCTTCTACCACTTGAAACTCACCTTCAATTTCATCTTCGTCGCTATAATCTGCTGCTTGATGGTTGGTATAAGTGGTAGAGTGAAATTCAAAACCCGAGCTGGTTTTACCATAACGAGATCGCTTAAATTGGCGGCCAATAAAATAAGCCGCCGCCAAGCGCACTTGCGGGATGAATAAGCTAAAGCCAATAAAATCGGTAAAAAAGCCAGGGGTGAGCAGCAGCAGACCGGCCACCACTATGAATGCACCATGAATTAGATTTTGCACTGGCATTTGGCCTTGCGCCATTTCGGCTTGTACTTTCATCACAATATTAAGCCCTTGTTGGCGCAATAAATAGGTGCCAATCATTGCGGTGATGATGACCACGGCCAAAGTTGGCAACAGGCCAATGGCGCTGCCAACTTGAATGAACAGTCCGATTTCAATCACCGGAACCGCGATGAATATGAATAATAATAAAAGACCCATTGGTCACTCTCCATGCTTTCGTCACATTGGTTAAATAAAATTCATCAGAATATTTGATAATATTTTATATAATGACTATATGTATATCAATTGAACAAAAAACAAGATAGGTTTCTTGTAAAAATTTGATCTGCTTAGCCCAATTTGGGCTAATTTGGATTTATGAGTATATTTAAGGATAAAGATATGGGTAGTTTGCTTAACATTTTGGTGCCAATTCTGGCTGTTTTTTTGGTTTATAAATTATTCACCACATTGGGTAAAAATGGTGAAGATAGCCAAGATATGAATGCCCAAAATGACCGCAAAAATCATGTTGAGAATGATGATGATGGTAGCAATGTAATAAAATTACCCACTGCCGCCAAAAACCAAACCAGCAATGCGGCTCGCCCCGACCCTGTCGAAATTTTGGCCAATGCCATGGACACTGAAAGCTTTGCGTCTGCTGATGACAAAGCCAAAGCAGGTTTAAAAACCATTATTATGGCTCATCCCAAATTTGATTATCGCGAATTTATGAATGGCGCCGAAGTTGCCTATGAAATGATCACTTTAGGTTTTGCTCAGAATGACCGCGACATTTTAAAACGCCTACTCACCCCAACAGTTTATGAAAGCTTTAATAGTGTGATCACCGCGCGTGAAGCCGCTGGCCACCGTGTGCATAGCCGTTTTGTTGGCTATGAGCGGGTGCAGATGAAAGATGCAGTTTTGGATTTAAACATCGTTCGTTTGACGGTACATTTTGTTGGTAAATTGGTTTCGACCACTTATGACGCCAATGACCACATCATCGATGGCAATGAAAAACACATATACAATACCAGTGACATCTGGACGTTTGAAAGCGATATGACCAATGAAAAAACCTCATGGCAATTGGCCGCCACTGCGAAAGGCGAGTGATCGAGGTTTGAGGTTGGTGTCATGGCAAAAAAAACCTCAAAATCACGTAAATTAACCGCACAAGAGCAATCCTTGTGGCAAAAAGTGACCAAAGACGTGATTGGCAGCCCCAAGCAAAAGCCCAGAGATGAGCAAATGCCCGATATTTTGCCAGATATAAGCTTGCGAAAACCCAAACTACGAAAAAATTTAAAATCAACCGCCGCATCAATCAAACCTCCAAAAACAGAGCCATTAGACTCAGGTTATTTGCTGAAATTAATGAAAAGATTTGATCAAGCTGGGCAACATTCCACCGCCAAATCTAGCCATTTGGCGGGCTATCAAGCCAATAATGACTGGCATGAAAAGCCTCAAAATATACCGTTAGACCGCAATATACGCCAAAAATTACAACGTGGCGGTGCTGACGTTGAGGCACGGCTCGACTTGCATGGTTTTAACCGCAACAATGCTCAAACCAAACTAATGAGCTTTTTGCGCTCATCCTGGCAGCAAGGTTTAAAAACAGTGATTGTGGTGACCGGTAAAGGTGATGGTTCAATTGCCAGACACAGCTTACACAGCGCAGATTTTTTCCAAATGCCAGAACAACGTGCGGTGTTGCGGGCATCAATTGGTGATTGGCTCAACAGCGCCGAAGCCGCGCCTTTTGTGATCGGCTGGCAACCTGCCCACCCCAAACATGGCGGCGGCGGCGCGGTTTATGTGCGCATTCGCAGCAAAAGACGGCATTGATTATGACTCCATTTGGATTGAAATTACATGAATTGCGTAGCCGAAAAAGCGTCACACAAAAGAAAATGGCGCAAGATTTAAACATTTCAGCAGCTTATCTTTCGGCACTTGAACACGGCAAACGCGGCGTACCATCATGGCAAATGCTGCAACGCATCATCCATTATTTCAACATCATATGGGATGAAGCCGAGGAACTGGTTGAAATCGCCGGCCATTCACGCACAAAAACCACAATAAATACAATCGGCCTAAGCCCCAAAGCCAACATCCTAGCCAACCGTTTCGCCGCAGAAATAAACCAGCTTGATGAGCAAGGCCTAGACAAGGTTCTGGCCGTGTTGGATGGTTCTGCGGCCTCAGAATAAACCTCAAATGCAGAATTTCTATCTGCCCTCAATACAGCAAACTCTGAGCCTCATTTCCACAACTCCCATTCATTTCAGTGAGTGCGTGTTCGGCCGTTCGCAGCCGCTGCCGACGAACGAGCGGTCAGCTAGCGCAGTACGCGAAGCGTATGGAGCGCACGCAAGTGTCAACAGAGAGCCTTAAGGCGAACGTATAAATGCAAATTTCCAGAGCTTGGGCAGGAGCGCTACCTATCATAGGCTAGAAATGCTGCGATG
Organism: Hyphomicrobiales bacterium; assembly: GCA_002401855.1. Lineage (GTDB taxonomy): Bacteria > Pseudomonadota > Alphaproteobacteria > Rhizobiales > OSC116 > OCS116. The sequence continues at coordinate 19,488 of NVUH01000017.1, forward strand.
GTAATTTGGCGCACAAGCCAAAACCTGACCTTCCAAGTTATGCTTATCATTCTGGTTCAGAGCCATGTTGATTATTACCCACTGTGCCTTTTTGTGCCCATGTGTAAAGCAGAAATAGCCACCCAAACAGTGGGATTATAAAGATAAGAAGAAAAAAGCCCGATTTATCGACATCATGCAAACGCCGAACGCTCACCATAAAGAGTGGAATGGATAAGACGATAGAGACAAGGTCGATATCCCCAAGATTCACGTTAAACAAATCTCCAAGATTCACGTTAAATAATACACTTATAATTATGCTGAATAAGAAGAAATACCAAAATTCTGAGCATGATGCACGGCCAATTGGGTCTAAATATTTATAAAAACAGGTTCTTATTGATCTTAAAAAATCATTCAGCATTTTTGTGATCCGTATAATTGGCCTTTATTTGCGACTTTAGCGGTTTTTTGAGGGGGTGCAAGGGGAGAGACTTAAAGTTTTGATGTGTGAGTCAAATTAGCCTTTCAGCATTCTCGGCTAAAGCTGGGTAGCGCTCCTGTTAATACTCGGGTACTTCATTTACACGTTCGCCTTAAGGCTCTCTGCTAGCACTTGCGTGCGCTCCATACGCTTCGCGTACTGCGCTAGCTGGCCGCGCGTTAATCGGCAGCGGCTGCGAACAGCCGAACACGCACTCACGGAAATGAATGCTGGCCTTGGAAACGAGGGGTAGATAGAAATTCCGAGCTAAAGGATAAACTTACTTAGATCAGTATTCCGTGCCAAATCGCCGATATTGTCTTCAACATATTGGGCGTCAATGGTGAGGCTTTCGCCGCCTTTGTCGGTGGCGCTGAAGCTGATCTCGTCCAGCACCCGCTCCAACACAGTTTGCAAACGCCGTGCGCCGATATTCTCGACATGTTCATTAACCGTCACTGCAATATCCGCCAAGGCATCAATGCCATCTTCGGTAAATTCTAACGTCACATTTTCAGTCTTCATCAAGGCTTTATATTGCTTGATCAGGCTGGCTTCTGGCTCGGTTAAAATGCGGATGAAATCACTTTTGCTCAAAGCATGTAGCTCGACCCGTATCGGCAGGCGGCCTTGCAGTTCGGGTAGTAAATCCGAAGGTTTGGCAATGTGAAACGCGCCAGATGCGATGAACAGAATATGGTCGGTATTGACAATGCCATATTTGGTCGAAACAGCTGTGCCTTCAATTAACGGCAATAGATCACGCTGCACACCCTCGCGGCTCACATCGCCGCCTTTTTGGTCTGATTTGACGCAAATTTTGTCAATTTCGTCCAAAAATACAATGCCGTCATTTTCAACTTTATCGATGGCTTCTTGGATGATGGCGTCATTATCCAGCAATTTGTCGCTTTCTTCGGCAATCAAAATTTCATAACTATCTTTAATGCTTAGCTTGCGGGTCTTGGTTTTTTCGCCAAATGCTTTGCCCAGCATGTCGCCAATATTCATCATGCCCATTTGGGCGCCTGGCATGCCAGGAATGTCAAATGTCGGCATGCTATTGCCGCCAGTATCCGCCACTTGAATGTCAATTTCCGTATCATCCATCACGCCATCGCGCAATTTTTTGCGAAAGCTATCGCGCGTATTGGGTGAGGCATCTTTGCCAACCAATGCGTCCAATACACGGTCTTCGGCGCGTTGATGAGCCTTGCTTTCAACATATTTACGTTTATCAGCACGAATCATCGCAATACCAGACTCGACCAAATCGCGTACAATTTGCTCAACATCACGGCCGACATAACCCACTTCGGTGAATTTTGTGGCTTCGATTTTAATAAACGGTGCATTGGCGAGTTTGGCCAACCGCCGTGAAATCTCGGTTTTACCCACTCCAGTGGGCCCAATCATTAAAATATTTTTGGGCATCACTTCTTCGCGCAAATCATCATCTAGCCGATGGCGGCGCCAGCGATTGCGCAGCGCAATGGCCACCGCGCGTTTGGCATCATTTTGGCCAATGATATAGCGGTCGAGTTCAGAGACTATTTCGCGGGGGGTGAAATTAGTCGCAGGAGAATATTCTAGGTTTTTCATATTTTTTTCCGTTGAGACAATTAAGGAGGTCGATTAATCCGAAGACTTAATCAACGGGATCAGTCGAGACGCTCAGTCAAGACTGTCCAAAATTTCGATGGTAAAATTATTATTGGTATAAACGCAAATGTCAGCCGCAATTTGCATTGATTTTAAACAGATATCTTCGGCCGATTTATCGCTGTCTATGAGCGCGCGGGCTGCTGCAACGGCATAATTGCCGCCAGAGCCAATGGCAATCACGCCATTTTCTGGCTCTAACACATCACCAGTACCCGTAATCACCAAGCTGACATTTTTATCGGCAACAATCATCATGGCCTCTAATTTGCGTAAATAGCGATCGGTGCGCCAATCTTTAGCCATCTCGACGCAGGCACGGGTAAGTTGGCCAGGATATTGCTCTAAACGCGCCTCTAGCCGCTCAAAAAGCGTCATCGCATCAGCTGTGCTGCCGGCAAAACCACCAACCACTTCGCCGCCTTGCAGCGGGCGCACTTTGCGGGCATTGCCTTTTAATATTGTATCGCCAAGGCTGACTTGGCCATCGCCAATCACCACCACTTTGCCGTCCTTACGTACGGTTAAAATAGTCGTGCCATAAATCTTACTTTTGTCACTATGGTCAATCATTTATTTGCTTTCTCAATTATTCACTTACCAAATATAAAACTTATAACTGAGATTACAATATTTAATTACTGATTTTATGTTTGTCGCGGATCCAATTTTCGAGACCTCGACCCATGCCAATTTTACGGCCCTGTGCCAACGCGGCCTTTACTTCCGTACCTTGGCTGATTTGATATTCCGCCCATAAAGCCCCTGCGCGGTTGGCACTGACGCAATGTAATAATATCTTTTTACCTTTATTTTGGGCTAAAATCTTGGCTAAAGCGGTAACACGCGCTTGTGGGATGGAGCGGCCATCAATCGGCAGGTTAAAATATTGCATGCCCAAGGCTTCGACTTGTTTTTGCTCCGCTGCGGTGCCTTCAGGCGGGGTGCGGGCATCGATGATGATGTCAAACTCATTGTCAGATAACGCCAAAAACCCTTCAGAGCTTATCGTGCCGCCGGTGGATATATTATCGACTAAAGGTTTGAAATTACGTATGCTTTTGGTTAAATCGCTGGCATTTGCACTATTTATGGCGGCAAAGACAGCGATAAAAATGTAAAAATATTTTAATTGTTTCATGTTGGCTTTTTCCTTTTTAAATTAGCATATTCTAATATAAAGATAATCTCAAATATAAGTTAACCTTTATCCCATCACGTTTAAGTTATTTTAAACTGGCAATTTGCCGAACTTACTGATAAGACAAAGGCATACTCAAATCTGGTCTTTTGTAAAAAAATGGAGCCAATGATGCGCCAAGCAGAAATTTCCCGCCAAACCAATGAAACCACAGTTTCTGTCGCCTTAAACATAGATGGCACGGGCCAATATGACATCAATACAGGTGTTGGCTTTTTGGATCATATGCTAGAGCAGCTCTCTAAACATAGCCTGATTGACCTGACCATCAAAGCCAAAGGCGATTTGCACATTGATGACCATCATGTAACCGAAGATGTGGCCATTGTGATTGGCCAAGCTTTGCGCCAAGCCATGGGTGATCTTAAAGGTATACGCCGTTATGCCAGCCATACACTGCCAATGGATGAGGCGTTAAGCCGTGTCAGCCTAGATGTTTCTGGGCGGCCATATTTAATTTGGAATGTCAGTTTCAGCCAGCCAAAAGTCGGTGGGTTTGACACTGAATTATTCCGCGAATGGTTTCAAGCTTTTGCCATGAATAGTGGCATCACCTTGCATGTTGAAAATATTTATGGCGAAAATAACCATCATATTATTGAAATTTGCTTTAAGGCTTTGGCACGGGCATTGCGCGAGGCGTTAGAAATTGACCCGCGTCAAAAAGATGTTTTACCGACCACCAAGGGCAAGCTGGGATAAATAATGGCGTTTTTTGAAGCCTTACAAAACACCAATAAAGCCCATAGTGGGGATTATTCAAACGGCAATATTGTGTTGGTCAAAGATGGTTTTTGCTGGCCAGCGCTATTTTTCACCCCATTTTGGCTTATTTTTCGTGGCATGTGGTTGATTTTAATACTCTATATTGGTATTTCGATGATATTTTGGGCGGTGGAAAATGCTGGCTACATGTCATCTGACGTGGCATTTTGGGCGCAAGTCGGCCTGAGTATTTTATTTGCTTTTGAAGCCAACTTTTTGCGCAAATGGACTTTACAGCGCGGTGATTATCGACATATTGGCGTGAGCTTGGGCCGCAACCTGCAAGAGGCAGAGGTGAATTTTTTTGCCCAATTTGCGGGCGATGCGCCATTAGTAACCTCTCCTGTTGCGCCTATGCCACAAACGGGCAGCTCGTCTGAAATGGTGACCAACCCAGTAAATGTAACGCAAAAAACCGAAATACAAAAATCGCATTGGAAAATCGGCGGAAAACGCAAAGCTGACAGTGTGGTTGGCATGTTTAGTGACGATTAGAAACTTGTAGAGAAATATTGGTAGAAAAATGAAGACTATTATCATTGATTATGGATCGGGCAATTTACGTTCTGTGCATCGGACATTTGAACGGGCGGCCAAAGATCATAAAATCAACAGCCAAATTGTGACATCTGACAAGCCAGAAGACATTGCCGCAGCTGACCATATTGTGCTGCCAGGTGTCGGGGCGTTTAAAGATTGTTATGATGGATTATCTGCCCGAGCTGGCGTGATGGATGCCTTGTATGAAGCCGTGCAAGTGCAAAAAAAGCCATTTTTGGGCATATGTGTTGGCATGCAATTAATGGCCACGGAAGGCATTGAATATAAAGGCTCGCAGGGGCTTGATTGGATCAAAGGCCAAGTGCGGATCATCACCCCCAATGCAGAGCAAGATTTGGGACTTAAAGTGCCGCATATGGGTTGGAATCTATTATCCGAAAATATCAAAGGCCGCTCTCATAAAATATTAGATGGCATTGAGATGGGTTTGCACGCTTATTTTGTGCATAGCTATCAGTTTCACACTGACGATGAAAATGAAACAATCTTAACCACCCAATATGGCGAAAAAATCACCGCTATGGTGGCTAAAGACAATTTGGTCGGCACGCAATTTCATCCCGAAAAAAGCCAGAAATTGGGCCTAGATTTCATCGCTAATTTTTTAAATTGGAAACCGTAATATGAGTAAATTCACCCTATACCCAGCGATTGATTTAAAAGACGGGAAATGCGTGCGCCTGATTAAAGGCGAGATGTCTAAGGCGACCATATTTAATGACAGCCCAGCCGACCAAGCCGATCAATTTGCCAAAATGGGTTTTGACTATTTACATTTGGTTGATTTAAATGGTGCTTTTGCGGGTGAACCAGTCAATGAAAGCGCCGTAGAGCAGATTTTAAAAACTGTGAAAATGCCTGTGCAATTGGGTGGTGGCATACGTGATTTGGCGACCATTGAACGCTGGTTGGGCTTGGGCATATCCAGAGTTATTTTAGGCACAGTGGCGGTTAAAAATCCCGATTTAGTGCTAGAAGCCTGCAAAAAATTCCCCAACCAAGTGGTGGTCGGCTTAGATGCCCGCAATGGCTACATCGCCACCGAGGGCTGGGCAGAACAGAGTGAATTACACATGTATGACATGGCTGCACGGTTTGAAGATGCAGGTGTGGCGGCAATTATTTATACCGACATTGCCCGTGACGGCATTTTAACCGGGGTGAATGTTGAGCAAACCAGAGCTTTGGCCGATAAAACCTCAATCCCCGTGATTGCCTCGGGCGGGTTGGCGTCTATCGATGATGTAAAAACCTTGCTTGAACCAGAAAACAGCAAAATTTCAGGCGCTATATCTGGCCGTGCTTTATATGACAAACGTCTAGACCCTGTAGAGGCTATAAGCATCATTTCAGCTGCGAATCAATTAAGAGGGGCGGATTAATGTCTCAATTTATGCAAGCCACCCAGCAAAATAACAACCTTAAAGCCCGCATTATTCCTTGTTTAGATGTGCGCGATGGTCGTGTGGTCAAAGGTGTGAATTTTGTCGGTTTAAAAGATGCAGGCGACCCTGTTGAATGCGCTAAAATTTATGACGCGGCAGGGGCGGATGAATTATGCTTTTTGGACATTACGGCATCGGTAGAAGGTCGCGGTACATTGCTTAACATGGTATCGCAAACCGCCGAACAATGTTTTATGCCACTCACCGTTGGCGGTGGTGTGCGGGCGGTTGAAGATGTCCGGGCATTATTGTTGGCAGGCGCGGATAAAGTTGGCATCAATACATCGGCGGTCAAACGCCCTGAATTGGTTGGCGAATGTGCCGAAAAATTTGGCAATCAATGCATTGTGGTGGCGATAGATGCCAAACGCGTCTCTAAAGATGGCGAGCCGTTAAGATGGGAAATTTTCACCCATGGAGGCCGCACCGAGACCGGCATTGATGCAGTGGAATTTGCCATAAAAGTTGCCAATTTGGGCGCTGGCGAAATATTGCTGACCAGTATGGACAGAGACGGCACAAAATCGGGCTTTAATTTGCCGCTCACCCGCGCGATTGCTGATGCAGTGAGCATTCCAGTGATTGCCTCGGGCGGCGTCGGCAATTTAGACCATCTGGTTGAAGGTATAACCGAAGGCCATGCCAGCGCAGTATTGGCGGCTTCGATATTTCATTTTGGTGATTATACGGTCGAACAGGCCAAAAAATATATGGCATCTAAGGGCATATCTATGCGTCTAGATGGCTATGTTAACTAGGGGAGGAGATATATGCACACTCTTGATAAGTTGAACGAAACAATTGGCACGCGTGCTAATGAATCGGCTGATACATCTTACACTGCCAGTTTGCTGGCCAAGGGCACTGAGAAATGCGCTCAAAAACTAGGCGAAGAAGCGGTCGAATTGGTGATTGGCGCGGTGACAAAAAATCGTGATGAGATTGTCGCCGAATCGGCAGATTTGCTTTATCATTGGCTCGTATTGCTTAAATCTTGCGGCGTAAATCCCGATGAGGTTTATGCAAAATTAGCCGAACGTCAAAACATTTCTGGTCTTGAAGAAAAAGCCTCTCGCACACAAAAGTAACATTATGAAACCATCTGATAATTATATGCCTTTTCATGAATTTGACGCCGAATCTTGGGCAAAATTACGGGCTGACACGCCGATGACCTTGGGCGAAGATGATCTAAAGCGGCTACGTGGTATCAATGAAAAGGTGAATATTGAAGAGGTTGAACAGATTTATCTGCCTGTTTCACGCCTGCTTAACCTATATGTTGGGGCGCGAAGACAGCTTTATAAAGCTACATCTAAATTTTTAAACAATGGCAACGCCAATGGCAGTGAGCAAGAACGCGTTCCATTTATCATTGGCATTGCAGGTAGTGTGGCTGTTGGCAAAAGCACCACCGCGCGGGTATTACGCGAACTTTTGGCCGCTTGGGATACCGATTTAAAAGTCGAACTGTTGAATACGGATGGTTTTCTGCAGCCCAATGCCTGGCTCGAAGCCAAAGGCATGATGGATAAAAAGGGTTTTCCCAAAAGTTATAACCGTGCATGTTTGTTGGAATTTTTATCGGACATTAAAGCTGGCAAACCAAATGTAAAAGCCCCAACATATTCGCATTTAACCTATGACATCGTGCCTGACCAATTTGTAACCTATGACCGGCCTGACATTTTAATTGTTGAGGGCATCAATGTGTTGCAATCTGGCGTTCTACCAAAAGGTGGTGAAGCCATCCCTTATGTATCTGACTTTTTTGATTTTTCCATTTTTATCGATGCCGAAGAGGAATTGATTGGCAAATGGTATATTGATCGGTTTTTAGGTTTTCGAAAAACCGCATTTGCTGACCCAAATGCCTATTTTCATAAATATGCCGCGTTTGATGATGCCCAAGCGGTGGAAACAGCGACAATGATTTGGCAAAGCATTAACCGCAAAAACCTACGCGAGAATATTTTACCAACACGCCCACGCGCTGACCTGATATTGAAAAAAGGCAGTGACCATTTTATTGAGCAAATACTTTTGCGAAAAATATAGCACAGCATTTGCGTCTGTTTGCTGAACAGCAACCAGACGTAAATGCCGAGGCTGCTTCTAAAGCAACCCAGCCTTTTTAGCCACAGATATAATATCCACCTTTGGATGCGGCCCCATATGCTGTATCACCTCACGCGCGGCAACACAGCCTAGTTGAGTGCTATCGGCCAAGCTCATACCGTGCTCCAACCCATATAATGCCCCTGCGGCAAAAATATCACCTGCGCCAGTGAGGTCAACAATATCAAATACCGGGTCAACAGAGGCATATTCAGTCACATCACCTTGCTGCGCCACAGCGCCGTTAGCACCGCGTGTGATAAAGCTTAACACCCCAGTCTTGGCGTTTTCTGCCATCGCTTCTTCAAATGTATCAACTTGGTAAAGCGCCTTAATTTCATCTTCGTTGGCAAATAATATTTCTATCGTGCCATCATCAATTAAACCTTTAAAACTATCGCGGAAATTGTCGACACAAAATTGATCGGCCAACGACACCGAAATCTTAGTATCTGTGCCTTTGGTCAACTTAGCAATATGATCAAACGCGGCTTTTGCTGGTGGTTGATACCATAAATAACCTTCGAAATAAACAGTTTTAGCCGACAGGATAAGTTCTTTATCAATATGTTCAGGGCCAAGGTCGGTCGATGCGCCTAAATAGGTATTCATCGTACGCTCGCCATCGGGTGTGACCAAAATGATCGATTGCGAAGTGGGTTTGCCCTCTACATATATCGGTGTGTAATCAACGCCCGAGGCATCCATATCATGGTTGAAAATGGTGCCGAATTGATCTTTGGCAATGGTGCCAATATAGCTAGCTTTGCCACCAAAATAACCATAACCAACTGCTGTATTGGCTGCGCTGCCGCCTGACCTTTCGGTCGCTTCGCCGACCTTGCTGTAAAGCGCTTTGGATTCATCAGCATCAACCAATTTCATCGCGCTTTTATCGAGCTTTTGCTCAACCAAGAATTCTTCTTCTACAGTGACCAAAATGTCGATAATGGCATTGCCAACTGTTAATAGATCATATTTATGGCTCATATTTCCTCGCGAGCTGTCGATATTTACATTCTGGACTTGAATATAGATATATTTGGCCTATGTAAATAACAGATTCAATTTAAGCCACGGATACCAGATGATAGACGCCATTTCGACCTCAATTTCTGACCTTTTGTCTAAGCCTTTTAGAGCGGTGGTGCTAAAATCCATCGGCCTAACGATTTTACTACTGGTTGCGGCGCTTATCGCCATGCCCACTTTAGCCGCCAACACTGGCTACAACCCTTTCCCCTATGCCGACGCGATTTTTAGCTGGATAGCAGGCATTGGCACATTTTTGCTGATGGGCTATCTAATAGTACCAATCACTGCGTTATTTGCTGGCCTGTTTTTAGATAACATTGCCGATGTGGTTGAAGAACAGCATTATCCACACCGTAAAAAAGGCGTTGCCATGCCCACAGCACAAGCCGTGTGGACGGGTATTAAATTTATGCTGATTGTGATTGTCAGCAACCTTTTACTATTGCCATTCGCGCTGTTTGGCGGCTTGGGTTTTATATTAATTTATGCGTTGAACGGCTATTTGCTCGGCCGTGAATATTTTGAACTGGCAGCATTGCGCCATCACACCATAGCCGATGCCAAATTTTTACGCAGCCAAAACCAAGCCTTAATTTATGGCGCAGGCTTTGTTGTAGCCTTTGCCGCCACAATCCCCTACGTGAATATATTGGTGCCCGTGTTTGCAACCAGCTTGTTGGTGCATATTTATCATCGGGCGGTGACTAAGCAGGAAGCGCTGGACTAAGCAACAAACTCAGAATATGCGTTTGTCCCTAATGCAGCAAACTCTGAATTTCTATCTACCCCTCGTTTCCAAACAAAGGTCATTTCAGTGAGCGCGACAGCGGCCGTTCGTAGCCGCTGCCGTCTAACGCGCGGCCAGCTAGCAAGCCCAACTTGTTTGGGATTGCGCACGCAAGTGCTAACAGTGAGCCTTAAGGCGAACGTATAAATGCAGACTTCCAGAGCTTAGGCAGGAGTGCCCCCCCAGTATGGCTGCAAAAAGACAGTTAGCTGGTAGCAAAAGCTCTGGAAGTTTGCATTATGTTTGGCACTGCGTGCGTTCGCTCCGCTCTCTAGCTAAGCCACTCAGCCGCTGATGGGACGATCATTCGCCACCCAACCTAACCTCATTATGCTTAGTTAGCTAAAATATGCCGAGCTGCCGAATTTCGGTGCGCTCGACATATTCAGAATTTGCTGTTGGTGTGTTGCTGCCAATTCAGAGTTCAATAAACCGCTTAGCCACATAGGCAGAAAGCATGCCCAGCACCACCCAAAACACAAATAGTGTAATCGCTGTCATCAAAATAAATTCATTAGATAAATCAGTCAATGCCGCCATAGCCTCGGGGTGGGTGTTAGCAAACCCGTGATGCTCAGGCAAAGGCGCACCCATAATATGCGGTACGGCGATAACGGCCAAGCCGAAAAGCTTGAAGAATTTTGGCATAAACGCCAAACAACCAAGCCCAGCAGCGGTTAAAATAACTGTCATCAACCACCAGCTTTGGCGGCCTTCTAAATTGGCCGCGACAGTGCCAGGGATTTCGGGCAATAACCCCATTGATGGCGCAACATAAAAGCTAAGATAGCCTGCAAGCCCGAACAACAACCCGCTGAGCAAGCTAGTTTTTTTGGTAAATGCCATAGCGGCAATGACCAACATAGCAAAACCTATGGCGGTGAGGATTGAGGACAATACGGTATATGCCGTGCGCTCAAAGCCATTTTCTGGCCCCCATGCTTCGGCCGCTTCATCACTATGACTATGGCCATGGCCATCAACGCTTGGATCGGCGGTTACCTCATAAAATTCGGCAGCCAAAATAATCGGTGTGGTGGTAAAATTTTGCAAAGCGCCCAATAAGGCACCAGCAATCACGCCAACAATCATGGCGCTTACAATTATATTTTTAAACATTTTTTGTTTCCTAAAATTTGTTGGGGTGTGCTAGTGGCAAGGGAAGGTGGTTGAATGACGCGTATCATGCGCGGCATTATGCAACACTTCCATCGGCGAAAAGCCAACAAAAAGGAATATCATGGCGCCCAATATGGCAGCACCTAAAATTTCACCGTTTTTTGTAATCGCGGATGACGACGATTTTTTTACATCTGTTATTTGCATTTTTCATTCCCGAAAATTAGCGGTTAAACATCTGGTATCGGACTTATTATTTACATAAAATACCGTTGCGGGTGCAGTGTTGGATTTACGCCAACTTCCCAGTTTTAGCTCATTATTGAGTTGAGTTTTAAAATAGGCAGATTTGAAATAATGTCAAACAACTTTATCGGCTGATTTACACAAGTCTTCAATGATACATTCATCGCATAACGGTTTACGTGCCTTACACACATAGCGGCCATGCAAAATAAGCCAATGATGGCTGTGCCGCTTATATTTGGCAGGTATGGCTTTTTCTAATTTACGCTCGGTTTCTACCACATTTTTGGATGGCGCTAACTTTAAACGGTTAGACAGGCGAAAAATATGCGTATCAACCGCAATGGTTGGCTGGCCGAAATACAAGTTAAGCACCACATTGGCGGTTTTGCGCCCCACACCTGCTAGGCTTTCTAAATCTTCGCGATTGTCTGGCACTTGGCTGTTAAAATGCGCAATTAACCGCTCGGAAAGCGCCAAAACATTTTTGGCTTTGTTGCGATAAAGCCCAATTGTGCGCACATGTTCGGTGATGCTAGCTAAACCTAATGAAACCATCTTTTCGGGCGTATCCGCAATTTGAAACAGCGCCTTGGTGGCTTTGTTAACCCCAACATCAGTAGCTTGCGCCGATAAAACCACGGCCACCAATAATGTATAGACATTTATATAATCCAGCTCGCCTTTAGGTTCTGGATCACGCGCCTCGAAACGGCGGAACATTTCTTCTATATTTTTTTTCAGCATTTTTTTACCACTTGTAGGGAGTTTCAATAGAAAGGCAAAAACAACAAAATGCAAGCCATAACCATTTTCGGGTGTTTATTTTTTGCCCGCATGTTAATTTGCATCATGACAAATTTAAGCGACAAACAAAATGCCTTGATGGCACAAAATTCTGAATATGATTTGGTGGTGCAAGTGATTGAATATCTGTGCCAAAATCAATATGACCAACCAAAATTGCAAGATGTGGCGGAATATGTTGGCATGACAGCAGGCCATGTGCAAAAAATATTCACCAAATGGGCGGGCGTTTCGCCCAAGGATTTTCAGCATTATCTGACCATTCACCACGCCCGCAAAATGCTCGATGGCAGCGAAACGATTTTAAACGCTTCTTACGATTTAGGACTAAGTTCACCCGCGCGCCTGCACGACCTTTTCACCAAAGTTGAGGCCATGCCACCCGGCATTTATAAAAAAGGTGGCGAGGGTTTAGAGATTATTTATGGTTATGCCGCCACACCATTTGGCCGCACCATCATCATGACTACGCAGCTTGAGGGGCAGCCAAAATCAGGCGTATGCGGGGTTGGTTTCGTAGACGAATCGGATAAATTAGCCCTTGATGACATGCAAAAACGCTGGCCAAACGCCCGATATATACATGATGACAATGCGATAACCACCGACGCCGAAACTATTTTTGCGCCCGAAAAATGGGCGGCCAATAAGCCGATGACCATCATCCTCATTGGCTCAGATTTTGATGTGCAGATATGGCGCACACTGCTAAAAATCCCGATGGGCAAAGCCGTATCATATGGCGACATCGCACTGCATTTAGGCAAGAAAAAAGGCGCATCACGCGCCGTCGGCAGCGCCGTTGGCCGCAACCCAATCTCGTTTTTAGTGCCGTGCCACAGAGTGTTACGCGCCAGCGGCGAACTAGGCGGCTACCATTGGGGCATCAGCCGCAAACGGGCACTTATTGGGTGGGAAAACAGATTCTGAATTTGCGTTTGGCACCAATATACGGAATAACCGCATATCACCCGCTCTAAAAACTCATGTGTTTTTAGAGCCAGCCGGACTGGAGGCCGCCACTTATGTGGCGCACCCGTGTAGGCCTGAGCAAAGCGAAGAATAGCCGCGAACGAAATGGAGCAAACTTCCAGAGCATAGGCAGGAAGCTGCCCTGAATTTGCCGAGAAGTTTGGGCTAGAAATTTTGCGCTAGAGTCTCAGCTAATGAACCTGCGTTTACTGCTGCAAAGACATAAGAAAGTTAACTGTCCTGCCTACACTCGGGTACTTCATTTATACGTTCGCTTAAGCTCACTGTTGACACTTGCGTGCGTTCGCTGCGCTCTCTAGCCGACCGCGCGTTAGACGGCAGCGGCTTCGAACGGCCGCTGTCGCGCTCACTGCATGGCACGTTGTTTGGAAACGAGAGGCAAACGCTAGTCTAATTTTTTAACGCTATTTACGCTGCCGTCTTCGTTCAGCACGTAGATCATCGGGATGCCTGTGCCAAGGTTTAGGCTGGTAATTTCTTCCTTGGAGATGCTTTCAATCTGCATAATCAAAGCCCGTAGGGAGTTACCATGCGCCGCAACAATGATGTTTTCGCCAGCTTTATATCGCGGTAAAATATCGCTGTTAAAATACGGCAAAACGCGGTCAGCAGTGCCTTTTAGGCTTTCGCCACCTGGAGGAGGTGTATCAAACGAACGGCGCCAAATATGCACTTGCTCATCGCCCCATTTTTTACGCGCATCATCTTTATTCAAGCCTGTAAGATCGCCATAATCGCGTTCATTTAGCCGCTGATCTTCAATAGTTTCAAGATCTTCTTGGCCTAAAACTTCGAGGATGATTTTAAGGGTTTTCTGCGCGCGCATCAATTTAGAAGTAAATGCCACATCAAATTTTATATTCTCGGCTTTGATTTTAACGCCCGCTGCATTGGCTTCTTCGATGCCAAGCTCCGTTAAATCAACATCTTTCCACCCTGTGAAAAGGTTTTTTAAATTCCATTCGCTTTGTCCGTGGCGGACAAGAACCATTACATTGCTCATATGAGTCTCCATTTAATTTAAGAGTTTAGATATCTTCTATGCCCAATACGTCAAACATCGTAAACAAGCCAGGCCCACGGCTTACCACTTTGCTTATATCTTCATCGCCGCCCGTTGCGCCCCAAATGGCCGCTTTGAGCGCGCCATTGGCAAACATCGAACGGTCATTAGCTTTATGCGTCAACTCAATACGTTCATCATGCCCAGCAAAAATAACGCTATGTTCACCAATCACTGTGCCACCACGTAAGGTGGCAAACCCAATATCACCCACTGGCCGCACGCCCGTAATACCATCACGGCTACGAATCGATCGTTCTGTAAGGTCAATTTCGCGGCCGTCGGCTGCGGCTTGACCGAGCATTAACGCAGTGCCAGATGGCGCGTCAATTTTGTTGCGATGGTGCATTTCAACCACTTCAATGTCAAAATCTTCACCCAAAGCAGCGGCGGTTTTTTTAACCATCGCCATCAACAAATTAATGCCAAGGCTCATATTGCCAGATTTAATGATGGTCGCATGCACCGCAGCAGCTTCAATCTGCGCGTCTTGCTCTTCGGAAAAACCTGTAGAACCAATCACATGAGTGATGCGCAATTGCGCGGCCAATTCGGCAAAAAACACCGAAGCGGAGGGGACGGTGAAATCCAACACCACATCTGTTTTGGTGAATAGCTCAAGCGCATCGCTGCTAATCACAACGTCCAATTTGCCAATACCAGCCAATTCGCCGATATCCTGGCCGATAAATTCGCTGCCTTCAGGCTCGATGCCACCAACCACAACGCAATTTTCAGCGTCATGCACCACGCGAGTTAAAGTGCGGCCCATACGGCCACCAGCGCCCATAATTGCGATTTTAATGTCTGTCATATCTACCCCTAAACAAGGTCATTCATCTTTGCGGCAATTGCCTTTGCACAATCAAGTGCGCTCATATTTGTTGTATTCACCGTAAAATCATAGTCAATATTTTGATGCACCCGATAATGTCGCTCAATCGCCGTGCCAGTTTTGCGGTTAGCACGGTTTTTTCGCGGCGTTTCAGCTCAGTTTCATCACAAAACACACCAACATATATAACTCTGTATGATTTAAGCAATATTTTCCATAATTGCAATTCTTCATTTCCGTTGACAATGTCATCAACGATTATTTTCAAACCCATTTGCGCTAAATTTGCCGTGCATTGGCGATAGGCCTCGTTAACTTGTTGGCCATAAACCCACCTCGAATTTTTCGCTTAGAATTTATTGACATCAATTTTTAATTGCATGCACACGCGTAATTTGGGTGCAAAATGCTGATTGTCTTGCTGCCAAAGCGCCCCAAATTGTTCGGATAAGCGTTCTTCGGCCATCGAAACATAACCCTTTTTGGTATAATAAGGCTGGTTCCACTCAACATTTCGAAATGTAATCAAGTTGATCGAGACAATGCGTTTAATCTCGGCTAACATTTTGACATAGCTGAGCAGGCCATTGCCAACGCCTTGGCTTTGCGCATGTTCGACCACATTTATTTCTTCGATAAACCAGCTATTGGTATAGGCGGTGAGGGCGATAAAACCGACAGGATTTTGGTCTATTTCAGCAATGAAACAAAGCTCATTATCCACGCAGTGAGCTAGCTTTTCTTGGCTCAGACCACCTTTACCAACTACATCGCGAATGGCTTTAATGTCAGAAGTTAGGAATCTTTTTTCGGCGTCTTTTTCGATCGCCCGACAAGTTTCAATGTCAGTGAAAAGCGCGTCTCTAATGATGATGCTTGCCATGTCTTTTTTCCAACCGTCAGAATTAGGTTTTATATGCCTTAATTTAGTTTTTTTTACCAGTCTAAACTTTCGACTTGTTTAAATATTTTTTCAATATGCAGCAATAAAAAATCCGCATCATCTCGGCTAAAGACCAGTGGCGCGCGTAATTTTAGCACATTATGATGTGGCCCATCAGTGCCGATCAGGATGCGTTTTTGCGCCATACAGTTGGCGATATAATCAGCACGTTTTTGGCAAGGCGATCCATCTGCAGCGATCATCTCAACCCCAATGAACAACCCAAGCCCGCGCACATCACCTATGGAAGAATAGTGTTTTTTCATTTTATGTAACGCGTCTAAAATATATGTACCAATGATTTTGGCATTATCTTGCAGTTTTTCATCTTCAATAATCTTAAGCACTTCAAGCCCGATGGTGCAGGACAAAGTCGAGCCACCAAAGGTAGAGAAAAATTCCATTCCATTAGCGAATCGATCAGCTATAGTTCTAGTGGTTGCTAAAATGCCAATCGGATGGCCATTGCCAATCGGTTTGCCCAACAGAATCATATCTGGCACCGCATTTTGCTGCTCAAAACCCCAAAAATAATCACCCAAACGGCCTAAACCTGTTTGCACTTCATCAGCAATGGCGATGCCGCCCGCTTGGCGGGTCATTTCAAACACCGTTTTTAAATAACCTTGCGGTGGGATGATTTGCCCGCCAACTGACGGAAAACTCTCGGTGATGAAAGCCGCGAGTTTTTGGCCGCTGGCGGTTAATTCATCAATAATAGCACGCGTATATTCTGCGTATTTTTCTCCAGCTTGTGGATCAGAATTTTTATGCTCACCTCGATAACCATCGGGGATCGGCACCACATGCACCCAATCCGCAGCGCCTTTGCCGCCTTTACCATTAAATTTATATTCACTCAGCTCGATGGCGGTTAGCGTGTTGCCGTGATAGCCTGCTTCTGAAACAATGGTATGTTTTGCGCCCGTATATTCACGCGCCATGCGCATTGCTAGTTCGGTGGCTTCACTAGCCGAGTTCACAAAAAATATAGTGTCGATATGGTCTGGCATTTTAGCCAACATCGCTTCGGCATAATCAGATTGGGCTTGATGCATATAACGCGTATTTGTATTGAGCATCTGCATTTGCCGTGCCGCAACTTTGGCCAAGCGCGGATGGGCATGGCCGACATGCGGCACATTGTTAAACGCATCCAAATAAGTGCGTCCCCATTCATCATAAAGCTGGCATTCAAACCCGCGCTGTAACAATAAAGGTTGGTCATATGTCAGGCTTAAATTTGCCCCCGACCATTTCTTGCGGCGATCCAATTCAATGTTACGGTTACGAATCGAACTTGTTGCATGGCCGATCGCAAGGTTAAGTAACGGCGCGGGGTCGGGATATAGGGTTTTCCACACATCTAAATCATCAGGGCTAACCACGCCTGGCCAATCAGCCCCATGCCAATCGGTAAGGCCGAGTTGAAAATGCACATGCGGTGGCCATGTGCCATTCTCATCATAATCGCCCAATACGGCAAAAACCTCACCAGCTTTTATATTCTGCCCGACTTTTAATGCCTTAACTTCTGCCCACGCCAAATGCCCATAAAGCGTGTAAAATTCTTGCCCTGTATCGGTTACGTGTTTAAGCGTCACCAAGCCACCATAATCAAATGGTGTGTCCTGTGTCGAGGCGCTATGCACAATGGCTTCGTAGGGCGCTTTCACAGGCGTGCCAGCAGGCAGAAAAACATCGATGGCGATATGCACACTGCGTCGATCACGCGCCTGATGGTTGGTTTCGCCACTAAAAAACGCCTCACCCGCATAGATAAGCCGTGGTTCAGCATAGCAACCTAAGCTGGGTTTGTTTTGGGCCGCAGCCGAATCAACTATTTGTTGAAATTCAACCATATTCGGCCGTTTGGCGTTTGTCGGTGCGTCTTTGCCCATCACCGAAAAATCAAATATTGGTGCGGCGGATAAATCCATATCAAAAATCGGATAAAATTTATTTTCACCCATCCACTGGCTGAGTTTCTTTGAGTCAGCATCAATTTCAAACCCGCAGGCATGCAATAATTTGGCGGTGACAAATTGATCGCTATATTTTTGGGCATCATCAATCATCCGCCACGCGGCTTTTTCTGACACGCTGACATAAGCATCATTTGGCCTTTCTTGTTTCATCATGGCGCTATTGACCACCGACACAGCCAACCGCATCAACGCCAAACGCCAAATCAGTTTAATTTCCGCTTCGGTAAGCGGATTGTAGCTATGATAAGCCTTGATAAAATGAGTTAAATAGGCGATCGGATTATCAACACCTAACATCAGATAAGCCGCACATATGGAAATATTACAGATTTTTGGGGCGGCAATCATATCGCCAAAATCAATAATGCCAGATAGCTTCTGTTGCCCATTTTTATTATTTAGAACAAGTATATTAAAATCGTTAAGGTCATTATGTATGGCTTGTTTCGGCAACAACTCTAAATTTTGTTTAATTTCATTATAGCCATTGATTATATTTGTAACGCGTTCCTGTTTACTTGTTTCAAGTGATTGAATTGACTCAGCAATCCAACCTGCATTTGACAAATCCCATTTAATATCACGGTTCAACAAAACTGATTGAAAACCTTGCATTGCGAGATCCAATTGCGCGGCTCTTTCACCAATTTCGCCCACCAGACAAATTGGTTTTGCCATGCAATCGGCATATAATTTACCCTCCAAAGCGCTGATCATCCATAAAAACCGCCCCTCGGTTTTTATGTAATCTTGCCCATTCCGTGTTGGGATAATGTGCGGAATGTAATCAATTTCATTTCGTAAGTGAATCAAAATATCGACTTGCATTTGCATAAAATCTTCAGCGCAATCAGCCGCCATGACTTTCAGAATATAAGTGCGGCCATCAATGGCTTTAACCCGAAAATTAAGATCAAACTCGCCGACCAAAGGCGTCAGCGTGGCATCGACATTCCACGTTGTTTTAATGATTTGAGACAGAGTTTCTATTTGCATATATTTTAAATCCTAATTTGGATTATATGTTAGGGTAAAACTGCCCAAACTGTAAATTACTAATTGGATTATATATGAGCGATAAAACCGAATATGGAAACCTTGCTGATATTTTAGCGGGCAAGTCTGATGAACATCAGCAAATTTGCAATCAACTAAAAACAATGATTTTGGGCATAGCATCTGATGCGCAGGAAACCGTATGGGTGAAGCAGAAAATTGCATCTTATGGTGTTGGTCCGAAAAAACTGACCGAGCATTATGTCTATATTGCGCCGTTTAAAAACCACATCAACTTAGGTTTTTATCGCGGGGCATTACTTGATGATAGCACGGGCTTGCTTGAAGGCGCTGGCAAACAAATGCGACACATGAAATTGCGCCATATTGATGAGTTGGACAATGCAGTCATTGCTGATTTAATTGTGCAGGCGATAAAAGAGCGCACGCAAGCGCTGGCAATTAAATAAGTTCCTGCCACCATGGCTCTAGCGGCGCAACATTGTTTAAATTAACCGCTTCACCCATTTTGGGTACACGTAAATCTGCACCATATTGCTTGGCATATTTAGCGATCTGCTCAAGCGGATCATACCAAGTGTGCACCGACAGATCAAATGTGCAATTATGGATCGGAATGAGCGATTTGGCACGTAAATCTATATGCGCCTGCACCGATTGCTGCGGCACCATATGCAGATCGAGCCATAATTTGCTATAAGCGCCATTTTCCATAAAGCTAACGTCAAACGGCCCAAATTCATCGCCAATTTTTTTAAAACCATCAAAATAACCGCTGTCGCCACAATAGAAAATATTGTGATGCTCACCTTTAATCACCCAGCTTGCCCATAGGGTTTTGAACTGATCATCCATACGGCGGCCAGAATTATGCCGCGACGGCGTGGCGGTGAGGCGGGTTTTGCCAACCAACATGCTGTCATACCAATCAAATTGGTGTATTTTGTCAGCTTCAATGCCCCAACGGCGCAAATGCTCATCAACCCGCAATGGCACATAGAAATTTTCAACTTTATTAGCCAGCTGTTTGATGCTTTTTTTATCCAAATGATCATAATGATCGTGCGAGATGATCACCCCTCTGATCGGCGGCAAATCTTCAATCTCGATCGGCGTTTTATGAAACCGCTTTGGCCCCGCAAATTGAAATGGCGAGACGCGTTTGGAAAATACGGGATCAATCAGCCAAAACCCGCCATCAATCCACAGCAAAAGCGATGAATGGCCGAGTTTGAAAAAATGCGTATCCTGCGGCTTGAGGTTTTTGAGCTGGGCGGTGGTAATTTCGACCAGTGGAATGGTGTGTTTTTTGGGCTGGGTGGGTTTGACCCGATCAAACATCGCTTGGCTGAGATTCTCGCGCGCCATATAATGCCCATTGTCAGTAATTGGGCTGAGATTGACGAATTTTTTGCCATCAAACTGTGACGGCCTGAGCCATTTATTGGCCTGTATATTGTCTTGCGTGCTGAGCTGCGACATAGATAGCCCCATAAATAAGCAGTTAACTCATCTATAGCGCGACTATATTAAACTTTTATGACAGCTTACATCAGCTCCTGCCACCATGTTTTAAGCTCTGGTATGGCATTTAAATTAACCGGATCGCCCATTTTTGGCACCAATAATTTGATATTTTTCTCATTAGAATATTTAAGCACCTGCTCGAGCGGGTCGAACCAGGCATGCACCGATAGATCAAATGTGCTGTTATGTATTGGCACCAAAACACTGCCTTTAAGGTCGATAAATGCTTGTACCGTCTGTTGCGGCATCATATGCACATCTGGCCATAGCGTGTTATAGGCGCCAGTTTCCATAAAGCTGATGTCGAAGGGCCCATATTGGGTGCCAATGTCTTTAAAACCCGAAAAATAGCCACTATCGCCGCTGAAATATATATTATGTTGGCTCGACTTAATCACCCAACTTGCCCACAGGCTCTGATTGCGATCCGATAGACCGCGGCCAGAAAAATGCTGTGATGGCGTGGCGGTGAGGGTGAGGGCGCCAACATCGACACTTTCATACCAGTCAAACTCATGAATGTGATCTATCGACACGCCCCATTGCACGAGCGAAGCACCAACGCCAAGCGGCATGTAGAAATTCTCAACCTTTGCATTGAGCGCTTTAATCGCGGCTTCATCCAGATGGTCATAATGATTATGCGATAAGATAACGCCTTTAATATCAGGCAAATCAGCGATAGATAACGGCGTTGGATGAAAACGTTTCGGCCCCATAAATGAAAACGGCGAGACGCGGTCAGAAAATACTGGGTCGATCAGCCAAAACTCATTTTCGATCCATAGCAAAAGACTGGAATGGCCGAGTTTGAAGAAAACAGTTTCATTGGCAGGTAGATTTGCGAGCTGCTCAGGCGTAATTGTTTGCACAGGTATCGGCAATTTGGGTGCTGAAGGCTGCATTTTCTCAAACATCTGTTGCCTGATCATTTTCGGAAAAAAGCTCAAACCCTGTTGCGGCATCGGCGTAGCATTAACAAATTTTTCGCCATCATATTGCGCTGATTTTAGAATGCGGTCTTTATTCATCGACTCAGGACTCTTGATATATTGATCGGCACCAAAGCCAGCAGCCACAAGCAAGGTGATAATGCCTAACAAACTATAGGCGGCAATTTTTAATTTTCTCATGCATCTACATATAAGGCACAAAGCCAAAACTTCAAGCCTTTCAGCATACCGCCAAAAACTTTTCCAAAATTTCCCTCATTTTAGTGACCCAAATCTATCGTGGGAAAAAAGCCCGAACCCTTTAGGGTGAGGCAAGGCCGACTGGCCGTCGGGCGGTTAGCCCGTAGCAAGCTTGCGGATGCAAGCGCCCGCAGGGGCCACTAGCCCACCGAAAGGTGGGCGTAAAAATGCAGACTTCCAGAGCTTAGGCAGGAGCGCTACCCTGAGTTTGTTGAAAAGTTGTGATGGGGATAATTTGTGCTGGAGTCTCGGTTTGTGAACCTGCCTTCACCGCTGCAAAGACACTAAGAAAGTTAGCACTCCTGCCTACACTCGGGTACTTCATTTTTACGTTCGGCTTAAGCCTCTCTGTTGACACTTGCGTGCGCTCCACATGCTACGCATGCTGCGCTAGCTGACCGCGCGTTAGACGGCAGCGGCTGCGAACGGCCGAACACGCACTCACTGAAATGAATGGTGGCCTTGGAAACAAGGGGTAGATAGAAATTCAGAATTTGCTATTTGTAGCCGCCGCCTAACCCTTGCCCAACATATCTTTCATCCGCGCAAAAAAGCCGAAGCTTTCGGGGTTGGTGTTTTTGGCGTTATCTTCTGAAATTTCGGCAAACTCGCGCAATAGCTCGCGTTGGCGCTTGTTGAGATTTTGGGGCGTTTCGACGCTGACCAAAATATATAAATCGCCCGCGTTTTTAGTCCGCAACACAGGCATGCCTTTGCCTTTCAGCCTAAATTGCTTGCCTGTCTGTGTGCCTGATGGAATTTTGACTTTGGCGGTGGTGCCATCAAGTGTTGGGATTTCCATTTCGCCGCCCAATGTCGCCTCGGTAAAGGTGATCGGTACGCGGCAGTAAAGGTTGGAGCCTTCGCGTTGATAAAACTCGTGAGTGGCGACGGAAATAAAGATATAAAGGTCGCCATTTGGCCCACCTTTGGTGCCGCCTTCGCCTTCGCCTGTTAAGCGAATTCTTGTGCCATCTTCAACCCCAGCAGGGATGCTGACATCTAAATTGCGAATGTCATCAATCTTGCCCTCGCCGCGGCATGAGCCACAGGGGGTTTTGATAATTTCGCCGCGGCCACTACATGCATGACAGGCCCGCTCAATGGTAAAAAACCCTTGCTGTACGCGCACTTTACCATGGCCAGCACATGTCGTGCAGGTTTCAGGTTCTGTGCCAGCTTCCGCGCCAGAGCCGTTGCAATCAGCGCAAGTGGCCGCGACAGGCACTTCAATTTCGACTTGTTTGCCATCAAACGCGTCTTGCAGTAAAATTTCCATATTATAACGTAGGTCTGAGCCGCGTTCTGGCGCATTGCGCCGCGGGCGACCGCCGCCCATAAAATCGCCAAAAATATCTTCGAAAATATCGCTCATGCCGCCACCGCCAAAGCCGCCAAAGCCACCGCCTTGGCCGCCACCCATACCACCTTGTTCAAATGCGGCATGGCCATATTGGTCGTAAGCGGAACGTTTTTGTGCGTCTTTTAATATCTCATAAGCTTCAGAAGATTCGCGAAATTTTTCGGCGGCAGCTTCATCATCAGGGTTGCGATCGGGATGAAATTGCATGGCTTTTTTGCGATATGCGCTTTTTAAGGCTTTTTCATCGGCGCTTTTGTCAACGCCAAGCACTTCATAAAAATCACGTTTCGACATTTAATTTTCCATTATATTTCGGCAAATATTTAGGATTATCTGCAGATATTCTTTACAAGACTCAAAAAAACTTCAAGCCGACAGGCAATTCTGTCGGCTTAAATATCTGTATAAATCATCATCATAACAATGAGAGATGATTATTTTTTGTCGTCAACTTCTTCAAACTCAGCATCGACCACATCGTCATCGTCACTGGCAGCCGCGTCAGCAGCAGCATCGCCTTCAGCTTCGGTTTGTTCAGCATTATAAGCAGCTTCACCAATTTTCATGGCCGCTTGAGCCAGCTCTTCGGTGCGGGCTTTAATGTCGTCCAGAACATCAGCTTCTAACGCTTCTTTTAGTAAGACGATGGCTTTTTCGGCTGCATCTTTATCTTCATCAGAAACCTTATCGCCAAGATCAACAATGGATTTTTCTGAGCTGTGAATCATTGATTCAGCTTGGTTTTTAGCTTCGACCATTTCACGGCGGGCTTTATCACCCTCAGCATTGGCTTCGGCATCTTGCACCATTTTATCAATGTCTTCATCTGACAAACCACCAGAAGCGGCGATTTGAATTTCATGCTCTTTGCCTGTGCCTTGATCTTTTGCAGATACCCGCACAATGCCGTTGGCATCAATGTCAAACGAAACTTCGATTTGTGGCACACCGCGCGGCGCGTTAGGAATACCAACAAGATCAAATTGACCCAACATTTTATTGTCTGCTGCCATCTCGCGTTCACCTTGTGCCACACGAATGGTCACAGCGCTTTGATTGTCTTCAGCAGTAGAGAATGTTTGGCTTTTCTTAGTTGGGATGGTTGTATTGCGATCGATAAGACGGGTGAAAATACCGCCCATAGTTTCGATGCCCAATGACAATGGTGTCACGTCTAGAAGAAGAACGTCTTTCACATCGCCTTGCAACACACCGCCTTGAATGGCAGCGCCCATGGCCACAACTTCGTCTGGGTTCACAGAGTGATTAAGCTCTTTACCAAAGAATTTTTCGACAACTTCGCGAATTTTAGGCATACGTGTTTGACCACCAACCACAATCACTTCGTCAATCTCAGAGGCTTTTACGCCGGCATCTTTAAGCGCATCGGCACAAGGCTTGATGGTACGTTGTACCAAATCATCAACCAAAGCTTCAAGTTTAGCACGTGTCAATTTAACGTTAAAATGCTTAGGGCCAGAAGCGTCAGCCGTAATAAACGGTAGGTTCACATCTGTTGAGGCAGCAGAAGAAAGCTCAATTTTAGCTTTTTCAGCAGCTTCTTTAAGCCGTTGTAGCGCCATTGTATCTTTGGTCAGATCAATGCCATTTTCTTTTTTAAACTCTTCGGCAAAATATTCGACCAAACGCATGTCAAAGTCTTCACCACCAAGGAATGTATCACCATTGGTTGATTTCACTTCGAACACGCCATCGCCAATCTCAAGGATGGATACGTCAAATGTACCACCGCCCAAGTCATAAACAGCGATTGTGGCACCGTCTTTTTTATCCAGGCCATAAGCCAAGGCTGCAGCTGTTGGTTCGTTAATAATACGCAACACTTCAAGACCAGCGATTTTACCCGCATCTTTAGTGGCTTGGCGCTGAGCGTCATTAAAATAAGCTGGCACGGTGATCACGGCTTGTGTGACTGTGTTGCCAAGGAAGTTTTCGGCAGTTTCTTTCATTTTTTGTAGAATGAAAGCCGAGATTTGTGAAGGAGAATATTTTTCGCCGTTAACTTCAACCCATGCATCGCCATTGTCAGCTTTGACAATGTTATACGGCACCATTTCCATGTCTTTTTTGGTATTAGGATCATCGAACGGGCGGCCAATTAGGCGCTTAATGGCGAATAATGTGTTTTCGGCGTTGGTAACCGCTTGGCGTTTGGCCGGCATGCCGACCAATTTTTCGCCATCATCAGCAAAAGCCACGATAGATGGCGTTGTACGACCACCTTCTTGGTTTTCGATCACTTTAGCTTCTTTGCCGTCCATAACAGCAACACATGAATTTGTTGTACCTAAGTCAATTCCAATTACTTTTGACATAGCTTACCTCATTATTTGTGGCGGGCAAAAACAACCTTATTACAAAGCATCATTTAAGCCCCCAAGTTTAAAACGCAACTTGCGTTCTTTGGGGACGGAAGTTCCAAATTCATAATTAAAAACCCACCGCATTTGGATTGAGCTTTTAAGCTTTAAAATTCAAAATTTCCGTATCATGAAATTTATATAGGAAGCTATTTATGCTGTCACAAGGGCAGGGTCAATTTTTTTTATGTTTTTTTTCAATTAATCCCCCCTCATGGCTATATATACAGGCATATTTAACCAAATAAGGTAAAAATGTGGCATAGCTGATATTTACTATTTTCTTACGTCCAATTCTGTGGTAAAAACCCGCGCTGTTTTTTGGCATACAAATCAAATGCCGAATCAATGCATGGCACCAAGGATCATTGTGATTTAGAGGAGTGCCCCTGTTAATGCTCTGGAAGTTTGCATTATGTTTGGCACTGCGTGCGTTCGCTCCGCTCTCTAGCTAAGCCACTCGGCCGCTGGTCGAAGGCAAATTCACCACCCCAATCAATTACATTAAGCTTAGTGAGCTAGAGCTTGGCGAAACTCTGCATTTCGGTGCGCCCCAACAAATTCTGAGTTCGCTGCTTGGTGTTACACTGCATATCATGGAAAGAAAGTCCGAAGCCTTTGGCTGAGGCAAGCGCGACCGCGCGTCGCCGTTAGGCGTGGCAAGAGAGCGGAGCGAACGCACGCGCCCGAGCGAAGCGACAAAGTGCCCTTGGGGTGCAAGTGCTACTAGCCTACCGATAGGTAGGCGAAAAATGAGAGGCGAAGCCGAACAAAAAACAAGCAAACCAATTTCGGATTGCTTGTTTCATTTCGGCTAACTAGATTTAGCTCAAGGTTCAGGTGGCAAATGCCACTATTGCCACATTGTCTCTCGAAGTGTCGCCATATATTTATGCAGCTGCCGCTCAGGGAAACAATCCTGCTGGTTGTCGCTAATGTTTGAACCTAGGCTGGCTTCGAGGTCGCTGTAAGTTTTGCAACCGCTCCGAAACACACGCTGTAAAATTGAGGAAATTAAGTTAAAAGTGGCCAATTTTTCTATTCTATTCATTTAAGATGCTCCTATAATGAAAGTCCGCACTTCATACATAACTCAAATTTTTAACAGATTAATGACAGTCCAAAAACCCACCCTGATTCAAAACGGTTTCGAAATTTACAAAGATGCTTTAAGCGCCGAAACCCAAAAGCAGTTGGTCGAAACCATCCGCCAAATGGTGGCCATCGCACCTTTATATCAACCAACTATGCCGCGCACAGGCATACCGCTTAACGTCAAAATGACCAACCTTGGCAAATTTGGTTGGGTCAGCGACAAACAAGATGGTTATCGATACCAAGAATTTCATCCTGTTACCAAACAGAATTGGCCAGACATCCCGCGTGAAATAATCGACATTTGGCAATGTTTCACGGGAAACAGCTTAACTGAATTTAACCTTTTAAACCCTGACGCTCAGCAAAGTGAATGGCCACTGCCCGAATGTTGTTTGGTCAATTTTTATAAGGCCGATAACAAGATGGGCATGCATGTTGATATGGATGAGGCTGACCACACAACGCCTGTATTGTCGATCAGCCTAGGCGATGATGCCATATTCCGTATGGGCGGCGCAAAGCGCGGCGGCAAAACCGCAAGCATTAAGCTGCAATCGGGCGATGTCGTGGTTTTTGCCAATGAGGCGCGGATGTTTTACCACGGCGTTGATCGCATAATCGGCGGGACATCTAGCTTGCTGAAACGTGAGGGGCGGTTGAATTTGACGTTGCGGCGGGTGACGTGAGGTTTGTTCAGACATAGACAGTTGGCTGTACTGCCGATACTCTGGAAGTTTGCATTATGTTTGGCACTGCGTGCGTTCGCTCCGCTCTCTAGCTAAGCCACTCAGCCGCTGGTCGAAGGCAAATTCGGCACCCCAATCAACTACATTACGCTTAGTGAGCTAGAGGTTGGTGACGCTCCGAACTCTGGTGCTAAATTGTTGCTCATTGTGCCTTGCTTGGGAAAAGAGTCCGAAGCCTTTAGGCAGAGGCAAGCGCGACTGCGCGTCGCCGTTAGGCGTGGCAAGAGAGCGGAGCGAACGCACGCTAGTGCTTATAGCCTACCGATAGGTAGGCGAAAAAAGAGAGGCGAAGCCGAACGTAAAAATGCAAACTTCCAGAGCCTCCACAGTAGCACTCCCCAGCCCATGCAAACTAATCCAACAACCGAGCTTTGATCAACCCACGCACACTATTCCCCACATATATCGTATCCGTAGATTTCAAATCAACAAACCGCATATTCTTAATCTTATATTTGTCGCCCTGAGTATCAAGCAAATGCCGCCGCAACACCCCATTCAACAACCCCGCACTAAGCGGCGGCGTATAAAACACCCCATCAGATTCAACAAATATCGTCGTAAAACTACCTTCAGTAATAAACCCTTGGCGGTTACAAAACATCACTTCATCTATTTGTACCGCAGCCGAATCAAGTTTGGCCTTTTCCCGCGCTTGATCGAGTATCGCGCGTTTGGTGGTTTTATGCCGCGTGAACACATTTGATTTTTCCAGCACCACATCCGACAAGGCTAAATTATACACCGCATCAGCAGCGAGTGCAGGCATGTCGCTATGTGTGATGTTAACTTGGCCTGAAGGGTGCAATAATAAACGAACTTTATATACCGCCGCCGAATCAAACCGCTCTGCATATGCCTCTAGCCGCGCAATGATATCTTTGCGGTCAAAGTTAAATTCAAAATAATCAGCGCTATTGCACATCCTGTCCATATGTTCAACCAGATAGATATAATCCCCATCAAATGCCAAGCTTTCTATCAACTGAAATTCATCTGCCAGATCGCTGATAAATTTCATTTTAAGCAGACATTCGGCATATTCATCATTGGCTACACTGTCAGCCACAATGCCGCCTCCAATGCCCAAACGCAAAATATTGGGGGTAGATTTAAGTGCCGTGATGGTGCGGATGGCGACATTAAAATGCGCATTGCCAACAGGCGTTAAAAACCCGATCGACCCGCAATAAACACCGCGCGCTTGAATTTCTAACTTATCGATAATCTCCATCGCCCGAATTTTGGGTGCGCCCGTAATAGAACCGCACGGAAAGAGGGATTTCATCATCGTTGGAAAGCCAATATTCGGGCGTTTTTGCGCCTTGATGCCTGTGGTCATTTGGAACAGGCTGTCATAAGTCTCAATGTCATACAGCTCATCGACTTCGACACTGCCAATTTCGGCCACCCGCGACAAGTCATTGCGCAATAGATCGACAATCATCAGATTTTCAGCACGGTTTTTTTCATCATGATAAAGCCAATTTTTGAGTTTGGCATCTTTGGCCTTGGTTTTGCCACGTGGCGCAGTGCCTTTCATCGGCCGTGCGGTCAGATTGTCTTGATCCAAATCGAAAAACAATTCAGGTGACAAACTCAGAATCGAAAAATCATCAAATTGTAAAAAACCACCTTGATTTGTCGGTTGGTTTTTTTTCAACGCCGCATAAAGCGCAAATAAATCGCCTTCAAAACCTAACTCAACCTGAAACGTATAATTGGCTTGGTAAATATCGCCAGCTTCTATGTATTTTTTAAGCCGTGTGATTTTAGCCACATAATCGGCCTTTGTCTCTTGCAGGTTGATGTTGCTTAAGGCAAATTCGCCATGGATATTATCACGATGATAGGCCGCAACTTCGTCAGGGTTGAGCAATTGCGGTGCATCAAACAGACCAAATTGAAGCAGAGGCACATCACGTTCGGCGGGCAATAAAGGTTTTAGCCGTGGCTCAAAGCAAAGCCCAGCCTCATAGGATAAAAAACCAGCGGCAAATAAGTTATCTTTTTGGCATTTATTTTCAATGTCACGCAAGGCATATTCGAGCTGATCGGGATGGGTGCAGGTGATGACATTATGGGGGTTGCTAAACAGATAGCACGAGCCGTTTATCAGCGGATGATCTAATAAGATATGCGTCATATAAGCCCTTAATAATCGCGGCCAGCTCTACTTTTATAGCCTGGGAAATACCAGCTATATTTAAGTGCCAAACCTCTAATTAAAAGGCAAGCCAAAAAACCAACAATGGCCGCAATATTTTTATCAATCGATAATTCTATAAACCCAATATAAAAAGCACTGCCAATGAAAATCGCAGTTAAATAAATTTCTTGGCGCAGTAAAATACTATTTTCACCCGCCAAAACATCGCGGATGAGACCACCGAAACTAGATGTGATGACCGCCATTAATATAGCGCTAACAGGTGAAATGCCAGCATCGAGCGAAATTTGCGCGCCCAACACACAAAAAGTTGATATGCCAATGGCATCTGCCCATAGCAATAAAGTAAACCGCGATTGCGAAATATGCGCCGTGAAGAAAACCACAATGGCAGCAATGGTAGCAACGATGATATAATGATAATCGCCCACCCAAAAAACCGGTGTGAGGCCGAGCATCATATCGCGCACTGTGCCGCCACCAATGGCGGTGATGTTGGCAAATATAATAAAGCCGATAATGTCCATTTCTTTGCGTGAAGCGGCCAACGCGCCCGAAATGGCAAAAACCACAATGCCGAACCAATTTAACAAGATAAATATGGTCGGGACTGTGGTTAAAATTTCAGTATCAATATTCATAGGCTATATGCCAGTTTTTAAGCTTAAGCGTTGATGCCTCTAAGCACTGGTGTCAATGCTGCCGCCTAAATTTGGCTCTGCTGGGTCTGGTTCGGCAATTGATTGCGGCACTATTTTGGGCCCACCTTTGGACACGCCAACCAAAGCAGGGCGTAACACCCGATCGTCGATCGCATAACCGACTTGCACCACTTCAACCACGGTGCCATTGGCAATTTCGATATTAGGCACTTCGAACATCGCTTGGTGGAAATTTGGATTAAACTTTTCATCCATTGGGTTGATTTGCTTGATGCCGTGACGGTCAAAAACATTCAACATTTCTTGATTGGTCATTTCAACGCCAGTGAATAGATTTTTAATTTCATCGGCCGCATTTTCACGCACATCAGCGGGCAGGGCTTGCAAAGCACGGTTTAGATTGTCGCCAACGCTAATCATATCGCGGGCAAAGCCTGTAATGGCAAATTTATTGGCATCAATTTTTTCTTTGGCGCTGCGGCGGCGTAAATTTTCCATCTCAGCCATTTCACGCAACAAACGGTCTTTTAAACTTGCCACTTCATCGGTTAAAGTTTCGATTTGGGTGGCGGCAGCTTGTATGGCTTCGGCCGCGGCTTCTGCTTCAGATGGCGCCATTCTGGCACGCTCATCATTGGCTTCTGATGCGGCATCAAAATCTTCTTTATCATCAAAATCATCAGTGGCTAAATCACGCATCGCATCCATACGGGCTTGCTCTTCGGCATCAAATGGGTTTTGTGGGTTATTCATATTCAAATCCTATATTTGCGATCAGGCAAAATTCTAATCTGCATATCAGTCTTTATTGAGCAAAAATCAAGTAAAAACTGCATTTTTTTGTTTTTTTTCGTTTAATAATTCTTGCTGATCAACTGACCGACCATTTTGGCAGTGTAATCCACAACTGGAATGATGCGGCCATAATTGAGCCGCGTTGGGCCAATGACCCCCAAAACTCCAATCACATTTTTTTCTTCATCATGAAATGGTGACACCACCAAAGATGAGCCTGACATGGAAAATAAGTTATTTTCAGCGCCAATGAATATGCGCACGCCATCAGCATTATCGGCCAAATCTAACAGATTGACCAATTCTTTTTTGGTTTCCAAATCATCGAATAAACGTTTGATTAGGTCGAGGTTTTCTAAGCCTGACACATCATCAATCAAGTTGGAGCGGCCACGCACAATCAAATTACGATCCTCGACATCATCGCTTGACCATGTTGCCATGCCAGAGGCCACCAATTCAGAGGTCAAACCATCGAGGCTTTGTTTGGCGGCTTCCATATCCTTGGCGATAACCTGCTCGGCTTCGGCAATGGTGAGGCCCGCGACATTGGCGTTTAAATAATTATTGGCTTGCTCAAGCGCCGAGGCAGGCAAACCCGCGGGCACTTGTAAAATACGATTCTCAACCTCGTTATCCTGATAAACCAATATCAACAAAACTTTAACGCTATCGAGCCGCATAAATTGAATGTGCTGAATGGGGCGGCTTTGTTTCGTGGTCAGAACGATGCCCGCACAATGGCTAAGACCCGACAATAAAGAGCTGGTTTCGCCCAAAATATCATCGATATTTTGTTTGTGATTTGCCGCCGCACGATGCGCCATTTGTTGCTCGATATACAGCTGATCTTCTTGGTTTATATGGCTGACCTCAAGCATGGCATCGACAAACATACGCAGGCCATTTTGCGTGGGAATGCGCCCCGCGCTGGTATGCGGCGAGGCGATCAGGCCTAAATGTTCAAGATCGCTCATCACATTGCGAATAGACGCAGGCGACAGGCTATTGGGCAAAGCGCGGCTTAAGGTGCGCGAACCCACAGGCGCGCCATCTTTTAAAAAACTCTCGACAAGATGCTTAAAAATATCTTGTGAGCGCTTATTCATTTGGTCTAAATATGCGTAATTATCAGTCATCATTTGTATATTAGTCTGCACCAATGGTTATTCAAGATAAATCTTGCTTATCAGTTTTAGGGCGGGTAAACATTGGGTGAAATAAATTCATAATAGGATGCAATATGACCGATCAAAACCACCGCCCTTCTGGCCGTAATTTAGCCGACATTCGCGCCATTTCTTTAGAGCGCGGATTTTCTAAACATGCTGAAGGCTCGTGCTTGGTGAAGTTTGGTGATACCCATGTTTTATGCACCGCATCAGTCGAAACCCGTATGCCGCCTTGGCTGCGTGGTAAAGGTTCGGGCTGGGTAACCGCCGAATACGGCATGTTGCCACGCTCAACAGGCAGCCGCATGCGCCGCGAAGCCGCAGCTGGCAAACAAGGCGGCCGCACCCAAGAGATTCAACGCCTCATTGGCCGCTCATTACGTGCTGTGGTAGATTTAAAAGTATTAGGTGAACGCCAAATCACCATAGACTGTGACGTAATACAAGCCGATGGCGGCACCCGCACTGCAGCCATCACAGGCGCATGGGTGGCCTTATATGATGCCATCGAATGGATAAAAAAGAATACCGACCTAACCGAAAACCCGTTAAAAGACCATGTAGCAGCTGTAAGTTGCGGCATTTACAACGGCAAACTAGTCGCTGATTTAGATTATGCCGAAGACAGCAAAGCCGAAACTGACGCAAATTTCGTACTTACTGGCAGCGGCGGCATCGTAGAAATTCAAGGCACAGCCGAAGCCGACCCATTTTCCGAAGAGGAATTCATCGGCCTACTCGGCCTAGCTAAAACCAGCGTCAAGCAACTAGTTGAGCTGCAAAAGCTTGCAGTAAGTTAAAGCAGCCTCTGAATTTCAGTATTGCATCTCTGATGCCTTTCGTGGGAAAAGAGCCCGAAGCCGAAAGGCTGAGGCAAGGCCGACCGGCCGTCGGGCGGCTAGCCCGTAGCAAGCTTGCGGATGCAAGCGCCCGCAGGGGCCACTAGCCCACCGAAAGGTGGGCGTAAAAATGCAGACTTCCAGAGCTTAGGCAGGACGCCGCCCTGAATTTGCTGAAAAGTTGTGAAGTGGATGGTTTGTGCTGGAATCTCAACCAACGAACCAGCCTTTACCACTGTAAAGACATAAGAAAGTTAGCACTCCTGCCTATACTCGGGTACTTCATTTATACGCACGCCTTTCGGCATGCTGTTGACACTTGCGTGCGTTCGCTTCGCTCTCTTGCCGACCGCGCGTTCGTCGGCAGCGGCTGCGAACCGCCGCTGTCGCGCTCACTGAAATGGCCTTTGCGTGGAAACAAGGGGCATGCCGAAAACTCAGAGTTTGTAGTTTGACTCCGAGCCAGCAACCCCCACCAAAACCCGCGCCGCATGCCCAGCACTTTCGGCATAGCTCGGATCGCGATGCAGCAACATCGTCGCAAACGCTCCATCCATCAACAGCACAATCTGCCGCGCCAAAGCCTCGCCCGCCACGATGCCACCAGCCGCAAACTCCGCCGCTAACCAAGCCTCAAACTTCTTTTTATGCGCAATGCCAACTTTAATCGCAGGATGCCCTGGCATATTGGCCAACTCCGCGGTGGTGCGCAAAAACCCGCACCCCTGCCATTTAGGATGCCCCGCCGCCTGAGCCAAATTCACAAATATAGCCTCAACCTTATCGGCCAACCCCCCATCCGTTTGCCCAAACCATGCCTCAAACAAAGCCAAATTAGGTTGATCACGCGAGGTCAGATAAGCGGTGATCAAATCATCCTTACTTTTATAATGATAATAGAGCGTTTTTTTAGTGATGCCCGCCTGTGCGGCAATGGCATCAACGCTAACAGCCTTAATGCCCTCGGCATAAAATAACTTATTTGCCGCATCTATAATGCGGTCTTTGGTCGGTATGTTTTTCATTTCCATGCCTATGTATACTCACCAGTGAGTGTAAGTCAAACCTCAAACCAGTTATCATGCCTCAACCAAAAGGAAAAGCCATGACAAAAACCGTAATATATGAACAAAAAGGTGGGGTAGCTCTCTTAACCCTCAACCGCCCCAAAAAGCTAAACGCGCTCAATTATCAAACCATTGACCGCTTAATGCTTCTACTCAACCAAATAGAAGACGATGCCAACATACGAGCGGTGATTTTAACCGGCAATGGCCGCGCATTTTCAGCAGGTGGTGACATACCCGAATTCGCCCAAAGCATTGAGCAAGGCGTCGATGTAGCGCTCAAACAATTTTGCCGCCGCGGCCAAAACCTAACAAAATATCTAGAAAATTTCCCCAAACCCATCATTGCCGCAGTCAACGGTTTAGCTTTTGGCGGTGGATGTGAGATAACCGAGGCCGTGCATTTAGCCATTGCCACCGAACAAGCCATTTTTGCCAAGCCCGAAATTAACATTGGCATCCCCCCCACATTTGGCGGTACACAGCGCCTACCCAGGTTAGTCGGCCGCAAACGCGCACTCGAATTACTGCTAACAGGCGATTATTTTAGCGCGCGCCGTACCTATGAAATGGGTCTGATTAACAAAATCGTTTCGCAGCAGGAATTATTGCCCGCCGCGTTTGAAATGGCGGCGCGTATATTGCGCCATTCATCTTTAACTTCTGCTCGCATCATCGCCGCTGTCACCCGCGGCATCAACACCACAATTGATGAGGGGCTACAAATAGAAGCCGAACAATTTGCCCGCATGGCCGCCACTGACGAAGTGAACCACAGGTTGAGCGCTTGGCTTGATGGCGCGGCACCAGAATCACAATTAATCATTTAAAACGCTTGCAATCAATGGGCGGCAGGTGCTAAATCGACAAAAAGGAGCCTCAAATGTCAAATATCCCCACCAGCCGCCCGACCATCGCCATCCCTTTATGGGTGACTATTTTTGCATTAATAGTCTGTATTTTGGGTGGGGCTTTGGGTGTGATGACCCTCTTTGTGCAAACTGACCCTGGCATGACAGTGTCTTGGGGCGGGCGCACCATTGGCTTGGCGATTGTAACTGGCATGGCAGTTTATCTAAAAAGCCCAATCCTTTATATGGCAGCATTTGCAGGCGGCATCGCGCGTGATTTTGGCGACATGATTGCCGAAATGAGCAAAGTCGAACCCAGCACAGGCGCGACTGTCGGTGCGGTTTTATTCATCCTTTTGGGCATTGGAGGTTTCATCGCCGCCAACATCAGCCGCAAAAGTGAAGCAAATGTTCTATAACGCTGTTGGTTTGCGGATAATAATCGCAATATTTCTCGAAATTTATTAAACTTTAGTCTATGCTTAACCTTGTCTAATAAGATACGTTATTAAAAACTAGGATTTTAATCATGAAAAAAATAGTATTCATTGCAGCTTTACTTGCTGCATCATTTTCGACCACTGCATTGGCAGGAGACACGGCATCTGATAAAGACGCAAAACAATATTTTGTGAATTTAAAAGATGGTGACACTGTATCCAGCCCATTAAAAATTATCTTTGGCCTTTCAGGCATGGGTGTTGCACCCGCGACAGTAGACAAAGAAAATACCGGTCATCATCATCTATTCATCGACCGTCCACCATTGGGCGAGGGCGAAGATGGTAATGACGAGTTTGATGCCAACATCTCTGCTGATGAGCATAATGTGCATTTTGGTAAAGGCCAAACCGAAGTGACGATCACACTTAGCCCTGGCAAACATACATTGCAATTGGTACTTGGTGATAAAGACCATATTCCGCACAATATGCCAGTATTCTCTGAAGTAATCACCATCACCGTTAAATAATATATCTATAACAAAAACGCGGCGAGCAATTTTTGTTCGCCCGTTTGACTGAACTCAATGATGCGGTTTTTAGCGCTGCGCTTGGCCCAACCGCGGCTTTCAAATTCGCTCAATAAAGCAGCGCCCAGACCACCAGCTAAATGATGCCGCCGCACGCTCCAATCTAAACACGAGCGGCAAATTGGGCGTTTTTGGTTTTTGAGATTTTTTATATCGATACCGAATCGATCAAAGAATTCTGTACCTTTAACGGTAAGGGTCGGAAAACCCTGATTGCTATTTCTATCATTGACAATCAGCCCTTGGGCAATAAATCCATCAAACATTTTTACCGCTATGTCACCAGCCAAGTGATCATAACATCTTCTGGCCTTACGCAAAGCAGGCTCTTTAGGCCCCGTGCGCACCCGCTTCGGTGCAATGTCAGCCGCCACATTGGCCAAGCTTTCGAGCAGAGCCGCAATTTCGTGATTGGCCAAACGGTAATATTTATGCCGCCCTTGTTTTTCGACACTCAAAAACCCGCCATCAACCAATTTAGCCAAATGCGAGCTGGTGGTCTGCTTGGTCACCCCCGCCTCAGAGGCCAATTCTGTTGCGGTCAATGCGCAGCCGCTTATCAGCGCGGTGAGGATATTGGCACGGGCAGGGTCGCCAATCAAAGCGGCGGTGGAAGATATATCAGGGCCTAGTTTCATAGTTCGACAATAGACGAACTGTGCTTGCTGTCAATGGGTTGATATTGACATGTAGCGGCAGGGGCGTTAAATCTTATGCATCGAAAAAGATTCCGAGTGCTGAAAACTTTGTTTTCACAGCGCGCTATAGCGCGTCATTAAACTCTCCAAACGCCATCGGAATCATCATGTTTCAATTCTTTGCTAAATTTATAAATCCGTACCAGCTGTATTCTCAAGCGACACCACCATCTGACCCGTGGCGGTTTATGGCGCAAAACCTAAAAGGTTTTTGGCCGCTCATTGCCGTCAGCTTAATTTTGACCATTATCTGCGCGGGGTTGGAAGTGTGGTTGATCGGCTATGCAGGGCGCCTGGTCGACAATCTAACCACCACCATGCCGCAAAACTTGTGGCAAAGTCATGGCACAGAATTTCTAATTGTCATCGCCCTGACCTTAATTATCCGCCCCTTCGCGCCTTTATTGCGAGAAGGCATCAATGACATTATATTTAGACCCAATGCCGTAGCGCTCATCCGCTGGCGCTTACACCATTATATCGTACAGCAATCGTTAAGCTGGTTTGAAAATGACATGGCTGGCCGCATTGCAGGCCATGTGCGTGATGCCGGCACCAGCGCCACAGGCGCGGCCTATCAGATTTTAAACACCTTGTCTTATGTATTTGTTTACATAGTTGGCTCGATCTGGCTCATGGCAATTATTGATGTCAGGCTGATTTGGCCGATATTGGCTTGGTTGGTCATTTATTTGGGTTTGATGCTTTATGTCGTACCAAAATTTCAGCAAAAATCCGCTGAATTTCAGAATGATTATTCGGCCCTAAATGGCATGTTGGTTGACACTTATAGCCACATTGCCACGGTTAAATTATTTGCCGCAGATAATAAATTTGAAGACAAGCAGAGTGACCAAAAGATTGAAGCCACGCGGCTGAGTTTTGTCGGTTTGCAAAAGGTTGAAGTGACCATTAACATTGGTTTACTATTCATTTCTAGCTTGTTGATTGTCGGCATGGTGGTCTATAGCGTTGTCTTGTGGCAAATCGGCGCGGCGACTATTGGGCTGGTCGCCACTTCAATTGCGTTGAGCTTTCGTATTTCTTTAATGTCAGAATGGTTGATGGATGGCATGTCAAACCTTTACGGTTTTTTAGGTGCGTTGCGTGAATCGCTCAAAATATTAGCTTTGCCATTGGCGATTAAGGATGTGGCGGACGCGCCGAATTTACATATTGGCGGTGGTGAGATTATATTTAGTGACATTCAGCATCAATATGGTCAAAATAACCACGTCAATGCGGGGCTTAATGGCGTTTCACTGACCATTGCGGCAGGTGAAAAAATCGGTCTGGTGGGAAAATCAGGCGCAGGGAAATCAACCTTAGTTAATTTATTATTGCGGTTTTATGAGCTAGAACAAGGCCAAATATACGTTGATGGGCAGGACATTCGCCAGATAAAACAAACCAGCTTGCGCCAAAATATCGGCATGGTAACCCAAGATGCCGCGCTTTTGCACCGCTCGATTGCCCAGAATATCGCATATGGCCGCGAAGCGATGTCACGCGATGAAATTATGCACGCGGCGCAAAAAGCCCATGCTCATGAATTTATTATGCAATTGCAGGATGATCGAGGCAGAACGGGTTATGACGTTGAAGTGGGTGAGCGCGGCGTAAAACTTTCGGGTGGCCAACGCCAACGCATTGCTTTGGCACGGGTGATGTTGAAAAATGCTCCGATATTAATATTGGATGAGGCGACATCGGCATTGGATAGCGAGGTTGAAGCCGCGATTCAAGATAGCCTATATGACGTGATGCATGGCAAAACAGTAATTGCCATCGCCCATAGGCTATCGACCATTGCTCAAATGGATAGGATCATTGTGCTCGACAAAGGCGTGATTGCCGAACAAGGCAGCCATGATGAATTGTTAAAAAAGCGCGGTATTTATGCAAAATTATGGGCTTTGCAATCTGGTGGTTATTTGGGCACAGGATAATTTGGTTGACAAATCATTGCTTTGCTTTATATTCACCCATATGGTTGAATATAAAGATACAGAAAAATTATCGGATATATTAAAGGCCGCGAGTGACCCAACTCGCCGCGCGATACTCACCATCTTGGTGCAACAAGGCGCTTTACGGGTGACCGAATTAGCCAAACATTATGACATGAGCTTAAACTCAATAAGCAAACATATTAAAGTTTTGGAAAAGGCTGGCCTAGTGAGCCGCAAAACCATGGGGCGCGTGCATTTAATCGAAGCTGAGCTTGAGCCAATAAGTGAAATAGAAAACTGGTTTAAAAATTTGAAATCCATATGGGCATTGCGGCTTGAAAGCCTAGATG
Source organism: Hyphomicrobiales bacterium (assembly GCA_002401855.1). Classification (GTDB taxonomy): domain Bacteria; phylum Pseudomonadota; class Alphaproteobacteria; order Rhizobiales; family OSC116; genus OCS116. The sequence goes on from NVUH01000017.1 coordinate 58,436, forward strand.
CCCTGATTGGACTGCCAGATGACGGAGGCAAAGATCAGCGAATTGACATTAAACGTGGAACACACCATTAACGCGCCGATTGAATTTGTTTATAATGCATGGCTTGACCCCGCATTAATGGCCAGATTTATGATACCAGCATCTGGTGTGGTGACCACGGATATAAGCACCGAGCCGCATGTTGGCGGGCGCTTTGCCCTGACCATGATTGTTGATGGCAATCACCTAGAACATAAAGGCGAATATCTTGCTTTGCAGCCTTATACCAAATTAGTATTCACATGGATTTCACCATTTTCTATAGATGGTTCAACAGTGACATTGAATTTGAGCGAGGCGGTGGATGGCACGCATATACGCCTCACTCAGGTTAAGTTTTTGGACGAAGAAATGCGTGATAACCACAATAACGGTTGGTTGGCCATTTTGGCTAGTTTACACCAACTTTTAACAGCAAAAGGAGAATGAAATGCAAGAATTAGCAAATGTAAATTGGCTGGCAGTAATTGTTGGCACAATAGTGTCTTTTCTAGTCGGTTGGGCATGGTATAGCTCCATGCTATTTGGCAAAAAATGGGCCGAAGGCTCTGGGGTTGAATTGGGCAAGGCTAATGATATGCCCATTATGGCCATGGCAAGCAACTTAGTGGCCTTGTTTTTGTTGGCCCTGGTTGTTGGCATCACCGCCACACAAGATATGCTGGTCACCGCGATTGTGGCGATTTTAGCCTGCTCAGTATTTGTGTTTTCTATGGGTGGGTATATTAAAAAATCCAGCTATGCAAAGATTGTTGACCTGTTTTACATAATTGTAGCAGGTATTGTGATGATCATTTGCCAAGGCATTTTTTAGCCATCAATTGTAATTACAAATTTACCAAATACACGGCCAGAGATGAATTTTTCAGCGCTCTGGCCGTGTCTGTGGCAACCCTTGCGCTACATCAAACAATAACAGTTCGATCCTAGTCGAACCATTTTTGATTCTAACCTGCTATTTTGGGGTAATTAATCAGGAGTGGAATATGTTGTTAAATTATCTTTATGACAAATATTATGAGCGGTCGGCATTTTGTGCGGCAGCCAATATTGATTTGCAAACTTTGGACAAGTGGGAATCGGCAAATCTGGTGCCCAAAGCCTCGTATATTATGGACAATGATTTACAGGTAAAAAGCTTTGTGGCTGACCATCAAGAGACTCAAAAATATGAGTTTTATTTGAAAGGCCAGCTTGAATGGCTGGCGCAGATAGCTGACAAAAATATAACCACCGAGAACGCCGCCCGACATTATTTCGAAACTCAATATGGTTTCGCGATTGAGCGATTTTTGGCGACTGAACTAGGCCAGAAGATTGCCGAAATATACCCGCAATCTGCGTGGAATTTAGACGATTATACCGAAACATGGCAGCATTTTTTAGTGGGCACATATGGGCTTTGCACAAGGTCAGGTTTGCCCAATGAGATTTTCCTTAAACATGTTTACATTCGGTTTATTAAATTTGTAACGCAAACGAATCGACCTAATGAAATAAAGCTAAAATTGCTTGATATGTTGAGCCAAGCGGTGGAGGCTTTGGATAAAGTCGAGAGTGATTTTGCCCCGCATGAAGTGGCACAATCATCGCGTCAAAGATGCATTATCAACATCAGAAAGAATTATTTGTAATGATTACATGTTTTATAAAATATGAAATTGACCCATATAAACGCCAGCAGTTTGAACAATATGCCCAAAATTGGGGGCAAGCCATACCGCAATGCGGTGCAGATTTAATTGGCTATTATGCGCCGCACGAAGGCTCGACCACCACAGCTTATGGCCTTTATAACATCAAAGATTTGGCACAATATGAAGCTTATCGCGCGCGGTTGTCTGACCATCCATTGGGGCAAGAAAATTATCAATTTGCGCAAAAAGAAAAATTCATTTTAAAAGAAGATCGCATATTTTTGCGCAACGCATCATTGCCACCGAGTTAAAGCCACTTTTGCAAACGATAGATGGTTTTATATCGATTGAACGTTTTGCCAGTATGGCGGTCGAGGGGAAAATTCTGTCATTGTCATTTTGGCGCGATGAACAGGCGGTCAAACAATGGCGTAATTTAGAGGCGCATAGAGCGGCGCAGACAAAGGGGCGTGGTAAAATATTTGATGACTATCGCATTCGCATCGCTGAGGTGGCGCGTGACTATGCGATGAATGAACGAGACGAAGCGCCAAAGGATTCAACGGATTGGCACCATTAGAATTGGCAAATTGGCACTTGCCCGAATGATAGAAAAAAATAATATAATAGAAAAGGAAAATATATGGAACAGATCTGGATATATTTGCCGAGCATTATGTTGGCATATGCGGCATTTTTATTGGGCGCTATGAGCCCAGGGCCAAACATCTTGGCAGTGATTGGCACATCAATGAGCGAAGGCCGCAAATCGGGCACCGCTTTGGCAATGGGCATCGCCATGGGCTCTTTTTCATGGGGCCTATTATCGGCCGTTGGCTTAACAGCATTATTGGCAACATATGCCTCGGCATTATTTGTGATTAAAATCATTGGCGGCTGCTACCTGTTGTGGCTAGGCTATAAATCCTTGCGCAGCGCTGCATCAAAATATGATTTAAACACTGTGACTTTAGATGGCGACAAACGCCGACCGCGAGATTTTTTCATACGCGGCTACTTAATTCAAATGACCAACCCAAAAGCCGCCTTAACATGGGTAGCGATTATAACCCTGGGGCTAGCACCAGATGCTCCTGTATGGGTTGCAGCATCAATTGTTACGGGTGCGACTCTACTATCCATCATCATGCACGGCTTATATGCAGTCGCCTTTTCGACCAATTTAATGGTACGCGTATATTCGAAAGCCAGAAAATACATCCAAGCCACCCTTGGCATATTTTTTGTCGGCGCTGGCATAAAGCTACTAAGCGGCAAATAAAGACAGTTGGCTGTTAGTTGAGGCTCTGGAAGTCTGCTTTTTTGCTTAGCACTGCGTGCGTTCGCTCCGCTCTCTAGCTAAGCCACTCAGCCGCTGGTCGGGTGCAGACACACCACCCAACTTAACTACATTATGCTTAGTGAGCTAGAGTTTGGTGAAACTCCGAACTCCGGTGCTAGACGGTTTGCTCATTGTGCTTTTCATGGAAAAAGGGTCCGAAGCCTTTAGGCTGAGGCAAGCGCGACCGCGCGTCGCCGTTAGGCGTGGCAAGAGAGCGGAGCGAACGCACGCAGTGCTTATAGAGAGCAAAGCGAACGATAAAAGAGAGGCGAAGCCGAACGAAAAAATGCAAACTTCCAGAGCATCAACAGGGACACCGCCCAGAATTAACCGCCCAAAAGTCTTTTAAAACTTCAAACTCAGAGTCTCAATTCACCGATGCTGATCAATCAGAATTTCATTCCCATCAGGGTCAGTAAGCGTAATGCTAGCAGGGCCTTTACTACCAGCTTCTGTCTTAGTGCTCAACTTCACGCCGTCAGCCTCTAACGATTTCTCAATATCTCTAACATCAGCAAATTCAGCGAGCTCAGAGCAATCGAAATTCCACCCAGGGTTAAAAGTTAGAATATTCTTTTCGAACATACCTTGATACAGGCCAATGAGCGTAGTGCCATTACGCATGACGACATAATTATGTTCCATGTTACCGCCCGATTGGACAAACCCGAGCTTTTCATAAAAAGCCTTAGACACTAAAAGATCTTTGACCGCTAGACTGCTTGAAAATGCACCCAATTCCATAATATTCTTCCTATATTTTGCTTCAAAATTCTATAATGACTTTGACAGAACGGCTTCGATCACCCGCTGCATCAAATGCCGCAACCGCATCTTCGAGCTTATATCGCCCTGTTATGATTGGTTTAACATCTATTTTGCCACTATTAATAAGTTTGACCGCCTCAACATATTCATCATTAAAGCGGAATGTACCTTTCAGCGTAATTTCTTTGGCCACCAAAACATTCAAAGGTATATTCGTTTCGCCGCCGATTCCAACCTGCACAATAATACCTTGCGGGCGGATGCAATCTATCGCCGTACTAAGCGCAATAGGTGCACCGCTACATTCAAACACCACATCAAAATGGCCTTTATTAGCGGCATATTCTGTCATTGTATCGGAGTTTGCGGCGGTATTTATGGCTTTTGTTGCCCCCATCTGTTGCGCAATTTTAAGCGTCGCATCCTGAATGTCCGTCACCACAATTTCGGCAGCGCCCGCCTCAACCGACAAAGCCACACACAAGGCCCCAATCGGCCCCGCACCTGTGACCAGCACTTTTTTGCTGTTAAGCTCACCCGCTTGATTGCGTGCGTGGGTACAGACGGCCAATGGCTCAGCACATGCACCTTCGGCTAGGCTGATATGATCGGCCAGCGGAATGCATTGCTCAGCTTTAACCACCATAGCTTCGCGAAACGCACCCTGCACATGCGGCATGCGCATGGCCGAGCCGAAAAACAACATATCAAGGCAATGATGATGCAAGCCTTGATCGCAATATTGGCAGTTGCCACAAGGCAGCGACGGATTAAGCGCCACCTTGTCGCCGATTTTGACGTTGGATACGCCTGCGCCTAATGCTTTGACGATGCCCGCAACCTCATGGCCAAGAATAATTGGTTCACGCACCCGTATGGCGCCAAAACCACCATGATGGTAATAATGCAAGTCGCTACCGCATACACCGCCTGCACCAACGGCTACGAGAACCTCGCCCGCAGTAGGTTCGGCAACCTCAATGGTTTCGATACGTAAGTCATGAGCGGCATGCAGCCGTGCAATGCGTGTTTTCATTTTTGCCCCTTTTTTGCAACAAAGTAGCACGGCGGCAATCATACTCCAAGCCACAAACTCAGCAGCCCCTCGCTTCCACAACTCCCATTCATTTCAGTGTGCGCCGCCTATCATGGTAAAAGAGCCCGAAGCCGTTAGGCTGAGGCAAGGCCGACTGGCCGTCGGGCGGTTAGCCCGTTGCAAGCACGCGGAGGCGTGCGCCCGCAGGGGCCACTAGCCCACCGAAAGGTGGGCGTAAAAATGCAGGCTTCCAGAGCCTAGGCAGGACGCTGTCCTGAATTTGCGGAAAAGTTGTGATGGTGGAAATTTTGTGCTGAAGCCGCACCCAATGAACCTGCATTAGCCGCCGTTAAAGACACTAAGAAAGTTAGCTATACTGCCGATACTCGGGTACTTCATTTATACGCACGCCTTACGGCATGCTGTTGACACTTGCACCCCAAGGGCACTTTGTCGCTTCGCTCGGGCGCGCTCGTTCGCTACGCTCTCTAGCCGACCGCGCGTCCGTCGGCAGCGGGCTGCTGTCGCGCTCACTGCATGGCACGTTGTTTGGATGCGAGGGGCAGATAGAAATGCAGAGCATGCATCAAAAAAAGCCCCCAAGCGATAGCTTGGAGGCTTTTAAATCTTGTTAAAGCATCAGCTGAAATTACTCAGCATCACCTTCACTTGCGTCTTGCTCAACATCGCGCAATGAAAGGCTCATTTTGCCGCGATCGTCAATTTTAACCAATTTAACTTTGATTTTTTGACCTTCTGATAGGTGATCAGAAACATTTTCAACACGTTCGTTAGAGATTTGAGACTTATGCACCAAACCATCTTTAGAGCCGTAGAAGTTAACAAATGCGCCATATTCCATGACTTTAACCACTGTACCGTCGAAGATTTTGCCAACTTCAGGATCAACGGCAATGCCTTTAATCCAATCCATAGCAGCTTCGATAGACGCGGCATCAGAAGACGCCACTTTCACAATGCCATCATCGTCAATGTTAATTTTAGCACCAGTTTGTTCAACGATTTCGCGGATCACTTTACCGCCAGCGCCAATCACTTCACGAATTTTATCCGTAGGGATTTGGATGGTTTCGATACGAGGAGCGAATTCGCCCATTTCGTCACGAGTTGTATCCAAAGCTTTGGCCATTTCATCAAGGATATGATGACGGCCGCCTTTGGCTTGTGCAAGTGCTTTGCCCATGATTTCCTCGGTGATGCCACCGATTTTAATGTCCATTTGCAAAGAAGTCAGACCTTTAATCGTACCAGCCACTTTAAAGTCCATATCACCTAGATGATCTTCATCACCCAAAATGTCTGAAAGCACGGCATAATCGTCACCTTCTTTAATAAGACCCATAGCGATACCAGAAACTGGACGTGCAATCGGCACACCCGCATCCATAAGCGCCAAAGATGTACCACAAACAGAAGCCATAGAAGATGAACCGTTAGATTCTGTAATTTCTGACACAACACGAATTGTGTATGGGAAATCATCTTGGCTAGGAAGTAGTGGTTTAATCGCACGCCATGCTAATTTACCATGGCCGATTTCGCGACGGCTTGTGCCGCCCATACGGCCAGCTTCACCCACAGAATATGGAGGGAAGTTATAATGCAGCATGAAAGTTTCTTTGCGTGTGCCTGTTAGTTCGTCAACATATTGTACATCATCGCCAGTACCCAATGTGGCAACCACAATCGCTTGAGTTTCGCCGCGAGTGAATATGGCTGTACCATGCGCACGTGGCAAAACACCAACGCGTGAATCAATCGCGCGAACCGTATCTAGGTCACGACCATCAATACGTTTGCCAGTAGATAAGATGTTACCGCGAACGATTTTCTTTTCTAAACCTTTAAACGCTTCAGCAACCGTTAATTTACGATCAGCATCGCCATCGATATAATCAGCAAATTCTGCCATTGCGATGTCTTTTGCCGCGCCAACAGCTGCAGAACGTTCAGCTTTGGTTTGGATTGCGTAAGCAACGCGTAGAGCTTCTTCGCTCAATTTAGTGATTTTGGCAACGATTTCGCTATTGTCAACTTCAACCATTTCGCGAGGGGCTTTAGCACATTGCTCAGCCAATTTAATGATGGCTTCTAGTACAGGTTGGAAGGCTTCATGACCTGCCATAACCGCACCAAGCATAACTTCTTCAGTTAATTCTTTGGCTTCAGATTCAACCATAAGCACTGCATCATGAGTACCTGCAACAACAAGCTCAAGCTCGCCTTCAGCAATGTCTTCAAATGTTGGGTTGATGATATATTCGCCATCCTTATAGCCAACTTTTGTAGCGCCGATAGGGCCCATAAAAGGAATGCCCGAAATGGTAAGCGCAGCAGAAGCACCAATAAGTGCTGGAATGTCTGGATCATTTTCTAGATCATGGCTTAAAACTGTGATCACCACTTGGGTTTCATTTTTAAAGCCATCAACAAATAGCGGGCGGATCGGACGGTCAATCAGGCGACAAATCAGTGTTTCGCGCTCTGTTGGGCGGCCTTCACGTTTGAAATAACCACCAGGGATTTTACCAGCCGCATAGGCTTTTTCTTGATAATTTACAGTCAACGGGAAAAAATCTTGACCCGATTTGGCTGATCTAGCAGCAACCACGGTTGCAAGGATAGTGGTGTCACCATATGTGACCAAAACCGCGCCATCAGCTTGGCGGGCAATATTACCAGTTTCAAGGGTAAGCGTACGGCCTGCCCATTCAATTTCTTGTTTATATGTATTAAACATTTTGTTTTCCAATTCATATCATTTCAGCGACCAATTCGCTAAAATGTTTAATTTAAAAACCCCTTCAAACAGGTGTTTGAAAGGGCTGTTTTTTCTAACGGCGTAGGTCTAAACGCTCTAGTAGGCTCTGATAACGTGCTTCGTCTTTTGAACGGGCATAATCAAGAAGCTTACGGCGTGTCGCCACCATAACCAACAAACCACGACGTGAGTGATTGTCTTTTTTGTTTGCACGAAAATGATCTGTAAGATTTTTGATTCTTTCAGAAAGAATGGCAATC
>NVUH01000018.1 GCA_002401855.1 Hyphomicrobiales bacterium
GTGTGGCTGTTGCCGCCCCGCCACAAGCCGTTAACAAGCCGCCATGCTGGCCATGGCCAATATCTGCGCATTTTTGCGCTTTAATGGCTTATTGCCGCCTTTAACTGCCTTGCCAAATTGTATATGCTTATTCATTACCTTCTCCCCATAAGTATTGTATTGACCTATTCTTAACCATATTTATAAGCCGAGAGACAAAGGTTAGCAAGTTTTACCCAAAGTAAAGTATAGGTGATAATTTTACTGTTTTAACCCAACAAGTTAGCAATCCACAACCCTAAAACAAAACCCACCCAGAATTCTCTGAGTGGGTTTTTTGTACCTGCATTTAACCAAAGCCAAACGCCGGACAAAGAAAAGGCCCGCAACCTAAGTTGCGAGCCTCAATATTGTTTTTCCAAAGCTTATAATTAGGCTATTGTAATAACTTCTGTAGCAGTTGCCCACGCAGACATGTCAATCAAACCACTGAATTCAATCACTGAATCTGTACCGTCAGCAAAGTTAGCAGCAGCAGAATTGTCAATAACAAGATAAGTATTACCACTGAATTGGAACCACTCAACTAAAGCAGCTGCGGCACCATTCGTAGCATTACCGATTGTGTTAAGATAGTCAGTAAATGTTGCAGCACCACCCAATGAGGTTTTTGTACCTATAGTCGCATCAACAATAGCAGYACCGGATATACCAACAAGATCAATCTTATCGCCAGAAAGCGCATCAGTAATTTTCAAATGGCTAGCCGTTGTACCAAGAGCATCAATATCAAATGTATCATTTCCGGCACCGCCAGTAAACACATCCGAACCACCAGCTGCACCAACATATACAAGCGTATCAGCTCCATCACCACCAGTGATTGTATCATTTGCAGAGTTACTACCAGTTAGGTTATCTGCGCCTGAACCACCTTTAATTGTTACATTTTCAGAAACTGTTGTGTTAGTAGATACATAAGTAAATCCGCCAGTTGTAGCACTAGCATCAATAGTCGTAGTTACTGTTGTACCAGTTGTAACAAGAGTGAAACCAGCATTACCGGACACGTTAACAGTCGTTGATGAGGTTGCAGCCAAAGTCATTGCATCAGTATTAAGACCAGCAGCAACATCTGTGTCAGTAGCTTTAACATTAATAGTCTCAACACCAGCTACAGTAACTGTACCAGCATTTGCTGTAGCAGCAGTAGAGATTTCAAGATTAACTGTGTTATTACCTGCAACACTTGCTAAGACCACTGCTGTTGTATTAGTAGGAGCAGCAACAAATTTAACATCAACACCAGCAGCAACATTATTAAATGTTAGACCTGCGGTAAGAGCACCAACTTCAAGAGCTGTAAAGCCTGTTGTACTCACAGCGCCAGTAGCACCAGTTGCACGAAGCGTTTCAAATTCCGTAAAGCTTGTAAGCACAAAATTAGCAGTCGTTACCAAGGTATCAGTACCTTCACCACCCTTAACAGTACCTGTTCCGCCAGAAATAGCACCAACAGTAACTGTGTCATCGCCTTTACCCATGGTAGTAGCTTTTGTATTACCGTTAGTAAGCGTAATAGTATCAGCACCATCACCACCTGTGAACGTAACGCCAGTAGCAAGAGCAGTAGCGAGAGTAACACCAGCAGTGTTTGTTGAGGTAATCTCAGTTACAGATGTTAAAGTTTCAGCAGCTGAAGTCAGCTTTGCATCGCCCGAGATATTCAGTGTTTTAACATCAGCAAAAGTCAAAGCAGTTAAAGTAGAAGCTTTAGTGCTTGAGTCCAAGTTCAAAACAGTAAAACCATCGTCAGCAGCAGCTTCAGTATCCACAAGGCCTGTACCATCGGTATAACCATTTAGGTTCAAAGCTAATGTATTAGCAGTTGGAGTGGCAGTAAGTGCGCCACGGCCAATACCTAAACCACCAGCATTAGTACCAGAAAGGTTAACAGTAGCAAGCGCACTTGAGTTAATAGTAGATGCGCCAAAGTTATTAAGTGTTACCGTAGTGATTGTACCCGCGGCAGTTGCAGAAGCAGCATTCATATCAGCAATAGTAACAGCACCGTTCGCAATGCTCGCTTTATCGCCAGCAGCAGCCCAAGCTGTTGTTGCAGCAGATTGATTAACTGTCACAGCAGTTGTGTTAGCATCACCAGTTACATTCACTGCACCTAGCGTTAAGATATCACCAACATGATCTGCACCGCCAACAATAGAAATTGTAGCTGTATTATCTACAGTAACTGTTTTACCACCAGTAACTGTAACACTACCAGTTGCAGAAGCAGTAGCACCGGCATCCGCCGCACCAACTGAAACGATCTCATTGTTTACAACAGTAACATCACCGGCAGCAGCCGTAAGACCACCAACAACAACTGTGTTACCAGAGCCAGTACCCAATACAGCAGTATCTGAAAGCGTAACAGAAGAATCTTTACCACCATTAGAAGTAGTCGCGCCGTTTGCTGACGTAACTTTAACAGCAACATCAGTTGTAGCAGCAGCAGTAACATTGGCTGTAGCAGTAGATGTTGTTTTAAGGCTTGTAAGACCTGTAAAACCAGTTGATGTATCAACTGTAAGAGTTAGGCCACTTGTAAGGTTAACGTTTTCAACATTTGAAACCGACACGCCCGCTGGGAGTGTAAAAGCAGCAGCTTGCGAAACAATCAGAGTATCGTCGCCCTTGCCACCGTCAAGTGTATCACCAGATGTAAACGTACCTGTTCCAGCAATATCGCCGGCAACAAAAATCTCGTCATCATCACTACCTGCGAAATCACCACCTTGGTCGAGGCCGGTTGTTAGATTAACTGTTTTAGTAACAGCCACTGGAGCAGGTGTTGTACCTGGAGTAGTACCAGGTGTTGTACCCGGCGTTGTACCTGGAGTAGTACCTGGCGTTGCAGCCGTACCACAAGCAGTTAGCAAAGCAGCCATACTTGACATAGCGAGTATTTGGGCGTTTCTGCTGGAAAGTTGTCTAGTTTTCTTTTTGGCWGAYTTGCCAAATACGATATGTTTATTCATTAGATTTTACCTGGTTATTATTACGTTTAATCTCCACCTTCATTTATATACTGAGAATTGGCCTTTTGTAAAATGTTTTTTTGGTTTTTGCAGGCAGATTGAGGCTTATAGGTTTTTTTTGTAGGCTTGGGCCTTTAAAGCGCCCCAAACTGCGGTTCTTGTTAATCTATTGTTAAGTATTCTGCCCGAATCGGGCTATTAGCCTCAGGCTCAGGCGATTTAGTGATTCGGCAAGGCTGAGACTGGCTTTGCATCAATTGCGGCTAACATATGCTATGCCTTGTGTTAACCTATGATATAATATGGTTAAATTAACCATAATTGTGACACGCTGTATGGCTACCATTTACGTGTTGAACCAGCCCTTATGGGCGGGAATAAGGGTCTAACATCGCGAACCATTACCTTTACTGTGGTAAAATTATCACTTTTTTATCCAAAAGCCTTAACGTAGGTTAACTAGTATATAAGCCTGTGGATTTGTATAGAGAATCAGCAAATTTCAACCATTTGGCCAACAGACATCGCTTTTGTCGATCCCTCTAATAAGAAAGGCTGCAAATGAAAATTTGCAGCCTTTCTTATTGTTTATCACAGTCTTTTTAATGATTTATATGTTTAACAGAGGATAAGTCAATCTTCATTCAACGCCCGTTCAATGACTGATTCTAATGGCTCCATCAGATATTCGAGCGGTGTACGGCTACCCGTTTCAATTAGAATTTCGGCCGGCATGCCTGGTAAGATTTCTTCATCAATTTTATCTTTTTCCTCTTGCGATAAAGATATGTGCGCAATGTAATAATGCTCACCCGTTTGCGGGTTGATAATCACATCTGGCGAAATACTAATCACCTCACCTTGCAACAAGGGTGTTGAGCGCAATTTAAATGCTGACAAACGCACCCGCACACTTTGGCTGATGAAAATATTATCAATATCAATGGTGCTAACTTTGGCTTCGATGATCAATTTATCCTCTTCAGGCACAATTTCTAGCAACGGGCTGGCAGGCGGCACCACGCCACCAATGGTGAACACAGTTTGGCCAATAATGGTGCCCGATTGCGGTGCAATGATGGTTTTACGTTTTAAGACATCTGCCACCGCAACAATTTGGCTTTTCAGTTCAAAGACTTTTTCACGATTCTCCAAAATCTGTTGCGCAACTTCTTGCGCGAAGGTTTTCTGCAATTGCAGAATCTCCAATCTGGCTTCACCTTGTGTAACAGCCGTACCAGAAATTTGTGCAGACAGAGCACCAATTTCGCCTTCGACTTTGGCTTTAATGCTGCGTTTTTCGTTTATGTCATTTTGCGACACAATTTTACGTGCCACCAAATCTATCGAACGTTCTAGCTCATCATCCAAAAACGCAAGCTGTTGCACGGATGCGTTTTTTTGCGCTTCAAGACCAATACGAGTTTCATTAAGTTGTTCAATTCTTTGGCCGAGGATTGACGCTCTGCCTTCAAGTTGATCACGCCGTGCTTCAAATAATGTTTGTTGCACGGTTAAAATTAGTGCGATATTTTCGTCAGCTTTATTATCAGCTAATTCTGCTCTAAAAATTAGAAATTGGGCACCATTTTGCTCGGCAGTTAAACGATCCAATGTTGCCAATGCCGTATTTCGCCTTACATTATATAAATCAGCTTGTGCCTGCACCTGTGTTTCATCCAACCGAATAAGCACTTGGCCAGCTTTAACTTTATCGCCATCTTTAACCAAAATCTCTTGGATAATGCCGCCTTCTAAATGCTGCACAGTTTTGCGTTTACCTTCAACCACCACAGTGCCTTGCGCCGAAACGCCTTTGGCCAAATTGGCTTGCGTACCCCATAATATAAAGCCGCCAAAGCCAATGATGGAAATTATCATGCCCAGCATACCCAATGCATTGACGCTCATGCTATCAATACTGACACTGCCAAAACTATTGCCTTTAGACTTGTTTGTCGCTTTTGTTGTGGTTTTTACGGGAGCATTGTCTGCTGTTTTATCATCGATAAGTTTAATCATGCTCAATTCCCTCCCCGCATCTCGGCCATTATCTGCTGAGTTGGCCCAAATTTAACCGCAGCACCGTCATTTAACACCAACAATTTATCACTATGTTGCATTAGATTCATCGCATGTGAGATCATAATCACCGTTGTTTTCTGTTTTTTCATATTTACAATGGCCTCGGCCAGTGCTGCCTCGCCAGCTGTATCCAAACTGGCATTTGGCTCATCGAGCAAAATAACCGCTGGTTTGCCATAAAAGGCGCGCGCCAAACCAATACGTTGGCGTTGACCACCCGATAAATGCGAACCTCCGCCACCGATATCTGTCTCATAACCTTGCGGCAGTGCCAAAATCAAATCATGACAATTAGCCAAGGTTGCAGCTTCAATCACATCTTCATCTTCAAAATCTGTAAAGCGGGCGATGTTTTCTTTCACACTGCCTTCAAACAATTCAACATCTTGTGGCAGATAGCCAATGAAGGCCGCCCTGTCTTCAGTATGCAGGTTGGCAATCTCGGCACCATCAATTTTTACATTGCCTTGGCTAGGTGGCCAAATGCCCGCTAAAAATTGCATGAGTGTGGTTTTGCCGCTAGCGCTTGCGCCGACAATCGCCAATATCTCGCCCGCCTCAATGCTGAAGTTAACCCCTTTAAGGATGGCTTTTTGAACACCCGCTGGCATGCCAATAAGCCGATCTACCGTCACCGCCCCTTCTGGTACAGGTAATTTGATATTTTCGTCATCAGATTGTGAAAGTGTCAGCATTTCGGCCAAACGTTTGCGCGCGGCGCGGGCCATAACAAAACCACGCCATGCGCCAATGGCTTGCTCGACAGGCGCCAAAGCACGGCCAGCAATGATAGATGCCGCAATGATGATACCTGGAGTAATCTCTTGCAAAATGGTGAGATAACCACCCAACGCTAAAATACAAATTTGCACAATGATTCTAAATGCCTTTGACCAGCCCATCAAAATCGATAAACGGTTTGAAGCTTTGGTTTGGCCCTCAATCATTTCCGCATGGTTTTCACGCCAGCTCTCGCCAATATTATTGGCCATACCCATGGCTTTAATGGCTGATGCATTGCGCAATGAAGTTTCAGCGAAACTGTTGGCCTTAGCGCCTTGCGCCGCGGCTTCTTTTAAAGGGTCACGCGATACTAGTTCGGCAAATATCGCCAGAATGAAAATAGCAATAGCTGCGCCCAACGCCAACGAACCGAGCCATGGATGCATTATAAAGATGATAAGCAGATAAAACGGCGTCCATGGTGCATCAAAAAACGCAAAAAGGCTCGGGCCCGAAAAGAACTGACGCAAACTATCCAAATCGCGGATGGCTTGTGATGATTTGTTTAAATCAGCCCGTAATGAACGGTTAATCACCGACATAAACACCGGAACATGCAGTTCTTTATCAATATCCACACCAACCCGAACCATAATCCGAGAACGAATCATTTCTAATGCGCCGAGAATCATAATCAGAAACACCGCAATGCCAGTCAGTACAAGTAGAGTATCCACACTACCCGAGGTAAGCACTCTATCGTAAAGCTGCAACATAAACACCGGCGAAACGAGCAGCAATATGTTAATGATAAAACTAAAAATACCAACAAATACAAAGGCACGTTTAGAGTTTCCTAAGATTTTAATGGCTTTGTTACTACTTGGACGCTGATTCTGCATATATTATACTTTAAAATAAATAATGATTTAGTCGATACACGACATTATAATGAATAAAACAAATAAACCTGTTAAATTTATTCCCTTGGAAACTATTTATAAACCAAAAAATAGATCAAACAACCGTTGATGTAGCTCAATCTAGATATTTGTGGGGATGCAAACTTATTTACACAAACCAACAGTGTTTAAACTGGCGACAGATTGCAATTTGCCAATACTGTTAAGCAACTCTAAATTACTTGAATAGCGCTCAAATCTCAATTGCACGAGGCTTTTACGCAGTTCAAATACTGAGTTTTTAGCCAATAACACATCAGCAGTTGAAATGAAACTACGTGCTAAAGATTGCTCAAGTGAAGCGATCGCGGCTTCTTGCTCACGGATAGCTTCGGGCAAAATGGCTAAAGATTGCTGAATGCTTTTGGTAATCTCAAAAGCCACCCTAACATTTTGTTTGGATAATTCTGTCATAAAAGCCCGCCGCGCCCGAGCAGCCGCCAACGTCGCCTTGGCTTCACGAACCTTAGATTCAAGCACACCAGAGCTGTATAAAGGTAAATTCAGGGCCAAACCAACACGGCTGGCAACACCCGTATCATCATCAACTTTACCAAAGCCAAAACTAGCAGTAACTTGAACATTTGCACCCAAACTAGCCTCTTGCGCTGCAATTTCAAATTGTGCAACATCGATAGCAATGCCAGTTTTATCAATTTCGATAGAGTTTGCCCGCGCCGTTTCAATCGCAGCAGAGCTGGAGCTAGGGATGTTAGTCAGCAATGATTTCATAAACCCGCTATCATCGCCAATGGCTTCTTTATTGGTCAGCGCCATCAATTTAACTCGTGACAGCAGCACTTCGGCTTTGGCACGCAGCATATTTGACGTGGCTTGACGCACCCGCGATTTAACCAATGAAAGTTCTTGTTGTGTAGCCTCACTAGCGGCAAACTTATCTTCTACGTTATGTAATTGCTCGTTAATATTACCTAAATTTTTACGGCCTAATGATAGCAATTGAATATTTTTGACGAAATTAACATAGGCTCTGGCCACCTCAACAATGGTATCACGCGAACCGGCAGCCAGGTCTAAATTTAACAACTGTTTATTGCCATTAGCTTGCCCAAGACGTGCATCGTTTAAGCCACTATCATACAAAGTCTGGCTATAACTTAACGCAAGTGTAGCATTGTTAGTTATGTTCGTAGAACCTTGCTCTTCAGAATAAGCCAATAAGTTGCCCAACAAGGTTAATTTTGGGCCATTTACATTCTTGCTTTGAATGATGCGTTCATCCGAAGCATTTAATTGTTGGCGTATTGATTCTAAATTGTAATTTTTATACAAAGCCGATTCTGCCAATTCGCAAAACTCACCGTTTCGAGCATATGCGGTGCTTATAAGGCAGGCTGTAGCCACAAATGTAGCCATACTTAATTTAATAAAATTCATAATTACCACTCAACGATTCAATACTTAACAAACTGGCAACATGAAACTACAAAATTGAGATAAAAACAAGTTGTATTTACCATAATTCAACAATTTAATTTACCATAATTCAACAATTTAATTGGTCATAACTATAGTTAACCAGTTAAAGTGAACAAATCGTTAATAAAAATATCTATTCAAAAAATTGTAAGGCTGTTGTATAAATACCCGAACGAATTTAAGCGGTCCTGACAACATAAAATCTTCCTTCAACATTTAAAACCCCGCCAACTAAATTTAAGCCGTTCAATTCGATATATGGATGAGCCCACACAGCGCTTTACACTTAAATTTGAACAGCCAGCAATCCCCAATTCAGAACCTATGAAATTATATTTATTACCGTTAGGAATATGTTGGGGGTATATTGGCTAGCATTGCGTGTTATAAAGCATAGCGTAAACTCGGCAAACTCCTCACATTCATTTAGCTGAAAATAAAAAAGGAAAAACAATGACCGAAATCTGTTATGATGTCGCCCATTTGGGGCATGTTGAAATTTTCACCGATAAATATGATGAAAGCCTAGATTTTTTTGTGAATGTGTATGGCCTCACCTTAAGTGGTGAAGATGAAAACTCCGCCTATCTTCGTGCTTGGGATGATTATGAATATCACACGCTAAAACTAACCAAACACCACACCACTGGGGTCGGACATATTGCTTATCGTGTGGCTTCCCCCGAAGCATTAAAGAGGCGAGTGGCTGTGATTGAAGCCAGTGAATATGAAGTTTTAGGCTGGGTAGATGGTGATGACGGGCATGGGCATGCTTTTCGTTTTAAAGACCCGTTCAACCACATATTTGAGCTATATTGGGATACGGTTAAATATGCCGCGCCCGAAGCCGAAAAACCCGCACTTAAAAACGTCGCACAACGCTATCATGGCCGCGGCTGCTGCCCAAGACGGCTTGACCATTTAAACTTATTATCCGCGGATATAACTGAATTTAAAAAATTTATGATAACCTGTCTCGGCTCACGTGTGACCGAAGAAATTCAGCTCGATAATGGCCGCATTGGCGGCAGCTGGTTTACCGTCAATAACAAAACTTATGATTTGGCCTGCACCGAAGAGCATGCTGGTGGCGAAGGGCGCTTCCATCACATCACTTATGCCACAGATACACGTGAAGACATTTTAAAAGCCGCAGATATATTCCTCGAAAATGGCGTTCATATAGAAACAGGACCGCATAAACACGCCATCCAAGGCACTTTTTTCCTCTATGTTTGGGAGCCTGCTGGCAATAGGGTAGAGTTGGCAAATTCAGGCGCACGCTTGATATTACAACCAGATTGGGAAACCGTTATTTGGACTGAGACTGACCGAAAAAAAGGCCAAGCTTGGGGGCTTAAAACCATCGAAACTTTCCACACTCATGGCACACCACCAGTTAAAAACCATTAGAACGAAACCCACTGAGCGAAAACCAATAAGGCTAAATAAATGATAAAATACACTCATCCATCAGATGCGAAGACCAACCAGAAAACGTCGCCGCAGTTTCCACCTGTATTCCTTTATCAAGCGGAAACATTGTCGAAGCCCAACAATTTGATGATCAACAAACCAATTTATTTTCATGCGCCTTGAATTTGAGATGAACCAACCACTTGATGATTTCAAACTAAAATTATCAAAAATAATCGAAAAATTCAAAATCAAGTAGACGCTAAACCCTATCACCAAGCCCACAAACGCGATGTAAAAATAATTGGCACCACCGCCCACTATGTCACTGCAGATTTAGATAAAGGGTATAGAGCAAGATGTTGGGCATGCTAACCATTCTGATGCGCAGTAAGATCCAGTGCGCAAAGGCCAGCGCCGTGTTCTTGCCAGAGCTGCAAACTATCATTTGGAAAATCGCATTCTCATCAATGGTTCAAAAACCGTGGTTTTTAAAGATTAAAAAATTAGGGAATGGTGGGCGATACAAGGTTCGAACTTGTGACTTTCTCGATGTCGACGAGACACTCTACCACTGAGTTAATCGCCCTCAATGTTGATCAGATGTATAAGTGCAAACAAAAAAAGAGGCAAGCTAAAAACTATTATTTTAACAGCTAACAACATTGCCTCACAGATTTCTCATTCGATAAACTTACTTTAAGCCGCCAATAGCTTATCCACTTCAGCCACTAAATCCTTTAAATGGAACGGTTTGGATAACACTTTCGCATTAGATGGAATTTCGCCGCCATTATTCAGCACCACAGCCGCAAAGCCTGTAATGAACATAATTTTAAGCGTCGGGTCATGCTCAGCCGCCACCCGAGCAAGCTCAATGCCGTCCATTTCAGGCATCACTATATCACTTAACAATAGGTCAAACGGCTCTTCTCGCAATCGGCCATATGCCAAGGCACCATTTTCAAAGCTCACCACATCATGCTTGGCTTTTCTCAAAGCGTTATGTAAGAAGCGGCGCATATCGTCATCATCTTCTGCCAACAGAATTTTTGCCATACCATTTCACCCATTTTCAAACGTCTAATGTCACCCATGTTATTTTAAATCCATAGGTCTTGTAAATGGTATAAATATAAATTGTTAAATATCTCTTCATTTCATCCCATAAAAACAATTGATCCGATTTTATTTGGCTTCTGAAGCGCTAGAACCTATACTTATACAACGTTTACTAACAGCACATGCATAAAATTAACATGATCACCTTTGAAACCGCACAAATCTCATTGCAATTAGCTGGCCAAAACGCACGTCCAACAACCACACAAATCACCAACATCCTGCCCGATCAAAACCCTTCGCCTTTCTTGTTCAGCTTCCCTCATTCTGGCCATAATTATACGCAAAATTTCGTTGCAACTTCGCGGTTAGATTTTATAAATTTACGCAGTTCCGAAGATGCCTATGTTGACCAGTTATTCACCCAAATAAGCCACCAAGGCGGCAATAAATTATCAGCGCTTTTTCCCCGTGCTTTTGTCGATGTAAACCGCTTAGCCAACGATCTAGATCCCGCGCTTTTCATCGAGCCGCTTAATGATGATGCCAATATATATGCACCGCTCATCAAAGCCGGCCTAGGGGTCATCCCGCGGGTTGTGGCTCATCAACAAAATATCTATCACAGCAAAATCAGCTTAACCCAAGGCCAAAGCCGCTTGGATAAGCATTATCACCCCTATCATAGCCTACTCGAAACCCTAACCACCTCAGCCCAAATCCACTATGGTTTTTCATTACTAATCGATTGCCATAGCATGCCATCCCGTTTCAGCAAAAACCAACCCGCACCAGATTTTATCATTGGCGATCTACA
Source organism: Hyphomicrobiales bacterium (assembly GCA_002401855.1). Lineage (GTDB taxonomy): Bacteria > Pseudomonadota > Alphaproteobacteria > Rhizobiales > OSC116 > OCS116. The sequence goes on from NVUH01000018.1 coordinate 11,526, forward strand.
TGGCCAATCATGCAATCGCCATGTCTCAGAGACCATATATAAACATTTTCAATCTTGTGGGTTTAGTGTGCGGCTTAACCAGCCTTATGCAGGCGGCGCCATCACCCGCAAATATCAAACCGTTCAGCTTGGCTTACATAGTGTACAGTTAGAGATTAACCGTGGCCTTTATATGGATGAGAAACGCATTCAAAAGACCGAAAACTTCACCCAAATAGAAAATATATTGACTGGTTTGAGCCAAAAAATCATTGATATTAAGCCTGAATATCTCATTCCCTACCAAAATGCTGCCGAATAAAACAGTTTTGTGACCTGAATGACGTTAATTATAACCAAATAAATGTCACTATTCATTTGCCTTTCATTATTAATGCAGCTAATACTCGCGCAATATTTAAACAAGGCTATTTGTCATAGGGATAAATCGGCCTTATCACACATATAACGGTCTAATATCATGAATATGCCCCTCGATAAGATGCGCAACCTAGCCATCATTGCCCATGTTGACCATGGCAAAACCACATTGGTCGATGAACTGCTTAAACAATCTGGTACGTTCCGCGAAAACCAAGACGTCGAAGAACGCGCTATGGACAGCAACGATCTAGAGCGTGAACGCGGCATCACCATTTTGGCCAAATGTACCTCTATCGATTATAAAAATGATGGCGAAATTCATCGCCTTAACATCATTGACACCCCAGGTCATGCCGACTTTGGCGGCGAAGTGGAGCGCATTCTATCTATGGTAGACGGCGTTGTATTGCTAGTAGATGCGGCCGAAGGCCCGATGCCACAAACTAAATTTGTAACCTCAAAAGCCTTAAAACTTGGCCTCAAACCCATTGTGGTCATCAACAAAGCCGACCGTTCCGACGCCCGCGTGCTTGAAGTGTATGACGAAGTGTTCGGCCTATTTGTTGATCTTGATGCCAATGACGAACAATTGGACTTCCCTGTTATTCTAGCCTCTGGCCGTAACGGCTGGGCAGTGGATGATCTAGAAGCCGACGCTAGCAAACAAACTGGCGACCTTGGCCCCCTATTTAAACGCATCATCGAATATTTCCCATGCCCAACCATTGTTGAAGAACGCCCAGAATTCTCAATGTTGGTCACTGCCATTGAAGCCAACCCATTCTTGGGTCGTATTCTGACAGGCCGTATCGAAACGGGCACCGTGAAAGTTAACCAAAACATTCATGCCATGTCTGCCGATGGTAAAATTCTAGAACGGGGCCGCGTGTCTAAAATCTTGGCCTATCGTGGCCTAGAACGTGTGCCATTAGAAGAAGCCCATGCTGGCGATATCATCGCCATTTCAGGTCTGTCTAAAACCACCGTGGCCGACACCATTTCAGATCCAATCATCACCGAAGCTTTGGTGGCTCTGCCTGTTGATCCACCAACCTTATCGGTTACTTTCTCTATCAATGATTCACCTTTGGCGGGTCGCGATGGTAAAAAAGTACAATCCCGTATCATTCGTGAGCGCCTGTTTGCCGAAATGGAAGGCAATGTGGCGATTAAAATCACCGATTCTGAGCAAAAAGACGGCTTCATTGTATCAGGCCGTGGCGAATTGCAATTGGGTATTTTAATTGAAACCATGCGCCGCGAAGGTTTTGAGCTTTCAGTATCACGTCCTAAAGTGATCATGCAAAAAGGTGAGAATGGCGAACGTTTAGAGCCAATTGAAGAAGTGGTGATCGACGTTGATGAAGAATATTCAGGCTCCGTGATCGAAAAGCTTTCTCTTCGTAAGGGCGAGCTTGTTGACATGCGCCAAGGCGCTGGCGGCAAAACCCGCATCATCATGAAAGTGCCTGCCCGTGGCCTGATCGGTTATCATGGCCAATTCCTAACCGACACACGCGGCACAGGCGTTATGAACCGTGTATTTGATAGCTTTGCTCCGCATAAAGGCGAAATTGAAGGCCGCCGTAATGGTGTGCTGATTTCAAACGGCAATGGCGACACTGTACCATTCGCTTTGTTCAACTTAGAAGCCCGCGGCATTATGTTCATCACCAATGGCGTTAAAGTTTACGAAGGCATGATCATCGGCGAACATAACCGCTCTAATGACCTTGTTGTAAACTGCCTCCGTGCCAAACAGCTGACCAATATGCGTGCCTCTGGTAAAGACGAAGCCGTAAAGCTAACCACACCTAGAGCCATGAGCTTAGAAGAAGCCATTTCATACATCGAAACCGATGAATTGGTTGAAGTGACGCCAAACCACATTCGTTTGCGCAAAATTCACCTCAACCCAACCGACAGAAAACGCGCACCTAAAGACGAATAAGCGTATTTAACAATATATTTCTAAGGCCAGTTTGTTATAGTGACTCACTGGCCTTTTTAATGACTTCGAGGAAAAAAACATGTTACCCAATGCCCCCCTAGCCGAACTCGAAGATTTTGCCCGCTTTGCCCATATGTTGGCCGATGCCGCCGATGCCATCACTTTGCCAATGTTTCGCAAACCCGTCGCCATTGACAATAAAGAAGCCGATCAAGGCACATTCGATCCCGTTACATTGGCCGATCAAAATGCCGAAAAAGCCATAAGAGCCTTAATTGAAGAACATTTCCCCAGCCACGGCATATTGGGCGAAGAATTTGGCCAGAAAAAAACCGACAGCCCTTATGAGTGGATATTAGACCCCATCGATGGCACAAGATCATTTATATCAGGCGTTCCCATGTGGGGCACACTCATCGGCCTCACTTTTGAAGGCAAAGCCGTGTTTGGCCTCAACAGCCAACCACATATTGGCGAGCGTTTCTGGGGCTATGGCCGCGCCTGTCTCTATCAAGGCCCACGCGAAACCTATGGCCAACTCACCACCAGCAAACAAACCGATCTATCGCAAGCTCTAGCTGGCAGCACCGCGCCCGAAATTTTCAAAACCCCAAGCGACATTGCCAATTTTGAGCACATCAAAGACAATGTGCGCCTGATGCGCTATGGTTGCGATTGCTATTTCTACTGCTTGCTCGCCGCTGGAACATTAGATTTGGTATTTGAGACCGATTTAAATGCTTATGACATCGCCGCCCTCGTGCCCATCGTCGAAGGCGCTGGCGGTGTGGTAACCAATTGGGCGGGCGAACCAATTATATTCGATGACAATTTAGGCAAAACCACCGTATTAGCCACAGCCAATAAAACCCTTCACAAAAAAGCGCTTTCACTACTATCTGTTTGATTTTAATGATTAGTGCCAGGTAAAAACGCATCAATTGCCGTCCATGTCTGCGCCACAATCTTGTCATTTTCCATCAGCAATTCATGCCGTCCGCCATCAATTTCAACCAATCCCGCACCCGAAATTTGGCCAATTATATTCTGCATCGCTTGCTGCGAAACCAAATAATCTTCAGTGCCCATAATTGCCAAAATTGGGGTTTTTACCTTGGCCACAAACCCGCGTTTTTTAATTTTAGCAATGCTGTCAAATGCCGCATTTAACCAACCAAATGTCGGCGCGCCTAAAGCCAAATTCAAATTGGCCTTAATAATATTCTGCTCACGTTTCATCCGTCCTCTATCAGATGAAATCAAATTATCAGGATCAAACACTTTCAACTCTTTCGGCCCGCCTTCTAAAAAAGTCGCCTTTAATTCCCCCATGCCGAACCATGTTAAAAATTTAGAAAAAATCCGAATGAGCAATTCTTTCTTATCACCAATATCAAATTTATAAAATGGCGAAATTAGCACCATGCGTTCAAACATATTCACCGCAGATGGCAGCGCCACATATTGAGTTAAAATATTCGCCCCAGTTGAATGTGCCAATGCAAAATAAGGCGCAGGGCAATCCGCCAGCGCCACTTTATTCATCAACACTTCCACATCTTTTACATAATTTTCAAATGTTTTCACATGGCCTTTATTGCGGCTTTTGGTTAACCGCTCAGAAAGCCCCTGCCCACGCCAATCCATAATCGTCACGCAAAATCCACGTAATTGCAGTTTTTTAATGGTTTCAAAATATTTTTCTATCGGCTCACTACGCCCACCAAACAAACAGACTGTGCCATGGCATATCCCATCTTTAGCGGGCTTAAACACCCCATAACGAATGCTCAATCCGTCATAACTTTCAAAACTACCAACCATCGAATTTTCAGGAATATCATTGCCTTCAATTTCAGTAAACTCAAGCGATAAGCTCATAAAATCATCCAAAATATCTAAAGAATTTCATATTATCCCACTCAATAATATATTACAAACCAATTTTATTCACTTATTTTGCCATTTAGGTGCAGGTGGTGCGTAACTGTTTATTTCATTTAAAATCACCTGTGGGTCAGCCGAATAAATCAACATATCAGCATAATTTTCCGCTACAAAACCATTCTCCACCATCGAGGCCACAAAAACTTTCAACGGTTCATAATAATTCAAAACATTCAAGAAAGCACAGGGTTTTTGGTGTACACCCAACTGCGCCCATGTCCATTGTTCGGTAATTTCTTCTAATGTGCCCGCACCACCTGGCATGGCAATAAACCCATCAGCAAGTTCGGCCATTTTAAGCTTGCGCTCATGCATATCCGCCACCACAATCAGCTCGGTTAGCCCTTCATGCGCAATCTCACGGTCAACCAAATGCTGCGGCATCACACCAATCACTTTGCCACCCGCATCCAGCACCGCATCAGCAACACCGCCCATCAAGCCGACATGCCCACCGCCATAAACCAATTCAATATTCTGCTGCGCCAACAAACGCCCCAACATCTGTGCCGCGCTTAAAAATTCATCCGACTTGCCAACACTCGAGCCACAAAAAACCGCTAATCTCATCTGATTCTCCTTACCTATTTACCGATATTGAATATGATTATAATCGATTTGCCAACAAAAAAGAGCATTCAATAAATTGAATGCCCTTCTTAAATAAGAGGCTGTGGTATAGGAGATTAAAAAAAAGTTCCCGCCTCTTAATTCTGATATAATGGTTCGAACCTGAACCTAAGATGAATAATTAAACACACAATACCAAAGTCTACTTTTTCATTTTAACGGCGGTGTTGCCACGCCAATACACGTTTACCTTTAATCTGGCCATTACGCCTATCTACCTTCACCCAAACCGTATGGCCTTTTGGCGAAATGGCTCTGGCTGTATAATATCTACCATTCCTTTGAATGCGCTTCACATGGCGATACCCCAATTTACGTAGATGCTGCACCAACTGCTTCTTATTATTTAACTGTGCATAATTTCTGTATTTTTTCTTATGCTTGTTAACCTGTTTATGATGATCATGGTTGCCTTGCACCCAATATTGCATACCGTTGGCACCAATTTGATAATGCCCGCCATTATCGTTATGACCTTGTTGGAATACCTGATTAAAAAACTGTTCAAAACCATTTCTATGTGCTTGGCTATGGCCACCCACATTGACCGAAAATGAAAAATTTACCCGCCCTTCGGCTTTAGCATTTGTGGTAAATACCAATGCCAAAATAATAAATACCGCCTTGGTTATATGCCTTGTCTGTGTCACATCAATCTCCCTTTTGGGCTAGAGTTAAGTATCATTGCGTTGCTCTTACCCCCTTTATAAAGCAGCCAACCTGAACCTAATCTGATGACCGCGTTCATATTACGTTCATCATGTGAATAACTATTTTTTAGCCCCAAACCTTGTAAAGCCAACCACAGTTCATATATCTAGATTGTAATTGACACTACATATTGAACAACAAGCCATGCCAAATGGGTGGCTTATATAATCTTGCTAATAAGGAGAAAAATATGCGTCATTTTGATTTTACCCCGCTGTATAAAACCACCGTTGGTTTTGACCGCCTCGCCTCTTTATTTGACGAGCTGTCGGTCAACGAAAATAACAGCCCCACCTATCCCCCCTATAATATCGAACGCATTAATGACGATGAATATCGCATTACAATGGCCGTTGCAGGCTTTACTGATGATGAGTTGAATATTGAAATTGAAGGCAATGCACTAAGCATTTCTGGCCAAAAGGTATCAAAAGATGAAGAAATCGAATATCTCCACCGTGGCATTGCCACAAGAAATTTCGAGCGTAAATTTGAGCTTGATGACTATGTCATTGTTAGTGGCGCTGGTCTGGAAAATGGGCTTCTTCACATTGCTTTAAAGCGCGAAGTGCCTGAAGCCAAAAAGCCTCGCTCCATTCCAATCGACGTGCAAGATAAGTCAGACGAAAAACTTATCACCGCTTAGATAAACCAAGTTAAGTTAATCTCCTCAGCCCTTTTCCTCCCTCTTTAGGGGCTGAGAGCCTAAGGCCGCGCTGGCCGTACCGCGCGGCCTTTTTTTACATTAAATCCTGATAAAATTGCAGCTCTTCTTTTAAAGACGTAATGTTATTTTCTGCTTTCTTAAACCCATGCCCCTCGCCCTCAAAATTAATCAGCTTAGTGCGCACATTCTTAGCCTTCAAAACATCATACATCGCCTTACTTTGCGCAGGCGGCACAACCTTATCATCCAAACCCTGCAAAAACAAAGTCGGGCTTCTATAGTCATCCAACATTGACAATGGCGAGCGGCTGAAGAAAAACGCTTCCGCCTCATCGGCAGATGCGCCCTCAGGCAACCCCACCAATTCATCCATATATTTAAGCTCAAACTTATGTGTGGCTTTGGCCAGACCACCCAAATCAGCCACACCATAATAACTAGTGCCCGCCAAAAAATCATTGGTAGTGGCCAAGGCCATCAACACCGTAAAACCACCCGCACTGCCGCCCGTAATAAACGCTTGCGCTTTATTCACTTTACCTTTTTCACTTAAATGCACAATCGCCGCCACTGCATCTTCAACATCAGTAATGCCCCAATTGCCGTCCAGTTTCTGTACATAATCGCGTCCATAACCAAAACTACCTCGATAATCCAAATCCACCAGCCCAAAGCCGCGGCTGGTCCAATAATGATATTTCAAATTAAACCCGCGCCCCGCCAAACTCGTCGGCCCACCATGTACTTTCACAATCACTGGCGGCAATTCTCCATCACCAGCTTTATATGTCCCACTCATCGGCGGATAATATATCGCCCACGCAACATCACCCTCACCAACCGCATATTGAAACACCTGCCCAACAGAGACATCTGCCTCAGCCAATCCCTCATCGCTGCTTTTACGCAAAATCTCATACTCACCAGTATCAATATCCAGCTTCACCAGCATTTGTGCATCTTGGTCAGTGGTTGCAAACATCACAATGTCATTGCCCGCAGCGGTAATTTTATCAATGTCTTTAAAATCAGTTTCTATATGCCGAACTTGCTTAGACCATGGCTCAACCACCACCAGCTTAAACACCCCCTGCTCAATAATCCGCATCACAATCAAACCATTGTCCAGCACATCATATGAGCGCATGCCAAACACCCAATTGGGATGGCCACATTCAGCCTCTATCGGCCATAAATTATCCGACACACCACGCCGCACATCATAAAGATTGCCAATACCAGTGCCATCACCAATATAATAAAACGCACCCTTATGATCACCACCATCGGTATGCCATATCGGCGCAAACACCGCTTCATCACCGCCGCCCGCAAGCAGTTCAGCATTCTCAATGCCATTACCATTAATATCAGCCATAAAAACTTCGGCACATTGCCACGGCATATGCGGCAAATCCCACGCCGTATAAATAATTTTACTACGGCAAGGGCTAATGCGCGGATAAGCATAAAAATCGCGTCCTCCCTGAGGCTTACTCTGCGCAATCACCTCAACTTCAGCCACCGCATCAGCATTTAAACTCACCCGTATCAACATATTCTCAGGCATATTGGCCACACCGTTAGGCTTATGATATTCCCCCACCGCCACAATATAATCAGCAACCACCTGAATATCAGCAAATCGCATGTCAGGCATTTGCGTCAAACGCACAGGTTCAGCCGCGCCATCTAAATCCACCTTGTATAAATCTTGATCCTTAGCATTCACAAACACCAAAACATCATCACCAAGCCCAAATTCACCACCGCCATATTCATGCACCCGCGATGCGGCACTATATGGCGCACCAATCATATCCTGCACCTCACCATTTGCACTGCGCTTCACAATCACCGATCGCCCCGCTTCATCTGGCCGCGACTCGCTCCAATAAACATCACCATTCAATGTCTCCAAACCGCCAAACCGCAAAGCCTTACCCGCCACTTTTTCAGCGCTTAAATCAGATGCCCAAAAGCCATATTTTTCTATTTGTTTTGATGATGCAGACATTAAAAAACTCCCTTGATTGCTCAAAGGAGTTTAGTCGTTTTTTTATCAATGAAAAGATTTACTTGTTGCCAAATTGCTTTTTCACAAAATAATCAAGTGACAACATGCACGGGCCATATTTTATCACATAAAGGCAACAAACCGCCCACATGCCATGCAAAATATATTCTTCGGGGAAGACAAAAATCTCAATCACTAAAGTCATACCCAATATGCCCAAAGCACTAAAGCGTGAGGCAAAACCAACAATCAAACAAAAGCCAAATATCACTTCGCCATAACCGCTTAAATAGGCGCCAACGACAGGTGGCAGTGGCACTTCGGTAAATATATTTTCAAACAGGCTAATCGCATTGTCCCAGTCTTTAAATTTCAGCAGGCCAGATTTCAAAAATATCGACCCCATAATCAACCGCGCCATCAGCGCCAATATCATATGCGGAAATTTCGATAATATCCCATTCGCCCCATTCACCAATTTCACTAAACCGTCCATATCATTTTCCTCTTCGTTGCTCTAATTTTTAACGCTTAAGCCTGTCACCAAACCCATAGCGAACAATTGCCCAAAACTATAACTCAAATCAAATTCTTCATTTTTTTCCGCCGCCGCACCATAAGCTTCTCCCAATGTTTGACCATTCATAATTTGCCTAAAAAACACACAGGCATCTTCGTTTAAACTTGCCAACATCACATCAACTTGCGGGCGGCAAATCACCACATTTTCACTCGTCTCTAAATTAATTTGCCCCATATCACCACTCTCATGGCCTTGCCAAATCGAATATATCGGCCAGCCCGATTTTAAAATCGAAGCCGATGGATGAATCTCAAACACCAAATTCATCTGATCTTCAGGTGAAAATTCTTGCACCGCCGTGATGTCAATCGATTGCGTCTCGCCAGCATGATAGGCCGCTCGCCAATGGTTCTCCAACTGCGCAACATCCGATAAATATGGCAAGCTCGCGCCCGATGGATATTCAGCAATAAATGCTGGAAACTCCACCCCATATCTAAACAACATCGGTATAACGGGCGGGTTATCACTAATAAACGCCACCGCCAAACCATTAAAAAAATTCGCCCCAACCAACGCAGATACAATCGGAAAATTGGCTTTAAGCGCCTCAACCAAGCTGGCCATCACATTATTACGATAAACATCAAAACGCCGCCCAATATTCGGTACTTTCACCGCAATCAGCCCTTCTGGCACTTCGTGCTGCGGCTTCAACAACGCCTTGGTGAATTTCCGATGCAATATAGCAAAATCTTCCATTAAGCCGTCACTTTCATATCAAGCTTGGCCAAATAAGCATCAGCAGTTTGCGCCTCAGCATATAAAGTCTTCCATTCAGGTATATCGCCATCCCATTCCATCAAACTAGGTTTAGGCCCAATCATGCTTATCAGCTTATTATAAAGGCCCCACACATCATCAACCACGGCAGTTGAATGGGCATCAATCAATATTTCGCTAATGCTTTTATCATCTTCTTCGACCGCTTCAACAATATGCCCTCCCAAGTGAATCTCACCCACATATTCAACCGGAAACGCCGCCAAATAGTCATATGGGTCATACCCTTGATTGCTAGCCGAAACAAAAATATTATTGACATCTAACAACAAACCACAGCCAGTTTTCTTGGCCAGCTGGCGTAAAAATTCAGTCTCAGCATAGGGGCTGTCATCATAGGTCAAATAAACCGATGGATTCTCAATCAACACCTGCCTGCCCATATAATCTTGCATTTCATTCACATGGTTGACCAAATGATTTAACGTTTCATCAGTATAAGGCAGCGGCAACAGGTCATTATAAAACACCCCTTCATGCGTACTCCATGCCAAATGTTCCGAAATTAAACCAGGTTCATAACGCTCAACCAAAGCCTTAAACCGCGCCAAATGCTCAGGGTTTAACCGTTCAACTGGCGAGCCTAACGACATGCCAACACCGTGCAAAGACAGCGGGTATAATTCTCTAATGGCGGTTAAATATTTATGTGGAGGGCCGCCTGCCCCCATATAATTTTCAGGATGCACTTCAAACCAACCAAGCGGCGGTTTTTCATCCAATATATTCTTATAATGTTGGGCTTTCAAACCCACACCCGCACTATTGGGAATGTCTTTATGAGTAAATTTTGTCATTCACATCTCCTAAAAATAGCATAACGAGCTGTTGTAAAAAAACAACCCACCCACACGGTGGGTGGGTGGGCTGCAGATACATTATAAATCGGTTAACAATTTAAATTACATTTTCATATCTGTAAGACTGCCCATAGTGCCGTCTGTATTTTCAATGCTTTCGCATGTGCCAGCAGGAACGTTTTTCCAAGCATTGGCTTGGAAATCAACAGTTGATGTACCTTGGCAAGATGTACCAGCGCCGGCTTTACAATCATTTTCACCAGCAAGGGCAACGCCATAGCATTTTTCAACATCAGCAGCAAATGCAGGTGTTGCAACAGCAAAACTAGAGATTGCAGCAGCGATTGCGCCAGCAATCACTAATTTAGAAGGATTAAGATTTTTCATGTTTGACTCTCCAAAGGGTTGTTTAACAATCTGTTCGATCGATTGCCTAAAACAAATTTGAAATATTCATCACTCAATTGCAAATCACAAAAATGATAGTTAGATTCACATTCTAAACACGGTTTTGTGAGCTTACATAAATATTTAACATAACATATTGTTATATATAAATAACATCAATTACGCAGCCAAGAAAAATCATCACTACCGCCAAATGCGGGGTCAATAACCTCTACATCTTCTGACATTTTTTCCACAACCAGCTGTCTTGTGATCACCTGTTGCGGGTTTTTAAATATGTTTCCCAATCAAATGCATTTTTCACAATCAATTCTAAATCGTTATAATTAGGCTGCCAATTTAATTTGGCTTTCGCCAGGTCAGAATTTGCCACCACAATCGGTGGGTCACCAGCACGGCGCGGCACTTCACGCACCTCAAAATCCACACCCGATACTTTCTTAACGGCTGATAGAACCTCGCGCACCGTAAAGCCATCGCCATAGCCACAATTCATAATATCCGATGTGCCACCAGCCCGCAAATATTGCAGAGCCAAATAATGCGCTTGGGTCAAGTCAGACACATGAATATAATCACGAATGCAAGTGCCATCCCTTGTGTCATAATCCGTGCCATAAATCTCCATATGATCACGATCACCCAACGCCACTTGGTTGGCCACTTTAATCAAATGGGTCGCATTGGGTGTTGATTGCCCCGCACGGCCTTTCGGATCAGCCCCTGCAACATTAAAATAACGCAATGCCACATAATTGAAATCATGCGCAAAAGCAGTGTCTTCCAACATCCATTCAGTCATTAATTTCGAACGACCATAAGGCGACATCGGGTCTTTAGGGGTGGTCTCAAACACTTGTTCAACTTGCACATCACCATAAACTGCTGCAGTCGATGAAAAAATAAAATGCTTCACGCCGCTGTTAACCACGGCTTGCAACAAGTTGCGAGTTTTAGCGGTGTTATTGCTATAATATAGCAGCGGGTCTGCAACTGATTCTGGCACAATAATCGAGCCAGCAAAATGTATAACCGCGTCAACCTTATATTGCTTAATGGTTTGCTCAACCAGATATGTGTCAGTAATGTCACCCATCACCAGATCGGCATCTTCATGTATTGACCAATCTCTACCCGTGCTTAAATTGTCAATCACCACCACTTTTTCACCAGCATCCACTAGGTTCAACACCATATGACTACCAATATAACCCGCGCCGCCTGTCACTAAAACTGTCATACTCACCCAATTGGTTAACTTTTTATATAGAATATTCTACTAATTTCATATAAATGCATAACAAAATGCCTTATAGATATCGTTAATTAAATCATTAAAATCACAAATATAAACTAAAGAGACATTTCATGGCAAATCCCATCAAAACCGCTGTCTTTCCTGTTGCAGGCTTAGGCACACGCTTTCTACCCGCCACCAAGGCTATGCCTAAAGAAATGCTCACCGTGGTTGATAAACCGCTCATCCAATATGCGGTTGAAGAAGCCAAAGAAGCTGGTGTAGAACATTTCATATTTGTCACCGGCCGCAATAAAAATATAATTGAAGATCATTTTGATCGCCAATATGAGCTGATGAATATTCTCAAAGAAAAAAATAAAATCGACCAAATCAGCATATTAGAGCATGATTTACCCAGCGCAGGCCAAACCAGTTTCACCCGCCAACAACAACCATTAGGCCTTGGCCATGCCGTTTGGTGCGCCCGCCATATGATTGGCAAAGAACCATTTGCATTGCTATTGCCCGATATGATGGTCCAATCCGAAATTGGCGCACTCAAACAAATGACAGAGCAATATGAAAAACACGGCAATAATGTTGTCGGCCTTTACGAAGTGCCACATGAAGATGTTTACCAATACGGCGTGGTTAAAATTGATGAGCAAGATCGCAAGCAAGTCAAAATCACCGATATGGTCGAAAAACCCAAAATCGAAGATGCGCCCTCTAACCTCATGATTATGGGCCGCTATATATTACAACCCGAAATTATGATGCTGCTAGGCACCCAAAACAAGGGCGCGGGTGGCGAGATTCAATTGACCGATGCCATGTTGAAATTATTAGAATTCCAGGGTTTTTCTGGCGTTAAAATAGATGGTAAATTGTTTGATTGCGGCAGTAAACTAGGCTTTTTGTCGGCCAATGTATCCTTCGCGCTAGAACATCCCGAGGTCGGCGCCGATTTCCGCAATGCGGTAAAAGCCCTGCTTAAAAATTAGAATATACACTTTTACTTTAAAACCACGGCCACCCTTTTCATGGGTAAAAACCTCAATTAATTATGCAGCGACAAACCTATAGTCGCACCATAATTTTGCGACCACCCTTCATCTGCATTGGTCTGGTAGCCATATTCAACCCCAGCAAATAAGTCTACATTGTCAAAAACCGCATAAGTGATATTGGCATTGGCCGAGATGTCCTCGCCTTCATTAGGGCCTGAAAGAGCCACTCCATATTCAGCAGCCGCGCTAAGCTCAATGCTGCTAGCAAGTGCAACCGACAAGTCTGCGCCAATTTTTCTATTTTCTGAATCAAGCACAACATTGGTGCTTGTCGTATATTCGCCAGCGGCATAAATTGAACCAGAAACACCACCACCTAAACTAGCTATCAATTTTACATCTGCACCATAGGAGTGAGTTGTACAGCCACATTCAACCACATGATAACCGTATGAGCCAGCCGCTTCCACAGCAACTTGATTGTTAAAGTTATAGGTGCCACCGGCTCTAATGCCATAAGCAGTTTCATTTAAATTCGGTGTCGGGGTGATGACAAATTGTTTCGCGGTATAATTAACTTCAGCAAATATAGAAGCAGATTGATCTAAATGATGATTAAGCCGCAACCCCACTCCATAAATGCCATTGTCTTTTGCCTCTTCACTATATGTAGTGTCATCATTTTGTAACGTTTCATCATAAATGTCATTTATATACATGCCAGTTAGAGACAAGCCAAATTGACCCATCATTTTTTCGGCAAAACCCGAAACATCAAGACTTCTATATGTACCTGAGCTAGCTGGGTCAGAAGAACTTGAATTAAAATATTTTTTATCATAGCCAGCCGTAACGCCAAAAGCAAAATCACCTTCTTTTATCACCAAAAAATCAGCTTCTGAGCGGCCTAAATCATAATCAGTCGCTGTATCACCTAATTCATAATTTAAACTGGAATAAAGCGAACCGCCAAATTCAACGCCATTTTCTTGCGCGCGATAAGCAAAATAAGGGCGCAATTCCACAAATGCTTGGCTGCTTATGGTGGTAGTTGTGCCATTATTCACTTCATAACCATTATTGGTAACCGAAACATCAACCGATGCAATAAAGCTCGCCTGACTTTGCTCTTGAGATTGGCTTTGCGATTGCGCTTGATACTGGCTTTGCACTTGATATTGGCTTTGAGCTTGAGCTTGGTATTGACCTTGTGCTTGATATTGTATCTGACGTTTCACCGGCGGCATAATTGGCGGCAATATAGGCAACGGATATTGTGGTCTGGGATAAATCACATCCCCCGCCAATACAGCATTACCTGTCATATTGGCAGTCGCAACACTAGCGAATAGGATTATTCTTACTAGTTTTAAAATTCTAAATCCAAACATAATCTTTATGACCTCAATTAATATAATGCATATCAACCGCTCCCACAAAGCACAATCGACCTAACTATCATTTACGGTAATTAAACAGCGTTAAAATCGGGTTAATTATAATGCTTAAACTTTCTCCAAAAAGTTAGGAATTTTTTAGGGAAATAATTTTATGATCGGCAACATTGAATTCAACCTAGGTATTGAGTGAATGAGGATAAAATGGATTTAGCAACAATTGTCGGCATGATATTGGGCTTTGCGCTCGTCATTATCGCCATGGTCTTGGGTGGTGGTGTTGGTCAATTTGGCGACATGCAGTCCGCCCTCATCGTGGTCGGTGGCGCAGCGGCAACCACTCTCATGCGTTTCTCGCTCAAAGGCATTGGTTCGGCAGTTGTGATGGGTTCGAAATTAGCTTTCACCCATAAAAATGTCAGCCCGCGCGAAATGCTAGACCAAATCACCGATCTTTCAGATTTAATGCGTAAAAACGGCCCATTAGGTCTAGAAGAAGCCGAGATTAAAGACGACTTCCTCAAAAAAGGCATTCAATATATTTCTGATGGTTATGATGATGTATTTATCCGTAGCAATTTAGAGCGTGAGCGCGATCAAAATTTAAGCCGTTTGGCCGAAGGGCAGCGCTTTTATTCAGCCATTAACGACAGCGCACCAGCTTTTGGTATGATCGGCACACTGGTTGGTTTGGTTGCCATGTTAGGCTCTATGGATGATCCATCAAAAATTGGCCCCTCAATGGCCATCGCATTGCTCACGACATTATATGGCGCGATGATCGCCAACGTCATCGCCAAACCCATTTCAGATAAATTAGAAGCTAAATTCGAGCTTGAAGAAACCAACACATCTTTGGTTATTGACGGCGTTGTAGCCATCCGCAACAGCACCAGCCCCGATCTGATCAAAGAATCTTTAGCCGCCTATCTACCATATCCAATGCGCGAAGGCTTGATCGAAGATCTAGACGCTGCATAAAACCAAACATCACCCAAAATTCATAACATAATCTAGAATGGATTAACATCATGAAAAAGAAAGTCAAAGAAGGCGCGCCTGAATGGCTGGTATTATTTGCCGATCTTATGAGCTTGCTGGTGGTGTTTTTTGTGCTGATCATTTCTTTCTCCATTCAAGATGATAAAAAACTGCAAGTGGTGGCAGGCTCAATGCGCGAAGCATTTGGCGTGCAATTTGAGCGGCGCATTTCAGGCATGATTGAAGTTGATGGCACACCGGTGCATTTATTCACCAAGCAACCCGCCTTGGTAGAGAATGACAAAGACACCAATTATATGGATGAAGACCATACTGAACATCGCAAGCAAGGTTCAGAGGCCAACACTTATGACATTAAAAAAACCATAATTGAACGGTCACGCCAATTTGTCACCGCCGCCGCTTCCTTGCGCCAAGCGTGGCAAGAAATGCCCGAGCTGGTCGAAATTTCAAACAACATTCAAATGGAAGAAAGCCCCGAAGGCCTTAACATTCAATTGATTGATGAAAACGGCCGCTCCATGTTCCGCCAAGGTTCAGCCCAACCCTATAGCCGCACCCGCAAGCTCATCGCCAGCATGGCACCTATTCTGGCCAATTTACCCAACCGTATTTCCATCACAGGCCATACCGATAGCGCCATCTTGCGTAATGATAATGATTATGGCCAATGGGAATTGTCGGCAGATCGCGCCGCCATGGTACGGCGCATATTATCCGCCAATGGCATACCACATGATCAGTTTTTTGAAATTTCAGGCAAAGCCGACACCCAGCCACTTTTCCCCAGCGATACGCTATTAGCCGCCAATAGACGGGTCAGCATTCTCATTATGGCCGAAGCCCCGCCTATACCAATAGAGCATTATAATGGTCGTTAAAACTTAAGCCCCATTAAAGCTTAAGCCCCATTAAACCGCTTCGACAATAAATTTTTGATCTTTTTTGCCAATAATTTTAACTTTATCACCCGCTTCAGCGTCATCGCCCAGCACCGTCCAAACACTATCTTTAATCTTGGCTTTGCCACTGCCATTTTCGATAGCAGTTTGCAACGTCACCACATCACCAATAAACGCCGCCATCGGGTCATTAATCGGGTGGTCTTCATGCACCACTTGCTTAGACTTAAAATATTTACGCCCCGCATACATACTTAAAAAGCCAATAAGCGCAAAAATCAGTACTTCATACTGCCAACCAAAATCAAACACCCAAGCAATGCCTGCCACAATAAATGCTGCAAAAGCAAAGAATAAAAAGAACACACCTGGTGCCAAAATCTCCAAACCAAGCAACACCGCCGCAGCGATGAGCCAGCCCCATTCATTCAAAATCTCTTGAAAATTACTTAAATCCATTACTTCTTACCTATGTCCTTGGTTAATTCGGCAATGCCCGCAATAGAGCCAATAATACCCGATGTCTCAAGTGGCATCATCAATATCTTCTGATTGGGCGATTTGGCAATTTCTTTTAAAGCTTCAACATATTTCTCAGCAATAAAATAATTAATCGCATTCACATCGCCAGTAGAAATTGAGTCAGACACCATTTGCACCGCTTTGGCCTCAGCTTGGGCCAGCCGCTCACGCGCCTCAGCTTCCAAAAAAGCCGCAGCTTTCATACCTTCAGCTTCAAGCACAGCGGCGTTCCGTTCGCCCTCAGCTCGCAAAACTTCAGCAGCTTTCAAACCTTCGGCCTCTAAAATATTCGCCCGTTTATCACGCTCGGCTTTCATTTGGCGACCCATAGATTCAACCAAATCATCAGGTGGTAAAATATCTTTAATCTCAATACGCGTCACTTTTACGCCCCACGTTTCAGCTGCATGATCAACCACACTCAGCAACCGCACATTAATTTCATCACGCTTAGAGAGCAGTTCATCCAAATCCATACTGCCCATCACATTCCGAATGTTGGTCATGGTTAAGTTTAGCAGGGCATTTTCTAAATCATTCACCGCATATGAGGCTTTAGAAGCATCCAACACCACAAAGAATGTCACGCCATCAACGGCCACCATAGCATTGTCTTTGGTAATCACTTCTTGCGATGGCACGTTAAACACCCGTTCCATCATATTCACTTTATGGCCAATGCCATCAATAATCGGCACCAATATATTCAATCCAGGCTTTAAAGTCTTAAAATAACGGCCGAACCGCTCTGCCGTATATTGATAACCCTGCGGCACCAAACGTATCGAGCGCAATACAATGATCAGCACCACAACCAGCACCACGATCACAAAAATAGTAAATCCGTCCATTATCATCTCCTTCAAATTAATTGATTCTCATATAACTCATTATATACAATATCTCATATTTTTCGTAAATATAGTAAAATATACATATTTTCAATAAGTTACCTGAATTAGTAGAAATATTTTTAAAATAATCTTGAAAATCCATCCACCCTAACCATCTCTATAGGGTAACAGCAAAAAGGAAATCAAAGGAAACATAATGAACCATTCAGCTACAAATAATCAATATAAATGTCGCAATAGTAACAGCAATTGGCGCTTGCCAAACATCGCATTCATGGTTGGTGGCTTTATGCTATTTCCACCAGTGGGTTTTGCTGTACTGGCGTGGCTGGTCATCGGCAAAAATGTCGACATTCTCGGCTCTATTAAAGGTAAATTCAACTCAGGTTCACCTTCTATGAAGCAAAAGTTCAAATATCGCCATCATTATAGCCACACAGGCAATAGCGCGTTTGACTCATATAAACATGACAGCATCAGCCGTTTAGAAGAAGAAATGCAACGCCGCAAAGAGCAATTGAAAGAAGAAGAAACAGCGTTTAATGACTTTGTGATCAATCTTCAAAAATCAAAAGATCAAGCCGAATTTGATCAATTTATGCAAGCTCAAAAAGCAGCTGCCAAAGCAGCAACTGAAATGAGAACCTCAGACGATAGCGAATAAATCTCCCCTCATTTATCGCTAAAACCAAAAGCCTCGTTCATTCATTGAACGGGGTTTTTTTGTTTTAAATCAATATATTAATTATTTATTCCCGCCCCTTGAACTTACCCAAAAGCACCCTATTTTAATAAGGTAACAGCAAAGGAAACAATCATGTCAGATTCAAACAATAAAGAAAAATTCACCAAATATAAAGGCCAAAGCAATTGGACATTCCCCAACATTGCTTTCATGGTCGGCGGTTTCGTCATCGCTGCACCTGTTGGCATTGCCACGGCAGCTTGGCTCGCGTTAGGCAAAGATGTAAACATTGGCCGCACAATAAAAAACACTTATGACGAATATTCACCCATCGCCAAAGAGAAATTTGATGATTTCAAAGGCAGTTGGGGTCACAAAGGCAACAACCCAGACAATGCGGCATATCAAGCCTATAAAGCCGAAAAACAAGCCGAATATACCGAAGAAACCAAACAGCGCGAACAGGCAGTAAAAACTGAAGAACAACAGTTTAACGATTATATGGCATGGCAAAAACAATCCAAAGACGAAGCTAGCTTTGCCAATTTCCAAGCTCATAAAAAGAAACTAGATGAAAAATCAGATAACGAATAGTCTCCCTCTACTCACTATTCAATATCCCAAAACCCCGTTCACATTATCTGTGGCGGGGTTTATTGGTTTAAAAGTATTATTTTCTAAGTTCAGGCAACCCAATGCCGGTCGACTCAAAACCCCCATCCACCGCTATAATTTGCCCCGTCATATAACTGGCTTTATCACTGCATAAAAACAGCACCATATTGGCAATTTCATCTTCAGTGCCATAACGATTTAGCGGTATCGCATCATGATAAGCTGCGCGTATTTCGGCCGAATGCACCTTTTGCGCCATAGCCGTATTCACTGGCCCCGGCGCCACCGCATTCACCCGAATGCCAAGCTCACCAAGTTCAGCAGCTTGTTGTTTAGTCAGCTGCGCCAAACCCGCCTTACTCACCCCATAAGCCACCCGCAAAGTGCTGGCTCGAAAACCCGAAATAGACGTAATATTCACCACCGCTCCGCCATTCTTTGCCAAATGTGGTGTGGCGGCCTGCACCGTTAAAAATGGCCTCGATAAATTAACCCCCAACATATAAGACCAGTCCTCAAAACTAATTTCACGAATAGGCTTAAAATTCGCAGTCCCCGCATTATTGACCAAAGCAGTTAATCCACCAAACTTAGCCACGCAATCAGCAATGGCTTTCTCAACCTGTTCAGGATTAGATACATCACATAACAACGGCAATACATCATCAGGCCGCGCAAGCTCTGTAACCGCATTGCCAAGCTCATCTTCACACACATCCAACAATGCCACTTTATAACCTTCGGCCAAAAATTGTTTAGCAATCGCCAAACCAATGCCACGCGCAGCCCCTGTTACCAAAGCCACTTTATCAAGAGTCATAAACCACCTCTATTTTTGAAAATCATAAACATTGCCAAGTTGCATTATTTTGGTTAATTCATCAAGCGCCGAACAGCATTCAGTATAAAATGTCGCACCTGCCATATCAGCCACCACCAAACGATCACGATAATGCCGATTCACCCACGCCACCAAATCAGCATAAAGCGCATCGTCCAACATCACCCGCGCCTTTATAGCGCTCACTTGGTCATCATTCATCAACACCCGCAAGCGCAAACAAGCAGGCCCGCCACCATTTTTCATACTCTGCTTCACATCAAAATAACGCACCACATTTACAGGCCCATTGTCAGCAATAATTCGATCAATAACAGCTTTCACCCGCGCATTTTTTGCACTCTCTTCAGGCGCAATAATCGTCATGCCATCTTTGGCATTGCCAATAATTTGAGAGTTAAACAAATAAGATGAAACCACATCCTCAATCGGCAGGTCATCAGCGCTAACCTCATGCACAAACAACTTAGCCCCAAGCGCCGCCTCCAGCTCAGCATAAGTTTGCTGCGGTTGTAAAAACGCCATTTCATGACACATCATAAAATTCCCATGCCCCACCGCAATCACATCATTATGAAACACCCCCGCGTCAATCGCATCCGGATGCTGCTGCGCAAACACCGTTTTATCAGCAGCCAACCCATGACTTCGTGCAATAATGCTCGAAGCTTCCAACGTCTGCCGCGCGGGAAAATTAACAGGTTTCACGCCATCGCCCAAAGCCTCCGCCCCATAAACAAAAAACTCAACCCCTTGCTTGCTAATATCATCATAAAACCGCGTATGATTAGCCGCACCTTCATCGCCATAAAGCATGTTTTGCGGCAATGCTTCATGATGCGCAAAACACGCCTGATCAGCAAAAATAGCTTTCAACACATTGCCTGTCGTCTCATGCTCAATCGACCGATGATACATAGCCACCAAATTTGCAGGCGTAAAATGCAACCGACCATCTTGCGCATCAAGCGACGGCGAAACCGTCGCCGCATTGGCCGTCCACATACTCGCAGCACTGCAACATTTGGCAAATATTTGCGGGTGATGTTTGGCCGATTGCGCGATAATCTCCGCATCACTGCCCACAAATCCCAACCCCCGCAAAGCTGGCAAGAACGGCCGTTCTTGCGGCGGCAATATACCCTGCCCCCATAACCCGTTCTCACGCCCCGCATCAGCCAGTGCTTTGGCCTTAGCCAAGCCTTGTAACGCCGCCTCCCTGGGGTTAGACACCGCAGCCGAGTTAGAGCTAGACGCCACATTGCCAAAACTATGCCCGCCATAATGGTGAGACAGCCCAACCAAGCCATCAAAATTATATTCTTTAAATGTCATATTAAGCCCCAAAACCAATCGGCAACTGCTTGGGCATCACCACCTCATCAGCCTCAACCGAGGCAATCGGATAAGCACAATAATCTGCCGCATAAAACGCACTCGGCCTGTGGTTGCCACTGCACCCTATCCCACCAAACGGCGCTGCACCCGATGCCCCTGTGGTTTGGCGGTTAAAATTAATAATCCCCGCATGTGAGCGGCTCAAATAAGCCTCATATAAATCACGATTGTCCGAGATAACCCCCGCCGACAGGCCATATTTGGTGTCATTAGCCACCGCAATCGCCGCCTCAAAATCTGCCACCCGATAAACCTGCAACAAAGGCGCAAAAATCTCTTCATCTTCTATATCTTCAACCCCCGACACGTCAACAATGCCAGGTGATACCAAGGCTTCAATATCACGCAATTTCTTCGGGTCAAGCAAGGCTTTGCCACCCCGCATCACCAAATTAGCATAGGTCAGCATGTAATCATTCGCCACTTTGCCATTAACCAACGGCCCCATATACGGCTCATTTTCATCATTCCACAAACCAACCCGCAACGCCTTAGTCATTTCCACCAATTTCACTAAAATCTCATCAGCTTCACTGTCCAACAAAATCAACCTGCGCGCGCAAGTGCATCTTTGACCAGATGTGATAAATGCCGATTGAATGATGTGGTAACAAGCCGCCTCAACATCACTCACCTGCGCCACAATCAACGGGTTATTGCCGCCCATTTCCAGTGCCAACATCACCTCTGGCCGCCCCGCAAAATGTTTGTGCAAATATTTGCCCGTAGCTGATGACCCCGTAAAAAACAGACCATTAATATCAGCTTTAGACAGCGCAATGCCGATATTCTTCTCGCCTTGCAACAAGCTCATCACCCCTTTGGGCAAACCCGCCAAATCCCACAAATGCATCATAAATGCCCCCGTTTGGGGCGTAATCTCACTTGGCTTAAACAACACACAATTGCCCGCCAATAATGCCGGCACAATATGCCCATTCGGCAGATGACAGGGGAAATTATACGGCCCAAACACCGCCACCACACCATGCGCTTTATGCCGCAATACGCTGTTAAAACCAGCTTGCTCAGTCACGTTCTCGCCAGTGCGTTTGGCATAAGCGCTCTCGCTTAAAGCAATTTTGCCGATCATCGCCGCCACTTCGCCCACAGCGTCCCACAATGCCTTGCCCATCTCGCAGCTAATCATTTCGGTAAGCTCTGCTTTATGCGCCTCAACCAATTCTCGATATTTACGTATAATCAACGCGCGACCTTCAAAGCCAATAGCCAACCATTCGCCTTGCGCTCCAAGCGCCGCTTCGCAAGCCAAATTCACCTGCGCTGCACTCGCCGCATGGCCACACCACACCACATCACCATTGGCAGGGTTGTATGAACTAAATTCAACGCCCGCACCTTGCACCCAAACGCCATCAATATAACAATTTTTAGTATACATATTCACCTCTTAAAATGCTTTTGTAGATGTGGTAAACCGCCCATTATCAACCACCCGCCCCGGTGCAACCTTTAATTCATCGCCAATTTTTACATTTAAAATATCAGCCAATGTGGGGCTAATTTGTACTTCATTGCCTTCAATATGCACATCCGCCAAACAACATTTAAACCGCCGCAAATAACCTGTCGAAATCAACATTTTATTCTTAGTCTCAGGCAATTCCACAAAACCCGATACCCGCAATGTCCGTGTTTGTTGAATGGTATGAATATCAGCCGTATAAACTTCAACCGTCGGCCCGCCATCAAAAATATCAACATAATTGGTATACCGAAAACCCTCTTTTTGCAGCATTTTCAAGGCTGGCAAACTCGCAGGAAATGGCACCCCAATCGCCTCTTGCGCCACTTTCGGCAACAAGTCGATATAAATAGGATATTTCGGCATCAGGTCAGAAATAAACCTCTTATCACTAACCCCCGACATAATATCCGCATCATCAAACGCAATGCCAAAAAATTTAATGCCCAAATGCTCCCACACAGGCGATTTATCATCTTCATCTCTAAAGCCGCGCATTTCAGCAATGGTTTTTTCACCAAACCGCTCAGGCCGATTGCCCATCAACATATAGCGCGCGCGTGAGAGCAATGCCCCATTGCCCCCAAACCTAAATTCTGGCAGCAGGAATAAGGACCCAATTTCAGTAGATCCCGTAAAATCATTGGTCAAAGTCAATAATTGAGTTTCTTGAATATGGTCAAGCTCGGGGCATCTTTGCATCACCCGCAGCACTTTATAGGTATAAAATGGCAGGTCTAAACCCACATTGGTATATATCGCCGTGGTGCCAACCAAATCGCCCGTAGCCGTATCTTCGAGCACCATAAAATAAGTCGCGCCGTCATCGCCTGTCAGCTCAGTCTCACAAGCCGTCACACTGTCAGCAATGCGCTTAGCAAGCAGGTCATAATCGGCAGGCATGCTGGTCATGCCACCACCAGTTTTTTTGGCCAGCTGCATCAAAGCTTCTAGATCATCAGTCTGTACAGGTCTCACAATTTGCATTTTTCACCTCTCCTTGGGCACATCCCGTTTAAAGTCATACTCACCGTTCGCCATCCGCATCAATATCAATGCCACAAATTGCGCCCGCTCGGTCAGGCTTTCAACGGTCATATATTCATCAGGGCTATGAATGTTAGCCCCGCGCACCCCCAAAGTATCGATATTCGGCAAACCCGATTGCATCAGATTATTGCCATCACATACCCCACCCGTATGTTTAAACGATACCTCGATATTAAGCATTGCCCCGGTTTTGGCAACAAATTCTTGCAAGTTCAAATTAGCGGGCGTTGCGGGCTTGGGGTTACGAGTGATGCCGCCAAATTTTTCAACCTCATACCCTTCTATTTTATTATATTTCGCCACCAATTCATCCAGCTTACTTTCCAGCCAAACAGCATCCTCAACACTATTCAGGCGGCAATTAAACCGCCCGACCGCCATATCAGGCACCATATTCAGCGCCCCACCGCCATTAATATGTGCAACATTCACGCTCAATTCATCACGTGCACCGTGCAAAGTTTCCACCTCCGTCAAAATTTTCATCAGCAGCACCAACGCGTTACGCCCCGCTTCAATTTCACGCCCCGCATGAGCAGCTTTGCCCTTCACGCGCACAGTAAAATTGCCCGAGCCCTTACGCGCACCCACCAATGTGCCATCAGCCAAAGCTGGTTCAAATATCAACCCAACATCATGATATTTCGCCCGTTCAACCAAATAAGCACCAGATGCAGGTGAGCCAATCTCTTCATCAGGGTTGAGCAAAATCTCAATACCAACCTCACTCATCAAGCCAGATTTTTCCAGCGCTTGTAAGGCATATAACATCACCACCATACCGCCTTTAAGGTCGGCCACACCGGGGCCCCGCAGTTTATCACCATCCATTATACAAGTCTGAAATTCATGATCACGCGCATAGACAGTGTCATAATGCGCCACCAACAATATCGATGGTTTACCCGCGCATGGCTTGTGCAATCGCAACAAAGGCGCAGACGGGTAAGCAACTTCATTCCCCGCATCATCCACCACCAAGCGGTCAGCCAAATCAATCAATTCAACATCGCCCAAACAGGCAAATTCACCCTGCAATTTAGCGGCAAAGGCCAACAAGCCATCATAATTTGCACTGCCCGTATTCACATTGCACCAATCAATGGTTTTGGCCAACATATCAGCCTGCTGCGCGGCAATCCAACCCATAACAGGCTGCTGTTTTTTTATCATATATCCCTCTTCAGTTAGAATCAGCATATCCGATAGCAACAGTAGATTCTTCTGTTGTTTCTCAAAAATTAACTTCAAATTGTTGAATTAGAACTAAAATTCAAAAACAAAACACCATAAACCGTGCCATACTGTGCTTAATTGGGAGACACATCATGTCAGCAGAAAATTTTGCAAAATTAGTCGAAATCAACAAAAATACTATATTACACCCCGCATCATCTATTTCAGATGTGCTAGAAAATGGCACCACCATCTTTACAGGTGGCCACGGCGCACACATCACAAGCCACAATGATGGTGAGCTATTGGATGGCATGGCAGGCCTCTGGTGCGTTAACATCGGCTATGGCCGCAAAGAATTGGGCGAGGCTATGCTAGATGCCGCCAGCAATTTAGGCTATTCACAAACTTTCGCAGCAGCCTCCAACCAACCACAAATAGAGCTATCCGAAAAACTACTTTCCCTCACCAAAGGCGTATTCTCACGTGTTCATTATGGCACGTCAGGTTCAGATTGTAACGACACCGCATTCAAACTCATCCGCTATTATAACAATATGCGTGGCAAGCCGAATAAAAAGCAAATCATCGCCCGCGTTAACGCCTATCACGGCACCACAGTTGCCGCCGCGAGCCTTACAGGCATACCATCTTTTCATTCAGCGTTCGATCTACCAATCGACGGCATATTGCGCGCCCCCAAACCGCATTTTTATAAAGATGGCCTAGAAGGCGAAACCGAAGCCAATTTCACCATCCGCATGATGCAAGAAATTGAACAAATTATCAAAGACGCGGGCGGTGCAGACTATGTTGCAGCCTTCTTCGCCGAGCCCATCTATGGCGCAGGCGGCGTCATCACCCCACCCAAAGGTTATTTCCAAGCCTTGCGCAAATTATGCGATAAATACGATATGCTGCTTGTCGCCGATGAAGTCATCACAGGCTTTGGCCGCACAGGCGAGTGGTTCGCCCATCAATATTATGATTTTAAACCCGATTTAATGAGCACCGCCAAAGGCATAACCTCTGGCTATTTCCCACTATCAGCTCTGTTCATCGGCCCCAAAGTTTGGGATGTCTTGGTTGCCGAAGCCGATCAATTAGGCGCCTTCTTCCATGGTTTCACCTATGGCGGCCACCCAACAGGCTGTGCCGTGGCGCTTAAAAACCTCGAAATTATGGAGCGCGAAGATTTGGTCAGCCAAGCCAAGCAAAGGGGTGAATATATGCACCGCGAGCTTCGCAACCGCCTACAAGGCAGCGAACTAATTGGCGAAATACGCGGCGCAGGCCTGCTAGCTGGCCTACAAATGGTCAAAAGCCAACAGCCAAAAACCTTCTTCGAAAAATCCGACAAAGCCGCACAAACCCTACAAGCTGCCATTCGCCAGAATAAAGTCTTAGCCCGTGGCCTACCCACTGCAGACACCATCGCCTTATGCCCAACGCTTGTCATCACCGAAACCGAAATCGACACACTTGTCACCGCCATTGTCAACGGCGTTGAGCAAGTCGAAAAAACACTTTTATAAATCAGAACAGAAGAAAAAAAGGAAAACATCATGTTAATTGGCGTCCCTAAAGAAATTAAAAATCACGAATATCGTGTAGGCCTGATACCAGGCAGCGTGCGTGAGCTAATCAATCATGGTCACCAAGTGATTGTGCAAAAAGATGCTGGCATGGGCATTGGCTTTACCGATCAAGATTACACAAATATTGGCGCCAAAATCATCGACACCGCCAAAGAAATTTTCGCCACTGCCGAAATGATTGTGAAAGTCAAAGAACCCCAAGCCAACGAATGTAAAATGCTGCGCCCGGGCCAATTGCTATACACATATTTACATCTTGCTCCCGATCCAGATCAAACAAAATTATTACTCGAATCTGGCTGCGTGGCTATCGCATACGAAACCGTAACTGCCGACAATGGCACACTACCTCTACTCGCCCCGATGAGCGAGGTGGCTGGCCGTATGTCCATCCAAGCCGCCGCTCATTGCTTAGAAAAAGCCCAAGCCGGCAACGGCCTGTTGCTTGGCGGCGTGCCGGGCGTGGCACCAGCTAACGTCACAGTCATTGGCGGCGGTGTAGTCGGAACTAACGCGGTTAAAATGGCAGTCGGCATGGGTGCCAACGTCACCGTGTTAGACCGCTCATTAGACCGCTTGCGCGAGCTAGACGACATCTTTCGCGGCACAATCAACTGCATCTATTCAACCCACGACAATCTCGAACAATATGTTTTAGATGCCGATGTGGTCATCGGTGCCGTGCTCATCCCAGGTGCAGCAGCACCTAAATTGGTTACCAGAGATATGATCAGCCGCATGCGCCCAGGCAGTGTGCTTGTTGATGTCGCCATCGATCAAGGCGGCTGCTTCGAAACCTCAAAAGCCACAACCCATGCCGATCCCACATATATTGTCGACGAAATTGTGCATTATTGCGTGGCCAACATGCCAGGCGGCGTGGCACGCACATCCACTTTCGCCCTCAACAACGCCACATTAGGCTTCGCCCTCACCTTGGCCGATAAAGGCTATAAACAAGCATTATTAGATGACAAACATCTACGTGCAGGCCTTAACGTCTATAAAGGCAAAATCACCTATAAAGCGGTTGCCGATGATCTGGGCTATGATTATCACACCCCAACCGAGCTGCTAAAAGCTGACGCTTAACATAACACAAAACCCCATTCCCATCGAGTGGGGTTTTTTTAATTAAAATACGGGTCAGCCGCGTCTTTTAACTCACATTTATTGCCATCAGGGTCGCAAAATGTACCCACTTCACCCCAGTCGAATTTCTTATATTCAACATTCACCCCGCGCACGATCAATTCATCAGATGCAGCTTTTACATCCACAACATTAAACCGCAACATAGTTGGGTTGTCACTGTTAGGCTTCACCCCATCATGAGCAAAACCACCAGTTTCGATCATCAGATAACCATCACCAAACCGCAAACATAGCAAATGCCCCTTGTCATACCAAACCGGCAGGCCAATAACATCGCGGTAAAATTCCACACATTCGTCATATTTCTCCGTACCCAGAACAATACCATGGGTTTTAATTTTAAACGCTGTTTTCATAGTCACCTCCTTATTTTCACTTGACCCACATTACCATCAACAATCAATTTATCACCAACATTTATCGCGTCAAACGCACCCGCAGCATTCACCACCGCAGGTAGACCAAATTCTCGCGCCACCAAAACACCACTGGCACTCAATTTACCGGCCCAAAATATATAAATATTTTATATCAATCTCCTTCAATTATAGGTTGATTATAAGCCAATAAATGTTGAATATGTCGATATGAATCAATCCGAACTGCGACGACAAATAATTCATTCCGCCGACGAAACAAGTTTTTCAGGCGTGGTTAACCTCACCCAAAACACCCACCAAATTTTTAATTTTTGCGCCGGCCATGCCGACCGCAATAAACAACTACCCAACAATATCAACACCAAATTCGGCCTCGCCTCCATCACCAAATTCTTCACCGCTTTGGCCACACTCAAATATGTCGAACGCGGCATCATCAAACTCGATACAAAGCTAGGTGATGTCATAAACATTGCCCTGCCCAACTATGCCAAAACCGCCACATTCAGGCATCTGCTCACCCATACATCAGGCATACCCGATTATTATGACGAAGATTTAATAGAAGAAGATGGCACATTTAACCTGTCAATCCCGTGGCACGATTTACGCCGCCCGATGGATTACATTCCCGTCCTACCCAATCTACCCATAAAATTTAAAGCTGGCCAAAAATATCAATATAACAATGGCGGCTATATATTGCTCGGCATTGCGCTCGAAGCCCTCTCTAACAATCTATTTTCCCATGTCATTCAAACCGAAATCCTTAACCCGCTCAACATGCAAAATACTGGCTTTTATGCCTTTGATGCTCTGCCATTAAACACCGCCATTGGCTACATCGAAAAACCAGATGGCACATGGCGAACCAACCAAGCCGCACTGCCTTTCATTGGCGCGTCAGATGGTGGCATTTATTCAGATATTGCAGATTTAAATAAATTATGGCAAGGCTTTTGGGCAGACAAAATCGTCTCGCAATCAACCATAAATGACATCATCCATCCACATGTTTTGCGCAACCCAAATGACCAAGAAAAACATTATGGCTTGGGCATATACATCAATCAACAAGCAAACAACACCAATCGATATTTGCTAATCGGCGGCGATGCAGGGGTCAGTGCCTTCAGTGATTATTGGCAAGCCTCAAAACATCAAATCTCCGTCCTATCCAATAATGCCAAGGGCATGTGGCCATTGGTTGAAATTTTACAAAACCACATAAACAATTTGCAAAATTACCAAGAATAACGTTAACATAAACAATATAACAACTATAAAGGGATAAAAAATGAATTTATTACATTTAATGGTACGGGTTTTAGACGTCGAAAAATCACTTAAATTTTACGAAATTTTTGGCCTAAAAGAAGTCCGCCGTCACGATAATGAAGGTGGTCGTTTCTCGCTCATTTTTATCGGCGATGGCAAATCAGATTTTCTGGTCGAGTTGACCCATAACTGGGATGAAACAAAGCCTTATGGCGATGGCAAATCATTCGGCCACATAGCCATTGGTGTTGCAAACATCATGGAAACTTGTGACCGTTGCGAAGCTGAAGGCCATACAATCTTGCGCCCGCCGCGCGATGGCCATATGGCATTTGTAAAATCTCCCGATGGCATTTCAATCGAAGTGCTGCAAAATGGTGATTCAATGGAAGTGCCCGAAAAATGGGCCAATTATGAGAATGTTGGCAGCTGGTAAGCCACCACACAAAATGAAAAAGCGCCCAGATTAACTTCTGAGCGCTTTTTTTAAACAGATTATTTCAGAATATCTTTACGACGTTTTACAAATATAATCGCCGCAAATATCGCCAATACCAATGCAGGTATTGCCATCGAAATTGGTGTGTAATTCACATGGAAATAAATCGCACCCGCCATAATGATAAACAGGCCAGCCGCAGCCAAGCCCGATAATTTACGCACCCAAATGCCAATGCCTCCTGCAATTTCACAGGCGCCAATAAAATAACCAAACCATATCGGCAAACCCATCATGCCAAATGAGGCATGCATTTGCTCAGCACCCGATAATTTCATGCCGCCTGCCGCCACAAAAGCAAATGTCGTGAGCGCCATCATGGCCAAAAAGCCGTATTTTTTCACATTTTCCATTTTCAATCCTTAATTGATTTGATTTACACACTATAATTAACTATTTTCATAAATTATAGTGATATATTTTAATAAACATCATAACTACAGGTTATTAATAATGACACTCGATCAACTGCTCATGCTCACCACAGTCATCGATCTTGGCAATGTACAAGCTGCCAGCCAAAAGCTCAACAAAACCCAACCTGCCATCAGCAAAGGCCTAAAACAGCTCGAAACACAGTTACAAATCAATATCTTAGATCGTAGCGAATATAGGCTTAAACTCACCCCTGAGGGCAAACAAGTCTATAGCCATGCCAAGCGCATCTTGGCCGAGACTGACATATTACAACAAGTCACCACTCATTTATCTCAGGGCAACGAATCCGAGGTCAGCATCGCCATTGATGGCGCCTTCGATTCAGCTCAATTAACTCCAATATTTGCCAAAATTCAAAACAAATTCCCCCATACCAGCCTAATCATCCGCCAAGAATATCTGACAGGCGCATTCAATCGGTTAATCAATGACGAAGTTGACATCGCCATCAGCTTAAAAGAAAGCGCTTTGATTAAACGCCAACCGCTTGATTATCTATATTTAAATGTCCAATCGCTCATCACCGTCGCCAACCCCAATATATTACGACGCCATACAAACCTCACATCAGTAGAGCAACTTAAATCCGAATATCTCATTATGTTGCAAGATTCAGGCAGCCTCACCAAAGGTTTTGAATTCGGGGTATTGGATGGCCAGCGCAAATATTATGTTAATGACTTTGCCACCAAAAAGCAGCTCATTGTCAATGATGTGGGTTGGGGTAAATTACCCGAATATATGATGCAAACCGAGTTAGATAACGGCAATTTGGTCATCATCACCCCTGAAGGCAATGAAAATAGAATAGACATTGAATATTACGCCATAAAGAAAAAAATCCTCGGGCCCATCGGCACATATTTATGGCAAACTTTGGCCAAATCATTTGGTTAAAAATTCAACCAATCTCTTGGTCAGGCTATTTTTTTGCGTATTTGGCGGCCACACCGCATGCACGGGAACTTCTTTCATTTTCCACTGCGGCAACAGCGAAATCAGCTCACCTTTTTGCAACCTATCGCCAAACAAAAAAGCCGGTGGGCTAACAATACCAAGCCCTTTACAGGCCAAATGCTGCGCCGCTTCAACATTATCCACCACAATGCTTGGCTTATATTCCAGCACAAATTCTTCACCCTCATCCAAAATAAATATCTTATTCATCGGCCGTTGTGCAATGCCAATAAAATCCCAATCCGCAAGGTCATTAGGGTGGTTAATATCTGCCAAATCCACACCTCTTTTGGCAATATAATCTGGTGACGCCATAACAATCGAGTGTAACATATCAATCTTCTTCACCATCAGGCGGCTGTCAGGCAAAGTGCCAATGCGAATGGCAAGATCAATGCCTTCGGCGATGATATTATGGTGCAAATCACTAAATTGAATGTCGATATCCACTTTGGGATGCGCATGCGAAAAATCAGCAATATGAGTTAAAAAATAACTGTCCGAACAGGTCGAAGGCATGGTGATTTTTAAACTGCCAATCAACGTCTCGCCCGTGCCCATCACCTTATCTAAGCCGCTATCCACAGCATCCAGCATAGCCTTAGCCGATAAATATAATATGTCACCATCATGGGTCAACGACAAACGCCGCGTCGAACGATATAGCAAAGCCAAACCCAGTTTATTTTCCAATTTAGATATATGATGACTAACCACCGAAGGCGTTAAATTCAACTCCAATGCCGCAGCTTTAAAACTGCCTTTATCCACCACTGTGGCAAAAATCGCCAAAGCTTTAAGCTGGTCAATCATTATATCATAATTTCGAATAGTTAAATTTGATTATACTATATTTTAATTTATTACATTTGCAATTATAATTCAAATCAACAATAGGAAGTTATATGCAAATTTATTTCGCCATGCTGGTTTTCGCCTTTACCATGGCCATTTCTCCAGGCGCAGGCAACATTGTGGCATTATCAAACGCCGCCAATCACGGCTATAAAAACACCATCTTGTTTATTTTGGGCAATGTCAGTGGGTTTGTCGTATTATTCATCACCCTAAATTTAGCCTTAAGCGAGATTAACCTCAAAAACAGCATGGCCTTGCAGGCTTTGGGTTATTTAGGCGCGGCATTTCTCATTTATATCGGCTATAAAATCGCCACATCCGCCCCCGATATCAGCATCAAACAACAAAATAAACGCGGCTTTTTGCAAGGTGCCATTTTACAATGGCTCAACCCCAAAGCGTGGATTGTCAGCTTAGCGTCTGTCTCGGCCTTCGGCCTGACAGGCCACACCACCCAAATCATAATTTTTGCAGTTATTTATTTTGTGATCGGCGCAATTTCATTATCCGCTTGGGCGTTTGTCGGCAGTAAAATGCAGCAAATTCTTAAAAACCCGCAACATCTCAAACTGTTCAACCGCACCATGGGCGGCCTGCTCATTTTTCTAGCGCTGTATTTAATGTATAATCTGGCAGCAGGCAGTTAACCCGCAAGTTCGATAAGTTTTTTAACCGTGCGCAAATTGCGAGCCGTGGTTTTCACTCCCAACAACCGATCAATCTTAGCCGCAAGTTTAGATTTCCCCGCGCCTTCCGCACAATGCAAATAAAACAGTTTGTCAGTTAATTTAAACGCGTCATCTGGTTTCAACAAAGCCTCAATCTCGTCTATTTTAGCATGCGTCGCGGCTTGCTTCAAAAAATAAAAATAGACAAATTTTTCTTCCACAAAATCTAAATCCAACCCATCAAAAGCTGCCCGCAAATCTGCCTTATCCAACACAAATACCGGTGGCGCAAACCCGTGACTGGCCGCAATAGCTTCGCTCATTTTAACGCCCATTGCCGCCTTATCAGTCTCAACGCTTTCAAACGCCACATTGCCACTCTGTATATAAGTGCGCACATTTTCATAGCCCAACGCACCACAAATCTCTTTTAAATCAGCCATTTTTATCAGGTTATTGCCACCAACATTAATCGCCCGCAGCAAGCCAATATAGGTCATCATTTCTGAATTTCCTTCACCAGCTCACTCAATTTACCAAGCTGCTCATCATCAATATTCAAATCTAACAATGTTTCATGGCTGTTAAACAAATAATCACTATTCGCCCCACGACAACCAGAAGCCACAGCAATAATTTCAGCCTGTTGCTCAAGTGTCAAACCACCTGCATATTGTTTATGGTCTTGTGTTGCCACATAACATAATGCCATTTGCCGCCCATGGCCTATTATATCCAACGGATGCAAAACCTCAATATAGACATCATTTACCAGCTCACGCTCCCGCAAATATTCCATCACCTCAGCTTTATTTTCAGATGCAATTTTAAACGCCATTCCAGTGGTTTCTCCACCCGCATCAAGCCCCAAAACCAAACCTTGCTCTTCAGGCGTGCCACGGTAAATGGTCGAATAAATACAAAAGCTGCGTTGATAGCCCACGCATTTTGCAGGCGCTTTTTCGATATATTCAAACCCAGGCCGCCACATAAGCGAGCCATAACCAAATATCCATAAATCATCAATGTCGCTAAAATCAATCTGCATGTTTCAATCTTTGTTTGGTGGTTTATCACGTCCAAAGTTAGGTTTGTCTGTCTCCTGCCCCGCTTCAACCAGTTCTTTCCTTATATCACGCGTGCGGTCAAAAACTTCATAAAGCGCATCGCCATCACCCCAGCGTATAATGCGTTGCAACGCCACCAAATCCTCAGTAAACCGCCCAAGCATTTCCAGCACTGCGTCTTTATTGTTCAAAAATATATCACGCCACATGGTCGGGTTAGATGCCGCCAAACGCGTAAAATCCCGAAAACCACCAGCCGAATATTTAATCACTTCGCTCTGCGTCACCTCTTCAACATCCGCCGCCGTGCCCACAATATTATAAGCAATCAAATGCGGAATATGCGAGGTTATGGCCAACACTTTGTCATGATGCGCTGCATCCATAATCTCAACGTCACTACCACAAGCCTGCCAAAAGTCTTTCAGCTCAGCAAGCTTATCCTCATCCACCCCATCAAGCGGCGTAAGCACCGTCCAGCGGCTATCAAATAGCGTTGCAAAACCTGCATCAGGCCCCGATTGCTCAGTACCCGCAATCGGATGAGCGGGAATAAAATGAATGCCCATTTCAGGCGTCAAAAGCGGCTCAATCTGCGCAATCACCGCCGCCTTTACCGAGCCAACATCGCTCAATATCGCGCCTTTTTTCATCGCGCCCAAAAAGCTCTTAGCCACCTCGCCAAACACCCCAACAGGCACTGCCAATATCACCAAGTCAGCATCTTTCACCGCACTGGCAGCATCATCAGCAATCACATCACAAAGCTCAATCTCGCCTGCCCGTTTGCGCACATCTTCGCTCACATCATAACCAACCAATTTGGCAGCAATATGACGTTCTTTTATCACCCGCGTGAGCGAGCTGCCCAATAAGCCAAGCCCAATGATGCATATAGTTTCAAATTTAAAATTTTTCATATTCTCTTACAATTTCATAAATGTCTCAAGCAGAGACAATACCAATTCATTCGCTTCATCAGACCCAATGGTATATCGCAACGCATTGGGAATATTGTAAGCCTCAAGTCTGCGTAATACAACGCCTTTAGAGCATAAATATCGGTCAGCTTCTTCGGCAGTTTTGCCTGTTCCATCAAAATGAATCAGCATAAAATTAGCATGTGTCGGCGTCACTTTAATGCCCAAGCCACTAAGCCGTTGGCTAATCACCCCAGCCCATTTCACATTATGATCAAGCGACATTTTCACAAAATCATCAGCAAAAACTGCAGCTGCACCAGCCACTTGCGCCGTTGCATTGACATTAAACGGCCCGCGTATGCGGCTCAACACAGCAATAATACCATCCGATGCATAGCACCAACCAACCCGCAACCCCGCCAAACCATAAAGCTTAGAGAATGTCCGCGTCATAATTACATTTTCATTGGCCTCAACCAAATCCACCCCGTCATGATAATCATCAGCCAAACAAAATTCGGCATAAGCACTGTCAATCACCAATATAATGTCAGACCGCAAACCTTTATGCAGGCGGTTCAACTCACCCGCACCAATATATGTGCCTGTTGGGTTGCCAGGGTTGGCCAAATAAACCACCTTGGTTTTATCCGTCACGCAGGCCAACATATTGTCAACATCAACAGTAAAATCAACCTCATCGGCCACCACCACAATGCCGCCATTGGCTTGAATCACATTCTTATAAACCAAAAACCCATATTGCGAGATGATCGCTTCATCGCCTTCAGCAATATAACCATTAGCAATCAAGGTCAGCAGTTCGTCAGACCCGTTGCTACAAACAATTTTATCAGCGTTCAAGCCATGTTTTTTGGCGATCGCGTCACGTAATTTTGTCGAACCTGGATCAGGATATTCATGTATATTATTGGCCAGCTCAGCCACCGCGTCCCGCGCTTGTTGCGGCGCACCATGCGGCGTTTCGTTAGACGCTAAATGATATAGTTTTTCGACGCCACTAAATTGACCGCCACCTGCTTTATAGGCGTTAATCTGCATAATTCCAGCTTTAGGAATAGGGGCTTTATCTAAATCACTCATACTCTTTACCATTTAATATTTTAATTCTTATACCTTGCCATAAATGCCAAGGAAATCCACAGCAATATCATTTTTTACAAATATTTTTTCAATGTCTCGCCAACACTGGCTTTCTAAATTGGCAAAGGCCTTAATCACACAATAATTTATGCCTTCATATCCAAATTCTATGTTGGCCTCAAACCCAGCTTGCTTCAACAATTCCTGCGCATTCATAGCATCAGTTTTAGTCGCAACCACCGTATAATCATTAGCAACGGTCTTTAACGGCGCATGACCAAGCACAAACATATCAGGAAAATCTAGCCCATAGGCCTCACCATCATCCCAAAATGGCAACCGCGCAAATATTTGGCAACCCTGCCCAATGATTTTATGAAACGCCGCAAGGCTTTTCCCCTCAGCGGCCAATAAGACAATATCACTAGTCGGCGCTTTAATGCGGTCAAGCATTTCAGCCAATGTACTGCATTCAACAATTTCAATCACCGTACCATAAAAATACCGCGCCACGTCACGGTGCAACGGCTCGCCTTTCAATACAAACACTTTAAACGGGCATTGCAAATGGCTAAAAGTCGCGATCATTTCTCTAAATATGCGCTGCAAACTAGCCAACGGCAAACAACCTGTATGGTTGGCACTAAACCGCCGAAACATTTCAATTTCACGGTCAGCATGCATGGCGTTGACAATCGGCCCTTCGGCCGCTTTGGCATTTTGCACATTTTGCACAAGTTCGGCGCGGCTCATCAACAATCGATGAATCTCGCTATCAATCGCATCAATCTTCCCGCGTGTCTCAAGTAATGATATTTGTTTTTTATCGCTCATAAAGGCAGTATCTTCTTCAATTCAGCTATATCTTAACAGTTTTTATCACTTTCATATGTTCACTGCAACATTATACGTCAGCCATATCCATAAAAGAAATTGAATGAAAGCATAAAAACTTTTGTATTTTAATTCAATCATTGTAAAGCTATGCTACAAAAAATTTAAACCCAGATTTAAAAGTGCAGCGCGTTAAATTATGAACCATGTTTCAGATATTTTTATAGATCCAGAGCCAATAAAGCTCGATTGCGGCGATGCGCTTCACTATCAATTGTCATATGAAACTTATGGCACACTAAATGCAAATAAAACCAACGCCATCCTCATTTTCCACGCCCTAACAGGCGATCAATATGTCGCCTCCACCAACCCCATCACCAAAAAAGCCGGTTGGTGGGCAAACATGGTCGGTGCAGGCTTACCCATTGATACAGATAAATATTTCATCATCTGCGCCAATGTCTTAGGCGGCTGTTTAGGCTCAACCGGCCCGGCTTCCACCAATCCTGATACAAGCGAAATTTACGGGCTCACTTTCCCCATCATCACCATATCAGACATGGTGCGCGCCCAAGTGCGGCTAATCAATCATTTCAACATCGACACATTATTCTCGGTCATCGGTGGCTCAATGGGCGGTATGTTAGTGCTAGAATTTGCAGCAAATTACCAAAATCGCCTGCTTTGCGCCATCCCCATCGCCACTGGCTCACGCCATTCATCACAAAACATCGCCTTTCACGAGGTCGGCAGACAAGCCGTAATGGCCGATCCAAATTGGCATGGCGGCAATTATCACAATCATGATGAACAGCCCAGCAAAGGCTTGGCAGTGGCGCGCATGGCTGCCCACATCACCTATATGTCAGACCAAAGCCTGCACGAAAAATTCGGCCGTAATTTGCAAGATAGGGACAGTGTCAGCTTTGGTTTTGATGCCGATTTCCAAATCGAAAGCTATCTGCGCCATCAAGGCATGAGCTTTGTCGATCGCTTCGATGCCAATAGCTATCTCTACCTCACCCGCGCCATGGATTATTTCGATCTTGCGGCACAATTTGACGATAATTTAATGGCCGCCTTTGCGGGTACACATATAAGATTTTGCCTCATCTCCTTC
This sequence comes from Hyphomicrobiales bacterium, assembly GCA_002401855.1. Lineage (GTDB taxonomy): Bacteria > Pseudomonadota > Alphaproteobacteria > Rhizobiales > OSC116 > OCS116. The sequence continues at coordinate 49,446 of NVUH01000018.1, forward strand.
ACCTCCGACTGGCTTTTCCCGCCCGAGGAAAGCAAATTAATCGCCCAAGCCCTCAACCGCGTGGCGGCCAATGTATCTTATGTCGAAGTTGCCTCGCCAAAAGGCCATGATGCCTTTTTACTCGACGAGCCAGAAATGTTCAGCGCCGTCACTGGCTTCCTTGCCAGCACCGCTCAAAAGCATGGTATATGCGATAAAGGGAGTAAATGATGAGCTATAATTCACAACGTTTTGACCTCTTATTACTGGCCGATATGATTGCCGAAAACAGCCGCGTGTTAGACATTGGCTGCGGCGATGGCACCTTGCTCAAATTACTATCCGAAAACAAAAACGCCGATGCCAGAGGCCTCGAGCTTAACCAAGCGGGGGTCAACGCCTGCGTCGCTGAAGGCCTATCAGTCATGCAAGGCAATGCCGATACCGATTTGGCTTTTTACCCAGATAATGCGTTTGATTATGTCATCTTAAGCAAAACCATTCAGGCCACCAAACGCCCAGATTTAGTGCTAAAAGAAATGCTACGCATTGGCAAACATGCCATTGTCTCATTCCCAAATTTTGGCCAATGGCGGGTGATTACATCTCTGGCCTTTAAAAGCCAAATGCCGGTTACTAAAAACCTTGATTACACATGGTATGAAACCCCCAACGTGCATTTTTGCACCATTAAAGATTTCAGCAATTTATGTGATGAATTAGATATTAAAGTGGTCGACACCAGCATCTTAGATGAGCAAAATCAAAAGTTAAAAATTCCGTCTTGGTTGGGCTTAAACAATCTATTCGGCCATCAAGCTATTTTTCTGCTGACCAAAAATTAAGCTCAAACCTCATCTTGCTTATCGCGCAAACTTGTGCCGCAATCACGTTGATGGATTATAATGTCTTTGAGCTTTTTCTTCCGCAACCCTTGCATCGGCGGCAAGGCATATACTTGTTTGGTGGCTTCAATTATCGACACCCCGCCTAACCCAGCCCGTGCCCAAAGGCCAAATTTTTCAAATGCAGGCGCAGATTTTAAGATAAAGTCACGTTTAGACGGCGGGATATACAATGCGCCCGACCAGCCAATCGGCAAAAACATATTGTCTTTAAGCAATTGCAGCATTTGATTTTGGCTAAACGGCCGCCCATGACCAAACGGCGTTTTATCAGCCCGCGCCCAAAGACCCGTACGGTTAGGCACCACAAATATCGCCCGTCCATCAGGCTTCAACACCCGCCAAATTTCACGTAAATAATCACGCGGTCGATGGCTCATTTCAATGCCATGCACCACCAAAATACGGTCAATGCTGCTGTCTTCCAATGGCAAAGATGCACTGTCAATCAACGCCACACAGTTTTTTTCGGTGTCAGGCCAGCGCATCACGCCTTGGCGGGCGGGCATAAAAGCAAATGTCTGTGCCGCTTCATCTTTAAACGGTTGCATATAAGGCGTAGCAAAACCTAAGCCCAGCATGTTATAACCGGTTAAATCAGGCCATCTCTCGCCAATGGTACGGGTGATCATTTTGCATGCCACTTTTCCCAAATCGTCGGAATAAAAACTTTGCAGATCAACAATATCCATCAAAAAACCCCATTTTTCACTTCTTGTTTATAGTATAAATATGGCTATAATTATATAAATTTAAATGAACAGGCCAAAACAAATGCAAATCATACAAATCCCCTGCCGCCAAGATAATTATGCGGTGCTGATTCATGACGATAAAACCAATCAAACTTTATTATTTGATGCTCCCGAACATGATGCCATCGCCCAAGTGCTAGAAACCAACGGCTGGCAGCTCGATCACATGCTCATCACCCATTATCATTTCGATCATATTGCAGGCGCCGCCAGCCTCAAAGCCCAGTTTGGCGGTCAAATCTACGGCCCCAAAATCAACGCCCACGAGCTAAAATGTTTAGACAACCCAATAGATGAAAGCCACAGCCTAAACTTACTGGGTATCGATATAAAAATCTTCGACACCCCAGGCCACAAAGATGATCACATCTGTTTCTACCTAGCCGATTTAAAAATCGCCATTGTGGCCGATGTTATTTTTTCAATGGGTTGCGGCCGCATTCTCGATGGCGATGCTGCCCAAATGTACCGATCCATCCAAAAACTCCTCACCCTGCCCGCCGATACTTTATTTTATTGCGGCCATGAATACACCACCGCAAATGGCGAATTTGCACTAAGCGTCGAGCCAAACAATGCCGACTTACAGGCCAGAATGACAGAGGTAAAAACCCTACGCGCTCAAAACAGACCGACCCTCCCGACTCTTTTGAGCGACGAGCTAAAAGTAAATCCATTCTTACGGTCAAACAGCCCCGAAATCAGGCAAAAATTGAATATGCAATCGGCATCTGACGAGGCAGTATTCGCAAAAATCCGCAGCCTGAAAGATAGTTTTTGACTCAAAAAAATAACCAAGCAAGCTTTATCGGCCTAGGCGCGGTTGTCTTGTGGGCGCTACTAGCTCTCATCACCGCCTTCAACAATTATATTCCCGCCTTCCAATTGTTAGGCAGCAGCTTCTTCGTCGCCACCATTGTCGGTGTCATCTATATGCTGCTCACCAAACAGAGCTTCAAAATATTCCTAAAGCTTAAATGGTATGTCTGGCTACTCGGCATTTACGGCCTATTCTTCTATCACCTGTCATATTTTCTAGCCCTCAGATACGCCCCCCCAATCGAAGCCAACCTCATCAACGCCCTCTGGCCATTATTCATTGTCCTAGGTTCAGTTTTAGTTTTAAAAGCTGGCCTCCGCTGGTGGCATATCATCGGCGCTCTCCTTGGCTTAGCCGGCGTAGTTAATGTCAGCCTAGCCAGCGGCATTTCAAGTTTTAATTGGGATTACATCTGGGGCTATGGTTTCGCACTAGCCTGCGCCTTCATCTGGTCAAGCTACTCTCTATTATCCAGCAAATTACCCAACATCCCCACTGCCGCCGTCACAGGCTTTTGCTTCGCCACCTCAATTCTAGCTTTCATCTGCCATTACCTATTCGAACAAACCATCTGGCCACAAACCACTTTCTTATGGGCAATGCTAGCCCTACTCGGCGCAGGCCCCGTCGGCGCCGCATTCTATCTGTGGGATTACGGCATGAAAAACGGCGACATCCGCTCCCTAGGCGCCGCCTCATATCTATCGCCAATTTTTGCCACAGTATTTCTAGCCATGGCAGGCTTCGGCGAACTCACCACCACCATCATTATCAGCTGTATATTGGTAGTCGGCGGCGCAGTCTTAGCTGCAAAAGATCTTTTTTCTACGAAAAAATGATCTTTCTTGGTTTCGGGCGCACTACTGCCGATGCTCTGGAAGTTTGCATTATATTTGGCACTGCACCCCAAGGGCACTTTGTCGCTTCGCTCGGGCGCGCTCGTTCGCTCCGCTCTCTAGCTAAGCCACTCAGCCGCTGGTCGGATGTGAATTCGGCCCCCCAATCAACTACATTACGCTTAGTGAGCTAGAGGTTGGTGACGCTCCGAATATCGGTTCCAAATTATTTACTCATTGTGCTTTGCTTGGGAAAAGAGTCCGAAGCCTTTAGGCTGAGGCAAGCGCGACCGCGCGTCGCCGTTAGGCGTGGCAAGAGAGCGGAGCGAACGAGCGCGCCCGAGCGAAGCGACAAAGTGCCCTTGGGGTGCTAGTGCCTATAGCCTACCGATAGGTAGGCGAAAAAGAAAGGCAAAGCCGAACGAAAAAATGCAAACTTCCAGAGCATTAACGGCCAGCTAACTGTCTTCCAACAGCCTATACTTAAAAAAAGGGATAACTAGACATTCAGAATTTCGGCACCAAATTCAACCCGCCGAAGGCAAAGCCACATCTTCATCCTCACAACCCGCATACATATCGCCCAGCACATCCACATCCCGCAGCGCATCTTGCCCACTGCCAAAATAAAAGCCTTGCAAATAATCAATGCCAATCTTGCGCAGGGTAATCACATCCTCTTCATGCTCCACCCATTCAGCCACAGTTTTAATGTTAAAATGCTTGGCCAAATCATTCATCGTTCTCACAAAAAACTCATCATCCGCACTATTGCGCATATTGCTAATAAACGAGCCATCAATTTTCACAATATCAACATCCAGCATTTTTAAATTCTGAAAACTCGTATAGCCCGCACCAAAATCATCAATCGCCACCTTACAGCCTAAAGCGTGTAATTTATTGACGAATTCATTGGTATAAGCCATATCACCCAGTAAAGTGGTTTCAGTAATTTCAATGGTCAAACGTTGGCCAATTTGTGGTTTATTGCCAATGCTGGCCACCAAACAATCCAACCAGCTCGAATCTGCAATTGTATTGCCCGATATATTAATGCCCAAATTCACCTGCGGCTCATCAATTAATTTCTGCAAAGCAATTTCCAGCACCCTATTGTCAAGTAATCGCATAAGGTTGAGCCGTTCCGCCACGGGTATGAGCTGGCCATTCGGTATCATCTCACCGCGCCTATCCATAATGCGGATCAAACATTCATAACTTTCAATTTGCCCCGTTGCAGCATGCACCAAAGGTTGGTAAACAATTTTCACCCGCCGCTCGTTCAGCGCGCTCACAATCTCGCTGGCCACCTCTATATTATTTCTACGGTAATTGTCTCGCTCAACCGATGGCTCATAGATTGAAAAATTCTCCAACGTACGATCTTTACAAACCTGCAAAGTTTCCTCGGCATATTGCATAATGTCTTGCGCTTCGCTCGAATGTTTAGGAATAGACACCGCCCCTGCCGATAAGGTCACCGACACCGCTTCATCAGCAGTTTTAATCACATCTTGCCCAACCGCATCAATCAACCGCTCGGCAGTAATATGAATATTCTGCTCCGCACAATCGTGTAAGATAACTCCAAATTTATTACCCGAATACCGCCCAATCACATCTGTTTTGCGCATCAAGCCTTCAATGCGTTTGGCCACCAAACCAATCACTTCATCCGCCACATCCATGCCATAAGCTTCGTTAATCATGGCTAAATTATCAATGCCAATCAATAAAAATGCCACATCTTTTTGGTGTTTTTCAATGCCATCAATTGTGCGTTTTAAAACTTCACCCAATTGAATGCGGTTAACAAAACCAGTCAATATATCATGCGTGCCATAAAGCGCCTGTTTTTGCTCTACATCTTGGCGTTTATTGACAATCCGCATCACGCCACAAGCGCTTTCAGGTTGCCCATCTTTACCAGCAAACCACCTGCCTTTATCTTCAATCCAATAGCCATGGCGTATATTGTCGGAATGGCTCATTCTATAAGCCAGTTCATAATTAACACCATCGCCAAAATCTTTTTCTAAAGAATGGCAAACAGTTTGCTCACGGTTGGTTACATTTTCAACATCCACTACCGCCGCAAAGCTTTTAGCAGTGGCCATTTTGTCAATATCAATATACTCAGCAATCAACTCAATATTATCGCTATAGCTAATTTCACCCGAGACAAGATCCCAATAATAGCAAATATCGCCAATAGACGAGGTGATTTGCGAAATTTCGTTCACATCTAAAAAATTCTTCTCACCCGCTATAACGTCATTATGTTTGACACGCTGATCAGGCTTTTGATCTTTACGACCAAAATCCACTTTTACCACTTTAATATCTGACATAGGTCCGGCACCGTTAATTAAAATACCCCCTAACTATCAAAGTTTTACAGGTAAAAGTTAAGATACAAATAATTTTAACTTTATATGCGCAATTATCTACAAAGCATATAGCCCTACTGGCTCATTCACTCCCAATTTAGCTCCATCCCCCCCCCCTATTTACTCCATTCAATGGCAATTTGGCCCCATTCAATGCCACCACCAATATCTGGCCTCACTCTTGCAACCTCATAAGTATATATTTTAAGGAGCAAGTTATGCGTATTCATAAAATTCAAAATTCAAACTTTAATCATTCAAACGATAAATCGCGTCATGCCCAAACAGTAAATGCTGACAATAACCATTCTGACAAGCCTGCGAAGCCTTCAACCAGTCGTGAGCTTGTTGTATTGCAACCTACTGAATACAAACGATTTAATAGTAAAAATCCGCATAGTTCAAACCCATTTTTGGCTCAATATATCAGCCAAACAGTTGGGCAAACTAGACGTGCCTTTATTGGTCGCAAACCTGCTTGGCAGGCCAAAACTACCTACGAAAACTCGGCCAATATACTTAAAAACACGTCAAGTCGCCAAGTAAACATGTCAGCTTAAGGCTGTTTCATTTCAAGAATAATACCAAAGTGAAACAGTCATGTCTCAAATTGGCACACTATGCTTAATGGCATAAATACTACAAACCAAGCGCAATGCCATCCTTGCGCGGGTCAGATGCACCTTTGAATAATGTTTCATCTGCATTTCTGCAAATCTCCACCACTTGCGCACCACCCCACGGCGTTTCTACTTCAAAAACCTCATGGCCTTTATTTTGCAAATCCGCCCTTAGCTTTTCACCAATAGTATTTTCAACCGCTAATTTTTCGCCTTCCATAAACATCCGTGGAAAATCAATCGCAGCCTGGATGTCCATGCCATAGTCCAAAACATTGCTCAAAAAGAAAGCATGCCCACAAGGTTGATAAGCTCCGCCCATCACCCCAAAGGCCATTTTCAACTCGCCATCTTTCTCCAACATGGCTGGTATAATCGTATGCATTGGGCGTTTGCGCGGCTCAATCTGGTTCGGGTGGCCACGCTCAAGCGTAAACCCCGCCCCCCGACATTGCAAGCTAACCCCAAACCTATCCGTCACAATCCCCGTACCAAACGCCATAAATACCGAATTGATAAAACTAATCGCATTGCCATCACCATCCACCACCGACAAAGTAATCGTATCGCTCTTAGGCAATTCAGGCAGAATATGCTCATCAACCTTTTTATCCAAATTTATTTGCGCCGCAATCATCGTCGCCACCTCATCGCTTAACAAGCCATCAACAGGCACATCCGCAAATTTAGGGTCAGCCACATATTTATCACGCAGTGCATAAGCAAACCGCGTGGCTTCCATATGTATATGATGACGCTCCGCCGAATCAGCCGCATATTTTGTCATATCAAATTTAGCCAGTATATTCAGCAATATCAATGCCGTCACCCCGTGGCCATTGGGCGGAATTTCATAAATATCATGACCTTTATATGTGCCCTTAATCGGCGTCACATATTCACCCTCATAATCAGCCAAATCGGCCAAAGTCAGCAAGCCACCTTCAGCATCCAACGTATCAATAATTTCCTCAGCCACCGCACCCTTATAAAACCCATCACGGCCCTTATCGATAATCATCTGCAACGCAGCCGCCAATCCAACCGATTTAAACAATGTACCTTGCAGCGGCGCTTTACCATCAACCAACAAATGCTTTTGCGATCCCGCTCTATTGCGCAATCTCGCCTCAGCCCGTTGCCAATCAAATGCCACCCGCGGCAACACAATAAACCCTTCAGCCGCAATTTTCTGCGCAGGCTTTAAGGCCTCCGCCAAACTCATCGTGCCATAATCTTTAAGCAATCTATCCCAAGCATCAATCGCCCCCGGCACCGTTACGGCTTTGCCAGTTGTATAGTCAATCTCACTCAGCCCTTCGGCCAACAAATCATCAACATTAGCTTTACTGCCCGCATAGCCCGAGCCATTAAAACCCACAATCGGTTTATCACCAACTTTTAGCAAAGCAAAACAATCACCAGCAATGCCCGTAGATTGTGGCTCGACCACACATAAAATAGCCGAGGCAACAATCGCCGCGTCAACCGCATTACCGCCCGCAGCCAAACACTCATTGGCCGCCAAACTAGCCAACGGATGCGATGTCGCCACCATGGCTTTGCTGCCATAAGCAAGCGAGCGCCCACCCGCTTGAAAATCTCTTAACTTAGATTGATCCAACATAATGCCTCCAAAAAAATCACGTAAACAATACACTCTGCCGCAAACCAGATAATATAAATTCAATACTCAACGCCGCCAACAAAACCCCCAGCAACCGCGTCGCCACCTTAGTCACTTTGGGCGTAATAATCTTATCCAACTTGCCACTTAATTTAAACATAATAAAACAAGTCAACAAACAGGTCAGCATCACACCATAAATAGCCAGTTGCGTCTCCCATTGCCCTTCATATTTACTCATCAACAAAATGATCGTCGCCATCGAGCCAGGTCCCGCCAAAAACGGCACAGCCAGTGGAAACACCGCCACATCGCGACTCTCATCTTCTTCCTCATCTTCGGTCGCTTCATCATCATCATCAGTTTCAGATGCAACATTCTTCTCGCGTCGCTCGGTGCGTTTTTCAAACAGCATTTCAACCGCAATCAGAAACAACAACATGCCCCCCGCAATACGAAAAGCCGATAAGCTAATGCCCAATAACTCTAAAAAATTCTTCCCCACCAAGGCAAATATAGTCAAAATAACCGTAGCAATCACCACCGACCGCCGCGCAATCTTGGCCTTAGCCTTCTTACTTTGTCCCTCAGTGAGGGTCATATAAAACGGCACCAACCCAATCGGGTCAATCACCACAAAAAATGTCACAAAGGTTGGTAAAACAATCGTCAATAATGCTGCCCAATCCATAATCACCTACCCCAATTAATTAGTTATTTTCAAAGCCTATCTCAACTTTACATAAAGTCAAAAAAAAAGCCAAAAAAAAAGACAGCCGAAGCTATCTTTCTTTAAATCATTTTCAACCAAATAAAAACTATAGCTCTTCGCTGGCTTTCAAGATTTGACGACCACGATATTGGCCAGATTTCAGGTCAATATGATGTGGACGGCGTAATTCGCCACTGTCTTTATCTTCAATATAAGTTGGGTTTTTCAAGGCATCATGAGAGCGGCGCATGCCACGTTTAGAGCGCGTGATTTTCGACTTAGGTACTGCCATTTTAATGACTCCATCAAATTATCAGCCCAATATACCGAAGGGCAAATATTGTTCGCATTCGAACATTGGTTAAACACTGCCCAAAACCACATGGTTCAAGACAAATATCAAGAATTTGCGCTGTTATAACTCCGAACAGCTTAAAAATCTAGTATTTTTTATAAAATCAGGTAAAAACCTGCTTATAAACCACCAAGCCACCGCAAACATACTGTTTCTTTCATAACCACTATCAACTATTGCACCAAATTTGTTTTTCTGCAATAAGCATATTAAATACACTTTAAGGATTTTGCATGCCGCCCGTATTCTTATCAGCTTCAAATTTAACTGACCAACTTGCCCAAACCCAGGCCGTTATAGAGACGCGCATTGCCGAAGTTTTGGCAGGTCAAAAGCAGCAAAACCAGCTAGAAGAAGCCATGCGTTACGGTGCATTGGCAGGCGGCAAACGTCTACGGCCCTTTTTAATTCTAGCCGCAGCAAATCTTTTTACCGATGATGTCAGCAATGCGCTCGATACCGCCGTCGCCTTAGAGCTTATCCATTGCTCATCACTGATACATGATGATTTACCCGCCATGGATGATGATGACTTGCGCCGCGGCCAACCAACCTGCCACATTCAATTCGATGAAGCCACCGCCATCTTAGTCGGCGATGCATTTCTATCACTAACTTTTGAAATGATGAGCACCGATCCAAAAATCGCCCCTAACACCCGCTTAAAGCTCATCCACAGCCTCACTCTAGCCTCTGGCCGCTACGGTATGATTGGCGGGCAGATGGATGATATAGAAGCCGAAAAGAAAAACCTAACGCTCGATGAAATTGTCTCTCTACAGCAAAAGAAAACTGGAGCCTTGTTTGAATATGCGTGCGAAGCAGGCGCCATCATTGGCGGCGCGACCGAACAACAACAATTAGCGCTAAAAAACTATGCTAAACATTTTGGCTTAGCCTTCCAAATCACTGATGATATTTTAGATGTCACAGGCAGCGAATCAGAAGTTGGCAAACGCCTCAATAAAGATGAAGAAGCTGGCAAAGAAACCTTCGTTTCACTCATCGGCCTAGAAGCCGCACAAAAAGCCGCGTTGGATACAATTAATGATGCTAAACAAGAGGTTGCCATTTTTGGCGACAAAGCCAAATTGCTAATTGATTTGGTAGATTTGCTCAACAACCGTAAGAGCTAATTATTTCCGCTCATAATTATCTTCAATATAAGTCTCAACAATCCCTTGGAATTCCGAGATAAGCGCACCCAAATTCTCACCGCGCAAAGTCATAGCCTTCGCCCCATCAATAAACACAGGCGCAGCAGGGTTTTCACCTGTGCCGGGTAAACTAATGCCAATGTTAGCGTTTTTACTCTCACCAGGTCCGTTCACAATACAACCCATCACTGCCAAAGTTAAATCTTCAAACCCAGTATATTCTTCTTTCCAAGTCGGCAAACGATCCCGAATATAACCCTGAATATCCTCAGCCAAACTTTGGAATGTCGTGCTCGTCGTGCGGCCACAACCAGGGCAAGCCACCACCATTGGCATAAAGGAGCGTACGCCCATGCCTTGCAAAATCTCTTGTGCCACCACCACCTCATCAGTGCGCGGTGCATTAGGCGCAGGGGTAATCGACACCCGTATCGTATCACCAATGCCTTGCTGAATAAGGCACGATAAAGCCGCTGCCGAATAAACAATGCCTTTAGATCCCATACCCGCTTCGGTCAGGCCCAAATGCAAAGCATAATCACAGCGTTTCGATAGGGTTTCATAAACCGCCACCATTTCCTGCACCACACTCACTTTGCCCGATATAATAATTTTATCCGCACTCAAGCCAATTTCTTCGGCGCGCTTGGCACTCGCCAACGCACTTTGCACCATAGCTTCACGCGCAACCTCATAATTAGGTATCGGGTTGGCCGAAGCGTTATTCTCACCCATTAATTTGGTCAATAATTCTTGGTCAAGCGAACCCATATTCACGCCAATGCGCACAGGTTTGTCATTTTTAATCGCACATTCAATCATCAAGCCAAATTGTGTATCGCGGCGGTTTTTAAACCCAACATTGCCGGGGTTAATGCGGTATTTACCCAAGGCTTCGGCACAAGCAGGATGGTCAGCCAACAATTTATGGCCGATATAATGAAAATCACCAATCAATGGCACATCAAACCCAGCCTTGTCTAATTTCTCACGAATATGTGGCACGGCAGCCGCCGCTTCATCACGGTCAACAGTTATACGCACAAGCTCAGACCCAGCACGCGCCAATTCAATCACTTGTTTAACAGTGCCGTCAATATCAGCCGTGTCAGTATTGGTCATCGATTGCACCACAATCGGCGCACCTCCACCAACCAAAACATTACCAATTTTAACCGCCGTCGTATTCCTGCGCTGCTGCATATTTTCATTCCACCAAAAACTGCGACAAATTGTCTATATCGCGCTTTATGACTATTATAAATTTAACTTTGCTATATTTTAGCTTATAGACTTAATTTTATAAATAGGTAAAAAAATGAAAAAAATTCTTACCCTTGCTACTATTTTCATACTGGCTTTCACCAACATCGCCTCTGCAATGGATAAAATTGTCATCACTGACAGCTGGTTATGGGTTCCACCCAATAAAGTAGCGGGTGCTTTTTTTGAAATTAAAAACAATACAGATAAAGCTCTCAACCTCGTATCTGCCACCACCAAAGGTGCCAAAAAAATCGAGCTACATAATCACATTATGGCCGATGGCATTATGAAAATGCGCCAAGTAAAAGCCATCGAAGTGCCCGCCAATGGTTCTACAAGCTTTAACCCACACGGTTTTCACTTGATGATGTATAAACTAGACAAAGATACATTCGCCACTGGCAATATGATCGAAGTTAATTTTACATTTGATGACGGCTCAACCGCCAGTGCCAAATTCCACGTCATGCCATTTGGTCAACCGATGAAAAAAAGCATGGATCATCAGAATATGGATCACAGCAAGATGGATCATTCTAAAATGGACATGGGTAAATCTGACGCTAAAAAATAGCTCAAAATACTTGCGCAGGATGGTTTTTTCACTATCCTGCACTCATGCGCGATAAACTCATTCAAAAACTAAAATCATTCAACGCCCTACCTTATGCCATCATGTTTATTATGGCACTCATATTAGGCCAAATTGCCCCTTATAATAGCGATGAGATTCAGAACTTTGGTTTACGAACTGGTTATTGGGCGGCCATCCTCATTGTCAGTTATATGGCATGGACCATCATCGAAAAATTCTTCGCACCAAGGTTAAATTGGCATTATTTCTTTGTCGGCAGCCTGTGTAATTTTTTAATGACCTTACCACTATTCGGCTTTATATTGCTGCTCAACCTAATTTTCTTCAACCTCCACAACACATGGCTAGGCCTGTTTTATTTCTGGCTGCAATTGGCCATCACTTGCCAGTCAATATATATCCTTATCTATGTGATTATTTCTCAGGTCGTCAAAACAGGTGTCGATAATCAAAAAAATTGCCCGCCCGAAACCACCCCGCATTTTCTAAAAAATATCGGCGGCAAGCTACTCTATATAAAATCAGAAGATCACTATCTACGCATTCAAACCACCGCCCACAGCAAACTAATACTTTATAAAATCAGCGATGCCATCAAACAATTGGATGAATCTGACATAGAAGGCAAACTTGTCCATCGCTCGCACTGGGTAGCAAAATCAGCCATTGAATCACATGTTAAAAATGGCCGCAAAAACTTACTCAAACTCACCAATGGCGACCAATTGCCAATCAGTGCCACATACTTAAAAACCTTAAGATCCGAAGGTTATATTTGAAGGTTATATTTAATGAAACCCATATTACACACCAAACGCTTCACGCTTTACCCGTGGCTAAACAACCCAGAACATAACCAGCATTTGCGCCAAATGATGCAAAGTGAAGACGTCCAAAAATACATTCGCGGCCATGCCTATTCGGATCAAGAAGTTGCCGAAGGTTTCATAAAAATGCAAAAAAGCGACACCGGTAAATTCGGCATGTGGATGATATACGAGGGAGATATATGTGCAGGCATGTGCTTACTCAAGGCCTTACCAACCGAAGCCAATCTAAGTTATTATGAAACTGGCTACTGGCTCAAACCCAGCCATTGGGGCATGGGCATAGCGGGCGAGGTTGCCAGCCGCATGGTTAAATATGCATTTGATGAGCTCAATTTACCCTGCGTGGTCGGCGTCACCCACGAAGATAACATTGCCTCACAAAAATCGCTCGAAAAGGCGGGGCTCAAACGCCAAGACAACATAAAAGCCTACAAGCTAGATCTGCCATTCTTCATAATCAACAATCCCCATCATATGTCTTGCAACAAACCCGCTATTCAAACCGAGCGGTTCAGGCTCATTCCATGGCGCAACAATCCCGCACAAAACAAATCAATAATCTGGATGATGAAATCAGCAAAAGTGCAAAAATATGTCAACGGAAAACCCTATTCAGATAACATCATCAACCAAGCCTTACCCGCAATGGCAGCCGCCACCAACCAACTACGCGGCTTCGGCATCTGGATGATCTATGACATGAGCGCCGCACAAGATATATTTGTAGGCACCGTTTTCCTCAAATCCACCCCAGCAGATCAACCATTGACCTATGAAATCGGCTTTTGGCTCAAACCAGAGTTTTGGGGCAAAGGCATCGCCGCCGAGGTTGCCGACCATATCGTCATCTACGCCTTCGAGCAGCTAAACCTACCGCACATTGTCGGCACAACAGAGCTTGAAAACATAGCCTCACAAAAAACCTTACTTAACATCGGCTTCACCCAAATAGCCGATGCCATCGAAGATGGCCAAAACCGATCACAATATAAAATTACCAATAAAAATCATAAAAAATCCAACAAACCCATTTTACACACCCGGCGCTTCACTTTGTTGCCATGGGTCGATTGCCCCGAATTCACCCATCATATGACCGAAATGATGCAAAATGCCGAAGTGCAAAAATACGTCTATGAACATACACTCTCAGATGACGAAATGACCGCACAATTATCCCGCATGACCACAATTTGCCAACAGCCAGATTTGGGTTATTGGATGATATTTGACAATGACACCTGTGTCGGCATGGCATTGCTAAAACCTGCTGAAAACCAAAAAGGTCAATATTGGGCCGAAGTCGGCTATTGGCTCAAACCAGAATTTTGGGGCCAAGCCATAGCTGCTGAAGTGGCGGCAGGTTTAATAAAATACGGGTTTAAAATGGTGGAATTAGACGTCATTAACGCCATCACCCTCCCCGATAATATAGGGTCACAAAAATCTTTGCTAAATGCAGGCCTTATACGGCGCGGCACCACCGAGGCACATGACCAACAATTACCCTATTTCGAAATCCAAGCAGCAAATTATAAAACTAGCTCATAATCTGTTTCAACTGCCCGACCTTATCGGCCGATGCCACACTGATTGAAAATTCTTCCTGACGCAACGCACCGCCCATAAAGGCACCAGTATGCTGATAATCCATCCCACTCGCTTGGCTCACATGCGCACTCATATGCAATTCAGAAACGCCCGTTATATCGACAATCTTCTGCATATTACGGGCATTTATTCCCCCACCAGGTAAAATACGCAACCGATCGCCAGCTTGTTCAACCATCTGAGCAATCCGCTCAGCCCCTTCAAACGCACTAATCTCTTGCCCCGATGTCAACAAACGCGAACAACCAATGTCAATCACATCCTCAAGAGCTTGCTCATAGTCAACCGCCATGTCAAACGCCCGATGAAAAGTAACATCCAAATCCCCCGCCGCATCGACCAGCCGTTTGCACAATTCAACATCAACATGCCCATCAGCCTTTAACGCCCCAATCACCACGCCTTGCACACCCAAGTCACCGGCCATTTTTACATCATCCAGCATCACCTGCAATTCATTGGCATTATATAAAAAATCCCCCCCACGCGGGCGAATAATCACCATAATACCAACCGACAATTTTTCAGCACATAATTTAATCGCCCCATAACTCGGCGTCGTACCACCTTCAAACAAGTTATCGCACAATTCAACACGGTCAGCCCCACCCGCTTGCGCGTTAATAGCACTCACCACCGAACCAACACAAATTTCCAACTTCATAATGCCCTCATTTCAGTTTTGATCACATTATTCACTGCGCAAAATTTGTCTAGCTTCTTAATAAAATGGTATTATGCATAGCCTCTATCGAGCAAACATACATTTTCAAACCCGCCATCACGCATTATTTGCGCCGCATTACGCGCCCGCATACCTTTTACACAGTAAAGTATATATGTATGAGTTTTGTCAAACTCCTGCATCACATCTACAGTTAAACTTAATTTAGACAAAGCTACATGCTGCGCATTGTCAAAGCACCCCGCCTCAAACTCACCAATTTCCCTTACGTCTAAAAGGGTATCACTGCCAATATCCTCAAGAGCTACAATTTTGAAAGTCATATATTTCCTTATTTCATTATATTAGTTTTCTCTAATATAATGAAAAATACACCAAAAATCAAGTGAAACATAACCTTAAACTTTAAGACTAATACTTGAAGACTATAGGGTAAACCAATAGGTCATTACGATTTGTTTACTATTTTAGTTAAACATATAAGACAATTCAAAACAACTAAGGCTCCCTTCATTATGTTTAACACTGTCAAATCGAAACTATATAGTTTATTAATTCTATTCTGTTTGATATTCTTCTCATCTCTGGGTTATGGATTCTATAACGAATACAACGTCAGGCATAATTTAAACCAGCAAGCCCTTATCCCGATTGTTGAGCAATCTATCTCCATCATTAAAACCAATTATGATCAGTTTAAAGCCGGCACAAAAACCGAACAAGAAGCCAAAACAACTGCCTTAGAAATAATTTCCAAATTACGCTATGGCACCAGCGGCTACCTTTGGGTTAACGATTCCAATAACGTCATGATCAGCCATGGCGCCAAAGCCGCGCTAAATGGTAAAGATCTTTCAGGCTTACAAGATCCAGATGGCGTTTACATTTTCAAAGAAATGATGAAAGTCATCAATGCCAATGGCAAAGGTTTTGTGAGTTATAAATGGGATAGACCCGATAGTGACACCCCTGTCGCCAAAGTTTCTTATGTAGACCGCTTCGCCCCGTGGGATTTTATCGTCGGCACAGGCGTCTACACCGATGATGTGGTAACGGCCTTCTTCTCCGATCTGCAAACCCCTCTCATCATTTCAATCATCTTATTCCTGGTCATCGTAGCTGTGGCTTATAAGATTATCAATTCAATCGTCATCCCCATTAGCAACATCACCAACGCCATGCAAAACCTTTCAGCAGGTAATACAGATGCCGAAGTCAGCGACCAACACCGCAGTGATGAAATTGGCGAAATGGCCAAGGCCGTCGAAGGTTTCCGCCAAACTGCTATTGAGCAAAAAACTCTTGAAGTCGAAAAAGATGCCACCAGCAAGTCTGGTCAAGAGCGCCAAGTCTATATTGATAGTTTAATCTCAAATTTCAGAACCATCATCACCGATGGCCTTGAGAATGTCAGCAAAAACAGCTCAGATATGAAAAACTCGGCGGACGCATTGTCCAGCATTTCAAACGCCACATCCGAGCAAGCCAATACAGCGTCCAGCGCCTCAGAAGAAGCATCAACCAATGTCGGCACAGTAGCCGCTGCCGCCGAAGAGCTCTCTACATCCATTGCCGAGATCACCCGTCAGGTAGAACAAACCAACGAAATCGTGCAAAAAGCCACCGATACAACCGAAATGACCAACCAACAAATTGTCAGCT
>NVUH01000003.1 GCA_002401855.1 Hyphomicrobiales bacterium
AATGAAAGGTTAGACAATGATTTATACAGCAATTGTCTTTCTTCCGATCTTAGCATCGTTATATGCAGGGTTTTTTGGTCGATTTTCCGATGCCAAAGTCTCAGAATACCTCACTTCAGGTGTGATGGTTCTTGTCGCCCTCCTAAGCTGGGTTGTACTTTTAGGTTCTGGCTTCGAAGGCGAAACCCTCAACACCAAAGTCAACATCCTCACATGGATCGACATCACAGGCTTCAAAGCCAACTGGATCATCCGCGTAGACACTCTTACTGCTGTCATGTTCGTAGTGGTCAACACAGTCTCATCCCTAGTCCATATCTATTCAATAGGCTACATGCATAACGACCCACATCGCGTCCGCTTTTTCGCCTATCTATCATTTTTCACCTTCGCCATGTTAACCCTCATCACCGCCGATAATTTCCTCCAAATGTTCTTCGGCTGGGAAGGCGTGGGCGTAGCTTCATACTTACTCATCGGCTTCTGGTATAAAAAACAATCAGCAGGCGCCGCTGCCATGAAGGCCTTCATCGTCAACCGCGTTGGCGATTTCGGCTTCGCCTTAGGCATCTTCGGCGTACTCTACGTATTCGGCTCAATAGATTTCGACACCGTATTCGCCGCCGCGCCAGATATGGTCGGTCACAGCTTCAACTTCCTAGGCTATGACCTCGACATCCTAACAACATTGTCAATCCTCCTGTTCATCGGCGCCATGGGTAAATCAGCCCAATTCCTACTGCACACATGGCTACCAGACGCGATGGAAGGCCCAACCCCAGTATCAGCCCTCATCCATGCCGCCACCATGGTAACCGCAGGCGTATTCCTAGTCGCCCGCTGCTCACCTCTCTTCGAGCTAGCCCCCAACGCCTTGGCCTTCGTAACTTTCATCGGCGCAACAACCGCTTTCTTCGCCGCCACCGTTGGCCTCGTGCAAAACGACATCAAACGCGTCATCGCTTATTCAACCGCCTCACAGCTAGGCTATATGTTCGTAGCTCTCGGAGTAGGCGCCTACCAAGCCGCCATCTTCCATCTGTTCACCCATGCTTTCTTCAAAGCCCTATTATTCCTAGGCGCGGGCAGCGTCATCCATGCAATGAGTGACGAGCAAGACATGCGCAAAATGGGCGGCATCGCCTCTAAAATCCCGCGCACCTACATCATGATGTTAGTCGGCACACTGGCGCTAACAGGCTTCCCACTCACCGCCGGCTATTTCTCAAAAGATGCCATCATCGAAGCCGCCTATGTCTCGCACAACTTCTTCTCAACCTATGCCTTCGTCGCCGTAGTCGTCGCCGCATTAATGACCAGCTTCTATTCATGGCGCTTAATCTTCATGACCTTCCACGGCAAAAGCCGCGCCTCAAAAGATGTGCTATCCCATGTACACGAAAGCCCATTAGTCATGCTAGCCCCGCTCTACATCCTAGCCGCAGGTGCCTTACTAGCAGGCGTTCTATTCAGCATCTATTTCATCGGCGATGGCCAACAAGTCTTCTGGGCATCTTCCATCTTCACCTCCGAGAACAATCATATCCTGCACGACATACACGGCGTGCCAGCCTTGGTAAAATACTCACCCTTCATCATGATGGTCCTAGGCTTCGTCCTTGCGTGGTATTTCTACATCAAGCAACCGCAAATCCCCGTGCAGCTTGCCAAACAATTTAACGGCATGTATAAATTCCTGCTCAACAAGTGGTATTTCGATGAAATGTACGATTTCCTTTTTGTCAGAGGCGCACAAAAACTCGGCACATTCCTTTCGGTAAAAGTCGATAAAGGCGTGATCGATCGCTTCGGGCCAGATGGCTTGGCAGCGTTGGTGCTAAGAGTCACCGCACGAGTTAGTAAATTCCAATCAGGCCTACTATACCATTACGCCTTCGTAATGCTCATCGGCGTGGCAATAATGTTAACCTATTTCATCCTTTGGGGGGCACGTTAATGTCTGAGTGGCCAATTCTTTCCATCGTCACCTTTTTTCCATTATTAGGTGCAGCGCTCATTTTCTTGCTCATAAAAGAAGATAGCGAACAATCAAAAAACAACATCCGCAACATCGCGTTAATGACCTCAGGGGCAACATTCCTGATCTCACTATTGCTATGGGTGTTTTTCGACAACACAACCGCAGACATGCAATTCGTCGAAAACGCATCATGGCTCGGCGGCAATATAAATTACAAAATGGGCGTCGATGGCATCAGCATGCTATTCGTCATCCTAACCACATTCTTGCTCCCATTCTGCATCCTAGCAAGCTGGAAAACAGTCCAAAACAACGTCAAAGAATTCATGATCGCCTTCTTGGTGCTGGAAACTTTCCTAATCGGTGTGTTTAGCTCACTCGACCTTCTTGTTTTCTACATCTTCTTCGAAGGCGGCTTAATCCCGCTATACCTCATCATCGGCATCTGGGGCGGCAAAAACCGCGTTTATGCCAGCTTTAAATTCTTCCTCTTTACCTTGCTAGGCTCAGTATTAATGCTGCTAGCCATTATGGCAATGTATTGGGATGCAGGCACCACCGATATCGTCGAGCTGCTCAAGCACGAATTCCCCGCCCAAATGCAAACATGGCTCTGGCTGGCCTTCTTCGCCTCCTTCGCGGTCAAAATGCCAATGTGGCCATTCCACACATGGCTACCCGATGCCCATGTGCAAGCCCCAACCGCAGGGTCGGTCATCTTAGCAGGTCTATCCCTAAAAATGGGCGGCTATGGCTTCATACGTTTCAACCTAGCCATGTTCCCCGAAGCCAGCGACGACATGCAAACCTTCGTATTCGTGCTGTCAGCCATCGCCATCGTCTACACGTCATTAGTGGCGATGATGCAAAAAGACATGAAAAAGCTAATCGCCTATTCATCCGTCGCCCACATGGCATTCGTCACGGCAGGCATCTTCACCGCCAGCACCGTCGGCCTACAAGGCGCCATCTTCCAAATGCTAAGCCATGGCATCGTGTCGTCAGCTCTATTCCTCTGCGTAGGCGTCATTTATGACCGCATGCACACCAGAGAAATCTCAGCCTATGGCGGCCTAGTACACCGCATGCCTTACTACGCATTCATCTTCATGATTTTCACCATGGCCAACGTAGGCTTGCCAGGCACAATCGGCTTCATCGGCGAAGTACTCACCCTAGCCGCCATGTTCCAAGTCAGCACATGGATGGCATTATTTGCCACAACAGGCGTTATCTTATCAGCAGGTTACGCCCTCTGGCTCTACCGCCGCGTCATATTCGGCGAGCTAGAAAAAGAAAGCCTGCGCGATATTCTAGACATGGACAAACGCGAAAAATATATCTTAGTGCCCATGATTTGCATCACGATATTCTTCGGCTTCTACCCACAACCCATTTTCAACGTCACCAGCATTTCGGTCGATCACCTGATCGAAAATAACCGCCACGATATGGAAGATGCCGGCCGCTTGTCACACGAACCACGCATTAAAACTATGGATGCTGCTGGCGATGCCGCCGCAACAACACATTAAGTATTAGAGATTTAGGAATAACATTATGTCAAACGAAAACGACTTTCTATATATCTTACCCGAGCTCATCTTAGTGGTCGGCGCTCTCATCGCGTTGCTGATTGCAGGTTATAGCGGTAAGAAGTCGGTTGGTTTTGTGTCCAACTTCGCCATTGGCCTCATGGTGCTAGCAGGCGTCGTATCATATGCTTTACCAACAGATGTAACACGCGTATTCAACGGCCTTCTCATCAACGACAATTACAGTATTTTCATGAAAACACTCACTCTATTCGGCGGCGCTGCCACATTGTTGATGATTAAAAGCTTCCTACAATCTCGCAAACTAGACCAACCAGAATTCATCGTGCTCATCCTATTCGCCATCGTCGGCATGATGTTCATGATCTCGTCCAACAACCTGCTCACCCTATATTTGGGCATCGAGATGCAAAGCCTGTCGCTCTACATCCTAGCCGCATTCAACCGCTCCTCCACCAAAGCCACCGAGTCAGGCCTTAAATATTTCATCCTAGGCGCCTTATCATCAGGCATGCTCCTATTCGGCATGTCATACATCTATGGTTTCACAGGCTCCACGTCATTCGACCTAATCGCCGAACATATCGGCGCTGAAGGCGCATCTATGGGCGTCATCTTCGGCATCACTTTCCTAGCCGCAGGCCTGATGTTTAAAATCTCCGCAGTGCCCTTCCATATGTGGACTCCAGATGTCTACGAAGGCGCACCAACCCCAGTGACCGCATTCTTCGCCACCGCACCAAAAGTAGCTGCCATGGCCATGATCATCCGCGTGCTCTATAGCCCGTTCATCGAAATGGGCGCCGACTGGCAACAAATCATAGTCTTCGTCGCCTTAGCCTCAATGGTTCTAGGCGGCTTCGCAGGCATCGCACAAAAAAACATCAAACGCCTCATGGCCTATTCATCCATCGCCCACATGGGCTATGCCCTAGTCGGCGCGGCCGCATATACCGAAGCAGGCACAGCCATCCAATCCGTCATCTTATACATGACTATCTACCTCATCACCACACTCGGCGTATTCGCCTGCATCCTAGGCATGAAACGCGGCGGCGATAGCTTCGAGAAAATCTCCGACCTCGCTGGCATGTGGCGCAATCACCCATTAATCGCTATCTCACTAACCATCTTCATGTTCTCACTCACAGGCATGCCCCCATTTGCAGGCTTCATCGCCAAATACTATGTTTTCTCAGCCGCCGTAAACGAAGGCCTCTGGCTCCTAGTTGTCATCGGTGTTCTAGCCTCAGTGGTCGGCGCATTCTATTATTTGCGCATCATTAAAGTCATTTATTTCGAAGATAGCAAAGAGGCATTCGACCCAATGTCAATCGAGCTGAAAATAGTTTTGGGCTTTGCCACATTGTTCACAATTATTTTCACCATCCTCCCAAGCAGCTTGCTTGAACTGGCACAAACTGCCGCCCAGTCGCTAAATTGAGTATGGGCATTAACCTGCCCACAGGCTATCAACTAGCCGAATTCGAGACATTGGCATCAACCAACCAACAAGCCATGCAAATGGCACAATTGGGCGATTTAGGCTTCCTGCAAAACGCGCCTCTGGTTGTGTTCACCAAAAACCAAAGCGCAGGCCGCGGCCGCAATGGCCGCACATGGCTAAGCTCCAATCAAACCCTAACCGCTACAATTCTGCTATCCAGCAAAGCCCCTAAACACAAAGTTGCTCAACTAGCCTTTGTAGCGGCTTTGGCTGTACACAAAACCGTTTGCGAATTTATACCTGCCGATAAACACAAATCAGTCGGCCTAAAATGGCCAAATGATGTATTGGTCCAAGGCCGCAAATTAGCAGGCATACTCATTGAATCCTGCACCGTCAAAGGCCACCCAGATAGCATTCTGGCAGTCGGCATTGGCATCAATATCGGCGATATTCCCGAAGATGGAGATTTCTCAGCAACTTCACTTAAAAGCTTAGAAGCAGATACAACTATTGACCAAGCCCTTTCGTCTATGATATTTAACTTTGATAAATACCTAGATTTATGGTCAGATGGCGCAGGTTTCGCGGTGATTCGCAAAATCTGGTTAGATCATGCTCTAGGCCTCGGCGGTAAAATCACCGCACGGCTACCAAACCAATCGATACAAGGTATATTCGAGAGTTTGGATGATGACGGCACACTAATTTTGCGTGATGAAGCAGATAAAATTCATCAAATAACGGCAGGTGATATTTTCATCGGCCACATATAAATATAAGTAAAAAGAAAGACATTAAAACAAATTATGGTTTCAAAAAATCAACAAGAATTTCTCTACGTCCCACTTGGCGGCGTCGGCGAAATCGGCATGAACATGTATCTCTATGGCTTCGGCACAAAGCATGACCGCAAATGGATTATGGTCGACGCAGGCATAGCCTTTGCAGATGACAGCCAACCGGGCATCGAAAGCATCATTGCCGACACAGCATTCATCGAAAATGAGCTAGACAATCTACTCGGCATTTTCATCACCCACGCCCACGAAGATCACCAAGGCGCACTAGATAAAATCTGGCCAATCCTCGATGTCCCCATCTACGGCACCCCATTCTCTACAAACCTCATCGCCCGCAAATTGGCCGAAACCAATTTCGCCGATGATGTAGAAATCATCAACGTGCAACAAGGCGATAGCATCTCAGTAGGCCCCTTCACGGTAGAATTCATCCCCGTCACCCACTCAATCCCCGAAGCCAACGCCCTAGCCATCACCACCGAGCTAGGCACAGTGGTGCATACAGGCGATTGGAAGCTAGATAGCAACCCAGTCATCGGCCGGACCACCGACATCAAACGCCTCAAACAACTAGGCGATGCTGGCGTCCTAGCCCTAATCGGCGATAGCACAAATGTATTCCGCTCAGGCCAATCCCCAACCGAGCACGAAGTCGGTCAAAACCTAGCAGATGCCATCAAAGGCGCATCAGGTTGCATAGCCATCACCAGCTTCGCTTCAAACGCCGCACGCGTTTACTCCATCATCAAAGCCGCCGAAGCCGCCGATAAAAATGTCGTCATCGCAGGTCGCTCCCTCTGGCGTATCATCGATATCGCCCGCGAAGAAGGCTATTTCAAAGACCTCCCACATCTCTACGACCAAAATGATTTCAACACATTACCCCATAACAATACAGTCGTAGTCGTCACAGGCACCCAAGGCGAAGCACGCGCCGCACTAGCCCGCATCGCCAAAGGCGAACACCCCGCCGTTAAACTCCGCGCCAACGACACAGTCATTTTCTCGTCAACCACAATCCCAGGTAACGAAAAATCAGTTGGCTACGTCGTCAATGCCTTAGCCGATTCCGACATCAACATCATCAACAGCCAAACCCACAAAGTCCACGTCACAGGTCATCCACTGCGCGAAGAAATGATGCAAATGTACGAATGGCTAAAACCCGAAACCTCAATCCCCGTCCATGGCGAAGTCATGCACGTCCGCGAACATATCAAACTAGCCAAATCCCTAGGCATTAAAAACACGGTAAAAGCCCTAAACGGCACCATGGTGCGCCTAGCCCCAGGCAAAACAAAAGTCATCGGCGAGGTCGAACATGGCCGCATATACGAAGATGGCAATCTACTCACCCCCGCATGGGATGGTCCCGTTAAAGAACGTCGCAAGCTAAGCTTTGTCGGCATCGTGGCAATATCAATAGTCTTCGACCGCAAAGGCAAACTACGCGCCGAGCCAGAAATTTTCTCCATGGGTCTGCCAGAATATGATGACGACGGCGTCAGCATGTTCGACATCATCGCCGATAAGGTCGATGAAGTCATCCAAGCCATGCCAAACGGCGTGCGCAAAAAAGAAAAACCCGCCCGCGAAGCCTTCCGCATCGGCGTCCGCCGTCAGGTCGAACGCATCTGGGGCAAAAAAACCATAGTGCAAATCATGCTATCATATGTAGATTAATCACTTTCAGGCGCGGATGGATCGATTTCTTTCAAATCACCATCCGCCAGCCCAACCAGCAAATGCTCATCACCACTCACTCTAAATATGCCGTATTTCGCAGCAGCGTAAGTCGTGCGCAACCCTTCCTGAAACAAAAAACTATCAGGCAACAAATTAATCCGATTTCTAGTTTTTGAATATTTAAACCGAATCTCCTGCGCCCCAAGTTCCCGCCCATCATCAAATTCCACAAATTCAGCAATCTTTTTATCATCAAGCTTCAACCGCAAAAATCCAGCACTGACATCACCAGAGCGGATTCTCTCACTTTCAATCGCATAACGCAAGCGCATGTAATCCCCCTGCATAATCGAGCGCGGGTCAACAGGCGCCAGTGCCAAATAAACCACGTCACCTTCAGCAATTAATTTTTCCTTCTGCGTAATGCCATATATAAACACCGCAATAATCACCAAGGCTATGCCAAAATTCAAATGTTTTTTCATCAGGCCACTTTCTCAAATTTAGTATATCTCACCACCGCCCAAGCCACCAACAGCCCCACACCAACCGCCATTGCCAACAATGACGCGCTGTCCAATGTCAGGTCAAAACTATGATAAAGCTGATAAATAAATGCAGGCGTCAAAATATACGCCATCACAATCACATATTTATCTCGTCGGCTATACCCAAAAACAAAGCAGAATAAAATAACATACAAATTATCAATCGGCAAAACAGTACCTGCCAATAACAACAGCAAAACCACGATATATTGCCAACTCAATCTATAACCAGAGCCCTTCAACAATTTCAAAACCAAATAAACACTCGGTGCCAATAACAACAGATTATAAGCAATCTGCGTCCCCCGCCCATTCCATAATTCAGGCACTCTGCTAAACAAGCTTTCATCCGCATAGGCCAGTATAAGCAACGACAATGTCAGCGCATAAAACGGCAACCGATTCTTATATTCAGTGTTAAATTTCAACAGCATCACCACCGCCCAAATCCACAAAACACTCGAGATCACAAAATCAAACGGAAACGGCAAATATGTATCAAACTCAAAATAAGTCGCCATTCCCAACCAATCCCGCGCCACATATTTCACCCCGCAAATGGTAATCAGCAATAGCGTAAATATCTCAAGCTTTATCTTGCCAACATACATATTACCAATCGCCAACAACACCGCCAGCGGCGCATATAACCTTAATTCTTCAAAAAATGCATCATAACCAATCACCGCTCCAATCCGCTCAAACACCAAAGCGATTAACGCCAATTTTCCAAATATCATAAAATAGGTAGAGAGCCGCAATGCAAACACACTGCTAGTCGAATGGCTTTTATATCCCATAAATATCATCAACCCCGCCACCAAGCTTAAATGCATCCAAAAATAATCTTCATCAAACGATAACGTGCCCCACAAAAAACTAAATATCGCAATCAATATCAACGAGCTGGCAAAAAACGCCCCCACAGATAACAAAATATTCACAAATAAAGACGAACCAATCACATCCCCCTCAATCGCCCCAATTTCTTCGGCATCCACACCATCAAGCCGCTCCATTAAGTCTTGCATTTTCATAATATTTCGCCCTCAAAATCTCGTGTGGCATGCCTGTAATATCTATATGCGCCAGAAAACATGCCAATCACCACACCAGCACTTAATAAGAAGCCACCAAATTCACCACTTACAAATTCGTATATATTGCGCGTCACACCGAATATCACAATCACCGTCAAACAAAAAAAGCCGACGCTATATTCAGGCAGTGATTTCCGAACAAATTTCTCATATAAATAAACGCCCCCAAATATAACCACACTCACCCAAAACCCAGTGTCAAAATCACTGCCACGCATATCCACCAAAACGCCAAAAACATAGCCCGTTACAGGTAAAAACATCCCAATCGCCAACAGCAATTTAATCCACTTCTTGTCCAGCCAGTCTTCGCCTCTTTTAACCGCCGCAAGCATGGCAACATACACAATCACGTAAAACAGGCTCAACAAAATCATCACATGCTCACCTTCAAACAAAGCATCCAAGAATCCCATATCCCACCATAATGTCATCGCAAAATTGCACACCACCAACCACATCACCCACAATGCCGCAAACCGCGCCATCACCACCCACGGCAATATCAATATCGCCCACGTCAAAAACAACGTATAGCTATCAGCGCCAGTTTGGTAAATCTGCCCAAACACCGCCATAAACACCCCGACCATAAACCCAGCAACCATCAGCACCAAATCCGCAGCAAATTTTTTCCCGCGCCCCAGCAACAGCCAGTTCACCCCCGCCAAAAGGCCAATCAACGCCAATATCCCGCCCATTTTCACAAATGGCGGTATATCCGCCCAGTTAAACGCAAAAAACAGCATAACGCTGGCGGTCACAAACAAAGCCCCGAGCGCCAATAATAACCGCTCAACCCATATTTTAAATTCCAACGGCGGCGATAAAAGCGCCATGGCCTCATCGCGGGCAGGGCTGGTTAAATAGTCATTCTGCCACAATTGGTTAACAATCCGCTTAGACGCCTGTTCAAACCGTTCAAAAAACATCATTTTATATTTATCTCTCGTCAAAATATCTGTAGACCTATAATATGTAGATTCATTAATATTGGAAACCCAAATGATAGGCAAGTTAAACCATGTGGCCATAGCCGTCGCAAATTTAGACGAGGCGGTTAAAACCTATAGCCAAAGCCTAGGTGCCAAGGTTTCTCCACCACAAGATTTGCCCGAGCATGGGGTGAGGGTGGTGTTTGTAGAACTGCCAAACAGCAAAATAGAACTGCTCAGCCCACTAGGCCCCGAATCACCCATCGCCGCATTCTTAGCCAAAAACCCCACAGGCGGCATGCATCACATTTGCTATGAAGTAGCCGACATTCAAGCCGCCATCACCAAATTACAAGCCGATGGCGTGCGCATATTAGGCGATGGCAAACCCAAAATCGGCGCCCATGGCAACCCAGTTATTTTCATGCATCCCAAAGATATGGGCGGCGTGCTCATCGAGTTAGAAGAGGTATAATATATGTCAATCGTCACAATCATCGCTGTATTCTTCGTGGTCTGGTGGATCACCTTTGTCGCCCTCGCCAATATGGGCGTCAAAACCCAAGCCGAAGCAGGCGAAATCGTCCCAGGCACCCCAGCAGGCGCCCCGCACAAAACCCGCATTGGCCGCAATGTATTATGGACAACCCTAGTCTCAGCCATCATCGTCGCCTTCATCTATTGGGTCATCACCTATAGCGGCCTTACGCTAGATGATTATCCCTTCATGCCAGATTTTAAAGACTATAAATAATGGCAGATGATCAATGCCCCTGCGGCTCAAACCGAAAATTCGCCCAATGCTGCAATCGCTATATCTCAGGCGATAAATCCGCCCCAATCGCCGAAGCCCTAATGCGCAGCCGTTATACCGCCTATACTTTAGGCAATGTAGATTACATCCTAGCCACATGGGCAGAAGAAGCCCGAAAAGCCATCAACCCCGCCGACATAGTAAAACGCTGCAAACAAACCGAATATCTCAACCTAAAAATCATCAGCAAAGTCGGCGGTACGCGCAAACACACGCAAGGCCAAGTCGAATTTGCCGCTACGTTCAAATCCCTAGGCAAACACCAAACCCATCACGAGATTAGCAATTTCATCAAGCAAAACGAAAAATGGTATTATGTCGATGGCGAAGTCAACATCATCTAATCAATAAGCTATCACCCGCACCCCACGCGCTAGCAGCTGGTCAAAAATCACCTTGTCAGCTGTCACCCGCTCCATCTCATGCCATAATATTTTTAAGTTTGGCAATTCCAAAACAAAGCCCAAATCAGCAACCTCACTATAGCCAATATTCAGTTCCTCAAGTGGGGCCAATTGCCCAATAATTTCAACATCATCAACCACCATATGCGAGATGCTCAATTCCTTAAGCTTAGGCAGTTTCAGCAATACCGAAATATCGGTAATCTCATTAAATGAAATATCCAACACCTCAAGCTGAGTCAAGTTTTCCAAAGCCGAAATATCAACAATATCATTGGCCGAAATATCCAGCGCAGTCAATCCGCTCAACTTCGCCAAATCATCAATCTCACTAATCCTATTTTGCCGCAAGTTCAGACTTTTCAACCCCAACATGTCAGCAAGCGGGCTTATGTCTTTCACATAATTTGCGCGTATTTCAACATGCTCAAGCCGCGGCAGGTTTTTCAAAATCGATAAATCCAATATCTGCGTATAGGACAACGAAACCCGCTTTAACTCGCTCAAGCCGGTAATGTCTTGGGGTATATCTTCAAGCCCATAAATCTCGTTCAAATTCAAAACATCAGCACCGCTGCTCGCCACCATCTCAATGCGTTTCACCGCACTGGCGTAATCACTTTTCGCGTCAGCCAAAGCTGTTCCCAAAAACACAATGCCAGTAAAGATCACCGCACGCGCCAAGTTCTTTAATATATGCATCATAAAACCCTCCCAACAATAACCTAACATAAATGCCCATATATCCAAAAACACATAATCTTGATTTGCCCCGCTATAACCACCATCTTATCGCCATAATTTCGCGCAAGACTTCAGAACCACTTCACTTTTTTCGCCATTTGGGGGCTTTTCAAATTTGCCGCTTCACATTATTAAATATTGCAGCTACACATGGGTTAACAAAGCCAATCATTAAAGAGAGTCAGTCATGCGTCTATCCGAATATTTTCTGCCAGTTTCAAAAGAAAACCCCAGAGAAGCCGAGATTGTCTCTCATCGACTTATGTTACGCGCAGGCATGATCAGCCAAATGTCATCAGGCATTTTCGCGTGGCTCCCTCTAGGCCTACGCGTCCTAGATAAAATCGCCAACATCGTGCGCGAAGAGCAAAACCGCGCAGGCGCAGTAGAACTCCTCATGCCAACCCTACAATCCGCCGATCTTTGGAAAAAGTCTGGCCGCTACGATGCTTACGGCAAAGAAATGCTCCGCATTAAAGACCGCCACGATCGCGAAATGCTCTACGGCCCAACCAACGAAGAAATGGTCACCCAAATCGCCGCAGCAGGCCTTAAATCCTACAAAGACCTACCGCTCAATCTCTACCACATCCAATGGAAATTCCGCGACGAAGTCCGCCCCCGTTTCGGCGTCATGCGCGGTCGCGAATTCCTCATGAAAGATGCCTATAGCTTCGATCTAACCGAAGAAGAAGGCATGAAATCATTCAACCGCATGTTCGTAGCTTACCTGCGCACCTACAAACGCATGGGCTTAACTGCAATCCCAATGCGCGCCGAAACAGGCCCCATCGGCGGCGAAGCTTCTTATGAATTCATAGTCCTAGCCAAAACAGGCGAAAGCGAAGTCTATTGCCACAGCGACTATCTAGAAATGGAAACCCCACCCGAAGATGTCGATTACAAAGCCGATCTAACCCCCATCATCGAACAATGGACAAGCAAATACGCCGCCACAGAAGATGTGCATGATGCAGCAGAATTCGCCAAAGTCCCAGATGATAAAAAAATCACCGCCCGCGGCATCGAAGTCGGCCAAGTCTTCTTCTTTGGCACAAAATATTCAGAACCAATGGATGCCTATGTACAAGGCCCCGATGGCAAAAAAGTCTTCCTACAATCAGGCTCCTACGGCGTCGGCGTATCACGCCTACTAGGCGCAATAATCGAAGCCTGTCACGATGATGACGGCATCATCTGGCCAAAAGAAGTCGCCCCATTCTATGTCGGCCTCATCAACCTAAAATCAGGCGATGAAGCTTGTGATGCAGCCTGCGAAAGCCTCTACGAAGAACTATCCGATGCAGGCATCGAAGTCCTATATGACGACACCAGCGAGCGGGCAGGCGGCAAATTCGGCCGTATGGATTTAATCGGCCTCCCATGGCAGCTAGTAGTCGGCCCCCGTGGCCTAAAAGATGGCACAGTAGAGCTTAAAAACCGCGCAACAGGCGAAAAACTAAGCCTGTCTACCGAAGCTGCCATCACCAAAATCTGCACAGAATAGACGAGAACGGACAATATATATATGACCATTAAAAAAGGCCAAAACAAACCATTCGGAACTTTCGAGCGCGTTTTGGCATTTCGTTATATCAAAGGCAAAAAACGCGATGGCTTCATCTCAGTCATCTCAGGTTTTTCTTTCCTAGGCATCATGCTAGGCGTCGCCACTCTCATCATAGTTATGTCAGTCATGAACGGCTTTCGCGAGGAGCTTACCTCCAAAATCCTCGGCATGAATGGTCACATCATCCTCACAGGCCGCGGCAATGACTTGCCCGAATTCGATCAAATCGCCAATTTCGTCCGCTCCATAGAAGGCGTCACCAACGCCGCCCCCGTGGTCGATGGCCAAGTCCTAGGTTCAGGCCGTTCCGAAAATAGCGGCGTCTACGTCCGCGGCATGCGCGAAAACGACATCCGCGATTTCCCATTAATTGCCGAAAAAATCGTCTACGGCACATTAGATGGCTTCGATAATGCCGACCGCATCGCCATTGGTAGCCGCATGGCATCCAAGTTCGGCGTCAATGTCGGCGATGCCGTCAGCCTCATCTCACCCAATGGCTCAGTCACCCCATTTGGCACATCACCTCGCCAAAAAGATTACATTGTCGCCGCCATTTTCGAGGTCGGCGAAAGCCGTTTCGACAGCCAAATCGTGCTCATGCCATTCCTCGAAGCTCAGCTCTATTTCAACAAAGAAAACAACGCCTCCGCAGTCGAAATCATGACCGAAGACCCTGATGACATGGTTTACATTAAAAGCGAAATCATCCGCCTAGCCCAAGCCAATGAATTAGACCTATATATGGTAGATTGGCAACAAAGCAACGGCGCTCTATTTAGCGCACTTCGAGTAGAACGTAACGTCATGTTCCTCATCCTCATGCTCATCATCATCATCGCCTCGTTCAACATCATTTCAGGCATGATCATGCTGGTCAAAGACAAAACCCACGACATCGCCATCCTGCGCACCATGGGGGCAGGGCGCGGCACAATACAACGTGTATTCTTCATGACAGGCGGCCTCATCGGCATCACAGGCACATTGTTCGGCTTCCTGCTCGGCGTGCTAGTCTGCGCCAATATCGAAAGCATCCGCCAATTCGTATCCGCCCTAACCGACACGGCACTCTTCTCACCAGAGCTTTATTTCCTGTCCGAATTACCCGCAAAAATGGAAACCGCCGAAATCACCACAATTGTGGTGGCGTCACTTATTTTGTCGCTATTGGCCACCCTATATCCATCCTACCGCGCCGCAAAAACCGACCCCGTCAAAGCCCTAAGGTTCGAATAATTCATGACAAAAAAAACCATATTATCGCTTAAAAACATCAAACGCGCCTTCGGCACTGACGGTGCCGAACTGCTGATTTTCGAAGGGCTAAACCTAGAAATCAACCAAGGCGAACTCGTCGCTTTAGTCGGCCAATCAGGCAGCGGCAAATCTTCCCTCCTACACATTGCAGGCCTGCTCGACACCCCAAATCAAGGCGAAATCATCATCAATGATGCCCATTGCAATGACCTAACAGACCGCCAAAGAACCGAAATCCGCCGCCACGAAATCGGCTTTATTTACCAGTTTCATCACCTGTTACCCGAGTTCACAGCCCTAGAGAATGTCGCCGTGCCACTGCGCCTAAACGGCAACAACAAAGCCGTAGCGCACAAACAAGCGACAGAAATCCTAGACTCACTCGGCATGGCACACCGCCTCACTCATTTCCCTGCAGAGCTATCGGGCGGCGAGCAACAACGCGTCGCCATCGCCCGCGCATTCGCCATCAAACCATCCCTAATTTTGGCCGATGAACCCACTGGCAATCTCGACCCCGCCACAGCAGATCATGTCTATGACGAGTTCTACAAATTGGCCAGAGAACAAAATATGTCAGCCCTAATCGCCACCCATAATATGGCCTTAGCCGATAAGATGGATCGCGTCTTCACCCTAGAAAACGGCCAGCTTGTGGAAAAATAACCCACAACTCAACCCATTGATAAAAAACATAAAAATGATAAACACTCACAGCTTATACATTAATGATTGACAAAAGAACAAATCATGAACATTATAAGCACAGAATTCAAAAATTATAAATAAGGATTTAGTTATGAGTGATGTTTCTGTTTTAGATTACGCCAAAGATATTTTAGGTTTCCTATTAATCGGCGCCACCATTTGGGGCATATCACTGCTCAGTAGCGGCACATTATTTACCCTCGTATAATTTCCCGATAATTCTTGTCCTCATCACATTTAGCGCCTAGTATAATTTCATCCAAATTATAACCATGCGACAAAAAAATGAGCCAACAACCAAAGCAAAATAGCAGCCCAACATTTGTCCACCTGCGCACCCACTCAGCCTATTCATTGCTCGAAGGCGCGCTACCAGTCGAAAAAATCATCAAACTAGCAAACGATGATCACTCCCCCGCAGTCGCCATAACTGATTCGGGCAATCTATTCGGCGCTCTAGAGTTCTCCGAAAAATCAGTAAAATCCTCAGTCCAACCCATCACCGCCGTCACTCTTACGGTAAAATTAGATGATGGCACCTACGCCCCAAGCTTAGCCTCCTCACAACGCCACAAAGAAATCCCTTCCATAGCCCTGTTCGCCCAAAATGAAACGGGCTACCAAAACCTAATGGCCCTAGTCAGCAAGTCATTTCTAGAAACCCCCGACAACGAAACCCCACACATTCCCCTAGAAACCCTAGCCAAACATACCGATGGCCTCATCGCACTTTCAGGCGGCCCCTCAGGCCCCCTCAACAAAGCCCTATACGAAGAAAATCCCGACCGCGCCCAAGCCTTCTTCGACACATTAAATAAATTATACCCCAATCGCTTCTACATAGAACTCCAACGCCACAACATGCCCGAGGAAAACAAAGTAGAATCCGCATTGGTAAAACTAGCCTACGACAACAACATCCCCCTAGTTGCCACCAATGAATGCTTCTTCCAAAAACCCGAAGATTACAAAGCCCATGATGCCCTAATCTGCATCGCCCAAAGTACAGTCGTTGGCGCAGATGACCGCCTGCGCATGACCCCAGAGCATTATTTCAAAACCTCAAAACAAATGATCGCCCTGTTTGACGATCTCCCCGAGGCCATCGAAAACACCCTAGAGATCGCCCAACGCTGCCATTTCCGCCCCCACACGCGCGACCCAATCCTGCCCAACTTCACCGGCTCCAGCGGCAAAGACGCCCTAAAAGCCGAGGCAGATGCCCTAACCAAAGACGCCATAGCAGGCCTAAAAGCCCGCCTCGCATTCCACGGCCCCGCCGAAGGCTATACCGAAAAAAATTATCACGACCGCCTAGAATTCGAGCTAGGCATCATCAACGACATGAAATTCCCAGGCTATTTCCTCATCGTATCAGATTTCATAAAATGGGCAAAAGATCACCACATCCCAGTCGGCCCAGGCCGTGGTTCAGGCGCTGGCTCATTAGTCGCCTATTCCCTCACCATCACCGATCTCGACCCCCTCATGTGGGGCTTACTGTTCGAACGTTTCCTAAACCCCGAACGTATCTCAATGCCCGATTTCGATATTGATTTCTGCCAAGACCGCCGCGAAGAAGTCATCACCTACGTACAAAAAAAATACGGCTTCGACCAAGTGGCACAAATCATCACCTTCGGTAAATTACAAGCCCGCGCGGTGCTGCGCGATGTCGGCCGCGTGCTGCAAATGCCTTACGGCCAAGTCGACCGCTTGTGCAAATTAGTCCCCAACACCCCCGGCAGCGCCATGACTTTGCCCGAAGCCATAGCCGCCGAACCCAAATTACGCGAGGAACGCGACAGCGAAGAAATAGTCGCCGAACTACTAGAAATCGGCCAAAGCCTAGAAGGCCTCTACCGCCATGCCTCCACCCATGCCGCTGGCGTCGTAATCGGCGATCGCCCCCTCAGCCAACTCGTCCCTCTCTACCGCGACCCCCGCTCAGAAATGCCCGTCACCCAATTCAATATGAAATGGGTCGAACCCGCAGGCCTTGTAAAATTCGATTTTCTAGGCCTAAAAACCCTAACAGTCCTAGAAACCGCTCTCAAATTCCTAAAAAACCGCGACATCCATGTCGATCTCGCCGCCATCCCAATAGATGACAAACCGTCCTACGACCTCATGGCACGCGGTCAAACCATCGGCGTCTTCCAATTGGAGAGTTCAGGCATGCGCGACATGCTACGCGGCCTAAAACCCGATAGGTTCGAAGACATCATCGCCATGGTCTCGCTCTACCGCCCAGGCCCGATGGACAATATCCCCACCTACATAGCCTGCAAACACGGCCGCCAAGACCCAGATTACCTACATCCAAAATTAGAAGAAGTGCTCAAAGAAACCCACGGCGTCATCATCTACCAAGAACAAGTGATGAAAATCGCCCAAGTGCTAAGCGGCTATTCATTAGGCGCCGCCGACCTTCTCCGCCGCGCCATGGGTAAAAAAGACCAAGCCGAAATGGATCGTCAGCGTATCATTTTCAACAAAGGCGCAGTCGCCAACGGCGTCGATAAAAGCCGCTCCAATTATATCTTCGACCTAGTCAATAAATTCGCAGGCTACGGTTTTAACAAATCCCATGCAGCAGCTTACGCCTTGGTCGCCTATCAAACTGCCTACCTAAAAGCCAATTACCCCGTAGAATTTATGGCAGCATTAATGACGCTCGATATGGGCAACATTGATAAATTACAACTGTTCAAACAAGAGTGCGAGCAAATGGGCATCGAGGTTCTGCCGCCAGACATCAACAAATCAGCCGTAGATTTTGTGGTAGAAAACGGCAAAATCCGCTATTCCCTGTCAGCCCTAAAAAATGTTGGCAGCCAAGCCGTAGAATCCATCGTTGCCGCACGTAAAGAAGTCGGAAAATTCAAAGACATCGCCCATTTCGGCGAGAACCTAAACACCAGACACGTCAACAAACGCGCTATAGAAAACATGATCAAAACAGGCGCCTTCGATGCCCTAAACCCCGACCGCGCACAATTGTTTTCAGGCCTAGATTCCATCATGGCCTTCGCCAACAAAAGCCAAAATGACAAAGAAGTCGGCATGATAGATATGTTCGCCGCCATGGGCGATGACCAATCAACCGCCGAAAAGCTGCCTCTACCAAAAGTCAAAGCATGGACAAATATAGAAGTGCTAGAGTTCGAAAAGAAAGCCGCAGGCTTCTACATTTCAGGTCATCCGCTTGATGATTACGCAACTCTGCTCAAACAGATGAACATCATCACATGGGAGCAATTCACCAAAAACATCTTAGCAGGCGGTAAAAAAAGCGCCAAACTCGCCGCCACCATCACCGCTAAGCAAGAAAAACGCTCCAAAAAAGGCAATAAATTCGCCTTCATCGGCCTGTCCGATGCCAGCGCCCAGTATGAGGCGGTCATGTTTGGCGATGTGTTAGAAAAATACGAAGAACACCTAGCCGTTGGCACCTTAGTCATTGTTGGCATCGGTGCCGATGTAGATGGCGATCAAATCCGCCCGCGGGTCAACAGCGTCGAACCGCTCGAAAAACAAGCCAGTAAATCCCTGCAAACCAGCGTAAAAATTTACCTAGAAGGCAAAGAAACCATCGATTTTGTCAAACAACAGCTTAAAAAAGGTGGCAAAGGCGAGGTCAGCCTAGTCGTCATCAGCGAGAATAAACAATTCGAGGTCGAAATCCTGCTAAAAGACCAATATATCATTTCGTCAGAGCGCATCGCCGCCATAAAATCTTTGCCGCAAGTGCAAAGCATCATTCAAAATTAGAGCCAGAGCATGTTGCAAAAAAACCAAATAAAATCCAATCATTCAAGCCATGTTTCACTCCACAATATTTCGCATCAATATGCGGAAAAAATCATCCTTAATGACATTTCGTTCAACATAGAACGTGGCGAGATTATCTGCCTGCTTGGCGCTTCAGGCAGTGGCAAGTCAACTCTGTTGCGCCTCATCGCAGGGGTCGAAACCCTCGGCGCTGGCAGCATCAGCATCAACGACAAAATTGTAGTCAATGAGGATATATTCATCGCGCCAGAAAACCGCCAAATTGGCATGGTGTTTCAAGATTATGCCCTGTTTCCACACCTAACAGTCGCCCAAAACATCATGTTTGGCAAAATAAAAAATGGCAAAATCACCCGCCAAGATGCCATGCAACAATTAGACTATATCGGCCTTACAGAATATGCTGATAGCTATCCCAATACTTTATCTGGTGGCCAACAACAACGCGTCGCCTTAGCCCGCACATTGGCCACCAAGCCAGAAATTTTATTGCTCGATGAACCATTTTCAGGGCTAGATTCTCACCTACGGGTCGATCTGCGCGTCGAAACTAAAAAACTCATCAAAGCCAATAATATCAGTGCCATATTTGTAACTCATGATGCCGAAGAGGCGCTTTACTTGGCCGATAAAATTATTTTGCTAAATGACAGCCAGATCGAACAAATGGGCAGCCCAGATCAGTTGCTAAATCAACCAGCTAGCATTTATGCTGCGCATTATTTGCGCCGTTATAATGAGTTAGATGTCTCAATCGAAAATGGCATGGTCAAAACCCCATTTGGCGATTTGCAGACCCAACATTTATGCTGTTGCGCACAAACCAATCTGGGTCACAACCACAATCATGCCAAATTGCTCATTGCCCAAAATGATATACATTTAGCTTCCTATGATGATCCAGACGAATATGACCACCAAATTAAAGTCAAAATTACCCATATAAATCACTATAGTGAATTTTCAGAATTACACCTGCAAGTCAGCAATACCCAGCAGATGCTCATTTTGCGCACCAGCCTACGCGAAAAACAGGTTAAAATTAACGATGAGTTTAATGCGCATTTTAACTATAAAAACCTATTCATCTTTGCACAAAACCCGTAAAAACAGGTCGTTAACCAAGGTTATTCCCATATATTTGATGTTTTGTGGCTAAAATTATATGGTAATCTCAGATCAATGTACTATATTCATTATATGTAAAAGCCAGTAAATTGGCTAAATGTAAAATATTTCTATGTAGGGAGTTTTGAAATGCCAGGTTGGACACAAATTTTAGTCGTTATCGTACTTGCTTTCCTTTTGTTTGGACGCGGTAAAATATCTGATGTTATGGGCGATTTTGCAAAAGGCATTAAGAGCTTTAAAAAAGGCATGGCCGATGAAGAAACACCGTCAGCTGATGATGCAAAAACCATCGACCACGACACAGTTTCAGAAAAAGTTGCCGAGACTTCTGAAACGGTTAAAAAAGCCACAAAATAAATCACAACCGTTCAAGGTAAATTATGTTTGATATAGGTTGGACCGAGATTATGGTGATCGTAGCGGTTGCCGTCATCGTTGTGGGCCCAAAAGACATTCCCAAAATGCTAAAAACCGTGGGCAAATATTTGCGCAAGGCAAAAACCATGATGCGCGATGTGCGCCGTCAGGTCGAAGAGGTTGCTGACATTTCAGAGCTTAAACAGCTCAAAGAGGATGCCGAAAACCTCACCAAAGATCTTACAAAAGATATGGGTGTTGATAGTTTTGATGATCCCATGAAGGTCAGCACGCCAACGCCAAAAGCCGAGTCCGCGATACCCGATCCGACATTTGCTGAGGCGAAACCTGCAACCAAAGCCAAGCCAAAAACAACCGCAAAAGCCAAGGCTAAGGCCAAAACAGCGGTTAAAAAAACCACCAAACCCAAAGCCGTAAAAACAGCATCAGTTAAAAAAGCCCCTGTCAAAAGAGCTCCTGTCAAAAAAACCACGGCAAAAAAAGCCCCAGTCAAAAAAGCGGTTAAAACCGCATCATAAATAAGTGTTACGATTAAAAATATGTCAGCAGAAATAGAGCAAGATACCAATCAAACCGAAATGGACGAGAGCCAAGCGCCGATCATGGATCATCTCTATGAGCTACGCAACCGCATGATCAAAGCCATCATCGCTCTGGTGGTTTTTGCTTGTTTCTGCGGCTTTTTCGTCAATGATATTTATAATTTTCTACTGGTGCCATTTGTCAGTGCGGTTGGCGATGCCGAAAACGCACGGCTTATCTACACAGCGCCGCAAGAATTATTCTTTGTATATCTAAAACTGGCTCTATTTGGCGGCATGATATTGGGCTTCCCATTCATCTCGTTCCAAATTTACGCCTTCATCGCCCCCGGCCTTTATAAAAATGAGCGCGGTGCTTTCATCCCCTATCTCATTGCCACACCTGTGCTTTTTATCATGGGCGCATCTTTAGTCTACTTTTTCGTCATGCCTTTCGCCATGGATTTCTTCGTCGGTATGGAGCAAGAGGGCGGCGAAGGCTTGGCCTCAATCCAGCTCGAACCCCGCGCCACCGAATATCTAAGTCTGGTGATGACGCTCATTCTGGGCTTCGGTTTTATGTTCCAATTGCCTGTCATCCTCACGCTTTTGGCGCGCATTGGCGTGGTCAGCTCTGCATGGCTTAAAAGCAAACGTAAATACGCCATTGTCATTATTTTTGCTGTAGGTGCCATTCTAACCCCGCCCGATCCTATTTCTCAGCTCGGCTTGGCTTTCCCAACCCTGCTGCTTTATGAATTGTCGATATTTGCAGTTAAATTCATCGAACGATCCCGAGCCAAAAAGCGCGCCGAACAAGATTCTGATGATGATTCAGATGACGATAAAGATGAATAATTAGGTTGATAATCAGCCCATTTTTCTCTACTTACAACTTAACTAATTTATAAAGGCGGCGATTCCGCGCTGCCGACAATATCGGGAGGCTTTTATGCACGATATCAAATGGATTCGCGAAAACCCAACAGCGTTCGAGGCTGCAATGTCACGTCGCAAATTATCTGGCACTGCCGAAAAAGCTATATTGCTAGATAAAGCCCGCCGCGATCACGTCGCAGGCCTGCAAGAGTTACAAACCCAGCGCAACGAAGCCTCAAAAGCCATCGGCAAAGCCAAAGCCAGTGGCGATGAAGCGGCCGCCCAAGCCGCCATTGCCAATGTCGCCAAAATCAAACAAGCCGTCCAAGATGGCGAAGAAATCGAGCGCAAACTCACCGATGAACTCAATGATTTCCTCCTAGAGCTACCCAACATCATGTTCGATGATGTGCCAGATGGTGCCGATGAGGATGATAATGTCGAAACCCACCGCGTCGGCACACCACCAAAATTTGATTTCGAACCCAAACAACATTTCGACATCGGCGAAGCTTTAGGCCAAATGGATTTCGAAGCCGCCGCCAAAATGTCAGGTTCACGCTTCGTAGTGCTCAAAAAAGATTTAGCACAACTAGAGCGCGCCCTAGCCAATTTCATGCTCGATCTGCACACTCAAGATTATGGCCGCGAAGAAGTCGTCGTGCCACTTTTGGTCAACGCCAACGCCCTTATCGGCACCAACCAATTGCCAAAATTCGAAGCAGATATGTTCAAAACCACTGATGGCAAATATCTAATCTCAACCTCAGAAGTCTCACTCACCAACCTAGTGCGCGAAACCACAATGCCCGAGGCCGATCTACCCAAACGCTACACATCTTACTCGAATTGCTTCCGCAGCGAGGCAGGCAGTGCAGGGCGCGACACCCGCGGCATGATCCGCCAACATCAATTCAGCAAAGTCGAAATGGTCTCAATCGTCCACCCCGACAAAAGCGAAGCCGAGCAAATGTTAATGCTAGAAGCCGCCGAAGAGGTGCTGAAACGCCTAGGCCTAGCCTACCGAGTGGTAAAACTCTGCTCAGGCGATACAGGCTTCGGCGCCAAACGCACATTCGATATTGAAGTCTGGCTACCCGGCCAAAATCAATACCGCGAAATCTCATCAGTCTCAACCTGCGGCGATTTCCAAGCAAGGCGCATGAATTCAAGGTTCAAACCAACCGAAGGCAAAGGCGCCCAATATGTCCACACCCTCAACGGTTCAGGCTTAGCCATCGGCCGCACAATCGTCGCGATTCTAGAAAACTACCAAACAAAAGACGGCTCAGTGATTGTGCCCGAAATATTACAGTCATATATGGGTGGTAAAACCCTCATAAAAGCCACCTAACCAGATTGCGCTCTAACAATGACAAAAATAAATAAAATCCTGATCGTAAATGACGATGGCATTGATGCCATCGGCCTCAAATCCATAGTTAAAATCGCCAACGAGATCTGCGATGATGTCTGGATCGTCGCCCCCATGTATGAGCAAAGCGGCGTCTCTCGCGCCATCTCAATCCACGACCCCATCTATGTCACCAAGCGCGATAAAAAAACTTTCGCCATCAAAGGCACCCCTGCCGATTGCGTCATCATGGCACTCGAAAAGCTAATCGGTTCCGACCCAGATCTCATCCTGTCAGGCGTCAACCGCGGCCATAATGCCGCCGATTTTATGCATCTTTCAGGCACAGTCGCCGGCGCAGGCATGGGCAGTTCCTATGGCATCCCGTCCATGGCACTCAGCCTCACGGGCAACATTCGCTCCAACCACAAAACCCTCCATTGGCAAATGGTCGAGCAAACTTCCCCGGCGTTAATTCAAAAACTTTTCGACATGCAGCTCGACCCCAACAACATCATCAATATCAATTATCCAGATTGTTCAGCAGATGATGTCAAAGGCATAAAAACCTGCAAACAAGGCAAACGCAGCGATCGTTTCGCCATTGTTGATGAACGCGAAAACCTGCGCGGTTCAAACTATTATTGGATTAATTTCAAAGGCATGGATCCCAACCCGCAAAAAGACAGCGAGCTAGAAGCACTTAAGCAAAATTACATTGCCGTCACTGCCATCAGCCAAGATTTAACAAATTATAAAATGAATGAATTCATAAATAAAAACTTATAATTCGTAGATAACAAATCTTTAATAAATAGTTAAATATTATAGCCTATAATGCGCTTGAAATTTTAGTTTAGAGTAGAGGCAAGAATGGCTCTTGATAAAGCGCAAAGCGTTCCAATTCCCCCAAATAGCAATCGCGCGGCTCCCATCAGCGATCAAGATGAAGAGCGGCTAAAAAAGCTCAAAATGATTATGGGCTTGCGCAAGCATGGCATTTCGACCCCTCAAATCCTCAAAACCATGGAGCTCATCCCGCGCGAAAAATTTCTTTCCCCGTCATTCGCCGCCCGCGCCTATGAAGACCGCGCCTTGCCAATAGAATGCGGACAAACCGTTTCCCAGCCTTATATTGTCGCCTATATGTCCGAGCAATTAGAGTTAAATGATCGCGTAAAAGTGCTAGAGGTCGGCACAGGTTCTGGCTATCAAGCATCAATCTTATCCAAGCTTTCCCGCCGCGTTTACACAATGGAACGCTATCACACCTTGCACCGCATGGCCGAGGCACGCTTTCAAGCTTTAAATCTATATAACATCACCGCCATGACAGGCGATGGTCTGCTCGGCTGGCCGCATCAAGCGCCGTTCGATCGCATCATTGTCACCGCCGCGGCCGAGCGCATTCCGCGCATTCTCATCAATCAGTTAAAAGATGATGGCATTATGATCTTGCCGTTAGGTCCAATAGGCGGCGATCAACGCTTGCTTAAAGTCAAAAAAACCACATCTGGCATAAAGTGCAAAGAACTGTGCCCCGTGCGTTTCGCGCCATTGGTGCCTGGCATAGCAAAACAAAAATAGCCATTAATTGTTAACATTCACCATTTTTTAACCATATTCGCTAAGCACTCCTTCATAATGCTTTGCTATTATTTGATCTAAGTTGGTAATAAATTATTATCTGTCATCTCAGATATTTTTGTAATGAGTATCCATATGTTTAAGTTTTCAAAATTGTTCAGTGCCGTCACCTTAAAAAAATCGACAAGCCTTATCGTGCCGACAATCTTTGTCTTTGGCCTTTCGGCCTGTAGTTCAGATGTTGCCCGCTTTGCCAGTTTAGATATGCAAAACAGACAGGTAGCTTTTAATAATGTGCAACAAACGAGCTTAGCACCGCTTGCCGATGTCGCCTCTAGCAACCAAATGGCTGGCGTCATGCCGAGGGCTATTGATAGCCAGTTCACCGCCGCCATTCCAAGCAGCAATTTAGTGCAAACTGCAGCCACGTCTAACAATGGCTTCATGGGCAATAACAATCCTGATACCTATCGCATTTCAACTGGCGATACATTATATAGCATTGCACGGCGCTTTGGCCTCACAGTCGAAACTTTAAGCCAAGCCAACAATCTCGATCAATATTCATCACTAAAAATTGGCCAGCAAATTTTCCTACCGCGTAAAGGCAGCACAAGCTTCATCGCCAATTCACCGCGCACATTAGTAAATGCACAACCTGCCGAAATCAGCTCTTTGCCGCAAACATCAATTGCGCAGCGCCAATTCGCCGCACCAGTTGCCACCAAAGCATTCGCGCCCTTGCTACAAGAACCTGTACAACAAAAAATTGTGCAACCAGCCGTAGTAATGTCTTCAGTCGCAGGTGAATATATCGTGCAACCCAAAGACACGCTCTATTCAATTGCCCGTGCTCAAGGTGTGCATGTTAACGTCATCAAAAACCTAAACGGCCTTACGGGTGCCGAAGGTTTGCGCATAGGTCAAAAAATTCGCGTCAGTGGCGCCGCAGTCGCCGCCACTCCCGTTGCACCCGCAAAAATCAAAACCGCGGTAGCCCAAAAAGCCGTGGTCGCGGCATTGCCCAAGCCCGAAAAACGTAGCTCAAGCCGTTTCCGTTGGCCAGTAAGTGGTCGGGTTATCTCCGAATATGGCAAAAAACCCGATGGCCGCCGTAA
Organism: Hyphomicrobiales bacterium; assembly: GCA_002401855.1. Lineage (GTDB taxonomy): Bacteria > Pseudomonadota > Alphaproteobacteria > Rhizobiales > OSC116 > OCS116. The sequence goes on from NVUH01000003.1 coordinate 26,320, forward strand.
CGATGGTCTAAACGTAGCCGTGCCCCCAGGCACAGTGGTTAAAGCCTCCGAAAATGGCGTGGTCGCCTATGCAGGTAATGGTCTCAAAAGTTATGGCAACCTTATTTTAATCAAGCATGATGGTGGCTGGGTTACGGCCTATGCACATAATGGTTCAATCTTGGTCAAAAAAGGCGATAAAGTCCGCCGTGGTCAAGCCATTGCCCGCTCAGGTCAAACTGGCGATGTAACCAAACCACAATTGCATTTCGAGATCCGCCGTGGCGCTCTCGCCGTCAACCCACGCAAATATCTTTCGTCTAACTAAAAGTCAGATATCAGAATTCAAAAGGGATAGCTCAGGCTATCCTTTTTTCGTTCCTATAACTTCACACCCAATTGTCCCGCCAAATTGGTAATAAATTGCCAAGCCACGCGTCCCGTGCGCCCCCCGCGCGATGCCGCCCATTCAAGCGCCGCCCGCCGCAACTCTTCATCCGCTATTTCAAAGCCATAATGCGCACTATAATTATGCACCATGCCCAAATATTCAGTTTGCGACGGGTTGTGAAACCCAACCCAAAGCCCAAATCGATCAGATAGCGATACTTTTTCATCAATCGTATCGCGCACATTAATCGCATTGGCTTGCTCATTTTCAATCATTTCGCGCGGCAATAAATGGCGGCGGTTACTGGTCGCATAAAATATAACATTCTCAGCCTTGCCCTCAAGCCCGCCCTCCAAAATTGCCTTAAGCGATTTATAACTGTCATCTCCCGCGTCAAAACTCAAATCGTCACAATATAATATAAATCTTTCATCGCGTGCTGCCAGTTGCCGCATTAATAACGGCAAGCTGCTAATGTCCTCACGGTGTATTTCAACCAGTTTTAACTCAGCATATTCAGCACCAATCAATTCATAAACCGCCTTGGTCAGCGAGCTTTTGCCCATACCGCGCGCACCCCACAACAATACATTATTGGCGGTCAACCCCTTGGCAAATTGCCGTGTATTGTCGGTTAAAACTTGTTTCTGATAGTCAATATTGCGCAACAACTCAATGTCGATGGCGTTTATTTTGGCCAATGGCCGCAAATATTGCTCCTCAGCCTCCCAAATAAACCCATTACCGCTGTAATCGGTCACCATTTTAGGCGTAGTCTTTTGCTGCTCAGCAATTTGTTTTAACGATTGCGCCACATCAGTTAGTTGGCTTAACAATTCTTCATACACACTCATTTTGTCCCTCAATGTTCTTTTTTTGCCTAAATTAACTGCATCAGGTGGTATTTATCAATCACATTCTTAAAAAACCTGCTGATAATCCATTTATTTGTGGCTGCAATGTTGCAAAGTTAAAAATCAAGGTTATATTCCACATAATTAGCAATTGGGGGTAATCATCTCTATTGTGATCAATAAGTTTAAGGAAAATCGACATGGATTCAAATATCATCCAATTTATGCCCATCATCTTCATCTTCGTGGTGATGTATTTCTTGGTCATACGCCCACAACAAAAAAAGGCTAAAACCCATCGTGAAATGATTGCCAATGTGCGTCGCGGCGATACAGTGGTCACAAGCGGCGGTTTGATTGCCAAAATCTCTAAAGTGAATGATGACAATGAATTGACTGTCGAAATTGCCGAAGGCGTAAAAGTCCGCATCGTGCGCGGTATGATTTCAGAAGTTCGCGTTAAAGGCGAACCTGTTGCCGAAAAAAAATAATCATCAAGCAGCTTGGCTCAATCAGCCAAGCTGCTTTTCTGTTTTCGTTTAGGCATTCGCCACTTTAAATATCAGAAAGCCTGCACATGTTGCATTTCTCAACTTGGAAAACCACCCTCATTGCATTAATCAGTTTGGCAGGCATTTTATTCGCTTTGCCAAATATTTTAACCGATGAGCAGAGCCAAAATCTCCCCAGCTTTATGCCCAGTAATAAATTGCATCTGGGTCTAGATCTAAAAGGTGGCTCGCATTTATTATTGCAAGTCCAAATCGCAGTCATCATTTCCGAGCGTATGGAAGCCACTAAAGACGACATTCGCTCAAGCTTGCGTGAGAAAAAAATCGGCTATACAGGCCTTAAAGTGGATGATGAAAACGTCACATTAAAATTGCGCGATGCCACACAAATGGAAGATGCCATCATCGCCATTAAAGGCCTCAGCCAACCTGTCACTACAAGTTTGCTACAAGGCAATTCAGTGCGCGATATTGTGGTCACACAAACTTCCGACACCGCCATCAGCGTGACTTTGTCAGATGAAGAACGCATTTCGCGGGTTAAATCAGCAGTCGCCCAATCGATCGAAATCCTCCGCCGCCGTATTGATGAATTGGGCACAACCGAACCAACCATTCAACCACAAGGCGATGATCGTATCTTGGTGCAAGTGCCAGGTGTTGAACCTGATGCATTAAAAGCTATCATTGGCAAAACCGCAAAACTCACCTTCCACGAAGTCGATAATAGAACCGATCCAAGCGGCATCATCCCCAGCGATAGCTTCGTACTGCCAGATATTGAAAACAAAGCCCAATTATACGTACTCAAAAAACGCCCCATCCTAACGGGCGAAAATCTAGTCGATGCTCAAGCCGGCTTTAGTCAACAAAATAACCAAGCCATAGTCAGTTTTAAATTCGATACCGCAGGTGCTAAAAAATTCGGCAATTACACCGCCTCACATGTTGGCGAGCCCTTTGCCATCGTGTTGGATAATGAGGTCATCTCCGCCCCCCGAATCAACGAAGCCATCCGCGGCGGTTCAGGCCAAATTTCAGGCAACTTTACAGTTGAAGGCGCCAACGAGCTGTCTATTTTGCTCAGGGCAGGCGCACTACCCGCCCCGTTGGATATCTTAGAAGAACGCTCAGTCGGCCCAAGCCTAGGCGCAGATAGTGTCGAAGCAGGTAAAATCGCCTCCATCGTCGGCATCGTCGCCGTTGTGCTATTCATCTTATTCTCATACGGCCTATTCGGCCTGTTCGCCAACATCGCCCTGATGATCAATCTACTGCTCATCATCGGTGTCCTATCCATGCTGCAAGCCACACTCACCCTACCGGGCATTGCGGGCATTGTGCTGACAATCGGTATGGCGGTCGATGCCAACGTGCTTATTTTCGAGCGCATACGCGAGGAAGCCTTGCTAGGCAAATCCCCCATTGCCGCCATCGAAACAGGCTACAACCGTGCTTTGACCACAATTTTAGATGCCAACATCACCACCTTCATCGCGGCTGTCATCCTGTTCTATCTAGGCACAGGCCCGGTCAAAGGTTTTGCGGTCACATTGTCAATCGGCATCATCACCTCAGTGTTCACCGCCTTTGTAGTTACGCGTTTGATGGTTTCAATTTGGATAAGACGCAAGCGTCCTAAATCAATTCCAATTTAATCTCAATCGCTCAATAATCTTCATTCATTCAGAAAAGGAAAATCACATGAAAGGGTTCAAATTTGTTCCAGCAGGAACCAAAATACCTTTTATCGGTTTTCGATATATCTCATTAGCTCTGTCCATCTTTATGTTGGTCGGCTCAGCAGGCCTATTCTTCACCAAGGGCCTTAATTACGGCATCGATTTCTTGGGCGGCACCACCATCGAGATCCAAACTCTAGATGGCCCCGCCGATCTCACACAATTGCGCGCCACAGTCGGTGCGCTTGGCTTAGGCGATGTGCAGTTACAAACCTTCGGTTCCCCCAACGAAGTGCTGATTAAAATCCAAGCCCAAACTGGCGGCGATGGCAACGCCCAATCGTCGATCGATGCCGTCAAAGCCGCGCTAGAAATCAGCAATGGCGATCAAATCGAATATCGCGCCGTCGAAGTCGTTGGCCCCACAGTCAGCGGTGAACTAGTACAAGACAGCATCATTGCCGTTTTCTTGGCCATTGGCGCCGTACTAATCTACATCTGGATGCGTTTCGAATGGCAATTCTCAATCGCCGCAGTTGTCGCCTTGGTGCATGATGTCGCCATCACCATCGGCTTTTTCTCGTTGCTACAGCTAGATTTCAACATTTCCATCATCGCAGCTCTGCTCACCATCGTCGGCTATTCGCTCAACGATACCGTGGTGGTGTTCGATCGCGTGCGTGAATATCTACGCAAATATAAAAAGATGGATATGAAAGAACTGCTCGATCTATCAATCAACAGCACCCTAAGCCGCACCATCCTAACCTCTGTCACCACATTATTAGCGCTTTTAGCCTTGGTATTGTTCGGCGGCGAAGTCATCAAAGGCTTATCACTAGCGATGATTTGGGGCGTAATCATCGGCACATATTCATCCATCTTCGTTGCATCACCTATCCTATTAGCCTTGGGCGTCAAACGCGACTGGAGCAAGAATAAAACCTCCAACGAAGCCACCAACCCTTAAAGTCATAAAATGTCAGATGATGAGCTACAATTACCGGGTCAATATGCCATAGACAGCTATGGCAATATGGGTTTTCGCTTCGCCGATATGTCCCACAAAGGCTCACTACTCATTTTACCATCCGCCATGTCAGACTGGCCAGTCAAAGATGGCGATGAGCTGATCGAAACCCAATTTGAAAAAATAATACAACAAGCCGATTCAATAGACATTCTAGTCCTCGGAATGGGCGATAAAATGTACATCCCGCCCAAACCCATCCGCCAAATGTGCAAACAAGCGGGCATCGTCATCGAGTTCATGTCAACCAGCAATGCCGTGCGCACTTATAACGTCTTGTTAGATGAGCAAAGGCGCATCGCCGCCGCTCTCATCGCGATTGAATAATATGCTAGATGCCGACATAAAACACCAACTCAGCAGCCACATTGCCAAATTCGATCATCTCGCCATCAGCCTGATGCCACAAAACATCCAAAAATCCATCTACGTCCTCTATAGCTTCTTCGCCGAATTAGACGGCCTAGCCGCACAAGTGTCAGAACCCATGCTAGGCGAAATTAGATGCCAATGGTGGCGCGATGTCATCACCCAAAAACAAGCCCAAAGCCCACTGGCCGAAGCCCTGCTAGCTGCGATAGAACAAAACAACTGGCCAGAAAAAGCCTTGTTAGACCTAATAGACGCCAAAATATTCGATCTTTACGCTGACCCAATGGACAATAAAGCCAGTTTCGAGGCATACGCAGGCCACACCTATTCAACATTGCTACAGCTCACCGCCACCGCCATCGACCCACTAGCCGCCAAACAATTCGCCAATGTCTCAGGCCATCTCGGCGTGGCTTTCACCGTCGCCAAATCACTAACCTATCTAAAAGTTCACCAATCACGCGGTCAAATTTTCATTCCAAGCGACATCCTAAAAAGCATAGAAGTCTCAGATCCACAAAGTCTTAGAAGTTTCACCCAATTTGGTCTAGATCATTACCAACAAGCCAAACAACATCTAGACAACAAAAAACTATTTCCCGCCATCCTACCACTCATCCGCGCCAAACTGATTCTCACAAACGCGCAAAATTTGGGCGATGACATCTATAAAAAACTCGAGACCATATCCCCAAGCCAACTGAGCTTCCAATGGCAATTAATAAAAACCAATATTTTCAAAAAAATCTAAACCATTTTCCAGTGATTGCCGTCAAATCTCTCTTGCGGCAAAAAACGGTCTTTATAAGCCATATTGCCACAACCGCTTATATAATAACCCAAATACACAAAGGGCAGGTGGCCTTCTTGCGCATAAGCTATATGATCTAAAATCATATAAGTGCCAATGCTTCTTTTCTCTAAATCTGGGTCAAAAAAGCTATAAACCATCGACACGCCATCGCCCATCATGTCAGTCAAAACCGCCGCCACCAACACTTCATCAGCATCGTAATATTCAATCACTTGGCTATTCACATTGGTTTCAGCAATCATTTTTGCATAGTCCATCACATCCATATCACTCATCTCACCATCACCATGGCGGCTTTTGATATATTTGCGAAACAGCTTAAATTGTTGCGCTGTCGGGTGAGGCGGGCATATCTTACGGGTCAACCCCTTATTCTTACTCAGCACTCGTTTTTGGCTTTTGCTCAGGCTAAATTCATCCACCAAAAGCCGCGATGATTTACAAGCATTACAAGTCTTGCAAGCCGGTATATAGGCAATATTCTGACTACGCCGAAAACCACGTTGCGACAATAAATCAAAATATTTAGTGGAGTTTTCGCCGTCCAATTTGGTAAAAATTTTGCGCTCAATTTGCCCATCAAGGTAAGAACATGGGTCTTCAACCGTAAGGTAAAATGTCATGTCATCAAGATTTTGAACCAGCTTTTTATTCATACCCATTCATAGCCCATAATAATAGGGTATGGCAATCGTAAATGTCAGCCACATAATAATCACCAAAGGCACACCAGCCTTCACAAAATCAAAGAATTTATAGTTACCAGGGCTCATCACCAACAGGTTAGTTTGGTAAGCAATCGGCGTGGCAAACGAGCAATTGGCCGCAAAAATCACCGTATAAATAAATATCTGCGGTTCAACCCCCAGCTTAAGCGCGGTGTTATAAGCAATCGGCGCAAACAACACCGCCGTCGCATGGTTAGATAGAAAATTGGTCAACACCGCAATCATAATAAAAAATGCCGACAACACCACCCATATCGGCGATCCATCAAGGCTAGAAACCACAGCCTCAGCAATCAAACTCGCTCCACCAACCGCTTCCAATGCGGTCGACATCGCCAGCGCTGCACCAATCAGTAAAAATATCTTCCGATCAATCGCCCGCGTCGCTTGGCGTATATTCAACGAACCAGTGGCAATCATCACCAATGCGCCAATAAATGCCGAGATTACAATCGGTACAATATTCAGTGCCGCCAGCGCAATGGTCACGCCGAATATAACCAAAGTCCGCCGTGCATGGCTCAACAACGGCATGTCCGCCGCCGACCATTCAAGCACCAATAAATCCCGAAAAGTCCGCATGCCAAATATGTCAGCCCGCCGCCCCAGCAGCAATAATACATCACCCGCTTCAAGCCGTATTTCGTCAATCGCTTGGCGCATCATCCGCTTGCGGCGTTGAATCCCCAACACCGTAGCGCCCGTCGCCGCCAAATTGTTAGATTGATTTATAGTCTGCCCAATCATCCGCGAAGCAGGCGCTACAATAGCTTCAACCATAGTCAAATCGGCAGGGTCAAGGTCAGTGGTAGAATTTGTACCATAGTCAAAACTAGCCCGAATAAAACTATTCTTATCATTAAAGTTGCGGGTTAAAACATCCCGTGTCGCCGCCACAATCACCACATCTCCAGCCCGCAAAGTTAAGTCTTCAAACGGCGGCAATATAGTCTGATACCCACGGTTCACCGAGCGAATGGTCATATTTTTCAGCTCAGGAAACAATCCAAACTTACTCTCCATGCCAATCAACGGCCCATCTTGGCAAAGCCGAATTTGTGCCAAAAACTGCTTACCACGCGCACTGTTGATCGCCGCTTCATCCGTAGTTTTTTCGTTAGATTTCAATATATGCGGCATAATAAATATCACATATATTGCCCCCACCGCCGACAACATCAAAGCTGGCGCGGTAAAATCAAAAAAACCAATGGCTGGCAAACCCTTTTGCTCAATAATCGATGATGCCAAAAGGTTAGATGATGAACCAATCAAAGTGGTCATGCCGCCCAAAATACTAATGAAACTCAGACTCATCGCCACGCGAGATTCGGCAATTTTTATCTTGCGCGCCAAGCCAATAATAATCGGCAAAAACATAATCACCACAGGCGTATTGTTCAAAAATGCCGATACCGTGCCTGCGATTAAGAATACAATGGCAATGGTCATCTGCGGGTGTTTTTCACCCACACGCGATACCATCTGCGCCACGCCATCCAACGCCCCTGTTTGAAACAGCGCTTGCCCAATCACCAATAAAGACAGAATGGTAATCAGTGCAGGGTTAGCAAACCCCGCCAGTAAATCCACACTAGATAAGGTTTTGCCATTGTCCATAACCACAGGAAAAAAGTTAAACAACACCAAAAACGCCGCAATAATAGCTAGCGAAGTCACCTCAAGGCTAATTTTCTCAGCCGCATAAGAAATAATGGCAAATATAATAATGGCAAAACACGCAAAAAGCGGAATGTTCACGGCAATGATGTCGAGTAATTGAATCATAGTTTAATCATGCGAAATTTTGCGGGCAAAAGCCATAATAAAAAGGTTATAAACTATTTAACGCACAGAAACCCTCAAACAACTTAACTATCTTAACCACATATGCTATTGACCAATTACAGGCTCAATTGAATGAAAAGTCACACCAACAAAAATCATTATTCAGCCTGAACTTTAACCCCTAATATTAGAGGGAGACATTATATGTCTGATACACCAAAAGAAACTGAAACCCCAGAAGTAGAAACGACTGAAGTCAAAGCTCCAGCCGCAGAAACCAGTGCAGAAGCAAGCACTGAAACTGTTGCCGAAGCCGCCCCTAAAGCCGAAGAAGCTCCTGTAGAAGAAGCTCCTGTAGAAGAAGCCAAAACTGAAGAAGCTCCAGCCGAAGCAGAAAAAACCGAAGACGCTCCAGCAGCAGAACCAGCCTCAACAGCCATCGATGCCAAAGCCTTATTCCCTAAATTCTTCTCGCAATCCGTCAGCGATAGCGATTACGAAATCCGCAAAGCCATCGACAAAGAATACCGCCGCCAGTCAGAAGAAATCGAACTCATCGCGTCAGAAAACATCGTTTCACGCGCCGTAATCGAAGCTCAAGGCAGCGTTCTTACCAATAAATATGCCGAAGGCTACCCAGGACGCCGCTACTATGGCGGTTGCCAACATGTAGATGTGGTCGAAAATGTCGCCATCGAACGCGCCAAAAAACTATTCGGCGCGGCCTTTGTTAACGTACAACCTCATTCAGGCTCTCAAGCCAATCAAGGCGCCCTCATGGCGATGATTGAGCCAGGCGCAACCATCCTAGGCATGAGCCTAGATGCAGGCGGTCACTTAACACACGGTGCCAAACCAAACCAAAGCGGCAAATGGTTCAATGCCATTCAATATGGTGTTAAAAAAGATGACAACCGCATAGATTATGAAGAAGTCGCCAAACTAGCCAAAAAACATAAACCAGCCGTTATCATTGCTGGCGGCTCAGCCATCCCACGCGAAATTGATTTCGCCAAATTCCGCGAAATCGCCGATTCATGCGGTGCTAAACTCATGGTAGATATGGCACATTTCGCAGGCCTAGTGGCAGGTGGTCAACATCCAAATCCAGTCGGAATTGCCGATGTGGTCACCACAACAACTCATAAAACTCTACGTGGCCCTCGCGGCGGTATGATCCTCACCAATGATGAAGATCTAGCCAAAAAAATCAACTCAGCCATCTTCCCAGGCCTCCAAGGCGGCCCACTTATGCACGTCATAGCAGCCAAAGCCGTAGCCTTCGGCGAAGCCTTGCGCCCAGAGTTCAAACAATACACCCAAGCGGTCGTCAACAATGCTCAAAAACTAGCAGCCACCCTACAAGCTGGCGGTCTAGACATCATCACAGGTGGTACAGATACCCATGTGTTATTGGTAGATATGCGCCCTAAAAAGCTAACTGGTAAAGCTGCTGAAGAAGCACTGGGCCGTGCTAACATCACCTGTAATAAGAACGCTATACCGTTTGATACTGAAAAGCCAACCATCACCTCTGGCATTCGTTTGGGTTCACCTGCGGCCACCACTCGTGGCTTTAGCGAAGCAGAATTTGAAACAATCGGTCAGCTAATTCTTGAAGTTCTCGATGGTTTGGTAGAGAATGGAGAAGAAGGAAATGGCAAAGTTGAGTCGCGCGTTAAACGTAAAGTACGCGATCTATGCCGTCGTTTCCCTATATACGAAGCTTAAATCATAGAATTGGTCACGCATAAGCTACCCATTCGAAAGATTTAGAATAAGGATAGTCTATGCGTTGCCCGTTTTGTGCCAATACCGACACACAAGTTAAAGACAGTCGCCCGACGGATGAGCATACAGCCATTCGTCGTCGTCGTTTCTGTCCAGAATGCGGCGGCAGATTCACCACATTCGAGCGGGTGCAATTGCGCGAACTAACCGTGGTCAAAAAAAGCGGCAGACGCATCCCCTTTGATCGCGAAAAACTCATGGCATCGGTGCAAGTCGCCTTGCGCAAACGTGATGTTGATGAGGATCGTATTGAGCGCATGGTCAGCGGCATCGCCCGCAGGCTTGAGAGCCGCGGCGAAAGCGAAATTCAATCCGAACTTATCGGCCAAATGGTTATGGATGGCTTGCGCGCGTTAGATGAAGTGGCCTACATCCGCTTCGCTTCAGTTTATCGAGATTTTCATGAGGCGAAAGAATTTGGCGAAATCATCAACAAATTGGCTGATGATGAAAACATTTAAATATTTATGTCATATTGAAGTGATAAGATAAATTTCGTGTAAGAGCACAGAATTTAGCAGACTTGATATTTAAAAATGTTATATTGCGCACAATTTCGGCAATGAAACCCAATATAGATATTTTGCTATTTAAAAATGGGCAACCCACAAAGATTAATGGAAAACTATAAATGTCAGATACCCCCAAGACTTCTGAAAAAAAACTAAAAACCCCATCCGCGCGCTCTTTGTCGCGTCTGGGAGCCGTTTTAGCGCTTTATCAAATGGACATAGCGGGTACAGATTTAAACATTATTATTGATGAATTCATCAATGCCCGTGGCCCTTCAGCACTGGAAGTCGATAGCCAAGACAGTATGCAAGTCGACCTTTCAACTATGGATAAAGAGCTATTTAAAGATATATTACACGGTATGGTTGCAAATCAAAAAGAGATTGATATTGCGGTTCATGGACGGTTGAACGCGGATTGGCCAATGGCACGTATTGACACCACTTTGCGCGCTATTCTTAGAGCTGGTGGATATGAAATGTTAAAACGTAACGATATACCACCTAAAGTCATTATAAATGAGTATGTTGAGATGTCTAAAGCATTCTTTGATGGGCGTGAGACCAATATGATTAATGGTGTGTTGGATAGTATTGCTAAAGATATTCGCGCATTATGATTTATTCTATTGATTTTGCAACCTATACGCGTTAGGACTGTTCTGTTGAATTAAACTAAAGGCGTAGGCCGCCATGCGCGAAAAAGATATTATCGCTAAATATTTTTCTCCTTTGTCAAGAAATGCTAAGGGTGCTGACGAACTGAAAGATGACATTGCCGTGCTTGGCAATCTAGGCTCTGGTTTGTTGGCCATTAACATGGACACATTGGTTGCAGGAACACATTTTTTTCCATCCGATGATCCCACCATTTTGGCGCAAAAAGCTTTAAGAGTGAATATATCCGATCTCGCCGCCAAAGGTGCTGTGCCATTTGGTTATTTTCTATCCCTAGCTTTGCCCACAAGCGCTAACGAAGCTTATGTAAAAGCTTTTGCTCAAGGCCTGTCGATAGATCAACGTAATTTTAATCTAAGCCTTTTGGGCGGCGATACGGTCAAAACCAAAGGACCGTTTACCATCACCATCACCATTTTGGGTCTGCTGTCAAATAGTGAAGTTCCGCGCCGTTCAACCGCCAAATTAGGCGATGATATTTATGTTTCAGGTACCATAGGCGATGGCGCTTTAGGCCTAATGGCGCACCCAGATTATAAGGGTGAAACTAATCTCACAGCAAAATATAGCCGCCACATTAGCCATTATCTATGCCCCGAACCGCGGGTCGAGTTGCAAACAATTATCTCACAATTTGCCAATGCTTCAATGGACATTTCAGATGGCCTGCTTGGCGATTTAAACAACATTTTAATAAACTCAAAACTCGGTGCCAAAATTGATGTAGAACACATTCCGTTCAGCGAAGAAACCAAGTCGATATTGCTAAATGAAATAGACATATTGCCTGCAATATTAACTGGTGGTGATGATTATGAAATACTATTCACGGCCGACCCAAAACATGCTGATGACATAAAAACACACGCCAAGAATTTGCATTTTAACCTCACAAAAATTGGCAATACAGTCAATGGTAGTGAGCTTGAATTATTTGATTCAGGCCAACCGCTAAACATGGCAGATTTTGAGTTAAGTCACTCACACAAATGGTAATAATATCTAGCCAATATTTTTCAAAAAAATATTTAACTTATCACTTTCACTATTCCCCGCTAAAATAATTGCAAAACCAGATTGAAACTCATTACAATTTACTTCGGTAAAAGTTCGATCGAAAATAATTTATAGTAAATACATATTATTGTTTATTATAAATAGGTTATATGTGTTTATTAAAGTTATATATGTTTATTGCCATGGCTCAGTTAGGCGGTTCAAGTGGTTTTTAAAAAATAGATTCGGCTCATTTATCCAATAGATCAATACAATTGAGTGGTTGTCGTAGGGTTTTTAGTTTAATGAATAATTAATTCTACATTTTTAAATGGTATTTTATGACTGATTCAGCTTTAAATTTTTCCTTAAATGAAAACAGAGCGCGGCGCAATGCCATTATTTTGGCATTTTGTTTTGCGCTTGGCGGCATCACCACTTTTTGTGTAATGAGCTTGGCCGCCAATGTGGCCTACGGCATTGCCGAGAATAAAGGCAACGCCACTTTGCCAATCACTGCCTTCTTATTGGCCTCAATGCTCACCTCCGTTCCTGCGTCCATGTTGATGCAAAGAATTGGCCGTAAGTCGGGTTTTCGGGTCGGTATTATCATGGGCACATTAGGCTGTTTGTTGGCTGCATATTCCATCTATATCAGTAATTTCTGGCTGTTATGCGCCTCAACTTTTCTCATCGGCATTATGGCTTCATTCCAAGCCTTCTATCGTTTTGCTGCGGCCGATACCGCATCAGATAAGTTCAAGAGCGTGGCGGTTTCATGGGTTATGTTTGGCGGTGTTCTAGCCCCCATCGTAGCCCCAACCATCATCAGTTACAGCAAAAACCTACTAGAACCATATTTCATCGCAGGCACTTTTCTCGTGGCCGCAGCAGTAACTTTGGTGGCGTTTATATTAGTGGGCTTAATCGACATTCCTACCGAGGCGGCTAAAACCAGAAAAAACACTGGCCGCCCCTTACTCGAAATCATCAAACAACCTTTATTCGCCATTTCAGTCGGTGCAGCTATGGCCAGCTATGGCCTCATGACATTCGTGATGACCGCCACGCCATTGGCTATATTAGGCTGTGGCCAAGGCTATGAAATCGACGATGTCACTTTCATCATCCAATGGCATGCCATCGCCATGTATGGCCCCGCATTCTTCACTGGCAAAATCATCCAACGCATCGGCGCTCAAACTGTCATCATGCTGGGTTTGCTTATGTTAGCGGGTTGCGCCGTAGTGGCGGCTATGGGGGTAGAGCTTAGCCATTTCTGGGTGGCTTTGGTGCTGCTTGGTTTAGGGTGGAATTTTGGTTTCGTCGGCGCAACAGCTATGGTCACAAAATATTACCGTGCCGAAGAAAAGTTCAAGGCCCAAGCGTTTAACGATTTCATGGTGTTTGGCACCTTAGCCGTCGGCTCCTTTGCCTCAGGTAAAATTTACAATCAATGGGGCTGGGATGGCGTCACGGTCATCATTTATCCCATCATCGCCTTTGCCCTACTATTGGTCATGGCATCTTTCTACTTCAAAGATAAAGCGCCAGCCGCCTAGGTAAAAAAATAGCTGCTTTAAATTAAGCAGCTATTTCTAAATTCAAAGAATCTCTAAGGCTTAGAATTTAATGGAGTCACCACTGGCAAAACCACCATTATTATTTGTCGATTTTGTTGCGCCAACACCACCAAATAATTCCTGAATAAAGCTCAGGTCTTTCTTATAAGTTGGGGTGGTTTGGCTAATAAAGTCAATCACTATACCGTCTTGCAAACCGTAATGGGCAATTTTATTCACCCGTTTATTGCCATTAAAGTGCACCGCCACAACTTGTCTTTCATTCTCTTTGACACCAGTAATGCTATAACGATCTTGCTTCGAGCCGATATAATAATAAGACAAACCATTAGCACGAGTGCTCACAGAAGGGCTGCCCAATATGTCTTTCACTTCTCTTTCTGGCATGCCAATGGTAATGTCATCTATAGCTCCTGCTTGCGCCACATAACCATGCTGGTCAATAACTGTGCCGCACGCGCTCAACATAAAGCTCGATCCCAATAAAGCGATGGCAAAAATGCTGCGAATTTTATTTGTATTCTTCTGTTTCATAAAGTGACTCATCTGCAAGGTATGGCTATTATTCAAATAATTTAGTTACACAAAGGGGCAACAATAGGGCAATGGTATTTTGCGCAAAATGCGACATATTTTCATTAAAATCAATGATAAACAGTTTTTTACGAAAATAAGTCGCATTTTTTTTACTTTTTTGCTAATGAAAAGCAGATACATGGTTTGGTGCTATGATCTGATACATGTATATAAGAGGCTGGGTGAAACCACGAGTTATAGATAATGGTAAAATTTTTAGGCATATATTTTGGCCGAGAACGCCAAGAAAAACAACGCGCCGATGCGCTATATAATCATCTAGTTGCCGCTTCGCGCAATCCCGTGCTCTATGGTGGTTCTGGCGCGCCCGACACTGCCAATGGCCGTTTTGAGCTCATTATTTTGCATATATTCATGTTGTTCCGCCGCATGCAAGATAATGATGATCAGGTTAAATTCATCAAGCAAAAAACCTTTGATTGCTTTTTAGAGAATATGGATGTGAATTTACGCGAGATTGGCGTCGGGCCAGATGGCGTTCCCAAACGCATTCAAAAAATGCTAGAAAATTTCTATGGCCGTGCTGCGGCTTATCAATCAGCGATCGATGATAATGATGTTGAAAAATTGGCCGAGGTCATCGCGCGTAATTTCTATGCCGATGGCAAAGTCAACGAGCAGGGCGCTCAGCATATTGCACAATATGTATTCAATGTCATCAAGCTGCTAGATCAAACATCAACCGATGATTTATTGGTCTGTAATTTTAAGTATTCGAATTAGGATTTATGAAATGAAACAATATCATGTTAAAAATATGCAACAGGTTTTTATCGTCGATAATCTGCCCAAAACAGGCTTTGAACTTAAATTAAAAGCCACAGATGAAGAGTGCAAATTGTTAGCCCCGCAAATAAATGTCGAGCAAGTTGCAAGTTTCACTGCCGAATTGCTCATCAAACAATGGCGGCGTGGTGGCGTGCATATCGAGGGCAAATTCACCGCCAAACTCACCCAACAATGCGTCATTTCACTTGATTCGTTCGACACAATTATAGATGAGAAGATCGATCAAAAGTTTTTCGCCAGCACAAAAATCCCCGAATTTGGTGAAAAAAAAGAAGTCGAGATGATTGATAACGACATGGATCCACCAGAAGCACTGGTCGATGGACAATTAAACATTTTCGATTATTTGGCCGAAACATTGTTGTTGCAACTCGATCCTTACCCCAAAAAGCCCGATAGCCAACTCGAATCTCTGGCTATAGATGGTAAATTCGAGATCAATCAGCCCAATATGGCAGATGAGCCGACCCTTGACGATGATGGCACAGAACAGCCTAAATCCAAAGCCACCCATAAGCCATTTGCCAATCTCAACCAATTGCTCAAAGATAAGTAAGCCAGCATCGCTCAGCTGACGCTAGATAAGCATAAGTGTATATGTCTGTAAAAATGTTGCAAAAGCTTTTAAAAAATATATCGTTAACGCTTATAATCGTTCTTATGAGAATCGTTACTAGATGACAGACAAAATAATAATTGCATTAGATGTAATGAGCGGCGAGCAAGGCCCATCGGCTTGTTTAGATGGCGCGAATATTTCTTTAGCGCGCAACGATAATTTGTTTTTTCACTTATTTGGCGATCAACAAATCATCGAAAACAGCCTCAAACCTTTCCCAAAACTAGCTGCAAATAGCGAAGTTCATCATACGGATTTTATCGTCCCGATGGATATGAAACCCCGTCAAGCATTGCGCCAAGGCCGCAAAGTCAGCTCAATGTGGCAAGCCATTAATAGCGTCCATGAAGATATTTCAGGCGGCGCGGTGTCAGCGGGCAATACAGGCGCACTCATGGCCATGGCAACTTTTTGTTTGCGCACTCTACGCCGTATCGATCGCACCGCCATCGCCGCCATTTGGCCGACGATAAAGGGCCGTACCATTGTGCTAGATATGGGCGCCAACCTGCATGTGTCGTCAGAGAATTTGGTCGATTTCGGCTTTATGGGCGCGGCCATGGCACGGGTCGTTTTCAACATTGAAAAACCACGAGTCGGCATTTTAAACATCGGCGAAGAAGAAATCAAAGGCAATGAAGATTTAAAAGCCGCCGCCACTACATTGCGCGATTCGGATATGCCACTAGAATATGTTGGCTTTGTCGAAGGCGATGGTATTTCAAAAGGCCATGCCGATGTAGTGGTCACCGAAGGCTTCGCAGGTAACATCGCACTTAAAACAGCCGAAGGCACCGCCCGCCAATTGGGTACATTGCTCAAAGACGCTTTTACCAGCTCGTGGCGCGCCAAGCTCGGCTATCTCTTGTTAGCCCCCGCGCTTAAAACTTTCCGTCAAAAAATGGATCCTAACAATTCCAATGGCGGCGTGTTTTTAGGTTTACGCGGCATTGTGGTCAAATGCCACGGTTCATCCGATAATTATGGCTATGCCCACGCGATAGATTTAACTGCCGCAATGATTAAAAACAATCTGGTCAACGAGATTCGCCAAGATTTAGATATTTTTTATAAAGACCAAGATACTGAAACCACAGATATCTCGGCAGAGAATACACAAAACAAGGACAAAGCATGAGTAAGCAACGCTCGGTCATAATCGGTTCTGGCAGTTATTTGCCACCCAACATTGTCACCAATGAAGATCTAGCCAAAAAAGTAGATACAACCGATGAGTGGATCACCGCGCGTACTGGCATAAAACAGCGTCACATCGCCGATAAAGATATGTTGACCTCCGATCTAGCCACCGAAGCTGCCAAAGATGCTCTAAAAAATGCCGGCATTGACGCCAGTGAGATTGATCTGATCGTCTTAGCAACCGCCACACCCAACCGCACCTTTCCCGCCACCGCAATCACCGTGCAAGCCAATCTAGGCATCACTCAGGGCTGCGCGTTCGATGTGCAAGCGGTTTGTTCAGGCTTCGTTTTCGCACTCACCGTGGCCGATAATATGCTGCAAGCAGGTAATTTCAAAAAAGCCTTAGTCATTGGTGCCGAAACTTTTTCTCGCATCATCGATTGGACGGATCGCACAACATGTGTGTTGTTTGCCGATGGGGCAGGGGCTGTGGTGCTTGAAACCCAACAAGGCGAAGGCACAATTGCCGATCGCGGCATCCTCTATTCACATCTGCGTTCAGATGGCCGCTACGAAGATATGTTATATGTTGACGGCGGGCCAAGCCAAGGCAACGAAGGTTTTGTCAAAATGTCGGGCAATGAAGTGTTTAAACACGCAGTCAAAAAAATTGGCGCATCTATCGAACAAGCCCTTACCGATAATAATCTTGTATCAGATGATATTGATTGGTTTGTACCACATCAGGCAAATAAACGTATTTTAGATGCTGTGGCCAAGCGTATAAAGCTAGATGAGTCAAAAGTTGTCGTCACAGTGGATAAACATGCCAACACCTCAGCCGCCTCCATTCCATTGGCGCTGCACGAGGCGGTCAAGGATGGTCGGGTGCAAAAAGGCGATCTTATTTTGATCGAAGCATTGGGCGGTGGCTTTACTTGGGGCAGCATGTTATTTAGATGGTAAAATTTTTTATTGTAATATTTTATATTTAGCAATAATATCAAGTTAACATGGTATTAATAATATGTTTTGCGTGTTATCATAAGTTAAATATTATTAATTTAAAGGTAAATAGGAGGGAATATGCCGGATAAGACGTTAACCAGAGCTGATTTGAGCGAAGCCATATACCAAGAGATTGGTCTGTCTCGTAGCGAATCTTCACAATTAGTAGAAACAGTTATAGACGAAATTTGCACTACCTTATCACAAGGCGAATCAGTCAAAGTTTCTTCTTTTGGCAATTTTTTAGTCAGACAAAAGAAAGAGCGCATTGGCCGCAATCCAAAAACGGGTGTCGAAGTGCCAATTACCGCTAGGCAAGTTGTTGTATTTCATGCCAGTCACGTCCTCAAAGATAAAGTGGATCAAGCACATAAATAAAACCAAATCATTATACGAATTGGGGAGATAACAGTCTTTATTTAATGTTATTTTTGACGATTATTCTACGTCTAATCCCTTCTTAGGGTTGAAATATATCCTAGTATATTATATATAAATTTTTAAAAAAAGTGTAATTTAATGGAAAAATCTGCAAATGCATTTCGCACCATAAGCGAAGCCGCGACTGAACTTAACGTGCCACAACATGTGCTGCGGTTCTGGGAAACAAAATTTAAGCAAATCAAACCGATGAAGCGCGGCGGTGGCCGTCGTTTTTATCGCCCGCAAGATGTTAATCTTATCCAGGGCATAAAATATTTCCTGTATGATCAAGGTTATACCATCAAAGGTGTGCAAAAAATATTATCATCAAAAGGCGTTGTCTATACAGCCAATGTGTGGCGCGATCCACCTGCATCTAATGCCGATATTCAAGGCATCGATTTGCCCAACGATTTAGTGTCGAGCAAACAAGCGGACAATCCATCACCTTCAAATTTTGTCAGTGAAGCCAACCCCATTGCATATGTTTCCCCACCAGAATCTCTTCCCGAGGAAACAGCCGTGCAAGACCGCATTATGCTGGAAAAAAACGCCAAAATCAAAAGCGTTTTAGTCGAATTGGGTGAGGTTAAACAAATCATCAAATCAGTAAAATAGCTTTCATCTAAAATCACACCATAATAGAGTGCATTTAATCTTGAATTAAATGCATTTATTTCTTGTGCTTTGCCATTATACTGCTATAAAGCGCACATTACACACGCAGATATCAAAAGGGTACAAGCGACCCTTCCGGTGACATTAGTTCACAATCTGCGGAGGTTAAACCGGAAAAACAGGAGTAAACGCATGGCGTTACCAGATTTCACAATGCGTCAGCTATTAGAGGCTGGCATTCACTTTGGTCATCAAAAATCCCGCTGGAATCCAAAAATGGAACAGTATATTTTTGGCACCCGCAACAAAATCCACATCATGGATCTTTCAAAAACCGTTCCTTTGCTGCATCAAGCATTGGTAGCAGTGCGCGACGTTGTTGCTGGCGGTGGCCGTGTTCTTTTTGTTGGCACAAAACGCCAAGCATCAGATCCAATTAAATTAGCTGCACAAAGCTGCGCTCAATATTACATCAACCATCGTTGGTTGGGTGGCGCGTTGACTAACTGGAACACAGTTTCCAAATCAATCAAACGCCTAAACGAGCTTAACAAAATTCTCGAAAGTGATGCCCACGGCCTCACCAAAAAAGAATTGTTAAAAATGACTCGCGAACAAAATAAACTTGATCGCGCCATTGGCGGCATTAAAGATATGGGCGGCATTCCGAACCTTATCTTCATCATCGATACAAATAAAGAATCACTCGCAGTGGCCGAAGCCAAAAAATTGGGTATTCCATTGGTTGCCGTTTTGGATTCAAACTGTAATCCAGATGATATTGATTTCCCAATCCCAGGCAATGATGATGCGTCACGCGCCATTGAACTTTATTGCGATCTGATCGCTCGTGCTGCGCTTGATGGTATTTCACAAGCTCATGGCGATGCTGGTTTTGATCTAGGCGAAGGCGCTGATCTTCCTGAAGATGTTGTGGCCGAAGTTGAAGCCGCCACAGATGCAGAAATCGAAGCACCCGCTGCTGAAGAAGTTGCTGCTCCTGTTGTTGAAGAGGCACCAAAAGCCAAAGCTGCACCAAAAGCCAAAGCTGCACCAAAAGCCAAAGCTGCTCCAAAAGCTAAAGCCGCTCCAAAAGCCGAAGCCGCTCCAAAAGCCGAAGCCGCTGCTGCACCAGCTGGCGATGATGACTTGAAAGAACTTTCAGGTGTTGGCCCCGCTCTAGAGAAAAAATTACATGCTGCTGGCATTACAACATTTGCTCAAATCGCTGCTTGGAACGATGCTGAAGTCGAAGAATTCGGCGAAAAGCTATCTTTCAAAGGCCGCATTGAGCGCGAAGGTTGGATCGATCAAGCTAAAAAGCTTAGCAAATAAATTAAATTGGCTTGTCAAATATGACAGGCCAATTATCAGAAAATTATTTTAAATCTAGCAACCACTCTTAAGAGTGGTTGCTATTCTAACAATAGGCTCAAGAAAATGGCTATCACTGCAAGTATGGTAAAAGAACTACGCACATCTACAGGCGTAGGCATGATGGATTGTAAAACAGCTCTTAAAGAAACTGATGGCGACATGGAAGCCGCAGTCGATTGGTTGCGTAAAAAAGGCTTAGCCAAAGCGGCTAAAAAATCTGGCCGTGTGGCTGCCGAAGGCCTTGTGGCCGTTAAAGCGTCTGGCACATCTGCGGTTGTGATCGAAGTCAACTCAGAAACCGACTTTGTGGCGCTAAACCCAGAATTCCAAAAATTGGCTGCAAATGTCGCTGACATCGCGCTTGCCAATAATGGTGACGATGAGGCAATTAAATCTGCTGCATATCTAGATTCAGGCAAAACAACCGAAGAATTTATCACCGCATTGGTGGCTTCAATTGGCGAAAACCTTGCCTTCCGTCGCGCCACAGCATTAAGTGTAAACAATGGCGTTGTTGCCACATATGTACATAATAGCGTTGTCCCAGGTGTTGCCGGTAAACTTGGCGTACTTGTTGGTTTAGAATCAACTGGTGATGCAGCTAAACTAGATGCATTGGGCAAGCAAATTGCCATGCACATCGCTGCGACAAACCCAGCTTCATTGGATATAACTGATCTAGATCCAGCGATTGTTGAACGCGAAAAAAATGTGCTTGTTGAAACCGCTCGTGCTTCTGGCAAGCCAGATAACATCATCGAAAAAATGATCGAAGGTCGTATGCGTAAATACTACCAAGAAGTTGTTTTGCTTCAACAAACATTCGTTATTGATGGCGAAAATACGGTCGAAAAAGCCATTCAAATCGCCGCCAAAGACATTGGTGCTGATGTGAAACTAACTGGTTTCGTACGTATGGAACTCGGTGAAGGCATCGAGAAAAAAGAAGAAGATTTTGCAGCCGAAGTTGCAGCAGCAACCGGCAAAGCCTAATCTTCATTACAAAATAGTTTTAAAAACCGATATCATGTATGTGATGTCGGTTTTTTTGTGCCAAAATTTACCGCATGTGCTAACTTGGTTTAATTTAAATTATAATATGAGTCGCGCCCATGTCAGAACCCGAAACCCCAAACAAACGCACTGTTAATCCCGATCTTAAATATAAGCGTGTCTTGCTCAAATTATCAGGCGAAGCGCTAATGGGCGATCAAGATTTTGGCATTGATATGACTTTTGTCGGTAAAATCGCGGGCGAAATAAAACAAGCATGGAGCCAAGGTGCCGAAATTTGTTTGGTCATCGGCGGCGGCAATATTTTTCGCGGCGTGGCAGGCGCCGCCCAAGGCATGAACCGCTCAAGCGCCGATTATATGGGCATGCTAGCCACAGTTATGAACGCCTTGGCGATGGCCAATGCGCTCGAAGAACTCAGCATCCCCACCCGTGTTTTATCAGCCATCCCCATGCCCACAGTGTGTGAGCCATTTGTCGGCCCGCGCGCCCGTGCACATTTGGGCAAAGGCCGCGTGGTCATCTTTGCCGCAGGCACTGGCAACCCATTTTTCACCACCGATACAGGCGCCGCACTAAGAGCCGCCGAAATGGGCTGTGAAGCCTTGCTCAAAGGCACACAAGTTGATGGCGTTTATGATAGTGACCCTAACAAAAACCCAGCTGCCAAAAAATATAAACAAGTCAGTTTTACCGATGTCTTGGCCAAAGATTTAAAAGTTATGGATGCCGCTGCCATCGCTTTGGCACGTGATAATAACATTCCCATCATCGTTTATTCCTTGGACAGCGAAAAAGGTTTGATGGGTATATTAAAAGGCGAGGGCGCATTTACCATTGTCAATAGCGGCAAAACGTCTTAACATTTAAACAATTGAACAAACTTTATAAATGAGAACATTATGTCTGCAATAGATCTTAAAGATATTGAACGTCGCATGGAAGGCGCCATCAGCAATTTAAAAACCGAATTTTCTGGTTTGCGCACTGGCCGCGCTTCGATTCATATGCTCGATCCGGTTATGGTTTCCGCCTATGGTGCCGATATGCCACTCACCCAGGTTGCCAGTGTCAGCGTGCCAGAATCGCGCATGCTGTCTGTTTCGGTTTGGGATTCTGGCCTTGTCAACGCGACCGATAAAGCCATCCGTGATGCAGGTCTTGGCCTCAACCCAATTGTCGATGGCAATAATTTGCGCATTCCCATCCCCGAGCTAAACGAAGAGCGCCGCAAAGAGATGACCAAAATTGCCGCCAAATATGCCGAGGCATGCCGTATTTCAATCCGTAACGTGCGCCGCGATGGCATGGAAGTTCTCAAAAAAGCCGAAAAAGACAGTGAAATTTCACAAGATGAACAACATGATCAGGGTGATCAAGTGCAACAGCTAACCGATACTTATATCAAATTGGTCGATGACGCGTTAAAAACCAAAGACGTCGAGATTATGCAAGTTTAATAGCACCAACCCAAACCATAAATGAGCCCCTTATGTCAACAGCCGATCAATTTCTAGATTTAAAAACCCGCCTCATTTCAGCTGTAATCTTAGCTGTCGCGGCTTTTTTATGTATTTATTTCGGCTCTATCTTCATGTTGATTATGGTGTCGGCATTCTGTTATGTCGGCATGAAAGAATGGATGGATCTGCCCAAAAGGCGCAACTATTCGCCTACGACCAAACGCAAATGGTTTGGCTATGGCTTGCTTTATGCTGGCTGGGCGTGCTTGTCTATATTGCTCATTCGTTATTCTGATGAATTTGGTTATGCCGCCACAATATGGCTCATCACCATCACCATCGGCACCGATATAGGCGCATATTTTGCAGGCAGGTTCATCGGCGGCGCTAAAGTCGCACCCAGCATCAGCCCCAATAAATCTTGGGCAGGCGTTGGCGGCGGCATCTTAGGTTCCATCATCTTAAGCAGCTTTTTCCTATCTTTCACCGCTGTGCCACTCAATAGCTCCATCATCAAATTGGTGGTTATTTTCTCACTCATTAGCCAATGTGGCGATTTTTTCGAAAGCTATATCAAACGCCGCTTTTCGGTCAAGGATACAGGCTCCTTCATGCCAGGCCATGGTGGTATATTAGACCGAATGGATGGCCAGATATTCTTACTCATTGCAGCCGCCATTTTCGCATTTTTCGCGGGTCCAATGGATCAAATGGCCGCCAGCCTACTTATCTGGTAGGTATCGCAAATGAAAACAATCAATATATTTGGCGTGACAGGCTCCATCGGCCTCTCCACAGTCAAAGTCCTCAAACAACATCCAGATAAATTTTCCGTCAATGCCGTCACAGGCGGTAATAATGTCAAATTATTAGCACAATTAGCCATCGAGCTTAATGCCGAATGCGCGGTCATCGCCAATGTTTCCAAGCTAGATGAGCTTAAGTCTCTGCTCAATGGGCACAATATCGAAGCAGATTGCGGCGAAGATGGCCTGATAAGAGCCGCCGAGCGCGAGGTCGATATCTGCATGGCCGCCATCGTCGGTTATGCAGGCCTAAAGCCAACAATCACCTCGCTCAAACACGCCAAACGCGTCGCCTTAGCCAATAAAGAATGCTTAGTCACCGCCGGCGAATTATTCCTCGCCGAAGCCCAAAAATATGGCTGCGTGGTCACCCCGGTTGATAGCGAACACAGCGCCATGTTCCAATGTTTGCAAGGCAGTCAAACCTCCGAGATGGAAAAAATCCTCCTCACCGCATCAGGCGGGCCTTTCCGCACCCACACATTAGCGCAGATGAAAAACATCACGCTGGCACAAGCACTCGATCATCCCAATTGGGATATGGGTGCCAAAATCACCATAGATAGCGCCACGCTAATGAATAAGGGCAATGAGCTGATAGAAGCCTATCACCTATTCCCCATTGAGTTAGACCAAATCGAGGTGGTGGTACATAAACAATCCATCATTCATTCGCTGGTTCAATATCACGATGGCTCGGTCATCGCCCAGTTAGGCACGCCCGAAATGGGCACCGCTATCAGCTACGCACTCGGCTGGCCAGAGCGGCTCAAGCTAGATTTCAAACGGCTCGATCTGTTTAAAATCGCCCAGTTAGATTTCGAACCCGCCGACGAAAAGCGCTTTAAATGCCTATATTTGGCCAAGCAATCAGTCATTATGGGCGGCACATGCGGCGCGGTGCTCAATGCCGCCAACGAGGTAGCGGTTGCGGCTTTCTTGCGCGAAGAAATCACCTTCCTCGCCATCGCAGACATTTGCGAACAGACCATAAATTTGGCACAATCGCGTGACATCATCATCAATGCAGACAATATTAACGATGTATATGAGGTTGATAAACAAGCCCGAATCATCGCAAAATCATTGTTATAACTGGCAAATTAAGGTAATTAAATGGAAATATTGAACATTCTCACGGGCTTTGGTAGCAGTGCATTTCAATATATTTTCGGCTTTATTTCTGTACTCATGATCATTGTTTTTGTGCATGAAATGGGGCATTTTCTCGTTGCCCGCTGGTGTAATGTGCGCATCGAAGCCTTCTCCATCGGCTTTGGCAAGGAGCTTTGGGGCTTTACTGATAAAAAGCAAACCCGCTGGAAGCTATGCCTCATACCGCTCGGCGGCTATGTCAAATTTTGGGGCGATGCCAACGAAGCCAGCTTTGCCGATCACGATGCCGCGAATCATATGTCTGATGATGAAAAGAAAGTCTATTTCCAGCTTAAACCTTTGTGGCAAAAAGCTGCCGTGGTGGTCGCCGGCCCTGTGGCTAACTTTATTTTTGCGGTGCTCATATTCACCGTGTTCCTCATGTCCGTCGGTCAGCCGTTCATTTCTCCAAGAGTCGATGATGTGCAAGCAGGCGGCGCTGCGCAGCTTGCAGGCATTCAAGCAGGTGATGTCATCGCGCAAATTAACGGCAATCAAATCAGCTCGTTTAACGATTTGCAAAAATACATCATGTTCAATTCCGATAAACAAATTTCCGTAACCGTTAATCGGAACGAGGAGTTAATCACATTAAACTTAACGCCTAAGCCATTTGTTTTTACAGATAGATATGGTAACGAACAAAAAATAGGCCGCATTGGAATTATCCACAATAGCTCAGCTGATGAGCGCCAGTTTCGCACGCTTTCATTGTTAGATGCAGTGTCAAAAGGCACGGGCGAGGTGTGGTTCATCATCAAACAAACCCTCATCACCATCAAGGATTTATTTGTCGGCCAAGGTGATATTAAACAACTTGGTGGCCCCGTAAAAATCGCCCAAACATCAGGCCAACTGGCATCAGAAGGCATTCTGCCCTTGGTGCGCTTAGCAGCTTTGCTCAGTGTTGGCATCGGCCTGTTTAACCTATTTCCCATACCCATGCTCGATGGCGGCCATCTAACATTCTATCTCATCGAGGCACTCATTGGCAGGCCTTTACCAGCCAAATATATGGAATATGCAATGCGCACAGGCATCACACTTTTGCTCGGCTTTTTCATCTTCGTCACCATTAACGACATTCTATCCATTCTTTAAAAAGTTACCTAAAATTAACCTTTAGTGGCTAGCTTGCGTTAATAAACCATGAAAAATAGGCAAATTGAAATTCATGCTTTATTTTTTGTTCAAAACCTAGTAAAAGTGTATTGGAATTATTGATTCTTTTCAGATGAGTAAAATATGAGTGACTTTAATAATCGTAGTAAAATAAGCTATAAAAACATAATAACGTTGGCAATTTCGCTGACTTTTGGTACATTTTTAATGCACCAAACGGCATTCGCAGTTGATGCTCAAAACCTCATTCTGTCGGGTAATAAAAGCGTCACCGCTGAAACCATATTCGCCAATTTGGAACTTAAAAAAGGCCAAGAGATTAGTGATGGCAGTATCAACGCCTCAATCGCTTCGCTATATTCCACTGGCTTGTTCAAAAATGTCACCATCACTCACAAAGGTGACAGTGTTTATATCACTGTAGAAGAAAACCCAACCATTCATGCCATTAAATATAATGGCAATCAAAACCTGTCTTCTGGCACGCTAAATTCAGCAATCAGTCTGCGCGCAGGTCAGTATTACACCGTTAATAAAGTAGAAGAAGCGGTTAAAAATATCAAAAAGAAATACACCGATTCGCGCTATTCCAATGTGCAAGTCAGTTATAAAATTGTCGAGGTCGATGGCCAATCAGATTTGCTTTTCACCATCACCGAAGGCGCTTCAGCCACCATCCAAAAAGTAAGCTTTGTTGGCAATAGCATCTATTCAGATGGTACATTGCGCGGCGTTGTGTCTTCAAAAGAAGCCGCTATTTGGCACATGTTCTCAGGTGCCGACGCTTATAACGCCGACAAAGTAAACTTCGACCGCGAATTATTGCGTCGTCATTATCTCGAAAATGGCTATGCAGATTTCAGTGTCATTTCAGCAGTTGCCGATCTAGATGAAGACAGTAATAAATATTTCATCACTTTCACAGTTGATGAAGGCGAACAATACACGTTTGGCGAGATAGATGTCGATTCATCATTCTCTAGCCTCCCGCCAGAAGAATTATTGCCACTCGTACGCGGCAGAACAGGCGATGTATATAACGCTGTACAACTTAACGATAGCGTCGCAGAAATTCGCAAACAAGCCAACCGCAAAGGTTATGACTTTGCAAAAGTCACAACCATTATTACCCGCAATGCGATCAATAGAACCATTGACATCGTCTATACAGTCGAAGATGGCCAACGCGCTTATATTGATCGGATAAACATCGTCGGCAACACCCGTACGCATGATCAAGTCATCCGTCGCGAACTAGAAGTGGCCGAAGGCGATGTATTTAATGTCATTGCCCTAGAAGCTGCCAAAGCTCGTCTCATGAAATCGGGCTACTTTTCAGGTGTTCTATTCAGTACAGAAGCAGGCAGTGCTGCTGATCGGGTGATTCTCATCGTTGAGGTCAGCGAAAATGCCACAGGTAGCATCGGCATTACAGGCGCATATTCAACTCAAAATGGTTTGATTGGCGAGTTAAGCTATGCCGAAACCAATCTAATGGGCACAGGCCAACATTTAAACGCTTCGCTCACATGGTCCGTCGGTGATGGTGACGATGCGCGGCGCGAAGCTTATTTCGGCTTCACGGAACCACATTTTATGGGTGAAAACCTTTCGGTTGGTGCTAATATATTTACCAGCCTCAATACCGAAAAAGATGATAGTGAACATTTCAAAATTGGTGCAGGTGCAACCGTTGGCTTACCAGTTGGTGAATTCACTAGCTTAGCCGCCCGTTATAATTTCACTCGTGATGAAAACACCACAAACTCAAACATCGATTATATTTCAGCAATTGGTGTTAAGGCTCTGTTAGATACAACTGATAAGCTCATCTTACCAACACAAGGCTTTAAATTAGAGGCCGATGTTGAATTAGCTGGCCTTGGTGGCAATGTTAAATATATCCGCACCATCGGTAAAGCCGAAGGCCATTTCGAAGTGATTAAAGACGTTGTGATTTCAGGCTTTGTGACAGCAGGTGCCATAAATGCTTGGGATTCAAACACCTCATTGCGCCAACAAGATACATTCTTCAAAGGTGGCGATTTGGTTCGTGGCTTCGCATCTGATGGCTTAGGCCCGCGTGCTGGCGACTCAACATCATCTTCCAATGGCGGCACAATATTCGCAGGTGCCACTCTCGAGGTGCGCACCCCGCTTGTCAAAGATGCAGGCATTTATATTGCAGGGTTTGCCGATGCAGGTACATTATATGAATCCTCTGTTGCAGGCTCTACATCAAATGAAAGCGAAATCAGAACGTCAATCGGCGCTAGCTTGATTTGGGATTCACCAATTGGTCCACTTCGCGCAGATTACGCCTACGTGCTAAGTAAAAATGATGTTGATGACGAAGAACCATTCAAATTCGGCCTTGCATTTAGATATTAATCCAAAGCCATCATCATTAAAGTTAATTGGGGTCAACATTTGTTGACCCCATTTTTTTATGTGGTAGATTCTATATATAATCTTATAAGGAAATAATATGAGCGAAAATTCAGATAACCAAGCATTAGATAGCATTGACGTCATGCAAATTATGAATCTGCTGCCACATCGTTATCCATTTTTATTGGTCGATAAAATCATAGATATTGATGGCGATAAATCTGCCATTGGCATAAAAAATGTCACCATAAATGAACCATTTTTTCAAGGTCATTTCCCTGGTCATCCCGTCATGCCAGGTGTGCTAATTGTCGAGGCCATGGCGCAAGTTTCAGGCGCTATATGCGCCCATGCACAGGGCGTTAAAGAGACACCAGATGTAGTCTATTTCATGTCTATTGATAAATGCAAATTCCGCAAGCCGGTCACACCCGGTGATGTCTTGCACATCCACGTCACCCAAACCCGCCATCGTGGCAATATTTGGAAATTTGCCTGCCAAGCTAAGGTAGAAGGTAAATTAGTTTGTGAAGCCGAAATCGGCGCAATGATGGCACCAAATTCCTAATAGAATTCAATTTTAAGACAATAAAAAAGCCTGCAAACATGTTTGCAGGCTTTAAATTTAACAAATGCAATATCCTAGCGTTTGTTCATAGGTTTGAAATCACGTAATGTTTCACCTGTATAAATTTGGCGCGGACGACCAATTTTCTGTTTTGGGTCTTCAATCATTTCATTCCATTGCGAAATCCAACCAACCGTACGAGCCAGCGCAAATAACACAGTGAACATGCTGGTCGGGAAGCCCAAAGCCCGCAATGTAATGCCAGAGTAAAAATCAATATTCGGGTAAAGCTTCTTCTCTACAAAATATTCATCTTCAAGCGCAATGCGTTCAAGCTCAACTGCCACATCAAGCAATGGGTCTTTCACATTCAGCTCTTTCAAAACGTCGCGGCTGGTTTGTTGCATAATCGTAGCACGTGGGTCAAAATTCTTATAAACGCGATGGCCAAAGCCCATCAAGCGGAATGGGTCACTTTTGTCTTTGGCACGGGCAATAAATTCAGGAATGCGGTCAACACTACCAATTTCAGTCAGCATTTTAAGGCAAGCTTCGTTGGCACCACCATGTGCAGGGCCCCACAAACAAGCAATACCAGCAGCAATACAAGCAAACGGGTTCGCACCAGATGATCCAGCTAAACGTACAGTCGATGTAGAGGCATTTTGCTCATGGTCAGCATGCAAAGTAAAAATACGGTCCATAGCTTCAGCAGCAATAGGGTTTACCTTATATTCTTCAGTAGGAACAGAAAAACACATATGCAAAAAGTTAGATGCATAGTCCAAGTCATTGCGCGGGGCAACAAATGGCTGCCCAACAGAATATTTATAAGCCATAGCGGCAATGGTTGGCATTTTAGCAATCAAGCGGCGGCTGGCTACCAAACGTTGGTGTGCATCAGTTACATCAGTAGAATCATGATAGAATGCAGACAAAGCACCCACAACACCCACCATAATCGCCATCGGATGCGCATCACGGCGAAAGCCTTTAAACAAAGTCACCATTTGGTCATGCAACATGGTGTGATAGGTGATGGCATGCTCAAACTCATCTTTTTCTTCTTCAGTCGGTAATTCGCCGTTTAGCAGCAAATAACAAACTTCTAAAAAGCTAGCATTTTCAGCCAACTCACCAATCGGATAACCGCGATATAACAAAACACCTTTATTGCCGTCAATATAGGTAATTTTGCTTTCGCAAGAAGCCGTCGAAGTAAAACCAGGGTCATAAGTAAAGTTATCAGTTTTTGCATATAAAGTGCTGATGTCAATCACATTAGGGCCAACAGATGCCTCATAGACAGGAAATTCGTAGCTTTCTCCACCAAGGGATAATGTGGCGGATTTATCGTTTTTATTTGTCATATTGTTTCCTGTCATATTGTTTTTATTTTTGATGGCAATCATCATTTAAACATGTAAATGTAAACAACGCCCATTGCCCATTCATATTTAAGAAAAGTTAAGCCATTCAAATTTAATATCATTCTAATCTGATGAGGCAAGTAACTAGGATTTTTTGATTCTTAGACCTTGTTATTAGTTAGTATAGGAAAACACGTAATTTCACAAGTTTTTGAACGATTTTTATGAAAAAAACTCGTCAAATTGCGCCAATTTCATGGATTTTCAGACAATATCCTCAATTCGACCAATAGTTTCGTCTTTGCCCAAAATAACCGCAATGTCAAAAATACCAGGCGCATTAGTTGTCCCTGCCAATATGGCGCGTAAAGGTTGGCCAATCTTACCCAATTTCAAATCAACCTCTTCAGCATATTGTTGAATACACTCACTGATATTATCGCGTGTCCACTCATCAATCGCGCCAAATTTGGCTATCAAGCCCGCAATCAAAACCTTGTTCTCATCAGTCAGCTGTTTCTGTGCCTTGTCATCAAATTTCAGTGGCCGCACAGCAAATACAAATTGCGCCGCGTCATTCAATTCAATCAAAGTTTTGGCACGTTGTTTGATAATCGGCATCGCAGTAAGTAATCGCTCAGGTTGGGTAATATCGCCCGTACCCGTATCGTTTAAGAAGGTCCCAAGAATTTCAATCAATTTAGCATCATCAGTATTCTTAATATAATGAGCATTCAGATTTTCAAGCTTCACAAAATCAAATTTCGAAGGCGATTTACCGATATTATCAATGTCAAACCACTCTACTAATTTGTCAGTCGAAATAATCTCATCATTCCCATGGCTCCAACTCAACCGCGCCAAATAATTGCGCATCGCTTCAGGTAAATAACCCATATCACGATAAGCCATCACACCCATCGCACCGTGGCGTTTAGATAGCTTTGCCCCATCTTGCCCATGAATCAACGGCACATGCGCAAATACAGGTATATCCCAGCCCAAAGCCGTATAAATACAAGCTTGGCGGCTGGCATTGGTCAAATGGTCGTCACCGCGTATAATATGGGTCACTCCCATGTCATGGTCATCCACCACCACTGATAACATATAAGTAGGCGTGCCATCACTACGCAGCATAATCAAATCATCAAGCTGTTCATTGGCAATTCTAATTCGCCCCAACACCACATCATTAATAATGGTAAACCCATCGCGCGGCGCCTTAAAGCGAATAACGGGGTCAATACCTTCAGGCGCGTCGGCATTGCCACGGTTGCGCCACGTGCCATCATAAATCATCGGCTTGCCTGCAGCTTTGGCTGCTTCACGCATCGCCGCAATCTCTTCTTTGCTGCTATAACATTTATAAGCCAAATCATTGTCCAACATATGTTGCACAACTTCTTGGTGACGTTTAATGTTCCCATTTTGCGAAATGGCATCATCATCCCATTCAAGCCCCAACCAACGCATACCATCCAATATGGCTTGCACATTTTCGGGCGTGTTGCGTTTTATATCGGTATCTTCAATCCGCAATAACATTTTACCACCCCGACCGCGGGCATAAAGCCAATTAAACAAAGCGGTTCTGGCACCACCAATATGTAAAAAACCAGTAGGCGAAGGCGCAAAACGGGTGATAATTTGATCGGCCATTATATTTCCAATATTTATAAAATTTAGTTGGCTTTGATTTAGCACAGGTTTGAATTTACAGCCAACAAATTTATGCCTAAACTGCTCTTCAAGGGGTGGTCAATGCGTCAAATACCAAATCGAGCGGCACATGCGTGGCAAAAATCCATCGCCAAACCCAAATTTGCCGATTTTATTTTTTACGCGGCAGATTGGATGATTGCCGAAATTGAGCGCGAGCAAGAAAGATGGTTCATTTGGTTGATTGCATTTTTCGCCGCTGGAATTATAATGTTTCACGCATTAAATCTATATGTTTCACAGGCATATTTGGTGATTTTTAGTGGTTTTTTGGCCATTTTTGGGGTGTTTTTGCATCAAAAACGGCGTTTTTTTGCTGTTTTTTGCCTATTTTCATTGGTTTTTTTGGGTTTTTTTGCCGCAAATTTTGAATATTTTAGGGTCAAAACTCAAACCATAGAACGACCTTTATACAAGACAGACATTCAAGGAATCGTCACCGATATTGAGTTGTTTTCCGATCAACATTCACGGGTTTTAATAAAACCTCATTCGATCGAGAAAATCGATGCAGAAAGCCTGCCAAAATACATCCGCCTCAACCTAAAACAACATCAAAACAACCTTCAAATTGGCGATGATATTAAAGTCACCGCGCAATTGTTTCCGCTGCCCCATGCCGCCATTGTCGGCGGTTATGATTTTGGCCAAGGCCTATTCTATCAGTCAATCGGCGCCGTTGGTTCGGTAGCAAAAAAATACCTACCCATGCCGCGAGAGCAGGGTGGTAACCTATATCACAGTATAAAAAATATATTCTATAACATACGCTTAACTCTAGCCGAGCAAATCACTCAAAATCTAAACGGTGTCAGTAAAGATATGGCATTGGCCATTTTGGTCGGCATTAAAATGGACAGAGACAGCCAAAGCTATTTATCATTGCGCAATGTTGGCTTGGCACATCTGCTCGCCATTTCTGGCTTACATATGGGGTTTGCCATGGGCATGGTGTTTTATTTTATGCGCATGTTTCTGGCCTTATTTCCCTTCGGGTTTTTTAATTTTTCACTCAAAAAATGCGCAGCTTCCATATCGATATTATCTGGCTTGTTTTATTTGCTGCTAACCGGCGGTAGCCTCGCCACCGAGCGGGCTTTCATCATGGCCAGCTTAATCATGCTGGCGGTTTTGCTGGATCGCGAGGCTTTAACCATGCGCAATTTGGCGCTGGCTTTACTTCTCATGCTTGTTTTATCCCCTAGCTCGATTATGAATGTTGGGTTTCAAATGTCATTCGCCGCCACGGCAGTGATCATCGCTTATTTTGAATGGCAAAAAAACCGTGATTATAATCAAGCCGAAGCGCTTAAATTATTCTCACGTCAAACCGCTTTCGGCCGCTTTGCCTTGACCTTGCGCGATTGGTTTATGATACCGTTGCTCACTGGATTGGTGACCATGCCGATATCAATTTATCATTTTTCTACCTTACAAACGGGCGGCTTTATTGCCAACCTGATCATCGTGCCAATATTTGGTTTATTGGTCATGCCATTAGGCATTTTATCCCTAATTTTATCGGCATTTGGGGTGGAAAAATACTCATTTGAATTGCTTAGCTATATTATTGAAAGTATTTATATATTTTCGGATTATATTGCTGAATTCACCTATTTAAATGAGCATATCGCCAAGTTGAATTGGCATATATTGGTAATCTTGTTAGTGGCCTATTTATGGTTGATAATTTGGCAAAATAAATGGCGTTATCTGGGTTTTAGCTTTTTGCTAATTCTACCATTTTTGCCACTTTATGCGCCTTTACCAATTGTCTATATTGGTGATATCAACGCCAATAAACTGAGCAATATATTGATAAAAGGCACCGATGATCATTATCATTTACTCAGCGGCACGCGCGGTAAATTTAACAGTAGAATTTGGCTTGATTATGTCGGTGAGCCTTATGATAAGCTTGCCAAAGACCTAAAACCCAACGCTCAATATTTACAATGTGATGAGATTGCTTGTATTGGCGAGATTGCCGGCTTGCCAGCGGGTGAAAACCAATTAACCATCGTGCTACACGCCGCCGCCTTTGCCGAAGAATGTGCCAATTCAGCCATCGTCATCAGCGCTAAATTTTATGATTTTCCACCATGCGAAGCCGCCTTACAATTGACCAAAGAGCATTTGCAAAATGACAATATAGCTATATATTACAATAACGAAGGTCTAAAGTTGGTCAAAAATATTTCAACTTATTAGCGGGAGAAGGTAAAAAATGCTGCACCTAGATGCCCCACAAATAAAATTGACTTTGCCATGATCGGATTTAGAACCCCAGCTGATAAGCTAGAAGAGATGTTGCGATGACGACTTGAATCTACCGCTGCTATTTTGGCTTATGAGAATTTTAAATAAACGCACAAAATATCAAAATTCAAGCTGAAAATTGTTTTAACACTGAAGCTCATTTAACTTAAGGAGACATAATGAGCGATTTTAAAACCATTTGGGAAACTTATACTTCTGCATGGGAAGCCGAAACTGCGGCAAAAAAGTACGAAATATTTAAACAATGTTTGGCACAAGACGTTGTTTATACTGATCCATTATCTATAACCCAAGGTTGGGATGAGTTGACGGCGTATATGCTGGAATTCCACCAACAAATAGCAGGTGGGCATTTTGTGACTAATTATTTTTTAGCCCATCATAATAAATCCATCGCCAAATGGGATATGATGACGGGTGATGGTGCAAAAATTGGCGAAGGCGTCAGTTATGGGCAATATAATGCTGAGGGTAAATTAATCGCGATGACGGGCTTTTTCGAAACGCCCGAGGGATAAATAAAATATGAATTATCTGCATCAGGTGCAAAAGGCACTGGATTATATCGAAGCGCATTTGGATGCAGATATTTCGCTGTCGCGTGTGGCGCGTGAAGCGGCGATTAGCCAATGGCATTTTGCCCGTATTTTCAAAGCGCTGACCAATGAAACCTTGAAAAGCTATATTCGATCAAGGCGGTTATCCAACGCTTTGGACAAGTTATTAACCACAGATGAGCGCATTATAGAGATTGCTATGGACACAGGCTTTGCCAGCCAAGAGAGTTTTAGCCGTGCGTTTAAAAAGACATTTGACCTAAGCCCGCATGCAGCACGAAAGCTCGGAAAACGCAACATGGCGGTGCAGAAAATTAAATTTGATACCGAATATTTACGCCACATTCATCAGAATATATCGCTCACTCCTGAAATTTACAGCCAGCCGAAAAGAGTATTTATTGGCATGAAAACAGAGTTTTTTAGCGTTGATTCGGAGAAAAACAACATTGCCGATAAATTACCGCCTTTGTGGGAGAAATTTTTAGCTCATATTGGTGAGATTGAACATATAGTGGCTGGTAACATGTATGGCATCATTAAACAAACGCCTGAAAATAGTGATTTATTAGAGTATTATGCGGCGGTTGAAGTCGGCAAAGTTACAACATTGCCTGCTGGCATGAACGCGCTTGAATTGCCAGCCACCACCTATGCTAAATTTAGGCATGATGGGCATTTTGATAGTCTTAATAACAGCGTCAATTATATTTATTCTAGCTGGTTATTTGAATCGGGCGCGCGGCATAATTATGGTGCGGATTTGGAAATTTATGGTGCTGAATATAGTCCAGACACTGATGACAGTGTGATATATTATGCCATTCCACTTGAAAGAAATCCTGAATATGGATGATGCAGTAAACAATAAATTTGCCACTTACCCTGATGAGGCGCGGGCAGCTTTGCTGGATATTCGGGGGGGGATATTTGAGTTGGCCGACGAACATGGCTTAGTGATAGAAGAAACCCTTAAATGGGGGCAGCTTAGTTATTTGACCAAAACAGGTAGCACCATCCGCATTGATCATTCATCCCAACACCCTGACCAGATTAAAATATTTTTCAATTGTAAGACGCGGTTGGTTGAAACTTTTAAGGAAATCTATGGCGATCTGTTTGATTATGAAAGCAATCGGGTGGTCATGTTGAAAATATCGGCACAATTTCCCAAGGACGAATTGCGCCGCTGTTTGCTGACGGCGTTGAAATATCATCAATTAAAACAACTACCTTTATTGGGTTTTTAGACCTATAGGAAAACTGTAAGCACAGAAGATGATGATTTGACGACGGGCATCTCTACTGATTTTGGACAATGATGCGGAGTATAATTATGAAGGAATATAATTGAGTTACCAGCAGGTATTGTATATATTGGTCAGAACAAATGGGCAGGCGAATCATGACTTTAGACTTGAACAATATAGTGGCGAATATGCTGCATCATCGGCAAAACACCATCGGCACAGGCGAGCCTATATCGCCGCCGATTGTACAGGCATCAACCTATAAATTACCTGCTGTGCCAGAAGGTGAATATCAATATGGCCGTGTATCTAACCCAACATGGAGCGCTGCGGAGCAAGCCATTGCTTTGCTTGAGGATGCTGATGTTGTGGCTTTTCCATCAGGCATGGCGGCGATAAGTGCAGTTTTGCTGACGACAATGCGGCCGGGAGAAACATTATTGCTGCCATCTGACGGTTATTATGTATCACGCTTGGTGGCGCAGAAGATATTGGCGCCGATGGGTGTGCTGATAGATGAATGCCCGAGCTTGGAATATGACAGCCGTGATTTTAATGACTATAAATTGGTGATGGTTGAAACGCCATCTAACCCCAAATTGGACATATGTGATTTGCAGGCTATGGCTGCTAAATGCCAAGCCGCGGGTGCATTGCTGATGGTTGACAATACCACCATGACGCCATTGGGGCAACGGCCGCTAGACTTGGGGGCTGACATTGTGGTTTCGGCCGATACCAAGGCTTTAAACGGCCATAGTGATGCTTTGTTTGGCCATGTGGCGAGCCGCAATGCAGAATTTATCGACGGCATACGCGAATGGCGTACGATTAGTGGATCGATTGTGGGGGCGCATGACGCATGGTTGGTGCATCGTGGGTTGGAGACGTTGGAAATACGCTATGAGCGCATGTGCGCAAACGCGGGCATTATTGCGGCACGTTTAGCGGCGCATGGGGCGGTTGAGTCTGTGGTATATCCCGGGCTAGAAAGCCATGCGGGGCATGAATTGGCCAAGGCACAGATGTTGACATTTGGCACGATTTTGGGTGTGACATTTAAGGATGTTGCTACGGCGGAAGCTTTTATTGATGGCTCGAAATATATCGTGGCGGCGACTAGTTTTGGCGGCGTACATACATCGGCCGAGCGGCGTGCGCGTTGGGGTGATGACGTGGCGGACAGTTATGTGCGTTTGTCACTCGGCATTGAGCCGACTGAGGCTTTGTGGGCGGATATGTTACGCAGTTTGGACGCTTTGTGATGAGTGATGAATTGGTGATAGATTTTATTGGCGGGGCGGTTGGCCATCGGCATAAATTTGGCGGCGGGCGCGGGCAGGCGTTGCCCAAGGCCATTGGCATGAAAGGTGGAATAAACCCCAAAGTGGTGGATGCCACGGCGGGATTGGGGCGTGATGCGTTTTTATTGGCTAGCTTGGGCGCAGAAGTGACTTTGATTGAGCGTTCAAAAAAAATGCATGGATTATTGGCGGTAGGTATGGCGCAGGCGGTAGAGGAAAATGAAGTGTTGGCTGAAATTATGAGCCGCATGACATTGTTGTTTGGTGACGCTAAGGTTTTGTTGCCGCAGTTGAAGCCTGAAATTATTTTGATTGACCCGATGCACCCGCCACGTAAAAATTCGGCTCTGGTGAAAAAAGAAATGCGTTTGATACGCGAGATTGTTGGCACCGATGAAGACAGCATAGAATTAATGCAAGTGGCGCTAGATAGTGCCTCTAAACGCGTGGTGCTGAAATGGCCGCAAAAGGCTGATTTTATGGCGGGAATTCGGGCGCCATCACACCAAATTAAGGGTAAATCTACCCGCTATGACGTGTTTATGACTGGCTAACCTATTGGTCTAGTTTATAATTGTTACAATTAATAATGATTATTAATAACTTGCAATCCTCATTATCTACCTGTATACAGCAGTTAACAATATTACTTGATGGTGACGTTTATCTATGCCGCTCAAAAAAAGTGGTGATGCCAAAATTATTATACGATGATGAGCGGGCAGAAATTCTGTTGAATAGACAGATGTAATGGCTGAGTTTTCGGCCTAGTAGAGAATCGGTGAGGGTGTGGGGCTCTTGCCGATTTTTTTTTGCATTGAAAAATATGCCTTGTAAACGTTATATACCGACATTTTTTCAACTGTCACGAAACTGTTAAAAAGCCTAGCTAAGCTTGAACGCATATATATTACGGGGTATGTGCATTATGAGTGAAGCGATAAAGGTTCAACAACTTTCTAAAACATTTGGCTCTGACGCTAAGGCTTTGGATGATGTTTCTATTAGCATTTCGACGGGTGAGATGGTGGCTTTGATTGGTGCCTCTGGCTCGGGTAAATCGACCTTGTTACGCCACATTGCTGGCTTTGTTGAAGCAGACCGTGACAGCGTTTCGAAAATCACTATTTTTGACCGGATCATGCAATCACAGGGCAAGATAACCAGTGAAGCGCGAGCCATTCGCGTGGGCGTAGGGGTGATATTTCAGCAATTTAATTTGGTCAACAGATTGAAAGTTTTGACCAATGTGTTGATTGGCAATCTGGGCAATATGTCGGCATTTAAAGGTAGTTTAGGCCTGTTTAGTGATGAGCAGAAACAAGCCGCCATGCTGGCTTTAACACGGGTTGGTATTGCCGCACAGGCCATGCAGCGTGGCTCGACCTTATCGGGCGGGCAACAACAACGTGCTGCCATTGCCCGTACTTTGGTGCAGGGCGCCAAAATATTGGTGGCTGATGAGCCGATCGCATCGCTTGACCCATCTGCCGCGCGCAAGGTGATGGACATCATGACCGAGCTCAACCAAAAAGACAATATGACCATATTGGTCTCGCTCCACCAAGTGGAATATGCATTGAATTACTGCCGCCGCACCATCGCGTTGCGGGCAGGCAAGGTCGTCTACGATGGCCCATCCGAGGCACTGACGCCAGAGTTTTTAAACGAACTTTATGGCGCCGAAAGTGAAGAGCTTTTTTTGCCGTCTTTACAGGCCAAGCAAAAAAATATCGACAATGTTTGGGCTGGCATGCCGCCAGACCAAGCGACTGAACCCACAATGAATAGCAATATGCAATAATTTATTTATAGGATAAAGACATGTTTAAAAAAGCAATTATGACCGCAGCCGCAGCCGCAGCAATGGCCGTTGGCATATTATCAGCAACCGCTGTAAACGCCGCTGATAAAGAGGTTAACTTTGGCATTATTTCTACCGAATCGACCAGTAGCTTAAAAGCCCAATGGCAACCATTTTTGGGTGCGATGGAAAAAGGCACTGGCCTTAAGATCAACGCCTTTTTTGCCCCTGATTATGCAGGCGTGATTGAAGCCATGCGGTTTGACAAAGTGCAAGTGGCTTGGTTTGGCAACAAATCGGCCATGGAAGCTGTGAAACGCTCGAACGGTGAGATTTTTGCTCAATCTGTAGATGCCAATGGCAACCCTGGTTACTGGTCTTTGTTAATCGCGCATAAAGATAGCAAAATCAACACACTGGATGATTTGCTGAAATGTGATGGCACATTAGATTTTGGCATTGGTGACCCCAATTCTACCTCTGGTTTTTTGGTGCCAACCACTTATGTGTTTGCCAAAAACAACATAACACCTACCAAATGTTTTAAAACCGTGCGTTCTGCAAACCATCAAGCCAATGCATTGGCTGCTGCTAATAAATTAGTTGATGTGGCAACTAATAATACTGAGAATATGCGCCGTTTGGAAGAATCTAACCCAGCAGAATTTGCCAAATTGAAAATCATTTGGAAATCTCCTTTGATTCCATCTGACCCATTGGTATGGCGCAAAGATCTTGATCAAGACATTAAGAACCGTCTTTACACTTTTATTATGACTTATGGCCGTACGGGCACGGTTGAAGAAGTGACAACCGCACGCGAGATTTTGACTGCATTACAATGGGCGCCATTCCGCCCTTCATCTGATGCTCAACTTTTCCCAATTCGTATTTTGGCCATCAATAAAGACATTTTGAAAATTAAAAATGATACCAAATGGAGTGATGCGGAAAAAGCCACAAAAGTTGCTGAACTTGAAGCCCAAGCGGCTGAAATTACCATGCTAACGGAATCTGTTCCGAACATGTAATTTGTAAAATGACTGTTACCCGCTTCCTCCTATAAGTGAGGAGGCGGGTTATTTTAAATGAGGAAAACCATGAGCCAATATAAACCGCAGACACTGAATGATACGCAAAAATTGGATGAAATGACCATACCCAAAATTCCAATGCGTGAGACGCTGACCAAATGGGTGAGCGGAATTGTGATTGTGCTGTTATTATTGTGGAGTTGGTCACCAGTTGAAATGCGGCTTTGGATATCTTTATTCACCGATGCCAGCAATATGGCTGAATATGCCAGTGGGTTTTTAAGTCCGAATTTTAGAGATTTTGATATTTTTGTTGAGCAGATGGTGGTGACCGTTCAGATTGCCATTTGGGGTACATTTTTGGCCATTATATTAGGCGTTCCGTTTGCCATCTTGTCATCATCCAACATATTCCCTGCGTGGATTGTGCAGCCTGTGCGCCGTGTGATGGACGCGTGCCGCGCGATCAACGAAATTGTATTTGCCTTGTTATTTGTGGTGGCGGTTGGCCTAGGGCCATTTGCCGGCGTGATGGCTATTTTTGTGCATAATGTGGGGGTGATTGCCAAACTATTTTCTGAAGCGGTTGAAGCCATTGACCCACGGCCAGTGGAAGGCATTCGCGCTACGGGCGCTAAGAAATTACAAGAAGTTATTTTTGGCGTGATACCGCAAGTGATGGCATTATGGATATCATTAGCACTCTATAGATTTGAGACCAATGTGCGCTCGGCCACAGTGCTGGGCATGGTGGGGGCAGGCGGCATTGGGCAATTATTGTGGGAGAATATCCGCAGTTTTGCTTATGCCGAAACCGCTGCCATTATGATCATTGTGGTGGTGTCGATAACCTTGATTGACATGTTATCGCAACGCTTGCGCAAATGGGCGCTTTGATGTGGTAGATTTAGCACCCAAATATAAACGTTATGCCATTTATTTTGCGCCGCGTGAAGGTTCAACCTTAGCGGATTTTGGGGCTAACTGGTTAGATGTGAGCCATTTTGTCACCAAACCGCGGCGTTATGGTTTTCATGCGACATTAAAAGCTCCGATGCGCTTGGCCGAAGGGGTTGATTTTAAAAAATTATGTGAGCAGGTTGATATATTGGCGCAAAAGCGTGCGCCTGTGAGCCTAGGTTTTTTGAAATTATCGCAATTGAGTGATTTTTTGGCGTTGGTGCCTGAGCGCTCCAAAGTGCACGGTTTGAACAAATTGGCTTGGAAATGTGTGCGGTTTTTAGACCCATTGCGCGCGCCGATGACTCATCAACAAATTGCCAAACGCAAAGACTTAAAACATTTGGAGCGTGAGAATTTTGACCAATGGGGCTATCCCTATGTTGGCAATCAATTTCGTTTTCATATGACGTTGACCAATGGGCTATCGAAATTAGAATTGGTACAAGCCCGCAGCCAGCTTGATGATTGCATTGGCAACAGCTTGATCGAGCCAGTGACCATTGATAGCCTGTGTATTTTTGGTGACCCTGGCAAAGATGGGCAGTTTGAATTATTGGAGCGTTTTGAAATGCGCGGTGCGTTAGGCAAGACCAAGTGAAATGTCAACAAACCGATTGATTGCATATTGTGGTTCGGCATCATTCAATACCGAGATGATTTTTTGTGAGCCTGCCCAATCGTGAACTTGACGGGCTTGGCGTTTGCTGATCTCGGCCTGAGTTTCGCGGCCGCGGGCGCGCAGCCGTTGGTTGATCACACCAGAGCTGGCGGTGATTTCAATAACCAGTATTTTGTTAAATATATGTGCGGCATCCGCAACTGATTTGCGTGAGATATTGGCGATGACATTTTGGCCTTGGTTTAGCTTGGGCAAGATGTTTTTTGGCAAGCCGTAAAATAAGCTATGCGCTGCCCACCAAAGCGCAAAATTGCCTTGCTGTTGTTGGCTTTTAAATTCACCTACCGATAAAGGGATATGATCTTCACCACCGGCATTTTGTGGGCGGGTGATGAAGCGTTGGGTGAAATGAAAGTCATCTCTGTGGTTTATTTTAGATTTGACGCCATCCAAAATAGTGTCTTTGCCAACGCCGCTGGCGCCGACCACAGCGATGAAATATCCCGCATCAACCATCTATATATCCTTGCTGAGGCTATTTTCGACATAGGACATAAAGTGAGCAATGTCGGGCGTGATGAGGTCTGGGTCTTTGGCCAAATCATCCCACACACGCAGGCGCAACGCATCTTGATAATAGGGGTGTGACCTGAATTTTTTGACCTCTTCATCTGACATAATACCGCCTTGCAATTTGAGCGATTGCACCGAAGCGGCGGATAATTTGCCAAGATATTTGTCATTGGTGGCACAGAAATAACGTTTGGCTGCAACATGTAATTTAACAGGTTGGCACACTTCGTCATCAAACCATTCACTTAGGAAAGCTTCGCCTAAATCTTCATGATAAAGGTCTTTCTCTGCCGCTAAACGTTCGAAATCATCATCTAATAAATGCCCAATATCGTGCAGTAGGCAAGCGGTTATGAGTTTGTCGCTAGATTTGGCGGCTTCGGCCAAAGTGGCGCATTGCAACGCATGTTGCGCTTGGGTGACCAGTTCGCCGCCATATAGCTCTTTGCCTTTGCCGTGTAACATATCGGCTATTTTTGTGATGATTGAGGACATGGGGAGTTCCTTTTTTGAAAGATTATGCAATGCGTTGGCCTTGTTGCCACACTTCGACAATGCACGGAATGCCTTCATCCGAATGATAGCGTACCAGATCGGCGCGTTTGCCCATAGCGATTTCACCGCGATCTTCAAACCCGATTTGTTTGGCGGGGTTGCGGG
Organism: Hyphomicrobiales bacterium; assembly: GCA_002401855.1. Lineage (GTDB taxonomy): Bacteria > Pseudomonadota > Alphaproteobacteria > Rhizobiales > OSC116 > OCS116. Next base: position 69,259 of record NVUH01000003.1, read on the forward strand.
TGACGGTGGCGATGGCATCGGGCAGGCTAATATTGTGGCAGGTTTTTGCCAGTAAAACTGCGCCATAGAGTAATGAAAATGGCACATAATCTGAGGAGAGGATATCTAGCAAGCCGTGTGATGCCAAATCGCGGGCTGAAACATTGCCTGAATGTGACATGCCGCGCACCACGTTGGGAGCGCCCATTAATACGCCGAGACCATTTTCGTGACTGGCGCGGGCGGCTTCTATTGTGGTGGGGAATTCGGCGACCACGATGCCGTCATTTACTGCATCTACGACATGGTCTTTGGTGGCATCGTCATGACTGGCGAGGGGGAGGTTGCGTTGATGAGCTTTTTCGACCACAATTTTGCGATTGATTTGTGAATATAGCTCATGGTCGCGCTGGCGCTCGTTGATGAAAATTTTGAGCTGCTCATCAGTCATGCCGTATTTGCCTTGATAATAGGTGGCGAAGGCATCGAGTGAAACAAATTGCCTCTGGCCCGGTGTGTGATCCATGATAGAAACTAGCCCTGTCAGGCTATTTTCGAGCAGCGGGGTGAGTTCTGCGATCACATCTTGTGAGGAAATCTCGCAGCGCCAATGCAGGAAATGGTCGACTTTGAGCATGTCTCGGTTGGACAGGTCTTCAATGGCTTCGGACATTTCGAGTAACAGGTCTTTGCCACGTGCGCCCGAATCGGCATGGCCGACTGACATGGCGTCATAGACAGTGGTGATGCCCGCAGCGGCAATTTCGCGATCGTGATTAAGCACCGCAGGCTCGACTGGCCAATAGGATTTGGGGCGTGGCATGATGTGGCGCTCTAAATTATCGGTGTGTAATTCTATCAAGCCGGGGATGAGGGTGTCGGCCTCGAAATCATAAGCGGCAGGAAGTGATGAATATGAGTCGCTAATGTCGGTGATTATGTCGTCTTTGATGCAAAGTGAACCTTTGATCACCTCATCGGCCAGTATGATTTGGGCATTGGTGATGATGATTTCAGACATGTTCGGGCTCCTTCACTGCGGATAAATGGATGTCGCGGGCTTGTAGAAAATTTCGATCGGCGGGATCGTGAAAAATACCCAATATAGCCGTGCCTTGATCGCGCAATTGGGCAATTAATTCCAGTACGGTTTGGCGGTTTTGTGGGTCGAGCGAGGCGGTTGGTTCATCAAATAACATCAGCGGGCGCGGGGCGGCCATGGCACGGGCAATGTTAACCCGTTGCTGCTCGCCGCCTGAAAAGGTGAGCGGGGAGAGATTGTGTAATTTTTGTGGAATGCGCAATTGATCCAACAGGTCGAGCGCGATGCTGTGGGCTTGATCGGGTGACATGCCCTGCATGATGGCGGGTTCGGCGACAATATCTAACGCGCCAATGCGCGGAATGACCCGTAGGAATTGTGATACATAGCCGATGACATCACGTCGTAGGTTCATGATTTGCCGCGGTTCGGCTTTGGCGATGTTGATAGTTTTCTGTTTGGTGGTTTTGATTTTTATGTCGCCGTCGTCAATGCGGTAAGTGCCGTAAATGGCTTTGAGTAGGGAGCTTTTGCCTGCGCCAGATGGCCCGCATAATGCGGCGATCTCGCCAGCTTTAACTTGTAAGTTTATGCCGTTTAGCACGTTGAGCACCGCGCCGTTTTGGGCATGCAAGGTGAATTTTTTATGCAGGTTTTTGATTTGAAGGATGGGCATGGGTGGCTCCTTTATACTTGCAATATGGATGAGACTAATAGCTGACTATAGGCGGCTTGGGGGTCTTCGAGCACTTGGTCGGTTAGGCCGTGTTCGATCACTTGACCGTCTTTCATCACCATTAAGCGGTTGGACAATAGGCGTGCCACTGCTAAATCGTGAGTGACGATGATGGCGGATAGGCCTAAGTCGCGCACCAAGCCGCGCAATAGATCTAGCAGGCGGGCTTGTACGGAAACATCAAGGCCGCCTGTTGGTTCATCCATGAAGATCAACCGCGGATTGGTGACTAGGTTGCGGGCGATTTGTAGGCGTTGTTGCATGCCGCCTGAGAATGTGCGGGGTAAATCATCTATGCGCTTGGCATCAATTTCTACTGCTTCGAGCCATTTGATGGCTTCCTTGCGGATGTCGTCATAATGTCGCCAGCCGTTGGCCATCAGCCGTTCGCCGATATTGGCACCTGCGGAGACATTCATGCGCAAGCCATCGCGTGGGTGTTGATGTACGAAAGCCCATTCGGTGCGTTGTAGGTGGCGCAATTTTGGTTCATCCATCTGGTCTATATTTAGCAGCTTATTATTTTTGCCTTGATAGCTGATGGTGGCTTGATCGGGTTTGATGAGGCCAGCAATTGAGCGCAATAGGGTGGTTTTGCCTGAGCCACTTTCGCCGACAATGCCTAAAATTTCGCCCGGCCAAAGATCGAATGAAATGTCATCGCAGGCTATGGTTTTGCCGAATTTTTTGGATAGATTGGTGACTGAGAATAAAGGTTGGTTCATGACTGAACCTCGCTACGGCTTTGGCAATAATCGGAATCGGAGCAGACAAACATGCGGGTGCCTTGATCGTCCATAATCACCTCGTCTAAAAAGCTGTCTTCTGCGCCGCATATTTCGCACGGTTGATCCCATGCCTGAATTTCGAACGGATGATCTTCGAAATCTAAACTGACCACTTTGGTATAAGGGGGGATGGCATAAATGCGTTTTTCGCGGCCTGCGCCGAATAGTTGTAAGGCGGGGTTATTGTTCATTTTTGGGTTGTCGAATTTGGGGATGGGGGACGGATCCATGACATAGTGGTTTTCGACCATAACGGGATAGGCATAGGTGGTAGCTATGTGGCCATGCTGGGAAATATCTTCGTATAATTTGACATGCATCAGGCCGTAATCTTCGAACGCGTGCATTTTGCGGGTTTCGGTTTCGCGGGGTTCTAGGAAGCGCAGCGGCTCGGGGATGGGGACTTGATAGACTAAGATTTGACCCTCTTGCAGTTTTTGCTCTGGAATGCGGTGGCGGGTTTGTATGACGGTTGCGGCTGCGGTGTTTAATGTGGTGGCAATGCCTGCGGTGCGTTGAAAAAATTTGCGGATTGAGACTGCGTTGGTGGTATCATCGGCGCCTTGGTCGATGACTTTTAAGACATCATCTGGGGTGAGGATGGATGCGGTGATTTGCACGCCGCCTGTGCCCCAGCCATAGGGCATGGGCATTTCGCGGCCTGCGAAGGGCACTTGGTAGCCCGGGATGGCGACGGCTTTGAGCAAGGCGCGGCGGATCATTTTTTTGGTTTGCTCGTTGAGATAGGCGAAATTATAATTGGGGTCGATTTGCGTTGCGGGCTCAATAATGGTTTCGATTAGTGGCTCTTTTGGTGGGATTTCGTTCATTCTGCTGCCTCGCTCGTTTGGCTTTGGCCGACATTCTGTTCGGCACGCATTTTGCGAACCAGTTCAAGCTCGGCTTGGAAATCGACATAATGCGGCAATTTTAAATGTTCGACAAAGCCTGTGGCCTGTACATTGTCGCAATGTGAGAGCACAAATTCTTCGTCTTGGGCGGGGGCGACGAGGTCTTCGCTTAGTTCTTCGGCGCGTAATGCACGGTCGACTAAGGCCATTGACATGGCTTTGCGCTCGCCTTGGCCGAAGGTGATGCCGTAGCCGCGGGTGAATTGTGGTGGTGTGTTTTTGGAGCCTGTAAATTGATTGACCATTTCACATTCGGTGATTTCGATTTCACCGAGCTCTAGGGTGAAACCTAATTCTTCGGGGGTGAATTCTACCGCGACTTTGCCGATGCGAATTTCGCCTGCAAATGGGTGAGTGCGGGCGTAGCCGCGTTGGGTTGAGTAGGCCAATGCCAGTAAAAAACCTTCATCACCGCGGGCTAAGGATTGCAGCCGTGTATCGCGATTAGCGGGGAAACTGAGCGGTTCGCGGGTGAGGTCGTTTGGTTCTGCATCTGTATCGGTTGGTGGTTGTTCCATCAGGCCTTCATCGCTGAGTAAGCCGAGCACATGGGGGGTGGCCTCATTTGATGCGGGGGCTTTGATGGCTGTTGGGAAATTGTTGGTTTGCTCTAAATTTTTGTCGATTAATCTGTGGGTATAATCGAAGGTGGGGCCGAGGACTTGGCCGCCTGGTAGATCTTTATAGGTGGCGGAAATGCGTCGTAACACCTGCATTTCGCTAGTATTTAGCGGTTGCGAATAGCCAAAACTGGTGAGGGTGGTGCGGCTGGCGCGAACGAGGAAAATGGCTTCGATTAAATCGCCGCGGGCTTGTTTGATGGCGGTCGCGGCTAATAGGCGATCGTAGAGGGAGCCTTCGCTCATGACACGGTCGACTGACAGGCTGAGCTGTTGTTCGATTTGCTCGATGCTGATTTCGGGGATAGAAGTGTCGCCGCGTCTGGCTTCGGCCAGTAATTTATGGGCATTATTGATGGCTTTTTCGCCACCTTTTACGGCTACAAACATCAGCTGACCTCCACTATCTTTGTGGTGCGGGGCAGGGCTGCAAGGCAATCTGGTGCAGCTAAGATGACATCATTGCCAAGCGGAAAGATTGTTTGATTGGTTTTGAACCACGCCCAGAAATATTTATTTAAGCCATCTACTTTTAAGACTTGCTCGGTTTGGATGCCGGGGCCTGTGAGTGTGACGGCATTGCCGCTGCTGAGGCTTTTGACCTGAATGATGAGTGTGGTGGATGCATCAGGGTAGGAAGCATTGCCTTTGTTGAAATTTGCTAAACCTTGCGGGCTTGGGCAGTGGGAGAAAAAAGCGAGCATGGCTTTGCTTTGCTGTTTGATGAGGGGGGCGCTGCAATTGAATTTGAAGAATTGTTTGACGGTTTCATCATCTAAATCATCATCTAGCCAGACGGGGCTTTCGTGATCTACCAAGGTGAGAGCGATGAGGCATGATGCGGGGTTTAGTTTGCCGACTGATGGCAACTGGGTGGTGAGTGGTTGAATGCTGGCAGGTTGTGACATGGCAGTGAGCAGGCCGCGGAAGCTGTGTGAGGCGTCTTCGGATGGATTGGGGAACCCTGTGGCTGGTAGTGAATTCATCAGTCTTCTCCTCGTACCAAGGTGAAAAAATCGACCTTTGTGGCGGCGGTTTTTTGTTGGGCTTGGTGTTTTTTGTTTGATGCGGCGGTTTTTAGTGGGTTGATGATGCGTGCCATCACCACTTGGTGGAGCGCATCATCTTGCAAAGCGGCATCGACCTCGGCTGCGACTTCGGCATGCAAGCCATTGCGGCCTAGAATATAGGCGTGGCCTTGGATTTGGCTGTCGCTGACCACAGAGGAGCGGGTGACTGTAGCCTCGCCCATGTTAAATGCCGCGCCGACTGCGCCTGTGCGGGCGCGCAGCATGATGAGGCCTGTTTCTGCGGGGCGCAAAATTTTGAAATCTGGTTTGTTGCCAAAATCATCCCACAGCATGGCTAAATCTGTCCAATTGGCTTTGGCCAAAACGGCCATCCAATTTTGACGATTTGTTTTTTCTGGTTTTATTTGAGTCATTCATTCACCTTCTGGCCTCCTTTTAAGGGGGCTAGATGACAGATTGATGACAACAGATTTTGTTTATTTGGGGGCGAGCCTGACGCCACCATCAATGCGGATGGTTTCGGCATTGAGATAGGTATTTGTAATGCAGGTTTCGACCAGAGCGGCGAACTCGCTGGGTTTACCTAAGCGTTTGGGGAAGGGGATGTTGGCGGCGAGTGCCTCTTGTGCCTCTACGGGTAGCTCATCGAGCAAGGGGGTGAGGAATATGCCTGGGGCGACTGTGTTGAGGCGGATGCCAAATCGTGCGACTTCGCGGGCAATAGGTAAAGTCATTGAGACGATGCCGCCTTTTGATGCTGCATAAGCGGCTTGGCCGATTTGACCATCTTGCGCGGCGACGGAGGCGGTGTTGATGATGGTGCCGCGTTCGCCGTCTTCTAGCGGTTCTAACTCGGCCATAAGTGTGGCTGTGAGGCGGATCATGTTGAATGTGCCGATGAGATTGACATTGATGATTTTGGTGAAATTGCCAAGATCCATCGGGCCATTGCGGCCGACCACGCGTTCGCCGCCGCCAATGCCTGCGCAATTGACCAAGATGCGGGGGGAGCCGAGTTGATCGACAATTTGGGTGAGGGCATCGGCTACATTTTTTTCATCGCCAATATTGGTGGTGATGAAAATGCCGTTTAGTTCATCGGCCAGTTTTTGACCTGCGTCTTTGTTAAGGTCTAAGATGGCGACTTTGGCGCCTAAATTAGCCAGATGTTTGGCGGTTTCGGCGCCTAGGCCTGATGCACCACCTGTGACAATGGCAACGTTATTTTGAATTTGCATGGCTTTGCCTTATTTTGTAATCGCGATGAGGTTATCTGCATTTGAATAGATCGCCTTAATTAAATGTGGGCGGTTGTTCAGCACGGCGCGTTGATTGACCGAGCCCTTGTCGGTTAGCTCATTGCTCTCCAACGACGGTGGGACATCGACCAAGATTAATTTGCGAATGAGGGTTGATGAACCTGTCGCATTGGTGGCAAGAGCTTGCAATTTTTGTTGGAAGAAATCGCGCACATCTGCATGGGCTAGCACGTCTTGGATATCGGCATTTGGCATATTGGCCATTTTGCGAACGGCTTCGTGATTGGGGAATACCAACGCACCTAGGAATGATTCATCTGCGCCAGTAATGGTGACATCGTTGACAACATCGCCAAAATGATTGATGAATTGATTGCGCAATGCGCCTGTTGCCACCCATGTGCCCGTGTTGAGTTTGAAATTTTCTGCCGTGCGGCCATCAAATATAAAGCCTTGATTATAATCTTCTGGATCTGCGGCCCTTAGGGCATCGCCGAACATGTAATAACCTTCTTCATCAAACGCGTCTTTGGTTAGCTGCTCTTGCCGCCAATAGCCTGGGGTGACGGTGGGGGCTTTGACCCGTGCATCATATTTACCATCCATTGGCACTAATTTTAGGGTTAGACCTTTGACGGGCAGTCCGATATTGCCTGTGATATTTTGTGGCCATGTGCAATAGATGGCACCGGGCGCGGTTTCGGTGGCGCCGAGGCCTGTGCCGATGACCACGCGTTTGCCGATGGTTTGAACCGACAAGCGTTCTAAATCATCCCATGTATGTTGCGCCATGGACGCACCTGCATACCACATTAGCTTTAGGTTTTTATAAAAGCCTTTGCGTAATTCTTCGTCATCTTCCATCATCGCGACTAAGGCTTCATAACCTTTGGGCACGTTGAAATACCATGTGGGGGATACCTCTTTGAGATTGCGTACGGTTTTGTGGATGTCGGCAGGTCTCGGGCTGCCATCATCTACATATAATGTGCCGCCATTGAAGAGTGCCATGTAGAAAACTTTATTGCCGCCAGCTGTGTGGTTCCACGGTGCCCAATCTAGAAGGATGGGTGACTCATCTTCGAAATAAGTAAAGGCATCGCGGGTCATCATGGCGTTGGAGCAAATCATTTCATGGGTATTGATGACCGCTTTAGGGGAGCCTGTGGAGCCTGAGGTGAATAGGAATTTGGCAATGGTAGAACCATCGACTTTGGAAAAAGCCCGATCGACCGCTTGGGATGGGGGGGTGTTGAGGGCATCTTTGAATGCGATGTAGCGGCCGCTTGTGGCTTTGCTGGTGGTGAGGATGGGGATGTCATCGGCCACTGCGCCTGCTATGGCGGGCGCAAATGCATCGACATCATTGGTGAAAATTATTGCGGGGGTGACGGCGTCGATACAATCTTTAAGCCGTGCATAGTCTTTGGCGACTAGGGAATATGCAGGTGAGATGGGGGCTGATGGCACACCAATATGGGTGGCGGCTAGGCTAACGAGCGCATGTTCTAAATCATTGCCCGAAAGAATGACGATCGGGCGTTCGACACTGACATTTTGATCGATGAAAAATTGGCTCAAGCTGCGGACTTTTTGATAGGCCTCGGCATAGGTCATTTTGCGCCATTCGCCATCTTCGCCTCTATCGGCCAGATAAATTTGATCTGGTTTGGTTTTGGCGAAATATTCTAAGCGTTCTGTAATGCGTGAGCCATATTTGGGTAGCTCGGCGGCTTGAGAGATATATATAGTGCCGTTTTCGGCGTGGGTGACCTCGACCTGCGGGCGTAGAAGTTTGACGGCACGGAAATCGGCATTCTGCCATGATTTAGCTGATTGTTGGTTTGATGACATAAGCTTTGCTCCCCATTCGCCCATATAAATAATTGTGTAATGATTTGATGATAGCCTAGAAAAAAACTATTGACAGCATCAATTTCATTATTCATAGTTAAATTGTTTAAAAGTAAACAGTTTGCCTGTCAACAGATTTCAAGTTAACAGAATTTTGAGGAATTGAATGAGCGACATTAGCTATGAGTTAAAACAAGGCATTGCCTGTATTCAACTAACGCGGCCTAAAAAACGTAATGCGATGTCTGACAGCATGCTCATTGAGCTTGGTGAAGCGGTTGATCGTGCGGCCAAAGAAGCCAAAGCCGCCATACTGTTTGGCGAGGGCGACCATTTTTGCGCAGGTTTAGATTTGGCCGAGCATTTGGATAAAACCGCTTTGCAGGGCATTGATGGCTCGCGGGCTTGGCATGCGGTGTTTGCCCGCATTCAACGTGGTGCAATACCTTATTTTGCCGCTTTGCATGGCGCAGTTGTTGGCGGTGGGCTGGAGTTAGCCTCGATCTGCCATGTTCGTGTGGCTGATGACACTGCGTTTTTTGCTTTGCCTGAAGGGCGGCGCGGCATTTTTGTGGGTGGCGGTGGTTCTGTGAACATCACCCGCATTATGGGCGTGGCACGGATGACTGATATGATGCTGACGGGGCGCGTGCTGAGTGTGCAAGAGGCTGAGAATTATGGTGTGGTGACTTATATAACCCCCGAAGGTGAGGCTTTTGACAAGGCGTTTGAATTGGCACAAAAGGCAGCTAAAAACGCGCCTTTATCCAATTATGCCATCATCAATGCGTTGCAACGCATTCATGATTCTGGCTATGACGAAGGACTGTTTTTTGAATCAATGATCGCTTCATTGACCCAAACCACGCCAGAAGCCAAGGCCGGACTAAAAGAGTTTTTGGACAAAAAAGCTGAACGTTTGGCAATACCTGATGACAAACAGGGCAAAAGTTAAACAAGGAATGGTGATCATGGCGACGAAAAATGTTCAAACGGACAATCCACTTGTTGACGAGGCAAGAGCGCCTGTGACCAAGCAGCAGATTATTGACAGTTTAAGTGGGCTTGAGAAAACCGTTGGCTTTTCGATACGGATTGCTGAACTGGCGATATTTGAGCAATTATACCAGCATTTAAAAGGCAGCGAAGTGTCGATTGGTGAATTTACCATTTTGCGCTGTATTGGTTTGAACCCTGGTTTGCGCCAGGGCGTATTGGCTGACACATTGCATGTGAAATGGCCGAGCATGACCAAGTTGATTAATGCGCTTGAACTGCGCCGTTTGCTTAAACGTGTGGTGCCGCTGAATAACCGCCGCTCGGTTGAGCTTGAATTGACCGATGAAGGCGAAGCCATGGTGGCTAAATATACGCCGAAGTTTAGAGCGGCTGAAACAGATATATTCTCGATGTTAAATGATGATGAATATAAACAGTTAGAAAAATTATTACGCAAAGCAGCTGGTTGGTTGCAAGAATAGACGTAGCTTTTGAGGCTTGGGAGATAGATATGATGGACGTAGACAGTTTAGTGGCAATTGATTTTCATACTCATGCCGAGGAATCGTGCGGGATGCATGCTGACGATGGCTATGATGATTTTCAGGCGGCGATGACCACTTATTTTAAGGCGCCTTATAAGCACCCGCCGACCATTCCTGAAACTGCGGCTTATTACCGTGAACGCAAAATTGCGGCGGTGATATTTGCGGTTGATGCTGAGCGTGAAACTGGTTTTAGACGTTATAAGAATGAAGAAATGGCTGAGCTTTGCGCTGAGCATAAAGATATATTGATACCCTTTGCTTCTATTGACCCTGCCAAAGGCAAATTGGGCGCGCGCGAAGCGCTGAATATGGTTGAAAATTATGGCATTCAAGGCTTTAAATTCCACCCGACATTGCAGGGGTTTTACCCCAATGACCGCATGGCTTACCCGTTATATGAAGCCATGGCTGAAACAGGAAAACCTGTTTTGTTTCATACGGGGCAAACTGGTGTGGGGGCGGGTATGCCAGGTGGTATGGGCATGAAATTAGCTTATTCTAACCCAATGTATATTGATGATGTGGCGGCGGATTTTCCTGACATGCCGATTATTTTGGCGCATCCGTCATTCCCTTGGCAGGATGAGGCTTTATCGATCGCCACTCATAAGCCGAATGTATTTATTGACTTATCTGGTTGGTCGCCGAAATATTTTCCTGACATTTTAATTCGTTATACCAATTCGATTTTAAAACATAAAATATTGTTTGGCTCTGACTGGCCGGTGATTAAGCCTGACAGATGGATAGAAGAGTTTAACAAATTGGATATCAAGCCAGAGGTGATGCCTTTGGTGATGAAAGAGAATGCCCGTAAATTGCTAAAAATATAAGAATTAAAAATAATAAGAGTGCGCAAAGCAACACACAGAGACATGAAAATGAATGACCAAGGCAATGGGAGTTGCCTTAAGAGATGAAGCCATAACGGCTTTATATGACTGGGAGAATAAAATGAAAAAAACACTATTTGCAATGAGCATGGTCGCCGCATTGGCAACCACCTCAATTGTTGGCGCGAAAGACTTACGCTTAGGCCCTGGCGCACCGAATGTGCATCCAGCCCATACGCCTATGTATACCAATTTTGTCAAATATCTGCCTGAAGAAACTAATGGTGCTGTAACAGGTATTATTATGGGTACTGAAGTTGCCAACGTGCCGAATATGAAAGCTGCATTGGCATCTAACATTGTGCAAGTTGGTAATGTATTGCCGCTTTATTATGCGGCTGACCTACCAAACACTGCGCTTATGGGTGAATTGGCATTTTTGGGCACAAATTCACATGTTATGGCCGCTGCCTTAACTGAATATGTGGTCAATTGCGCTGACTGTAAGGCTGAATTTAAAGCCATGGGCAATGTATATGCAGGTTCTGGTTCATCAGACCCATACATTCTATTGACCACAAAGCCAATTCGTAATGCTGCTGATATGAAGGGCATGCGTTTGCGCTCTGGTGGTTCACCTTTCGCGCGTTGGGCTGATTATACGGGTGCTGCTGGTGTGGCTATGCCTGTAAGCTCTACATTTGAAGCCATTTCGCAAGGCACAATTGATGGCACAATGGCATCTGTAGCTGATTTAACCTCATACCGTTTGGTTGATTTGGTTAAATATGCCACTGAGCTAACATTGGGTACATATCATGCTACATCTAACTTTAGCATCAGCAATGACGCTTGGGCAGATTTGAGCGTTGAAGAACGTAAAGGTGTGATCCGTGCGGCCAACCGTGCCAACCCAACATTCACTCAAAACTGGGCTTATGAACGCCCAGAAGTGGCACACCAAGCTGGTGTGGATGCGGGCATTGAATTCATCACGCCTGACCAAGATTTAATTGATTTGACAGCTAAATTTGTTGAAGATGACATTAAAGCCCTTGGTAGCCTAGCTGACAGCCAATATGGCATTAAAGATGGTGATGCAAAAATTGCCACATTTGTTGCCTTGGTTGAAAAATGGGGTGCGATTGTTGCAAAAACTGGCAACGACCCTGTGGCCATTGCCACAGCCATGCAAGAAGAAATTTGGGACAAAGTTGACTATGAAACTTACGGCCTGTAACTTTTATAATTAACAAGATTATCTGTGGGGTGGTTTTGCCACCCCGCGGTTTATTTTCGGAATATATTATGCATCATTTTTTGAAGAAATTTGTCGAGCGTGCGACGAGCATTTTTAGCCTGATTGGTGGGTTGGGCATTTTTTTAATGTTATTGCATGTCACCGCTGATGTGGTCTTGCGCCAAGTGTTTGGCTTTCCGCCGCCTGCCACTGTGTTGGTTGTGTCGCATTATTACATGGTGATGATTGCGTTTTTCCCCCTAGGGTGGTCTGAATTACGCGGTGATATGATTAGTGTTGAGGTTTTGTCTGGCCTGTTTAAAGGCAAAATATTAAAAGTAAAAACCATTCTGATAGATTTATTAATAGCGGCGGTTTATGGCTTTTTGGCCATTCACACTTGGATTATAGCCATGTCTGAATTTAAAGTCGGCAGCTATCAAGTGTCGCTCGGCGTGGTGATACCCATTTGGCCGAGTTATTTTATTTTGCCGATTGCTTTTGGCATGGCCTGTTTTGTGGTTTTGCTGCGTATATATTTTTACCTATCGCCAAATGATGAATTAGATAGTGAACAAGGAATGGCTTTATGAGTGTTGCCACTGGATTTTTGGGCATAGCAGTGTTGCTGATATTGCTGGCTTTGCAAGTGCCTGTCGCCATTTCGTTGATATTGGTTTCGTTTGGTGGGGTTTATTTGATGATTGGCATTGAGCCAGCCATTGGTATTTTGACCTCGACCCCGTATGAATTTATTGCCAGTTGGACATTGTCTGCTGTGCCTATGTTTTTATTGATGGGCTATGTGGCATTTCACTCTGGATTGACGGGTAGTTTATTTGATGCGGCTAAGCTGGTATTTAGGCGCATACCTGGTGGGCTGGGTATATCGAGCATTTTTGCTTGTACGGGGTTTGCATCGGTTTCGGGCTCTAGCTTGGCGACTGCGGCTGCCATGGGGCGCATTGCGATACCTGAAATGATTAAAGCTGGTTATAAGCCCAGTTTTGCTTCGGGCATTTTAGCCGCGGGTGGCACCATCGGGGCGTTGATTCCGCCTTCGATTTTGATGATTATTTTTGGGGTGTTTACGGAAACATCGGTACTGAAAGTATTTATGGGCGGGATATCGATTGGGATATTGACCGCTGTTGCCTATAGCTTGTTGGTTTTGGGTGTGGCGCGGTTTCGGCCTGACATTATACCGCCTGTCACGCAGGGCATTGATGACCTAGATGGTCGTGATGTGCTTAAGCAGATTTGGCCTTTATTGGCATTAATTGGGATCATATTTGGTGGCATGTTTAGTGGAGTTTTTACTGCCACTGAGGCGGGCGCAGTTGGCGCGATGGGGGCGATTGTAATCTCGGCTTTATCTGGAAGATTGAATTGGCAGCAATTGTATCAATCTGTGCTTGAGACTTTGAGTACGACCGCATCTTTGTTTATCATTGGTGTTGGTGCTGTGATGTTCACCAAATTTGTGGGTTTGAGCGGTGTTGGTGGGGCGATTAACAACCTGATGATTGGCATGGAATTGAGCTATTATCAGCTGTTATTTGTGATTGTGATTTTATATTTAATATTGGGCATGTTTTTGGAGCCATTTGGCGCCATGTTGATTACCTTGCCGATATTGTTGCCATTGTTGCAAGCTGAGGGCATTAGCATTGTTTGGTTTGGGGTGTTTTTAGTGAAGTTGCTTGAGGTGGGGATGATCACGCCACCGCTGGGGATGAATGTATTTATCATTAAAAATGTGGCCTCTAAATATGTATCGCTTGCTGATGTGTTTAAAGGGGTGATGCCGTTTATCATTGTTGATATGTTCCTTGTGGCTTTGATCATTGTGTTTCCTGACATTGTGTTGTATTTGCCGAATAAATTATAAGAGTTTAAAAATATGAGTGAGTTTAGTGCGCCTGTTGAGGATATTATTTTCAGCTTAGAATTTGTTGCGGATGCGGGAAGAATTGACGGCTGGGATGCTGATTTGGTGCGCGAGATTGTGCAGCATTTTGCGGGGTTTGCACAGGGAGAAATTGCGCCTGTGGATGAAGCGGCTGATCTTGAAGGTTGCCGTGTTGTGGATGGAAAAGTGATTGTGCCTGAAGGGTTTAAGGTGGCTTATCAGCAATATGTTGAGCAAGGGTGGAACGGGTTATCGATACCTGAGAAATATGATGGGCAGGACTTGCCTGCGCCTGTTTTGGGGGCGGTGAGTGAGATTTTTACCGGGGCTTGCCATAGTTTGCAGATGATTGTTGGGTTGATACCTGGTGCGGTGCGGGTGCTGAAAAACTTTGGCAGTGAGGCACAGCGGGATTTGTATATTCCGCTATTGGCATCGGGGGATTGGTTGGCGACCATGTGCATGACTGAGGCGGGGGCAGGGTCTGATTTATCGGGCATTCGCACCAAGGCGGTTGAAGTTGATGGTGTTTGGCGAATTAGTGGAGAGAAGATATTTATATCGGGTGGTGGGCAAGATATATCACCGCATATATTGCATTTGGTTTTGGCGCGTACGGGTGGTTTGGACGAAGGTGTGCGTGGGTTGAGCCTGTTTTTATGTCGGTCGCATTTGGCTGATGGGGTGGAAAATGCGGTTAAGGTAGATCGGATTGAGGAGAAGATGGGTTTGCACGGTTCGCCGACTTGTCAGTTGTCATTCGATGCGGCGGAGGCGGAGTTGATTGGTGAGTTGGGGCAGGGCTTGAAGGCTATGTTCACGCTGATGAATCATGCGCGGTTGGATGTTGGGTTGCAGGGTGTGGCGCATGCGGCGCGGGCGGGTGATATTGCGCAAGCTTATGCGGCCGAGCGGGTGCAGGGTCGGCTGGTTGGTGGTAAAGACCAAGTTGTGATTGAGCAGCATCATGATGTGAAAAACATGTTGAATGAGCAGCAGGCTTTGGCCATTGGTGGTCGGGCTATGTGCCATATAACGCTGGTTTTGTTAGAGACTGGTGAGAATGCTGATTTGGTGGATTTTTTAACGCCTATTTGTAAAGTGTTTTGTAGTGAGGCGGGGATAAAATCTGCTGATATGGGCATTCAGATATTAGGCGGTTATGGGTATTTGCATGAATATCGTGTGGAGCAGGTTTTGCGGGATGCGCGGATTACCAGTATTTATGAGGGGACGAATAGCATTCATGCGCTTGGTTTGGCGACGCGGTTATTGCGGCATAAAAACGGTGCGGCGGCGCGGGCGTTTGAGCAGATGATTTTGGATGTGGGTTCAGATGAACTGATGGTGAGTTTGAGTTTGTGGCGGGATATGCGTGATCGGGTTTTGGCTAAGCCTGAATTGGCGAACGCTTTTATGAAGTTGACGGGTTTGTTGACCTATCAGGCTGTTTGGGTGAAAATTTTGGCTGTGGCTGATAAGTCGCTTGATGCCGAACGGTTGAGGAAATTGGCTGACCATGTATTTAGCACTGTGCCAAGAGATGCTAAATACTGGTCAACCTATTAGCTTACCAGCCTGAGACGGATTTAACTTCTAGGAAGTCGTCTATGCCCCAAATGCCTGCTTCGCGGCCGTTGCCTGATTGTTTGTAGCCGCCGAAAGGTGCGCCTGCGCCGCGGGAATGGCCGTTGATTTCTACCATGCCTGCGCGTAAGGCTTTGGCCATACGGTGGGCTTTTTCTTTGTCTTGGGTTTGTACATAGTGGGTGAGGCCGTATGGAGAATCGTTGGCGATTTGGATGGCGTCTGCTTCGTCATCGAACGGGATGATGGACAGGACGGGGCCGAAGATTTCTTCTTGGGCGATGCGCATGTCGTTGCTGACATCGGCGAAGATGGTGGGGCGGATGTAGTAGCCGCGGTTGAGGCCTTGGGGGCGGCCTAGGCCACCTGCGACCAGTTTGGCGCCTTCGTTGATGCCGGCTTCGATCATGCCTTGGATTTTGTCATATTGGACTTGCGACACGACTGGGCCTAGATGGGTGCCGTTTTCGGATGACAGTTTGACGGGTGTGTTTTTTGCGTATTCTGTGGCTTGTTTGACTGCCTCATCGTAGCGGCCGCGTTGGACTAGCATACGGGTTGGGGCGTTGCAGGATTGGCCGCTATTGTTGAAGCAATGGGCGACACCGCGTTGTACGGCTTGGTCGTCTGCATCATCGAAGATTACGTTTGCGCCTTTGCCGCCAAGTTCTAGGGACACGCGTTTGATGGTGGGGGCTGCGGCTTGTGATATTAGGACGCCAGCGCGGGATGAGCCTGTGAAACTGATCATCTCGATGTCTTTATGAGATGAGAGTTGTGAGCCTACGCCGATGCCATCGCCATTGACTAGGTTGAATACGCCTTTGGGGAAGCCTGCTTCGTCCATCATTTCTGCGAAAAGTAGAGACGAAAGGGGGGCGATTTCTGAAGGTTTTAGGACGACTGTGCAGCCGACTGCAATGGCGGGGATGACTTTGAGGGTGACTTGGTTCATTGGCCAATTCCATGGGGTGATGAGGCCGCAAACGCCGATGGCTTCCATGAAGATACGGTCATTTGGGGCGTGGTCGCCTAACATGCGTTCGAATTTTATTTTTTTAAGCTCGACTAGGAAACCTGCAATATGGCCTGTGCCGCAGCCTGCTTGTGCGCCCATGGCTAGATCTATTGGAGCGCCCATTTCGATGCTGATCATTTCGCCCATTTCGGCGCGTCTGGCTTCATAAATGTCGGATAGTTTTTCGACTAATCTAATGCGCTCTTCATGTGGGGTGGCTGACCAAGAAGGGAAAGCTTTGTTGGCGGCTGCCACTGCGGCATCGGTATCGGCTTGATCGCCGAGTGAAATTGTGGCGCAGACCTCTTCGTTGGCGGGGTTGATCACCTCGAAATCATTTTTCACCTGTGGCAAAACCCATTGGCCATCTATATAGAATTTTAGTTTTTCAAGCATGATTTGATTCCCATTTAGTTAAGTAAGTTTCGACAATTTTTGCGATGGTATCGCGGTTGTTTGGTATGGCCATTTTGGCGAGGCCGTCATTGGCTTGTTGTTCTGTAAGGCCATTGCCGCGGCGTGTTTTGAGCAATGCGCTGGCATAGGCGGTTGAAAATTCGGGGTGGCCTTGTACCGTCAGGCCAAAATCAGGATACCACACGGCGGCATATTTGCAAAAGTCTGAACTGGCGACATTGATTGCGCCTGCTGGCAGGGTGGTGATTTGGTCTTGATGATAGGCTTGTAAGGCGATTTCGTTGGGGGCAGTGCCTAGCTCTTGTGGCCAATTGTCGATGTGATATTGGTTGACGCCTAGCGCCCAGCCTTTGTTATATTTTTCGACCTTGCCGCCCAGAGCTTGGGCGATGAGTTGATGACCGAAGCAAATGCCGAACATTAGTTTGCCTGAGGATTTTATGTTGCGGATGAACTCTTCTAGTGGTGCTATCCACTTATGATCTTCGTAGGCGCCGAATTTTGAGCCTGTGATGACCCATAGGTCGCAAATGTCGGCTGAGGTGGGGAATTGACTGTCTAGCACTGTATAGGTAGAAAATTCGGCGTCTATATGCGACAACAGATCTTCTACCATGTGGGGGTAGCTGACATGTTCTTTTGCAAGCTCTTCTGGGGGGCGGCCTGTTTCTAATATGCCGATTTTAAATTTAGCCATTTTTGAATGCCTGCTCTTCTTCTAGTCTTTGACGTTTGATCGCGCGTTTTGAAATGATGGACGTGGTTAGCACGCCGAAGGTAACAATAGCAATCATAATTGTTGAGAGGGCGTTGATTTCGGGGCTAACGCCTAGGCGCACGCTTGAGTAGATTTTGATGGGTAGAGTTGTTGATGAAGGGCCTGAGGCGAAGGAGGCTATGACTAGATCGTCTAATGATAGAGTGAAGGCGAGCAGCCAGCCCGAGATGACGGCGGGGGCGATGATGGGCAGGGTGACGCTTTTGAAGGCATCGAAGGGGGTGCAACCTAAATCTAGTGCGGCTTCTTCTATGGAGACATCGAAGCTGGCTAGGCGGGAGGAGACGACGACTGAGACATAGCACATGGAGAATGTTGTATGGGCGAGGATGATGGTGAACACGCCGCGATCTAGGCCGATGGAGATGAACAGGAGGAGGAGCGAAAGGCCGGTGATGACTTCGGGCATGACTAGGGGGGCATAAATCATGCTGGAGAATAAGCTGCGGCCGAAGAAGCGGCCACCGCGCACCATGATGTAGGCGATCATTGTGCCTAATACTGTGGCGGCGCAGGAGGAAATAAAGCCAACCTTGAGCGTGACCCATGCGGCATCGATGAAGGCATCATTGCTGAACAGGGAGACATACCATTTGGTGGAAAATCCTGCCCAGACTGTGACTAGTTTTGATGAGTTAAAACTGAAGATGATGAGGATCAGCATGGGGATGTAGAGGAAGGCGAAGCCTAAGGTGAGTGAGACGGCGTTGAACCAAGTAAAACGTTTCATTGTTCGGCCTCGCGTTGTTTTTGCTCACTGCGTTGGAATAGGATGATGGGTATCATGAGCAGGAGTAGGAGGACGACCGCTACGGCTGAGGCGACTGGCCAATCGCGATTGGCGAAGAATTCTTGCCATAGGATTGTGCCGATCATTAATGTGTCTGCGCCGCCTAATAAATCAGGAATGACGAATTCGCCTAGGACGGGGATGAAGACTAGGAAGCAGCCTGCTATGACGCCTGCTTTTGATAGGGGCATGGTGACCAACCAAAAACTTTGACTGCGGTTGCAGCCTAGGTCTTTTGCGGCTTCTAATAGGGAAATATCTAGTTTTTCTAGGGAGGCGTAGATGGGCAGGATCATGAAAGGGAGGTAGGTGTAGACGATGCCGATATAGACGGCGATGTTGGTATTTAGGATGGTGAGGGGTTGGTCTATGATGCCTGTCCATAGGAGGAACTGGTTTAGGAAACCTTCTTGGCTTAGGATGCCCATCCATGCATAGATGCGGATTAGGAAACTTGTCCAGAACGGGAGAATGATGATCATCATTAAGGTTGGTCGCCATTCTGGGGGGGCGTTGGCCATGCCATAGGCTATGGGGTAGCCGATTAGCAGGGTGAAAGCGGTGGAGATTAGGGCGATTTTTAGGCTGGAGAGATAGGCTTTCCAATAGAGATTGTCCTCTGCGAGGAAAACATAATTTTCGAAATCTAGTTCGGAGAAAAAATTGACAATGCCTTGCCAACCTTCGCTTAAAGTAAAATACGGGTAATAGGGCGGGATGGCCATTTCTGTATCGGACAGAGACATTTTGACCACAATGATAAACGGCACTAAAAACAGCAATAGCAGCCATGTATAGGGAATTAAGATAAGCAGATATTTGCGAAAATTCATAATCTCCCTTTCATCATTTGGTTAAAACAATGCCTGCTGTGTCTGTCCATGACAGCCAGACTTTATCTTCCCAGGTATAATTGCGGCGTGAAAGGCGGCGGGTGTTGGCGGCTTGGGCTTTGATCATATGGCCTGAGGAGAGACGGACTTTATAGATGGAGACGTTGCCCAGATAGGCGATGTCGTGAATGTGGCCTTCGATGGCATTTGATGCATCTGTTGGTTTGTCGGTCGTCATGGCGATTTTTTCGGGTCTGATGGCGAAGGTGACTTTTGCGCCATCGGTGATATTTGTTGTGGTTTGGGCGGTGAGGGTTGGTTGGCCTTCTGCCCAGCTTATTATGACTTTGTCATCGGCGGTGGTGGTTGCATTGCCTTCGATTAGGTTTACATCGCCAATGAAATCTGCAACCCGTACGCTGTTTGGGGCTTCATATATGCGGTCTGGTGTGTCTATTTGGATGAGTTTGCCTTGATCCATAATGCCGATGCGGCTTGATACGGTCATGGCCTCTTCTTGATCATGGGTGACGATCACAAAAGTGGTGCCGAGTTTTTCTTGAATATCGACAAGTTCGAATTGGGTTTCTTGGCGTAGTTTTTTATCCAATGCGCCTAAGGGTTCATCGAGCAGTAACAATTTGGGGGCTTTGGCTAGGGAGCGAGCTAGGGCGACGCGTTGGCGTTGGCCACCTGAAATTTGATGGGGTTTTCTTCCGCCTAGATTGCCTAATTGTACGAGTTTGATCATTTCATCGACACGACCTGCAATTTCTGACTTGGGCATGTCGGAGCGCTTGAGGCCGAAGGCTATGTTGTCGGCTACGGTTAGATGGGGGAAAAGGGCATAGGATTGGAACATCATGTTGACGCTGCGCTGGTTAGCCGGGATGGTGCTGATGTCTTTGCCATCGATGAAGATTTGGCCTTGGCTTGGGGTTTCGAACCCGCCGAGCATGCGCATTAATGTTGTTTTGCCGCAACCAGATGGGCCGAGCAGGGCGAAAAATTCGCGCTCGTAAATGTTGAAGCTGACATTATCTATAGCTGTTAGGGCGCCGAATTTTTTGCTGACGCCGCGGAACTCGATGAGTGGTTTTTTACCCACCTCATTCCACGGCTCAAAGCAAGTTGTTTTGTCTGTCTCGCTCATATCATCATGTGCCAGATTTGATTTTTGTCCAGAGGCGCGTTACGGTTCTTTGCTCTTTTGAGCCGTATGCGGTGGTGGTGAACAGGTTCTTAAGTGTGGCTTCGGTTGGGTAAATGGCTGTATCACCAGTGATGTCATCTTCGAGGAATTCTTGTGACGCTAGGTTGCCGTTGGCGTAATAGACATAGTTTGACGCGGCGGCCATATTATTGGCATCCATCATGAAGTTCAGGAATTTATGTGCGCCTTCTGGGTTGGGCGCATCGGCAGGAATGGCCATTTGATCGAACCACATAACTGCGCCTTCTTTGGCGGCATTATAGGCGATTTCGACCCCGTTATCGGCCTCATCTGCACGGTCACGTGCTTGTAGGATGTCGCCTGAATAACCAAAGGCAACGCAGATATCGCCATTGGCGAGGGCGTTTACATATTCGCTTGAATGGAATTTTGTGACATAAGGGCGGATGGCTTCGAAAACGGCTTCGGTTTTTTTAATGACTTCTGGATCCTTGCTATCTGCAAATTCGCCTATATATTGCAGCGCGGCTGGGATCATCTCGCCAGGGGCATCTAGTAGATGCACACCACAAGCGGATAGTTTTTCCATGTTTTTAGGGTCGAAGATGAGGGCTAGGGAATCTATCGGCGCATCATCGCCTAAAACTTCTTTAACTTTGGCGATGTTGACGCCGATGCCTGTAGTGCCCCACATATAATTGATTGAATAGGCGTTGTCTGGGTCATATTTTGCGGTGCGTTGTTTGATTAAATCCCATAGGTTTTTGCCGTTTGGCAGCTGGCTATAATCTAGTTTTTGGAACACGCCGATTTTGATTTGGCGTTCCATGAACGAGGCTGATGGCACAACCACGTCATAACCAGAACTACCGGCTAGCAATTTAGTTTCGAGCAATTCATTGGTGTCGAATACGTCATAAATTAATTTATCGCCTGTTTCGGCTTCGAATTTTTCGATCAAGTCTTCATCGATATAATCTGACCAATTATAAACCCGCACTTCGGCAGCTGACGCGACACTGGTGCTGACCATTAAACTCGCCATTAGCGATAGCATAATTTTTTTCATTACATTCCCTCTTTTACTAAATTTATTGACATTCTGCAGTTATTTGATCAAATTAACTGGGCAATTGCAAGAAAAATATATAGAATTGGCTAGAAAACTCATTTTGGACAAATATGTTCAAACAATAATTCGTGATGAATGTGACTCAGACCAGACAGGTTTACAATGGCTCAAATGGATACAAAACGCCCTGAACATGAGGCTATTTATTGTAAAATTCGCAATATGATATTGTTTGGTGACGTGTATCCAAGCCAACCCATAACCATATTGGGGTTAAAGAGCCAGTTAAATGCAGGCATGACGCCAGTGCGCGAAGCCATAAGGCGCTTGGTGGCCGAAGGCGCGCTTGAGGCGCTTGGCAATCGGCGCATTTGTGTGCCTGTTATGAATCTATCTAAATTAGAGCAAATACGCCTAGCCCGCACGGCCATAGAGCCAAAACTGGCATTTATGGCGGCGCAGCATATTGACGATCATTTAATTGATGGGCTTAAACGAATTGATCAAAAGTTGGATGAGGCGATTGATCAGGGTAATATTCATGGCTATTTGCAATATAATTATGAATTTCATTTCTGCCTTTATGAAGCCGCGAATGCATCTATTTTGTATAAATTAGCACTGTCTTTATGGCTGCAGATTGGCCCTTCTTTGCGCATTATGTGCGGTAAAAATGGCACCAGCAATTTGCCCGATATGCATAAACAATTAATACGGGCATTGGCATCAAAGGATGCGCCAAATGCGCAACAAGCCATTGAACAAGATATATTGCAGGGCATGCTACATGTGCATCAAATGCTGAGTTCTGAATAATTTGATCAAATTACTTGACCCTTCGAAAATTTGGGCATATCATTTTTAAAATATAAATTGGTGGATGATTTTATGGCACGAGAAAAGACACAATCTAAATGGCAAGACGGCCTTCCTGAGGCTTTTAAGCAGTATCGTGGCGGCAGGCCTATACAAGAAGTTGAATGCGTTATACCCGATTTGGTCGGCATTTCGCGCGGTAAGGCCATGCCTTCGTATAAATTTAACCCAGATTCTGAATTTTATCTGCCAATCTCGATTTTTTATCAGACTGTATCGGGCATTTATGTTGATATGGAAATTGCCAATCAATGGATGGAGCCTGATGTGATTTTGCGGCCTGATATGGCGACAGTTGCGGCTGTGCCTTGGGCTGAAGATGTAACCTTGCAGGTGATTTGCGACATTGAAACCCGTGATGGCGAGCCGCTCGGTTTGGCACCGCGTAATGTATTGCGCCACATTATTGACTTATACGCGCAAAAAGGTTGGCGGCCTGTGGTCGCGCCTGAGCTTGAATTTTATCTGACCAAGCCAAATATTGACCCTAATCAGCCGATTGAACCACCAATTGGTCGGACGGGGCGCACAGGGGCCAGTCGGCAAGTTTATTCTATGGCGGCGGTTGATGAATATAGTGCGGTGATTGATACGATTTATGATTATGCCGAGGCGCAGGGGCTGAAGATTGAGACGATTATTCAAGAAGGTGGGGCGGGGCAGATTGAGATTAATTTAAGCCATGGCGACCCGTTGGATTTGGCCGACCAAGTGTTTTATTTTAAGCGTGCGATACGTGAGGCGGCGCATAAGCATGGCATATATGCCACGTTTATGGCCAAGCCGATACGTGATGAGCCTGGTAGTGCTATGCATTTGCATCAGAGTATTATTGATATTGAGACGGGGGAAAATATATTCTCTAACCCTGATGGCAGTGAAACTGATGATTTTACGCATTTTATTGGCGGCTCACAAAAACATTTGATGCAGGTGATTCCGTTGCTTGCACCTTATGTGAATTCTTATCGCCGCATTACCGTGGAGGGCCAGAGTGCGCCAGCCAATTTAGAATGGGCGGCTGATAACCGCACTACGGGACTGCGTATACCTTATTCGCCGCCATCTGCCAGAAGGGTTGAAAACCGTGTGAGTGGGATGGATTGTAACCCTTATTTAGCCATTGCGGCTAGTCTTGCCTGTGGTTATTTGGGCATGGTCAATAAAATTAAGCCACGGCCAGCAGCGCAAAAAGAGGTTTGGGAGTGTGAACATCCACTGCCGACAAGTTTGAGCTTGGCGCTTAATTTGCTTGATGAAGCCGATGAGATTAAGCAGTTATTGGGCGAGGAGTTTTGCCAGTTATTCTGCGACATTAAGCGCGCCGAAAATGATGAATACCAAAAAGAAATATCACCATGGGAACGTGAGCATTTGCTTTTAAACGTTTGATAAGAAAGAGATTATGAATAAAATTACCAATCATTTGCCAACTGCTGAGTTGCAAGCTTTAGATGCTGCGCATCATATGCACCCATTTACTGCCAATGATGAACTTGCGGCCAAAGGCGTGCGGATTATCACGCGGGCTGAAGGGGTGACGCTGACTGATTCTGAGGGGAAAAAATATTTGGATGGCATGGCGGGATTGTGGTGTGTGAATATTGGTTATGGCCGTAAAGAGCTTGCCGATGTCGCGGCGCGGCAAATGCAGGAATTGCCTTATTATAATACTTTTTTTCAAACCTCGCATGTACCTGTGATTGCGCTATCGGCCAAATTGGCTGAGTTGGCGCCTGAGCATTTAAACCATGTGTTTTATGCAAGCTCTGGCTCTGAGGCTAATGATACGAATATACGCATGGTGCGGCATTATTGGGCATCTAAAGGTAAGCCGAATAAGCAGGTGATTATTAGCCGGCATAATGCTTATCATGGGTCGACCCTTGGTGGAGCGAGTTTGGGCGGTATGTCTGGCATGCACGCGCAAGGTGGGTTGCCGATACCGAATATTGCTTATATTGACCAGCCGCATTGGTATGATGAAGGCGGTGATAGTGACCCTGCTGAGTTTGGACTTGAGCGGGCGCGGCAGTTGGAGGCTAAAATTGCTGAGTTGGGTGAGGATAATGTGGCGGCTTTTATTGCAGAACCTATACAGGGCGCTGGGGGGATTATCATTCCGCCTGAGACTTATTGGCCTGAAATTCAGCGCATATGTGATGCGCATGAAATTTTGCTAATTGCCGACGAGGTGATTTGTGGGTTTGGGCGCACTGGGAATTGGTTTGGTAGTGAAACTTTGGGGATTCGGCCTGATATTATGACCATCGCTAAGGGGTTGTCATCGGGGTATATTCCGATTGGGGGATCGATAGTGAGTGATGACATTGCGGCGGTGATTGGTGCTGCGGGTGATTTTAACCACGGGTATACTTATTCTGGTCATCCTGTGGCGGCGGCTGTGGCGTTAGAGAATTTGCGAATACTTGAAGAAGAAAATGTCATTGAGCATGTACGGGATGTGGCTGCGCCATATTTGGCTGAGAAATGGGCTGTATTGGCTGACCATCCGTTGGTGGGTGAGGCCAAAAGCATTGGGTTGATGGCAGCGCTTGTGTTGACGCCTGATAAAGCGGCGCGGGCTAAGTTTAAGAGTGATGAAGGTACTGTGGGGCTGATGTGCCGTGAGTTTTGTTTTGCCAATGGTTTGGTGATGCGGCATGTTGGTGATCGTATGATTATTGCGCCGCCGCTGATTATCACGCCATCTGAAATTGATATTTTGATTAAACGGGCGACTGTGGCGCTTGATCTGACTTATGAGAAATTGAAAGCTGACGGCTTGATATGAATCTGCTGACTGCCAATGACAAGTTGGGGGAATATCCGCCTTCTTATTATGCCGCTGTTTCGCATCAGCTTGAGGCGTTTGTGCCTGCTGAGGGTGAGCTAAAGTGTGATGTTTGTGTGGTTGGTGGGGGGTATACTGGCTTGTCTAGCGCCCTGCATTTGGCACAAAGAGGTTATGACGTAATTTTGCTGGATGCGCAGCGCACTGGGTTTGGGGCATCTGGGCGCAATGGCGGGCAAGTGGGGCAGGGGCAGCGGCTTGACCAAAATGAGCTTGAGGTGATGTTAGGGGCTGAACGTGCGCGCGGCTTGTGGGATATTGCCACTCAGTCCGTGGATTTGGTGCGTGAATTGGCTGAATCTGATTTGGTGGAATGTGAGTTTCATGACGGAATTATTCATGCTGATCATCGCAAACGTTATGTGCGGCACAGCTTGAATTATGCCACAAAGCTGCAAGATGAATATGGTTATGACAAGATACGTGGGCTGGAGCGGGACGAGGTGCGAGAGCTGATTGGCTCTGATGCTTATTATGGTGGCACACTGGATTTAGGGGCGGGGCATATTAACCCGCTGGCTTTTGCATTTGGCTTGGCGCGAATGGCTGTGGCGGCAGGAGTGCGGATATTTGAGCAGAGTGAAGTGACGGGGTTGCAGCAGACATCGCCAGCTGCGGTGACGACTGACAAAGCGCGGATTGAAACTGAATATGTGGTATTGGCATGTAATGGTTATTTGGGTGATTTGAATAAAAAAGTCGCCTCGATTGTGATGCCGATTAACAATTATATTGTGGCGACTGAGCCTTTGCCTGTGGAGCGGCGCGAGGCGTTGATACGGCATAATTATGCTGTGGCGGATAGTAAATTTGTGGTCAATTATTTTCGGTTTTCTGATGACGGGCGGTTGCTGTTTGGCGGGACTGAATCTTATGGCTATAGGTTTCCGCAGAATATCGCCGAAAAAGTTCGCAAACCTATGAGTGTGATTTTCCCGCGGTTGAAAGATATAAAAATTGACTATGCTTGGGGTGGGACATTGGCGATCACTATGAATAGAATGCCGCATTTTGAGCGGTTGGCGGGGAATATTTTGAGCTTGTCGGGTTATTCTGGCCATGGGCTGGCGATGGCGACTTTGGCGGGGCAGATTGCGGCGGATGCCATTGCGGGGCAGGCGGAGCGGTTTGATTTGATGGCTGAAGTGCCGAACCAGCGTTTTCCTGGGGGGACGGCGTTGCGCACGCCTTTATTGACTTTGGCTATGTTATATTATTCGTTGAGGGATAAGCTGTGAAAACAATTTCTATTGATGAGTTGGTTGGGGAATTAAAAGATAGTCAAGACAGGGTGATTGTGGCTGTGGCGGGCGCGCCTGCTAGTGGTAAATCGACGATTGCGGAAAAATTGGTTGAGCGGTTGAATGAATATAAAGACGGGCTGGCAGCGGCGGCGCCGATGGATGGCTTTCATCTGGATGATAGATTGCTCAAAGCCAAGGGAATATTTGATGTGAAGGGTGCGCCTGATACATTTGATGTCGGTGGTTTTAAAAGTCTGGTTGAGCGGCTGTCGCAAAATGTTGAAGTTGAAATTAATGTGCCTTTGTTTGATCGTGATTTGGAAATATCGCGGGCAGGGGCGCGTAGCATTGGCAAAAATGTTAAAATTGTGGTGATTGAGGGTAATTATTTATTGCTTAATAAATCGCCTTGGACGGACATTCGACCGTTTTATGATGTGACTGTGTTTATTGATGTGCCGCAGGACGTTTTGAAGCAGCGGTTAATACAGAGATGGCAGTCTTATGATTATACGCCTGCTATGATTGAGAAAAAACTCAATGTGACCGACATGCCCAATGTGGAGCTTGTGGTGATGCAGAGTTTGCATGCTGATTTCAAGATTGAAAATGTTCAGAAGCCTCATCAAACGAATTGACGAGGCTTCGTCTTGAAACAAGTTAAGTCACTGTTTCTGGGGGAGCTTCTTTGGCGCCTGTCATAAACGCCACTGCATCTGACATTGTGTAATCCTTGGGGTTAATTACACATAATCTTTTACCAAGCCTATGCACATGAATGCGGTCAGCGACCTCGAACACATGCGGCATATTATGGCTGATCAAGATGATTGGAATACCGCGTGATTTAATGTCTAGAATGAGCTCTAGCACGCGGCGGGATTCTTTGACGCCAAGTGCTGCGGTTGGCTCATCTAAAATGATCACCTTTGAGCCGAAAGTGGCGGCACGTGCGACGGCAACGCCTTGTCTCTGACCACCTGATAAGGTTTCGACCGCTTGGTTGATGTTTTGAATGGTCAATAAACCCAGCTCAGTCAGTTTATCACGGGCGATTTTTTCCATCGCGGCATGGTCTAGCTGCCGTAGCCACTTGCCGCGAAAACCCGGTTTGCGAATTTCGCGCCCCATAAACATATTGTCAGTGATGGAAAGAGCAGGCGACATTGCCAAAGTTTGATAGACGGTTTCAATGCCTTCGTTACGAGCATCTATCGGCGAATTAAAATTGACTTTTTTGCCTTCGAGAAAAATCTCGCCTTCATCGGTTTTGATGGCGCCTGAAATGGCTTTGATTAAGGATGACTTTCCCGCGCCATTATCGCCAATCACTGCCAATATTTCGCCTGGATAAAGCTCGAAATTACAGCGATCTAACGCTGTCACCCGGCCATAACGTTTGACAAGATTTGTGCCTTTAAGAATAGGTTCCATTAGCCTGATACCTTTCTAATCCATTGATCTATCGCCACTGCACCAATAATCAGCGTGCCGATGAGCAGGAATGTCCATTGAGCATCGACCCCGATGAGCCGTAAACCTAAGGTGAATACGCCCACAATGAGGGCGCCAAATATCATGCCCATGATGGAGCCACGCCCGCCAAATAAAGATATGCCGCCAATCACCACTGCGGTGATGCTTTCAATATTGATGAGTTGGCCTGATGTGGGAGATACAGAACCAATGCGGCCAATCATCGCCCAGCCAGCAAAGGCGCAAATAAGCCCTGATAACATATAGACTGAGATGAGCACGCGTTTGACGTTGACGCCAGACAATTCGGCTGCATCTGGATCATCGCCAACGGCGTAGACATGCCGCCCCCATGCGGTTTGGCGTAAAACATAGGTGAGCAATATGACCAGCAACACCATGAAAATAACCCCATAAGTGAAAACCGCGCCGCCGATTTTTATTTTTTCGCCAAAGAAATGCAATAGAGGCGCGTGTTTGTCAATGTCTTGCGCGCGGATGGTGGCATTTGCTGAATAAAGAAAGTTGGTCGCCAAAGCGATCTGCCACATGCCTAAGGTAACAATGAATGGTGGCAGCTTTACCCGTGCGATTAACCAACCGTTGAGAAAACCAACCATTGTACCCGCCAAGAGGCCAAAGAAAATAGATACGCCGACAGGTAAACCATAGCGAAATGTGAATTGCCCCATGACCACTGAGCTTAGAACTGTGATGGCGCCCACCGATAGATCGATGCCTGCAGTGAGGATAACGACGGATTGCGCCGCACCAACAATGCCGACAATGGCAACTTGTTGCAGAATGAGCGTGAGTGCGAAGGGGGAGAAAAATTTAGAGCCGAGTAACAACCCAAATATAATGACGGCTAAAGTTAAGACAATGAGCGGCACCAAAGCAGGGGTGACATGCAATGCATGTTGAACGCGTTCGACCATCGAAGGTTTGCCTTGAGTGAAATCGGCGATGGTATCAGCATCTTTGATTGTATTTTCGGTATTTTGATTATCTGGCATAATGTCTCCTCTGAATATGCCTTCACATATACTTAGTGGGGCGGAATTATGGTTCCGTCCCACTAAGTCTAATATTATTGGTGGTTATAGATCAACCCCAGCAGAGATTTGTACCTTCGGTGGTGTCGATAGAAGGTACGCCTTCAACCGCTTGATTGGTCACCAAAGCCACGCCGGTGTCAAAGAAAGCCTTGCCAGGTGTCACTTCTGGCTTGGTGCCATTGTCTGCCCAATCGCGAATGGCTTGAATGCCAAGTGATGCCATTAGCAACGGATATTGTTGCGAAGTTGCGCCAATAACGCCGTCTTTGACATTTTCAACACCCGGGCAACCACCATCGACAGAGACAATCAGCACATCATTTTCGCGGCCGAAGGCTTTGAGCGCTTCATAAGCACCAGCGGCTGAAGGCTCGTTAATGGTGTAAACCACGTTAATGCCTGAATCTTTGGCCAGCAGATTTTCCATCGCGCGGCGGCCACCTTCTTCATTGCCTTGTGTGACGTCGTGGCCAACAATGCGTGAATCAGTTTCATCGCCCCATTTGTTTGGATCGCCTAAATCAATGCCGAAGCCTTGTAAAAAACCTTGATCGCGCAATACACCAACGGTGGGTTGGCTCACATCTAAATCGAGCAGTGCGATTTTAGCATTGGCAGCATCAGCACCCAATGAAGCGGCTGCCCATTTGCCAATCAATTCGCCAGCTAAGAAGTTATCTGTGGCAAAAGTCGCGTCGGCTGAATCAATCGGATCTAACGGTGTGTCGAGTGCGATGACCAGAATGCCGGCATCACGGGCTTGTTTGACAGCAGACACAATGGAAGATGTATCGGAAGCGGTGAGTAAAATACCCTTCGCGCCATCAGCAATGCAAGTCTCGATTGCGGCCACTTGGGTTTCGTGATCACCATCGATTTTACCTGCATAGCTTTTGAGCGTCATGCCCAGCTCAGCCGCTTTGGCCGCTGCGCCTTCTCTCATCTTCACGAAGAATGGGTTGGTGTCGGTTTTTGTGATTAAGCAGGCTGTAATGTCAGCCGCAAATGCGCCACTGACTGTGGTGCTAAGTGCTAAAGCGAGTGCCGCTGTGGCAATAATTCTTTTCATTTTATCTTCCCTCAAAGTTTATGATTCTGACCAAAGTCAGCTAACATTTGTGATATATCTTGTCACAATGTTAACCTTATTGAACACGCTTTATGAATGCCTGTCAATTAATAAATAAACTTTATTTATTAATTAAATGCATGATTTGTTGAACAAAGCATGATACCTATATATAAGTTAGTAATTGGTTTGAGGCGGCTGTATGGCGAATCGAAAAATTGGAGTGTTGAGTAGTGGTATCAACCAAAGTGGTGTGCGTGACTATAATGAACGCTTGTTATTATCCATGCTACAACGCGGTCATGCATCGATGTCTGGCATTGATTTGGCGCGCCGCGCAGGCCTATCCGCCCAGACTGTTTCCATAATACTGCGTAAGTTGGAAAAGGACGGCTTGCTAGTGCGTGGTGTGCCAGTAAAAGGCAAAGTGGGAAAACCTTCTACACCGATGGATTTGGCCGCTGATGGCGTGTTTTCTTTTGGATTGAAAATTGGTCGTCGCAGCGCTGAATTATTATTGTTAGATTTTAAAGGTGAGGTGCGCGAGCAAATTAGCACCAGCTACGCATACCCAATGCCCGCCGAGATTTTTAACTTTTTGCGTGATGGTTTGCTTTCTATTTCTGCCAATTTTTCAAGCCGTATATTAAAGCGTGTTTGTGGCATTGGCATTGCCATACCATTTGAGTTGTGGAAATGGGATGATGTGGTTGGCGAGCAATCTGAAACTTTTCAATCCTGGAAACAAGTTGATTTTAAACTAGAAGTTAAGAAATTTAGTGATTTGTCGGTATTTGTAGTCAACGACTCGACCGCCGCATGCCGTGCTGAACATTTATATGGCAGGGGCAAAGAATTTAGGGATTATGCATATTTTTTCATTGGTGCCTTTGTGGGTGGTGGTGTGGTGCTTAACCACACAGTGTTTGAAGGCAACCATGGCAACGCGGGTGCGTTAGGCTCGTTGCGTAGCACCAGCCCGCTTGGTGAAAGCCGCCAATTGATTGATGTTGCTTCCATCCATGTGCTGGAGACGCGTTTGATAGAATTGGGAGTTGACCCTGAGTTAATTTGGCAACAGCCGCAAGATTGGAGTGCATTGGCTAGATATATCGAACCGTGGATTAGTGAAACGGCGCAAGAATTGGCCAAAGCTGCGTTATCGGTATGTTCGGTGATTGATTTTGAGGCCATACTTATTGATGGGGCGTTTCCGACCCATATACGCACTGAATTGGTTGAGCGGGTGCGGCGTTATATGGCCACTCAGGATACAAGAGGCCTGATTGCCCCGCGCATTGAAGTGGGGAATGTGGGCATGAACGCCCGTGCCATTGGCGCTGCCAGTGGCCCGATATTTTCGCAATATCTACTCAATACCAATGCGGGGCTATCAGCTATTTAAGCTAGATTTATCTTGGTTGACTTTTGCCTGTGGCTTAGACTAATTTGTTTTGACCATCTGGGGAAGTTGCACATGCTAATCATTAAAAACCTGACTATATTGCCGATAAATGTTGAACGGCTGGAGCTTAAGGGGGGAGTCACCGCTTTGGCAGCGCCTTCTGGTGCCGGTAAGAGCCGCTTATTTGCCGCCATTGCTGACTTGGTGGTGAATGAGGGCGAGGTGAGTTTAGATGATGTGAACCGCAATGACATCGCCGCCACCGAATGGCGCAAAAGGGTTCGATATGTGAGTGCAGAGCCATCATGGTGGGGCAATACGGCGCAAGATCATCTGTCTGATGATGAGAAAACCCGACAAATGGCGGTTAGATTTGGCCTGACGACTGAATTGTTTGAGCGGCCGATTGAGCAATTGTCGACGGGAGAGCGCCAACGTTTTGGCTTGTTGCGAGCTTTGGTTGACGAGCCACGGGTTTTGTTGCTGGATGAGCCGACGGCCGCGTTGGACCAAGACACCAGTTTAAAAATTGAGGCTGAATTGGTGCGGCTGGCAGGTGAAGGGCGGATTATATTCATCATCTCGCACAGTGAGGCACAGATTGAGCGCATTGCCACGCGTGTGGTGAATATCATTGGTGGCAAGCTTCGTGAAGGGAAAAAATAATGGCATCTATATATATTGACAATTGGCACATTGTTTTGGCGGCTTTGGCTATTTTTATCACCGGGGCTTTGAGCTTGCTGATGCAATTGGGATTGGCCAAATCTATTTTCATCGCGGCCACGCGGATGATTGTGCAATTGGCTTTGGTGACTTTGGTTTTGGCATGGGTATTTGAGCAGGATTCGGTTTGGGTTGTGTTGATGCTGTTATTGTTGATGGGCGGTTTTGCGACTTATGAAATTAGGGCGCGGCAGAAGCTGGCTTTTACGGGATTGTGGAGTTTAGGCTTGGGCGGCATACCTATGGTGGGCGTGGGCATTATGGTGTTGACCTTCACTTTAACCACGGTGATTGGCCCTGAGCCTTGGTATGCCCCACGTTACGCCATACCGTTATTTGGCATGTTGTTGGGCAATAGTTTAACGGCTGTGGCTTTGGCGCTTGACCAGATTACGCGTGGGGCAAAGCAGCGCCAAGGCGAGGTGAATGACCGTTTGGCTTTGGGCATGAGCCGCACTGAGGCCATGTTGCCGATTGTGCGTGATGCCATGGCAACGGGGCTGTTGCCGATTATTAATTCTATGGCCGCGGCGGGCGTGGTGTCCATCCCCGGCATGATGACAGGGCAGATTTTGGCGGGTGCTGACCCTGCAAATGCTGTGCGTTACCAAATTATGATTACCTTTGCCATCGCAGGCACAACGGGCATAACCTTATTGTTAGCCACATGGTTGGCGGTGATGCGCTTGACTGATAACCGCCACCGTTTGCGCTTGGACAGGTTGCGCAGTCAAAAATACCCCGCTTAAAAATAAAATGGGTTTTGTGTGATGATTGATATAGGTTAGCGGCAGGATTAGTTTTGAGGGAATTGAGTGACGCAAAAAAATGGAAAAATGGGTGGGGTTAAAAAACGCAAGAATTTTGGCCGCCCCACCATTGCTGATGTGGCCGCTAAGGTGGGGGTGAGCAGCATCACCGTGTCACGTGCCTTGCGTGATCCGAGCAAGGTTTCGCAAAAGCTTAAAACCCGAATCAATCAGGTGATTGAAGACATTAATTACATAGCCGACCCGAATGCGCAGGCTTTGGCATCGGCGCGAACTCATATCATTGGGGTCATCATTCCTTCGCTCAGCAACCACGTATTTAGTGAAGTGTTGCGGGGCATATATGATAAAGTTGCAGGCACTGATTATCGCATTCTTATTGGCAATAGCCGTTATTCTGATGAAGAAGAAGAGCGGCTGGTGCGGTTGTTTATTGGCCAACGGGCTGAAGCTTTGATCATCACCGGCATTGACCAAACCAAAACCACGCGCAAACTACTTGAAAAAGCCCATTGTCCCGTGGTGCAGACTATGGAATATACTGATGACCCTGTAGATATGTTGGTTGGTTTTGACCATGGCCTTGCCGCGCAGCAACTGGTGCAGCATTTAATGGCGCAAGGTTATAAGCGCATTGCCTCGATCAACGCTTATATGGACCCGCGGGTCAAACGGCGCATGCAGGCGTTTAAGCGCGAGATGCAAGATAATGGGCTTTATGACCCTGACATTCAGGTATCGACTGGGCTGCGGCCATCCGTGAGTGAAGGCAAGGCTTTGGCGCTTGAACTTTTAAAACAGCACCCAGATGTGGATGCAATTTTTTGCGGTAATGATGATTTGGCTTTGGGTAGCTTATCGGCAGGCTTGGAATTGGGCTTTAAAGTGCCTGAACAACTGGGCATTGCGGGTTTTCACGATTTAGAATTTATGCAGGCGGTTCACCCCGCTTTGACCAGCATTAAAACCTTTAGATATGAAATGGGTGAGCAAGCCGTTGATATGGCAATTCATTCTATTGAAGATACGCCTTTGGGCGAGAAAATACGAAATATAAGTTTTGAGTTGGTGGTGCGCGAAAGCACTCGATTGACTTGAAATAACCGTTGATTTCACAGCTATTTATGCATAACTAAGAAACATTCTAACTATTTTGTTGACCTTATGTTACCGCTAACATTAAAGTGTTTTGAGCCAACATTAAAGTGTGTTGGTTAGAAGATTATTGGAGAATAAAATGGCTTTAGGCAGAGACAAAGACGGAAAATTAAAATTAAGATCGCGCAAATGGTTTGACAATCCAGGTAACCCGTCGCTGACGGCTTTATATCTGGAGCGCTATTTAAATTACGGTTTGACCCGTGAAGAGCTGCAATCTGGTCGGCCTATCATTGGCATCGCCCAAACTGGTTCTGACTTATCGCCTTGTAACCGCCCACATATTGAACTTGCTAAACGCATCCGTGAAGGCATTAGAGAAGCGGGCGGCATTGCCATGGAATTCCCCGTTCATCCGATTCAGGAAACCGGCAAACGCCCAACCGCATCGCTTGATCGTAACTTGGCCTATTTGGGCTTGGTGGAAATATTATATGGCTACCCACTTGATGGCGTGGTGTTGACCACTGGTTGTGATAAGACAACGCCTGCTGTGTTGATGGCGGCGGCCACTGTCAACATTCCTGCCATTTCATTTTCTTGCGGCCCGATGTTGAACGGTTATGCCCGTGATGGCCGCCTGTGCGGTTCTGGCTCGATCATCTGGAGCTCGCGCGAGGAACTATCCTTGGGCAAAATTGATTATGAAGAATTTATGGATTTAGCCGAAAGCTCGGCGCCTTCTGCTGGTTATTGCAACACAATGGGCACCGCATCGACTATGAACAGCTTGTCTGAAGCTTTGGGCATGCAATTGCCGGGCGGGGGAGCAATACCTGCGCCTTACCGCGAGCGTGGCCAACTGGCTTATCGTACGGGCTTGCGTATTGTTGACTTGGTGAAAGAAGATGTGCGGCCATCTGACATTATGACCCGTGAGGCGTTTGAAAATGTGATTGCTGTGAACTCAGCCCTAGGTGGCTCGACCAATGCGCCGATTCATATTAACGCCA
Organism: Hyphomicrobiales bacterium; assembly: GCA_002401855.1. GTDB lineage: Bacteria > Pseudomonadota > Alphaproteobacteria > Rhizobiales > OSC116 > OCS116. Next base: position 104,269 of record NVUH01000003.1, read on the forward strand.
TTGCTAAGCATATTGGCGTTGAATTGAATATGGACGATTGGGAAAAATACGGGTTGAATGTGCCGCTATTGGTGAATTTGCAACCTGCTGGTGAATATCTGGCTGAGGATTTTCATCGGGCAGGTGGTGTGCAAGCAGTGGTTGCTGAATTGATTAAACATGATTTGATTCATGAAGATGCCATGACGGTGAACGGCGATACGATTGGCAACAACAGCCGCGATGAGTCTTCGCGCAATGCTGATGTGATTAGAAATTTTGACACCGCGCTTATGGGCATGGCTGGCTTTAAGGTGATTAAAGGCAATTTGTTTGACTCGGCCATCATCAAACTAAGTGTGGTATCTGATGAGTTTAGAGAGAGATTGCTGAACAACCCAGATGACCCCAATGCTTTTGAAGGCGTGGCTGTGGTGTTTGATGGGCCTGAAATTTACCACGCAACCATTGATGACCCAGCATTGAACATTACCGAATATAGCGTATTATTTATGCGTGGCACAGGTGCCATTGGCTACCCCGGCGCGGCTGAAGTGGTGAATATGCAAGTGCCAGATTATTTATTGAAACGCGGCATCACCACCTTGCCTTGCATTGGCGATGGCCGTCAATCGGGTACATCTGGCTCGCCATCTATTTTGAACGCATCGCCCGAAGCTGCTATTGGTGGTGGTTTGGCTATTTTGAAAAATGGTGACAAAGTGCGCATCGATTTGAATAAAGGCGAAGCTAACATTTTAATCTCTGACGAAGAATTGGCGCAAAGATTTGCTGATTTGGAAGCGGCGGGCAGTTATGAGTATCCTGAATCACAAACCCCTTGGCAAGAGATTCAACGTGGCATTGTTGATCAATTATCCGAAGGCATGGTGCTGAAAAACGCCACTAAATATCAACGTATTTCGCAAACCAAAGGTGTGCCCAGAGACAATCACTAAAGCGATGCTTGATAATCATTAAAATGACTATTAATAAATTGGCACGACTCACATGGAATTAATCCCTTATGTGTGGTCGTGCTTTTTTTGTTTTTTAAGAATAATGATGAACCCAAATGAGCCAAGCAGCACATAAAACGACTTCTGTTTGCTCTTAATTACAATATATTTTCGTGAAATTAACCTGTGTGTTTTGAGTTTAAATAGTGAGATTTAAACAACTCTTTAAACCGCGCTGTATATGAATAGTAGGTTGCTTTCCTGCGCGATGAATAATAAATTTTATTCATGTAGTTCTATGTGTGTTGCTTTTACTTTACCAAAATTATTTCCCAATATTAAAAATTATGTTTATAGTTAACGTTAGAAGGCAGGAATTTAGAGGTAACAGCTAAGTCAAGTTTTGGTCTTTGATATGTACAATTTCAGGGGCAGCTTTCTCAAAAATGGTTTAGGGCAACAAGAGGGAAAGAATTGAAATGACGGTAAAATTAGTGGTAGGCATTGATGGCCATGAAACAGGCTCTCGTGCACTTGATTACGGCAAGCGAATGGCTGGCCTGATTGGAGATTGCGAGTTATTAGTCGCATATATTATTGAATGGTCTCCTTATTCTTTTCAGACTCAAGAAGAAAATGCCGAACGCCATAAGCGGCGCGAGGAAGAAATTGCCACCGCCAAGGAACGAATTATCGACCCTGCTGTGAAGGCACTTGTTGATGCGGGTGTTAAGGCCAGAGGCATCGTGCGCCACGGTAATGTGGCTGATGCGTTGGACGCAATCTGTGTTGCAGAAAAAGCCGATCAAATCATCGTCAGTCGTTCATCAGAAGGCGGCATTGCCAAGCGTATATTTGGCAGCTCAACCGCAAATCTTGTAATGGGCGCTAGTGTGCCTGTGACAGTTGTGGGATAGGAAAAAATAATGAAAAATATTTTAAAAACAAGTTTAATAGCGGGTGTTTTTTCGGCCGTTAGTGGCACAGCATTGGCCGAGAGCCTAGACGCCCAAGTGAATGCGGTTTTCGCATCCATTACCAGCCCATTTGTAGACTTTATGTTTGCACCAGTCCCCTTTACAGAAAATTTTCCATGGATTGTGATGTGGTTGGTGGTTGCGGCGGCGGTCTTCACGCTTTATTTTGGGTTTGTTCAGTTTCGCTTTTTTAAGCATGCCATTAGTTTGGTGAAGGGTGATTATTCTGACCCAAATGATGCGGGTGAAGTGAGCCATTTCCAAGCGCTTGCAACTGCGCTTTCGGGCACAGTTGGGCTTGGTAACATAGCCGGCGTGGCTGTGGCTGTTGGCATTGGTGGCCCTGGTGCAACATTTTGGATGATCATCGCTGGCCTTATGGGCATGGCGGCGAAATTTACCGAATGTACCTTAGGTGTGAAATATAGGAATGAATATGATGACGGCACCGTTTCTGGTGGCCCGATGTATTATCTGTCTAAGGGCTTTAAAGAGCTTGGTCTGCCAGGTGGTAAATTCTTAGCCATTCTATTTTCAGTATTCTGTATTCTGGGTGCTTTGGGTGGTGGTAATATGTTCCAAGCCAACCAAGCGCATGCACAAATTGTTGGTGTTGTTGGCGATTTTCCGGGTTGGATCACTGGTATTGTATTTGCGGCCATCGTATTTATCGTGATTGTTGGGGGTGTTAAATCCATCGCTCGTGTGACTGAAAAAGTTGTACCATTTATGGGTGTGATGTATGTCGGTGCAGCTTTGATAATCTTAGCTGTAAATTATGACCAAATTGCTTGGGCATTTGGCCAAATCTTTGGTGGTGCATTTACAGGTTTGGGTGTTGCAGGCGGTTTTGTTGGGGCTTTGATTCAAGGCTTTAAACGTGCTGCATTCTCTAACGAAGCTGGTATCGGTTCTGCGGCCATTGCCCATAGTGCGGTGAAAACCAAAGAGCCAATCACCGAGGGATTTGTATCCTTACTTGAGCCATTCATCGACACAGTGGTTATCTGTACAATGACCGCATTGGTAATCACCATTTCTGGCCAACTTATGGTTGATCCAGAAACCGGTCTTTACATGGTGAATGAAGCTGGCAAGATTGCCACAATTGGTAATACATCTGGAGTGTCTCTCACTTCAGCAGCCTTTGGTTCTGCCATAAGCTGGTTCCCATTTGTTTTGGCTATTGCTGTTGTATTGTTCGCATTTTCAACCATGATCTCTTGGTCTTATTATGGTTTGAAAGCGTGGACATATTTGTTTGGTGAAGGCAAAAGAACTGAGCTTGTATTTAAAGCTATTTTCTGTTTATTCATCATTGTCGGCGCCTCCGCTAGCCTCGGCCCTGTGATTGATTTCTCAGATGCAGCATTATTCGCTATGGCGATACCTAATGTGATTGGCCTTTATTTCTTGATGAAAGTTGTGAAAGCAGAGTTTAACTCTTATGTTTCACGCCTTGAATCTGGTGAAATTAAAAAGTTTAAAGCCTAGAACAAAATGTGAGGAGGTGGTTTTTAATCACCTCCTTAATTTTGCCTCAGTAGGGATGAGGTTTGTATACATAAAATACGTTTAGCCCCAAAATATGGTCTAAAATACTGGGGTTTAGCCAAAAATGCCCTTAGGCTTCCAAATTTCCTCAACCATACCATTTGTAAAAAAGCCAATATTGCGCACGCGAATAAATTGGTCATATAAATTTCTGCCCCTAAGCTTGATAAAAACATTGAGGTGAGGGATAATGCATCAACTAAAACTGAATATTGTGGCTGAAATAAATGCCGATAAGCATACAGAATTAACATTCACGCTGGCAAATATTTCTCCAGACACTGTTAAGTTTGATAAATTATGCTTTACTTTTATTTATGCGCTGATCAAGAAAACCTATAGCAATGCCAAAATTTTAAAACAAGTGGGTACATATTACGAGCTTGAGCCGCCTAACAAAGTGATGTTGGAGGGTGGAAAATGGCAATTTACTTGCATGGTAGAAACGATTTTAAACCAATATACTGATTTGCCCGCTGGTGTTTTTGCTATGAGTGGTGATGAATTGGTTGACGTTGAATATAGCAAAGCCGACAAAATTGCCGCACGGATTGTGGATATGGCGGATGATGTTGAGCCTGTTGAAATATCAAAAAATAGCCGTCGGGTGAATTGCTTTCCGCTGCCTAATGAGATGGTTCATTCTTCCGGATTAGCCGATTTAAGCCGTGGTTTTGCTTTAAATACTGATGGTATGTTTGCCGATAGCTTTGATAATGCGGTTGAGATTGAACGAGATTTTGACGGCGATTATAATTTATTTTCTTTATCCAACCAAGGCATAGAACTTAATTTAATTGCTGATGATGGGCTTGTGAGTGAAGCCTATCGGCTGAAGATAGAGGCGCAAAAGATAGACATTAGGGCAACGGATGCGGCGGGCATTCACAATGCTTTGATGAGCTTGTGGCAAATGGCAGCTTTGGATAAGATCAATGTGGCCTGTGTTGAAATTAATGACGCGCCAAGATTTGAATGGCGCGGTCAGCATTTGGATGTAGCGCGGCAATTTTTTAGCATGGACGAGGTCAAGCGATTTATCAATCATATGGCTTTATATAAGCTGAATAAATTTCATTGGCATTTGGTTGACGATGAAGCATGGCGGGTGGAAATTAAAGCCCTGCCGCAACTGACCGAGCAGATTACCAGCCGTGGTTATGGGCAAATGGTTGAGCCATCTTATGGCAGTGGTGCGAGGGATGAAGGTGGGTTTTACAGCCAGCAAGATATGATCGATATTGTTGCCTATGCCGCTAAACGCAATATTGAAGTGATACCTGAAATTGACATACCTGGCCATTGCCATGCATTGATAAAATTAATGCCTGAATTGCTTGAAGCCGATGACGCGTCTGAATATACATCGGTGCAAGGTTATGAGGAAAATTGTTTAAACCCTGCTTTGCCACAGACCTATGATATGTTGGATAAAGTGTTTTGTGAAATATCTGATATTTTTACCAGTGAATTTATTCATATAGGGGCAGATGAACGCGCCCATGGTAGCTGGGAAAAATCGCCTAAAGTGGCTGAATTGATGGCCGAACATGGTTATAATTCAACCGAGCAAGTGCAGACTCATTTTCTAAAAAAAGTGCAAGACATTGCGGATAGATATGGCAAGAAAACGGGTGCTTGGGAAGAAGCTAGCGAGCAAGGTGATATTAAAAAAGACGGTTATATTGTAAGTTGGAAAGGCGTTGAAGCCGGCATAAATGCAGCTGAACGTGGTTATAATGTGGTGATGTCACCTGCGCAACATTGTTATTTTGACATGGCGCATTCTACAGGTTTTGATGAACCTGGCCTGACATGGACGGGCGGGCGTGTCAGCTTGCAAAACGTTTATAATTATGACCCCATTCCTAAGGATATTTCGGCCGAGATCGCCATGCGTTTTAAGGGCATACAAGGCTGTTTGTGGAGTGAAAATCTCTATGATAAATCCATTGTCGATCACCAAATATTTCCACGGATGATTGCCTTAAGTGAAATATGTTGGGTGGAAGTGGAGCATAAAAATTATGCTGATTTTAGCCATGATTTAAAGCAATATCACCAACCAATGTTGGATGGTTTGAACATTCAATACCGTCGTAAAGATTTTGAATAAACGTGAAAGAGAGCAGAATATGACCGATATATCGCCATTAATGATTGGGTTTCAGGGCACAGAATTTACCAATGCTGAGCTGGATTTCTTTAAACATGCTAACCCATATGGCCTGATGGTGATGCGCCGTAATGTTACGGGGCGTGACCAGATTAAACGGCTTAATGCGCAGTTCCGCGAGGCGGTTGGCCGTGAGGATGCGGTGATCACCACCGACCAAGAAGGCGGGCGGATACAGCATTTGGAAGGCCCAGACTGGCCTGTTTATCCTATCTATGCTGAGTTTCATAAATTGATTGAGAAAGATTTAGAGCTGGCCAAACAGGTCATCCGCAGATCGTCTCGGGCTTTGGCGTCGGACATGGCCAATGCAGGGTTTAATGCCAATTGTAGCCCTGTTTTAGATTTGTCATTCAAAGGTGCATCGGCGGTTATATCTGACCGTAGTTTTGGCGAAAATGCTGATATTGTTGCGCAAATGGGCGAGCAAATTATTGCTGGCTTTATGGAAAGCGGCATCATACCGATGATGAAGCATATTCCTGGTCATGGCCGTGCGATGGAGGATAGCCATGTGACCCGACCAATTGTCAATGCCAGTTTAGAAAAGCTGGATGCGAGTGACTTTTTGCCATTTAAACGGTTGAATGACTGTCCATGGGCAATGGTTTCGCATGTTGTTTATGCCGCGTGTGATGGTATGCCTGCAACGGTTTCTAAACCTGTTATTGATGAAATTATTCGCCAGCGTATTGGTTTTGATGGTGTGTTAATATCGGACTGTGTTTACATGGAAAGCTTGGATGGTAGCATTGCTGAGCGGTGCCAGCAGGTGCAAAATGCAGGTGTTGATTTGGTATTATCCTGCCATGGTGGGGCTAAAGATTGGCAGCAATGGCATGAAAAGTTGACTCCTTTATCTGAAACCAGTTTAAATAGGTTAAAGGTTGCACAGGGCAAAATGGCGGCGGTTGAATTGAACGTTGACCCAGACCCGTTTGCCACTATGGATGACGTGTGGCAATTGCTGAAATAGTTGAATAAAAAAGGGAAAGCTCATGTCTGATATGTTGGTGAAATTATATGATTTACCGCAAACTGATATATTTGCTAAAATTCGAGATCAGAATGTGACCTTGCGTCCGGCAATGGCGCCCGAAAAACATTTGGTCTGTGCGTGGGTGAATAAACATTTTAACCAAGACTGGGTGAGTGAAGTTGAAGTGGCTTTTTCTCGCCAGCCTGTGAGTGTTTATATTGCAGTGAATGAAGATGATAAAATGCTGGGTTTTGCCTGTTATGACACCACAGCGCGTGGGTTTTTTGGCCCCACCGGGGTTGATGAAGCTGAGCGCGGCAAGGGCATTGGTGAGGCATTATTGCTTAAATGCCTGCATACCATGCGTGAGATTGGTTATGGTTACGCCATTATTGGCTGGGCGGGGCCAACGGGTTTTTACGCCAAAAAAATCGGCGCTACCATTATTGAAGATTCCGAACCTGGTGTTTATAAAGGCCTGATCAAAGGCTGATATTATAGATAGGGAAGATAGCCTGCAAAGCCTGTTATTTTCCATTTATCAGCTACTTTTTCACAAAAATATAAGGTTTGCCAATTGAGTTGATCGACACTGCCATCGGCTTTTTTTATAGTGCCGTGGAATTTTTTGCAGGCAATGGCTTTGTGCTGATTAATGTCAATATCAGTGAGGTTGGTGAGTTTGTGAATGGCTTGGCGTATATCTTCGGCATATTCGATTTTTTGCGCTGCAACAGCTTGTTCTAGCCATAGGTTTTTATAATCTTCAAGGCTTGGAAATGCCATTTTCCAATCACTTGGATTTTGCTCGTTCTTACCATCAATGCCCATAAATTTATCGGCAATAAAATCATTTTCGACCAGTGACCAATCGGCCGCTAAATAGGCATCAATATCGCGCAATACCAGCATGTCCCATATCGCTGCTTTGTCTTTATTAGGCGTATCACTTGTTGCGCTAAATGGGTTTTCATCATAATACATCATATATTCCTATGCTCATTCATTTGCTTAAATCATAAGCTTATTTGGCTCTTTCTAAATAGCTAATGTCTATCTGTGGTACTATTGGCAATATTGGGCTTATCAGCCTAAACAGCCCGAGAAGCCCTGTAATGGGTATGTTCCGCCTGCATTTTTAGCTGTTTTTAGTGATTTTGAGGGTAATACCAATATTATATTGGTATTGATGTTAATCTTCATCCACCTATATGCTTGAGCCATATAGTCTTGTTGAGACAAATTTAACTTCTGGTGCCCATGAGTAATCAATCCCAATTTTTACCTGATGATTTATACCTCGCTGTAGACGGGGGCGGCACGTCTTGCAAGACACGTCTTTATAATGCTGCGGGCGATGTTTTGGGGCAGGGGCTTGCAGGGGCTTCCAATGCACGGTTGGGTGCTGAGCGGGTGATGAAACAAATTATGAAATCGGTTGAGCAAGCCTTTATTGATGCGAGCGTTGATTTTGCCCATATAAAACGCACCCATGCCTGTTTTGGTTTGGCTGGCCTTGAGTTGAAACGTGATCAAGATAATTTTTATGCGCTTGAACATTCGTTTAAATCTGTAACCCTTGAAACTGACGCTGTGACGGCTTGCATTGGGGCTTTTGCGGGTGCTGAAGGGGCGATTGTGATTACGGGTACTGGCTCATCTGCAGTCGCTATACACCAGCAAACCATTCATAACATTGGCGGTTGGGGCTTTGAAATTTCGGACAGTGGCAGTGGTGCTGCGGTTGGCCGACACGCTGTAAGATACGCTTTGCGCGCTGCAGAAGGTTTAGAGCCATCAAGCCCATTGACCCAATATATCATGGACTTTTTTAACAATGATATGGGCGATATTGTGCTGTGGGCCGAGCGCGCTGAGCCTAAAGATTTTGCAATATTTTGCGCAAAGGCTTTTGATCTATATGAAGTGGGCGATGCAGCAGCTATTCTGCTAATCGAGCGCCATATGCGCGAGTTAACCCAGTTGATTGATGGCATCATGGCCTTTGGCTCGGAGCAATTCACCTTATTGGGTGGTTTGGCCGATCGTTCGGCGGCTTTGCTGCCAGCGCGTTTAAAGGCGCAATATGTGGCATACCAAAATGACGCTTTATATGGTTGTTTTTTACGCATTACCAAACATTTAAGCGGTAGTCGTGTGCAAGTGCCACAAAAATTCCAAAATAGTGCCAGTGTTTTAGTGCAGAAAGCGAGTAGTCATGTCTAAAGTTGTAAGCTCAATTTTTTCGGGTTTTTCATTAAGTGGTGACAGCCAGACCCCGCTTTATTCGCAATTGCAAACATTGATTAAAAAAGCCATGGCTTTGGGTGATTTTAGGGTTGATGAAGCCATACCAGCTGAGCGCGAAATGGCCGCTGATTTGGGTGTGTCGCGAGTGACCGTGCGCAAAGCTGTGAGTGGCCTTGTCGAAGAAGGTTTGCTGGTGCAGCGCCATGGTGTCGGCACATTTGTCAAAGGCCGTATGGAGCAGCCTTCGGCCAGATTAACTGGCTTTACTGAAGAAATGACCAAACGCGGCATGCAACCAGGGGTAAAATGGTTGGATCGCTCGATTGGCACTGCCACACCTGAAGAGGCTATGGCTTTGAACCTTTCGCCAAATACCGAAGTTTCGCGCTTGGCACGCATTCGCTATGGTTCTGATGAAGCTGTCGCCATGGAATATACCACTGTACCGCGTGAATTTTTGCCCTTTCCCAACATTGTTGATCTGTCTTTATATGCAGTGCTTGAACGCGCAAATTACAGCCCTTACCGCGCTTTGCAACGCTTGCGCGCAGAATTATTTGACGCCGATATGGCTGAATTGTTGAATTTAAAATATAACAGTGTCGCGCTTTATGTTGAGCGTCGTTCATTTTTAAAAGATGGCCGTGCGGTTGAATATACCCGCTCTTATTACCGTGGTGATAGTTATGATTATGTGGCCGAATTGCACTTGGATTTGCAATTGAATAATTACTTAAATGGCACGGAACAGTGACATTAACTTGGCATTTGCGCCAAACAAATTCATCTAAATAAAAAATGACCCAAAGCGGATAACCGCGAAATAAGTGAAAATTATGATTAGAGATAAAAATGAACGCCAAATCATTAGCGGTGCCACCATATTCAATGGTGATGAGTTTTTGAACGATCATATATTGGTGATTTATGATGAAAAAATTACCGAAATTACCCATAAAAATAATTTTGGTAAAATTGCTGAAGATGCTGAACATATAGAATTTAACGGTGGAATTCTGAGTGCTGGTTTTATTGACATTCAGGTCAATGGCGGCGGCGGTATATTGTTAAATGATGAGCCAAGCATTGCAGGCATGAAGGCCATTATAGCCGCGCATCGAAAATTTGGCACAACCGCAATGTTGCCAACTCTCATCAGTGACAGTTCTGAAAAAATGAAAATTGCCGTTAATGCTGCCAACCAAGCGTTGGAGCAAGGCATATCGGGTATGGTTGGTTTGCATCTTGAAGGGCCGTATTTTAATATGGCGCGCAAGGGCGTGCATTTACCCGCCATGATCAGAGATGTTGATGACGGCGTGGCAGAGCTATATAAAAGTTTGAAAAATGGTGTTTTGATGGTGACATTAGCACCTGAAAAAGTGCCTACAGGCTTTATCAAAGACTTAACTGATGCCGGCATATTGGTTTATTGTGGCCATAGTGATGGCACTTATGAGCAGATACAAGCAGCTTTGGGCGAGGGGCTTTGTGGCTTCACTCATTTATTTAATGCCATGAGCCCAATGCTGAACCGTGAACCCGGTGTAGTGGGGGCGGCGCTTGAAGACGAGGATACATTTGTTGGCATTATTTTGGACAATCAACATGTTGCCAAAGCCACCGCCAAAGTGGCTATAAATGCCAAAAAACGCGGCAAAATGTGCATCATTACCGATGCCATGCCGCCTGTTGGGGCGGTCTCGCCGCATTTTGAATTATACGGCGAAGCCATTCAGGTGAAAGACAGCTATTGCATCACTGATGCAGGAACTTTGGCAGGCAGTGCCTTGGACATGGCAACGGCCGTGCGCAATTGCCATAAGGTTTTGGGTTTTGAGCTTGGCGAGACCTTAAGAATGGCATCTCTATACCCGGCAAATGCTTTGCGTTTGGGGCATAAAATCGGGCAATTGAAAACTGGTTTGCAAGCTGACATTGTGCATTTGGATGACGACTTATTCGTCACCCGCACGGCGGTAAAGGGTAGCTGGAATTAAACCTTTGTGGCAATTTTTTGCACTGGCTCAGGCAATGTCTCACCCCAATACCAATAGCGGATGGTTTCATCGCATCTGAAATTAACCACCAGATGATTTTGATGTTTATCGATGGCATGAATGACCACGCCGCCTAAAAAGCCGCCTTTTAAATTGGCAAGTTCTGCAACCGCCAAATCAACTGATTGCTCGAGACTATGCCCCAATTGCATTGCCAGAACAATGGCGCGAGACGTGCCTGCGCGCATGGTCATCTCGCCTGTATGAGTGCAAGCCGCCGCGCCAAAACGGCTATCGGCATAAAAACCTGCACCTGGAATGGGGCTATCGCCTAACCGTCCCGGATATTTCCACGCCCAGCCAGAAGTTGAGGTACAAGCTGCAATGTGGTTGTCGTGCCCCATGCCCATAAAAACTGTGGTGTCGCGCACCCGTTCGGGATCGGTGATGATATTGCTTAGGGGCGCGAGTGGAATGTTGGGGAAATTATCTAGCTGATCGGCTGCAACAACTTTATCTATCTTGTTGCGCCAGACACGTTTTGAATCAGGCATTAACAGCTCGTCATCTTGATAGCCGCATTCTTTGGCGAAGCGCGTGGCGCCTGCGCCTGTCAGCATCACATGCGGGAGGCGTTTCATCACTTGGTATGCCGTTTTGGTTGCTGATAAAGTGCCTTGTAATGCACCGACTGCGCCGATTTCAAGCGTTGTGCCATCCATAACCGCGGCATCAAATTCCATTTCGCCAATCATATTTGGCCAGCCGCCATAGCCAACGCTGCGCACATTGGGGTCGCGCTCAACAACACTAATGCCTTCGACCAACGCATCCAAAACATTGTGTTTTTGCTGTAGCAGTTCGGCGCTGACGCCAATGCCATTGGTGGCTTCTGAGTTGGCCAAAATAATCATGTTTTATTCCTCTAAATTATCTAGCAATGGCAACATGGCGGCTCCGCGCACGCCAGAACTATCGCCAAATTTTGCCAGCAATAAATGTGGTGGGTGGGTATTGTCTAACGCCACTTTTTTCATGCCAGCAAGTAATTTTTGTTCGATGTTTTTGATCAACGAAATGCCACCACCTAAAATAATGCAATCAGGGTCGACCAATAGTTGGATCATATCCAGCATATGGCTACATAATTCGACCCAAACATCTAACACATGGATCATTTTTTCATCGCCTGCTTCTGCGCGTGCGGAGATTTCGATAGCTGTCAGATTGACCTCTGCTAAATGCTGTGCCAAGCGGCTTAAGCCTGGGCCTGCGACAAAAGTTTCGTAGCAAGCTGTGCGGCCACAGCCGCATTGAAGCAATGGCAAATTATATTTTGCCACCATGGTTGAGGGCAGGGGAATGTGCGAAACTTCGGCCGCTAAATTGTTGAAGCCATAACTTAATTTGCCATCAATGCAAATGCCCCCGCCTATGCCCGTACCAATGATAAGCCCGAATATTTTCTTATAACCTGCGCCAGCACCATCATTGGCTTCGGACAGAGCGAAGCAGCGGCAATCATTCTCAAGCGGTATGTCTTGGCCCGCTAGGTTTGATATATCTTGCCGGAGTTTACGGCCTTTGGTTGGCAGATTAGAGGTTAAGGTGAGGCCATTTTTTTTGTCGACAACGCCCGGCACACCAATTCCGATGCTTAACTGCTCGTCATTTGCCGTGCTGCGCAACCAGTTTATTTGCGATTGTATGGCTTTTAGCAATTGCTCATAATCATCTTTTGGCGTGTCTATCCGTTGGCGTTTGATCGGAATTAAATCAGCATTTAGTAAAGCCGCTTCTATTTTTGTGCCACCTAAATCAATCGCACCGTGCATAATTCGCCCTCATTCATTTCTGATAATTTTTATTCACCATAGGGGTTTTAAAACGCCAGATCCAATGGTGAAATATTTTCGCAAACATTAAACATAATTACGCCATTTTTTCGTTTAACTGGTATTGCTGATGTTTTTTTATAGTCAGAATAATGGTAAAAATTTATTTCAAGATATTCAAACCGACTTGAAGCATTGTTAGTGTGGTTTTAAAATTTACTATTTGGCAATGATGACTTCACGGTTTGTTGCCTTTATAGCTCTGTTTTTAATAGATTTTTACCTTGTTAAATATCCCACTTTATTGACTGAAAACTCCCCAATTGGCAATTGATTTAAGTTTGGCAGGAACACACCATGAATTGCGCGCTATGTGGCCATATATGAGGCTCATTATAGTTGTGCACATGGATGATACCAATTTGAGTTTTCGGCCTCTAGCGTTTGACATGAACCTGTCGTTATTTAGTCTTTTAATTAAGAAAGCCAATATTTGAACTTTGACCACAAGTTGCAAATGGCTAAATTTTTGAGGGACCATCTGCACGATTAGCAAAAATTATGCAGAGAATGCTTATGAGCGAATTAAAGAAAATGCAAATTGGGATTGTTGGGTTAGGTTACCGCATTGGTTATTTGACGCAAGTGATTGCATCTATAATGCCCAATGTCGAATTTGTTGGTTATGTTGACCCCGACCCATGCGGGTTGCCACTTATGACGGGTGAGGGCGTGAAAGGTTTGAATATCGACCCTGCTTCACTCAAAAAATTATCACCCGGTAGCCATTACGACACGCTTGATGATTTATTGCAAAACCAGCAGCTTGATCTGCTGATGATCGGTTCACCTAACCATTTGCATTTAGAGCATATTCGCACTGCTTTGGAATTTGGTGTTAAAACCTTTACCGAAAAACCTGTGGTGATTGATGAGAAACAAACCTTTGAATTGCTAGATATATTAGCTAAAAACGGCGGCGCAGACCGATTGATGATTGGTTTGGTTTTGCGTTATGCGCCGCTATATCGTGATCTGATTAAAGCCCGTGATGATGGCTTGCTGGGCGACATTACTTCTGTTGAGGCCTCCGAACATATTATGCCTTACCATGGTGCATTCTTTATGCGTGACTGGCGGCGGCACAGCAAATATTCTGGCGGTTTTATGCTGGAAAAATGTTGCCATGATTTAGACTTATATCAAGGCTTGATGGGCAAGCGGCCAATACGGCTCGCAAGTTTTGGAGGCAACCGTTCTTTCACCCCCCAAAACGCCTCCATCAATGACAACGAGATCTATCATAGCAAGCCAACGGGCTGGAATGGTGCTGACCGTGTGTTTGATGGTGACGGTGATATTATTGATTATCAGACGGCGATCATTGAATATGAAGATGGCGAAAATCTATGCTTTCACACCAATTTAAACGTGCCTGATGAATTTAGGCGTTTTTGCGTGATGGGCTCAAAAGGCATGGCAGAAGGCGATTTTGTGCGAAATTATTTTAAAGTCACCAATGTCAGAGACAATGAGCGGCTGATTGATAAATCTTACAAATCGGACTCGGCAATGTCTGTGCATTACGGCGCTGACGAGAAGATGATTGAAGATATTTTTGCTCATATGAATGACGGCGCAGAATTACCTGTGTCGATATTAGATGGCTTAGAAGCTGGTTTAACGGCCATAAAGCTTGATGAAGCGCGTGTGACACACCAAGTGATTGACCTAACAGATATGTGGCTGCGTTTTGACAGCTACAATCTGCGTGACAAGAAAACTGTAAACGGGGAGGCCGCCCAATGAATGCCCTCGACGGAAAAGCCAATTATTTTCCTTATCTTTTATTATTGCCAGCCTTGGCGTTGACTTTATTTATTGTGGCATGGCCTTTGGCCGAAACATTTCGCCTGTCATTCACCAACAGCTCGTTAAACCCTGTAGAGGAATATGTTGGGTTTAAGAATTATATAAAAATATTTGGTGGTAAATTCCCTGCCGTCATCGTGCGTACATTTTATTGGATGTTCATTTCGGTGACTTTAAAAATGTTGGTTGGTGTGGCGGGAGCTATGTTGCTCAATTGTGCCGTACCTGGCCGTAATCTATTTAGAGTGCTGATCATGCCGCCGTGGATTGTGCCGATCGCCATTGGCGTGTTTATCTGGAGTTGGATGTATAATGGCCAATTTGGGATGATTTCGGGCATTGGCCAATGGCTGGGCATTCTGGCAGGGCCGTTTGAGTTTTTGGCGTTTCGCAATTCATCATTTTACGCCACGATTGTTACCGACGTTTGGGTCGGGACACCGTTAGTGACCATCTATCTATTGGCCGCCATGCAAAGCGTACCAGGTGATTTGCATGAAGCTGCATGGACAGATGGCGCTAGCCGCTTTTATCGCTTTCGCCGCATCACTCTGCCGCTCATCATGCCAGCAGTCGCAACGATGGGGCTTTTGTCGGCCATTTGGACATTTAACTCATTTGATATCATTTGGATTTTAACCGAGGGTGGCCCGCGTGGATCGACCACCACGATGATCATTGACACCTATAAAACCGCCATTGCGCGCAATAAATATGGCGAAGGCGCAGCGCGGGCGGTGATGATTGTGATCTTCTTATCATCTTTTGCCGCATTCTATTTTTATATGCTGACCCGCTTTGCCAAAAGGGCGATGAATAACGGGGGAGAGACATCATGATTAACAAATATAAATGGTATGAATATATTTTGATTTATGCGGGCATCGCACTGTTTGTGGCCTTTATGCTGGCACCTTTTTTAGAAGCGTTTTTGGTGTCGATGCGGCCATTGAGTGAGATTTTCACCATACCCTACGCTTTTTTGACAGACAATATGAGCTTTGATGCTTATTTTGACATGTGGAGGAATGTGCCGCGTTTGCACATCTACATCATGAATAGCTTTTTCATTGCCACCGCTGTGACCATAATTGCGCTTATATGTGTGATCCCCGCCGCTTGGGGCTTTGCGCGGTTTGAATTTAAAGGCCGCGATGCCATTTTGGGCGCGTTTTTGGCTATTAACATGGTGGGTGGCACTGTGTTGATCATCACGCTTTATAAACTGATGCAAAAGCTGGGCTTTCTCAATACTTATTGGGCGATGATCATACCGGGGGCGGCATTTAGCATTCCAACGGGCATTTGGTTGATGCGCTCATATTTGATGAAAATACCCAAATCATTAGAAGAGGCCGCTTGGGTTGATGGCGCCAGCCGTCTATATATTTTACGCCGCATCATTTTACCCATCGCGATGCCCGGCATCATTGTGGTGGCGATTGCGACTTTCATTGGCGCATACGCCCAGCAATTCCTATTCGCGCTTACTTTTAATTCGCAAGATAGTTTAAACCCACTGCCTGTGGGCATCTATCAGTTTTTCGGTCGTCAAGAAATCATCTGGAATGAGTTGATGGCTGCAAGTTTGGTCGGCATTTTGCCAGTGTTGATCATATATATTTTCCTTCAACGCTATATTGTAGCGGGTTTAACCGCAGGCGCGGTGAAGGAATAATATGAGTAATAGGCAGAAAAAATACAACAAGGGAGAGTAAAATGAATATTTTAAAATTCGCAGCAGCAAGTATGCTGATATTGGGAGCCGTATCTAGCGCCCAAGCTGCAGACAAAGAACTCCACATGATTCAATGTGGTGGTCAAGATTGGGGTGGGTCTTACTCTGAAAAGCATATTGCTGAGTGGGAAGAAGCCAACCTTGGCTATAAAGTTAACCTAGAATATCTGGCTTGGGGCCAGTGCCAAACCAAAGCCACCACATTGGCGGCTGCCGGCAACGCACCAGCACTTGCTTATATGGGCTCACGCACATTGAAACAATTGTCAAAAAATGATCTGATCATTGAGATTCCGATGACAGATGCTGAAAAAGCCACTTATGCTGCACCTATCTTGGGCACAGTGACTGCTGGTGGTAAAATTTGGGGCGCACCGCGCGCTTTCTCAACCAAAGCTCTATATTGGAATAAAGGTTTGCTTAAAGCTGCTGGCTTTGACGGCGAAAAAGGCCCAACCACTTGGGATGAAATGTATGAAATGGCAGCTGCCATTAAAGAA
The DNA here is from genome assembly GCA_002401855.1 of Hyphomicrobiales bacterium. Taxonomy (GTDB): domain Bacteria; phylum Pseudomonadota; class Alphaproteobacteria; order Rhizobiales; family OSC116; genus OCS116. The sequence goes on from NVUH01000003.1 coordinate 121,088, forward strand.
AAAACTGACGCTGATGGCGTGGCACTTGTGGCCGCCTCGTTTGATAATACGATGCATCAGTTTATGAACTATGTTTATTCAAACGGTGGTGAAGTGATCAATGCTGACGGTGAAATTGTTTTCAATTCACCACAAGTTGTTGAAGCTATGGAATTCTATGCCAGTAAACTGGCTTCTGTTGCCCAACCCGGCCCGATCGCTTATGACAAAGCCAAAGCCCGCCCGCTATTTTTAGCTGGTAAATCTGGCTTCTTGGTTGGCCCTTATGGCGATAGTGCACGTATGAAAGAAGTTGATGGCCTTGAATGGGCTGTTGGCCCTATGCCACATGGCCCTAGTGGCAAAGCGGGTACATTGCTAATCACTGACTCATTGGCTGTGTTTAAAGGTACTGGTGTTGAAGAGCAAGCTGTGAGCTTGGCTAAATATCTAACAAACCCTAAAAACCAATTAGAGTTTGAAATTGCTGTTGGCTTGACACCATTGCGTGCCAGTGCTGAAGTGGATGCAATGATTGCCAAAGACCCGAACTGGGCACCATTCATTGACATCATTCCTGCTGGTGGTCCTGAGCCTTTTGCTACTGATTACCAAGGTTTGCAAGATGCAATTAATGACGCGATCCAAAGCGTTGTGCTTGGTGAAGCTACAGCTGCTGAAGCGGTTGAAGCGGCTGCTGATGCACTTGAAGACGTTAAATAATATAGACGAGTGCGATCCATTGATTTGGGTCGCACCCGCTTTTGTAAATAGAATTTAAGACTAAATTGTAAGAATGGAGACTGGCTGTGGGTCAATTGAAATTAGAAAACCTGAAAAAGAGTTTTGGCACTGTTGAAGTGATCAAAGGTGTTTCACTTGATGTTAAACATGGCGAATTTATTGTATTTGTTGGCCCATCTGGCTGCGGTAAATCGACTTTATTGCGCATGATTGCTGGCCTTGAAGACATCACCGAAGGTGATGTGATTATTGATGATGTGAGAGTGAATGCCCTGCCGCCCGTAAAACGCGGCATTGCCATGGTGTTCCAATCATACGCGTTATACCCGCATATGAGTGTATATGAGAATATTGCATTTCCGCTGCGGGTAGAAAAGCTCCCCCAAGCTGAAGTGGATGAAAAAGTACATAAAGCTGCTGATATTTTGAAGTTGAACGAGAGATTGCAATATCGCCCCGGTGAGTTGTCTGGTGGTCAGCGGCAACGTGTGGCGATTGGCCGTGCCATTGTGCGGGAGCCGAGTATTTTTCTATTTGATGAACCGTTGTCTAACCTTGATGCGGCGTTGCGCGCTTCGATGCGCATTGAATTGTCTAAGCTGCATCATGATTTAGATGCCACGATGATTTATGTAACCCATGACCAGATTGAAGCCATGACTATGGCCGACCGCATTGTGGTGCTAGATGGCGGCGTGATATCGCAAGTGGGGTCTCCGCTTGAGCTATATCATAGCCCCGACAATTTGTTTGTCGCTGGATTTATTGGCAATCCGAAGATGAATTTTATGGATGTGACCTGCACAGGTGTGGGTAAAAATAGCATTGATGTTGAGCTGGTGACGGGCGAAAAATTAACCATACCAGTCACGGCACGTGCGGGCATTGAAGGTCAGAAATTGACGCTCGGCATTCGGCCTGAACATACAACCACTGATGGTTGCGACATCACCATATCGTTGAATGCCAATGTTGTTGAGCGTTTGGGCGCTCATACTGTGGTTTATGCTGACGCCCCTGGTGTGGAGCTAGGTGATGATCCAGAAGCTGCCAATCGGTTTTCTTCTATCCAAGGCGGAATGGCCAATATTCGCGCCAATCAACGCTTTGACATTGGTATAAAAGCCAGCGATTGCCATCTGTTTGATGAGCAAGGCGCAGCTTTTAAACGCAATATAGATTTATCCAGCTTAGATCTGCCTGAAATGCAGGCCAGTGCTTAATCTGAATTCCAATCGAAATAAGATTGAATGCCCGCATTGCGGGTGACGTTAAAGTCCGGCTCACTGAGCTGGCCTTTGCCGCTTGCTGTACGGAGCACGAGACGCTAATGCCTGTCATCGTGCCATTGGCATTGATAAGCACCATCTTCGGTAATGGAGCTTTGGCCTGATACCCCCTTGGCGTTTAATTCGTATTTAAATATTTTAATTTTGATTGCGTCACAAGATTTAGATTTTTATCTTTCCATTGTAAATAAGGCTTATATTTTAGAAAAAGGCATGGTAAAAATGCATATAAGTAAAAATGATTTGCTTGCCAATAAACAATTGTAGCAAGAATTATTAGGGGTCTGAATATGATCAATACGACACCAAAAAAGCCGCTTCTAAGAGGCCATTCTCACCAATCGATGTTTTTCGTAAGCCTTGGCGCATTGATTATGTTGATGACACTCACAACGACTGGGGGGGAATTCGTGGCCATACTTGTTTACGCGTTTGGCGTGTTGAGCATGTTTGGAATCAGCGCACTTTATCACCGTGTGAATTGGTCGGTTGATAAAAAAGCGCTTTTTCGTAGGTTCGACCACAGCGCTATTTATTTAATGATTGCGGGTACATTTACGCCGGTTGCCATTTTGGGTTTATCAAATCAATCAATGCATGTGCTGTTATGGACAATATGGATGGTCGCCATTCTAGGCATTATTAAGTCATTTTGGTTTGCAAATTCACCCAATATACTAAATGTAATTATATATTTAGGGGCGGGAGTTGTGATTTTCCCCTATGTGGGTGAGTTATTTGATGGCATTGGGCTGGTGCCAATCATTTTAATGGCAGCAGGTGGCATTGTTTACGCAATTGGCGCGATTATTTATGGTATTAAACGCCCGAATCCATCACCAATTTATTTCGGTTATCACGAAATTTTTCATATATTGGTGATTGTTGCCGCCATTTTACATTTTATCATGGTCAATTTGATTTTAGAAAAATAGACTTAATAATAGCTTGCTTAAGAATCTAGGAATAACCCATTGATGCTATTCAATTTTTGAATAGCATCAATGGGAATTGAATTATTTTTCGAATTAATTTTGTGTTAGTGATTCGAGATGTAATTTTCAGCATATGGGCCCAAATGATTATGACGGATATACAAGTTAATAAAATTTCTTCAAAAGTAGCTTCATTTTTAGCTGTTGTCATGACCATAGCTTGCATATTGTGGAATATTGATGCGCCAACGCGCGTTGGTTATGCGATATTAACCGAGCAATATATGGCATTTCAACTTGGTCTGGCCATCGCCATTGTGTTTTTACTTTCGGGTTTTACCGAAAAACAAACGAAAACCGCTAATATTTTAGGCATGTGCTTGGCCGCTTTTGGCTTGGCTGTGTTGCTTTATGCGGCGGTATTTTACCCCGTTTTGTTAAGAGAGCAGGCATATAGGCCACCGATTTTAACGCTTATTGGCGGTGTTGTGGTGGTTTTTGTTTTGGAAGGTGTGCGCCGCAAAGCGGGCTTGGCATTATTTTTCATCGTTTCGGTGTTTTTTATCTATGCTTTATTTGCCGACAAAATACCGGGTCCGTTGATTGGGCGTGAAATGAGCCCCGTGAAATTGGTGCAATATGTTGGGTTTGACCCGAGCGCGGTATTTTCAACACCATTGGCAGTTGGCACGATCATTGTGCTGCTGTTTGTGTTTTTCGGCCAATTGCTATTTGCCGCGGGTGGTGGTGCATTTTTTACCGATTTGGCCATGGCAGCAACTGGCAAAAGCCGTGGTGGTAGCGCCAAAATATCGGTGGTGGCATCGGCGTTATTTGGCTCCATTTCGGGAAGTGCCGTCTCTAACGTTGTGACCACGGGGGTTATCACCATTCCTTTGATGCGGCGTGGTGGATATTCTAAACAAGATGCGGGTGCGATTGAAGCCATTGCTTCGACAGGTGGACAATTAACCCCGCCCATTATGGGGGCGGCGGCTTTTCTGATGGCCGAATTCTTGGATATATCTTATATGACTGTGGCCGCGGCTGCAGTCATTCCTGCCGCATTATATTATGTGAGTATTTTCTTGCAGGTCGATTTGATTGCCGGAAGGGATGAAGTTCAGATTGTTGATGATGACATCCCCAATATGAAGCAAGTGTTGAAGGAGGGCTGGCATTTTATTCTGCCGTTTGTGGTGTTGCTTACCAGTTTATTTTGGTGGCGGTTAGACCCTGCGGACAGTGCGCTTATGGCGAGTATTGCCATCATTATCGTTGGGTTTTCGCGCCGTTATGGGCAAGACTATTTAACCTTGCAAAAATTGCTCAACGTGTTCATTTCGACTGGTAAATCAATGGTTGACTTGATTCTAATCGTCGCGGCGGCGGGGTTTGTGATTGGCATTTTAAATGTCACTGGCCTTGGTTTTGCGTTGACTTTATTATTAGTTGATTCGATTGGTAATAATCTGTTTCTAATTCTGCTGGTTTCGGCTTTTATTTGTATTTTGCTCGGCATGGGCATGCCAACATCTGGCGTGTATGTTTTACTCGCGGCGTTGGTCGCGCCGTCTATTGTTGAGGCGGGGGTGTCGCCCATTGCAGCGCATATGTTTATTTTATATTTTGGTATGATGTCAATGATCACGCCGCCCATCGCATTGGCTGCCTTCGCAGCGGCGGCCATCACCAAATCTAACCCTTTGCACACGGGGTTGGCCGCTATGCGTATTGGCTGGGCGGCTTATATCATTCCATTTGTATTTGTATGCACGCCCGCCTTATTGATGGATGGCACATGGGGGCAAATTATTTTGGCACTTGTCACTGCGATTGGCGGCATATTTGCTGTATCCGCAGCGATTGTTGGTTTTATGAGTAAAAAACTCAGCCTGCCGATAAGAGGTTTGTTTTTGTTGTTGGGCATTTGTAGCTTGCCCATCGCTCTGGCGCCAATTGCATGGGTATATGTTAATATTGTGTGCTGCGTAATAACCGCATTGCTTACGCTTTATCTGAGTAAGTTTTACAAAGAAGGCCTCACCAAAGAGGTGGTATAATATAGGGAGAATTTAGATGAAAAATATTGGAAAAAGAATGGCCATGGCGTTAACCGCCAGTGTCTTTTTGACCAGCAGTGTGATGGCTGCAGGGGTTGTTGGCATTGCTTCGGGGCAACCCGGTAGCCTTGGGCACAATACGGGCCAAGCCGTAGCAAAAATTGCTAACCAAGAGGCCGGCATTATTGCCAGAACTCAGCCTTTATCTGGCACTGCAGCTTATTTGCCGTTAATCAATAATGGTGAAATTGAATTTGGCTTTGCCAATTCGGTTGAGGCAGAATTTGCATTTAGCGGCACGGGTAACTTTGAAGGCAAAGCCAATCCTAACCTACGTGTCGTGGGTGTTATGTTCCCACTCAGAACTGGCCTTATGGTCGCTGCGGATAGTGGCATTAAAACAATTTCTGATTTAAAAGCCAATGCCGAGGGGATTAGAATTGCATCTGAATACACTTCATCTACCATCATTCCTTATTACATTATGGGTGCGTTAGCCAATGGCGATATGACTTATGATGATTTTGACAAAATACCCGTTTCGAATTTTGTAAAAGGTATTTTTGCTTTGGGCGATGGGCTTGTTGATTTGACGCTGATCAGCTTAAACTCTGGCGCGGGCAAAAAAGTCAACGCTCAGTTGCAAAATCATGGTGGTATAAAATATGTTTCGTTAGATCTATCTGATGAAGCTGTGGCGCGGTTTAAAAAGCTAATGCCATCAGGTGACATCATCACCATTAAAGCTAACGAGAATATACCGGGCATGTCTGAAGATGCAAACTTGGTTGAAATCCCATGGTTATTGCTAACCAATAAAGACGTCTCGGATGAGTTGGTTTACAATATGACCAAAGTGATTGCTGAAAACAAAGAAAAACTTGGCGCAAGCTTTGGTGCTTTTAAACGTGCAGCTTTGGCCAAAATGGCACCTTCAACAATTGTTGAATATCACCCCGGTGCATTGAAATATTATGCTGAGGCTGGAATTGAAGTCGGCAAATAAGCAGTGTTATTTTTACAATAGTGAGCAAAGCCCTGGGATTTTTTCTGGGGCTTTGTTTTTTGGCGGGCTTAAGATGATTCGCGGATGACTAAATTTGGCTCAATCAAGGTGATGGTTGTGTCGCCACTCATATTGTCGGATTCTATGCACGATATAATGCGCTCGACAGCGTGTATGCTCACATCTTCCGAATCGTAATTTATGGTGGTCAGTGGGGTGGAGCAGAATTCGGCGGCTTCGGTATTGTCAAAGCCAACAATGGCCACATCTTGTGGAATGCGCAAATCGTTTTCGCGGCACCAACGCGCAGCGCCAATGGCCAGCGAATCGGTCGAGGCGAATATGGCGGTCGGGCGCGGGGTCAATGCCCAGGCTTTTTGCATGGCGGCAAAGCCGTGTATGGCGCCATGACCTTCGGGGTCGACAATTTGAAGGGCGCTGCTTGGCAAGCCAGCATCTTCAGCCGCAGCAAAAGAACCGTCATATTTATCGCTATTGCCTAAATCCTTGGCGCCATCAAGTATGGTGATCTGTTTATGGCCTTGTTCAATTAAATGGCTCACCGCTATGTGCGCGCCCTTTATATCGTCAATAGCCACCACATCTAAGCCAGCATCGGGGATGTCAGACAGCATTAAGATGGGATAGCCCGACTTTGCGATGTTCTGAATGTGTGAAATTTCATTGCGGTTGGTCGGGTAAATGAGGATGCCATCAACCTGAGAGGATTGCAAGTGATTGAGCGCGCGTTTTTCGTTGGCCAATTCATTGTCACTTGACGCAAACATCACGCCATAGCCTGCCTTAGCTAAGTCTAACTCTATAGATCTGGCGGTTTTGGTGATGGTCGGGTTCATAATGTCGGTTAACACCAGCCCGACCATTTTTGTTGATTGCAAGATGAGCGACCGCGCCAATTGATTGGGCACATAATTTTGCCGCTCAGCTTCTTTTAATATGAGATCTCGGGTTTTTAGGGGCAATCTTGAGCTACCACGCAGCACAAGTGAAACGGTGTTGACAGAATAACCTGTCGCTTCAGCTACGTCTTTCAGTCTGACGCGTATTCTGCCCATATGGATGTCTCCTTACCCTAGTCTCTGCATATATGATTCGGTTTCACTCACCAATCGGCAATCCGATCGCCACCCACAAATTGTGCGCTTTTGTCTGTATATTCAAACAGCTCAATCTTTACACCATTTGGATCTTTAATCCAAGCTTGATATGTATCGTCGCAAGCTTTCTTAATGGCGGTGACATCTATACTTTGGGCTTTGATATGAGCAACTGCATCTTCCAAATTCTCAACTTCAAGGCAAAGATGGTTGATGATATTTTTGTCATCATAAGCCGCGCTGCCATTTTGAAACACTTCAACATGGGTGCGGCCGCCTGCATCTAAATAGAAGCCAAAAATTTTGCCATCACGCAAAAAATTAAATACTGGCTCCATACCAAGTACATTTTTATAGAAGGCTTTGGTTTCGTCAATATCATGCGCGAAAATACAAACATGGGCGACTTGTTTAACTTTAATTTGTGTCATTTTATATCCATATTTATTGGTTGTAACTGTTTTTAACTGCGGTTAATCCCATGTTGGGCCCCATTCGGGGTCGACTATGCGTTGGCCACGATCGAGCGCGTCTATCTCGCTCATATTATCGGTGGTTAGGGTGATGTTGGTGCTGGCCAAATTGGTCTTTTGACGCTCTGCATTGGCCGATTTGGGGATGACAATATAGCCTTGTTGTAGCAAATATGCCAAGGCTACTTGCGACGGGTCGCAACTATGTTGTTGGGCAATTTTTATGATGACAGGGTCTTTAAGTACGGCACCGACTGCCATTGGCATGTAGCAAGTGACAGCCACATCAACATCTTTGCAATATTGAGCTAAAATTCGATTCTGTAAGTAGGCATGACACTCGAATTGATTTGTTGATAACCTTTTAATGCCAATTTCTTTATCAACCTCATCCAAATGTCTGCGGGTGAAATTGGACACACCAATAAGATCGGTTAGTCCTTCGTCCTGAGCCTGTGCTAACTCACCTATATAGTCGCTTATCGGCACTTTATCATAGTGAGCAGGCCAATGAATAAGTGTGAGGTTAACCCTATTTGTGCCTAGATTCACCAAACTATCCCTAAGGCTTTGTTTTAGAGTTGAAAAATTTTCAGGAGTGATCTTTGTGGTAATGAATAACTGATCACGTGCCAATCCACAATCGCGAACAGCAAAACCTACTTGTTTTTCAGTGTCATAGGTCTGGGCAGTGTCGATATGTCGGTAGCCATTTTTAATGGCCGTAATGATCGCTTGTGTGCCTTTATCACCAGTTAATCCATAGGTACCTAAACCAACTTTGGGTATGTTATTATTTTTCATTTTCAATATGTTAGCGCTATGTTTGCGCCCTCCTTGGCCTCAGATTTAATGGTTTAAAATGCTAGATTTAAACCAAAAACCTCATGTGAATAAAAATATGTGTATTGACACACCTGCAAAACTGAATATATATTAACGATAACACTGTGCGCAAGCAAAATATTTTTCTTGACTTTCAAATAGTTTGTTTAATGGAATTTTTTTGCTTGATATAGTGTTTTGAGCATTGTTACTGAGGGAAAATATATGGCAATTCGATATAGTTGGATGTCACCGCGTTTGGCACTTATACCTGCTATGGTGATCACAGCAGTGGCTTTTGTCGGCGCTATTGGTTGGACAATTTACATATCATTTACCAAATCTCGGCGGTTTCCGAATTATGATATTTATTGGGAAAATTTTTGGCGGCAATATAAGCGCTTGTTTAACGACCCGAATTGGGAAACCTCGATCAATAATTTAATATTTATGACGATTGGCAGTGCCTTGGCCATTCTGTTTGGTTTTATTCTTGCTGTATTGGTCAATAAAGAAAAAACTGGCGAGGGTGTTTTTAGAACCATTTATTTATACCCGTTGGCAGTATCTTTCATTGTGGCAGGTATTGTATGGCGTTGGATGTTTAACCCAGTGTTAGGCATTGAGAATTTTTTAATTGAGCTTGGCTTTGAAAATGCCTCATTCAACTGGTTGGCACATAAAGACACCGCCATGTGGGGCGTGATCATCGCCATCGTCTGGCATGGAATGGGCTTTTATTTGGCGCTGATGCTGGCTGGCTTAAAATCTATCAATGACGAGATATGGAATGCGGCCAAGTTGGATGGAATTAGCCCATGGAAGTTTTATACCGAGATTGTCATCCCTATGCTGAAATTCACCTTCTTAACCTGTGCGATTTTGCTGTCGCTAGGTGTGGTGAAAACTTATGACATTGTGCTTGCAATGACCGGTGGCGGCCCTGGTACATCATCTTGGACACCCGCTTATTTTGTGGTCAATGCCTATGCCACCCGCGGCAATATGGGCTATGCGTCATCAGCCGCATTTATGATGTTGTTGATTACTTTTGCAATTTTCTTGCCGCTGGTGTTGCTAACCCGTTGGCAAACCAAGCGTAAAGAAAAGGAGGCCGTGTGATGGCGAATATCGATATTTCTGAACGCGAATTTAAACACTATCCACCCAAGAAGAAAAAAATAAAAGGTTCATCAATCATCACCTTTATATTTTTGGCAATGATTGCCCTTGCGGTGTTGGTGCCATTATATGTGATCATTGTGACTTCATTTAAGACCTTAGACCAAATCACCTTGGGTAGAATTTTTGATTTGCCCACGACTTGGACTTTTGAGGGGTGGAATAAGGCATGGTCTGAAGTTTGTTCGGGCATGACTTGTAATGGAGTGAAAGCAGGCTTTTTCACGTCGATTAAAATTTTAATTCCGAGCATTGCTATCTCGGTCGGTTTGGCCTCAATCACTGGTTATGCTTTGGCATTGTGGAAGATTAAATGGGCGGGTAGTTTTTTATTCGTATTGTTTATCTGTGCCTTTGTGCCGTTCCAAGTGATTATGATTCCATTGGTCTTGATAACCGCTAAACTTGGTATTTACGGGACTTTCTGGGCTGTGGCAATTGTGCATGGCGTGCTTTCGATGCCATTTCTAACGCTTATTTTCCGTAATTTTTACAAGGACATTCCGCCAGAGTTAATCAACGCTGCGTTGATGGATTCGGGGAGTTTCTGGCGGATATTTGGTGAGATTGTTTTGCCGATGTCGGGCAATATCATCATTGTTGTGTTGATTTTGGTGATTACGGGTGTTTGGAATGACTTTTTAATTGGCCTTACATTTGGCGGTTTCGGTGCGCAACCGATGACAGTTATTTTGGCCAATACGGTGATTACGGGTACGGGAGCGGTGCGCTATAATGTGGATATGGCCGCGGCGTTATTGACCGCTTTGCCACCATTAATAGTGTATTTTGCACTTGGTAAGTTTTTTGTACAGGGCATTAGTGCCGGCGCGATTAAAGGATAATTCATGCCAGAGATTAGATTTAAAGACATTGTCAAACAATATGGATATGTAACCGTACTCGAAGATTTGAACCTAAAAGTTTCGGACGGTGAGTTTTTGGTTTTGCTTGGCCCTTCTGGCTGCGGTAAAACAACCTTGCTGAACATGTTGGCTGGTTTGGTTGAAGTGACGGCGGGTGAAATTACCATTGGTGGTAAAGATGTAACCGATCTTGACCCCAAAGACCGTGGTCTGGCCATGGTATTCCAATCATATGCCCTGTACCCAACCAAAACCGTTGAAGGCAATTTGAAATTTGGTTTGGCAGCGCAAAAACTGCCCAAAGCCGAAATGATGAAACGGGTGAATTGGGCGGCCGATTTGCTGCAAATTCAACCTTTAATGAAACGTAAGCCTGCCGAGCTTTCTGGTGGTCAACGCCAGCGTGTGGCCATTGGCCGTGCTTTAGTTAAAAATGTTGAAGTGTTTTTGTTTGATGAGCCATTGTCTAACTTGGATGCCAAGTTGCGTACAGAAATGCGGCTCGAAATTAAAAAGTTACATAATGAATTACAAAAGACCATTGTTTATGTGACCCATGACCAAGTTGAAGCCATGACCATGGCGACCAGCATTGCGATTATGAACCAAGGGGTGATACAACAATTTGGCAGCCCCGACGATGTCTATGAAAACCCTGCAAACCTATTTGTGGCTAAATTTATTGGCGCACCACCGATGAACATCATCGCTGCAACCGTCGCCATAAAAGGTAAAAAAATATTAGCGACCCATGCAGCCAGTGGGGTGAGTATGGATTTATCGAAGTATGATTTTGCTCATAAACCTGCCGATGGTGCCAAGGTTTATGTTGGTATGCGGCCTGAGCATTTTGCCATTGGCAGTGACATTGCAGGCAAAGAAGCAGCAAGCTTTGATTTACCAGTGCTATATGCCGAAAAACCCGGCAGCGACGGCAACGCCTATTTAAATAGTGGCGATGAGCAGATTGCCGTGCGCATAGACTCGGCAATGGTCAAAGATTTACAAGGCGCAAATGCGAGCTTAAAAATTGCATTTCCGCATGATAAATTCAGTGTTTTCGACGCTCAAACAGAGAGTCGAATTTAAAGAGGAAGTAGAAGAGTTTTTCAACTTAAAAGGGAGTATAATGATGAAAAGCAATATTAAATCACTAGCCGCAAAATTGGCACTAGGCGTTGCGATGGTCGTAACACCAGCCGCCATTGCGCAGGCTGAAGAAGTGCAACTATATCACTCATGGTCAAACGAAAGTGAACTTGCAGCGTTGAACGTTTTTGTTTCAGCATTGGAAGCCAAAGGCCATACGGTTGTGGAAATGTCAGTGCCGCATGAAGCTGCTGGCTCCAGCCCGCTTGCTGCTTTGGTAGCTGCTGGTACACCGCCAAATATCTTTTTGACTGGACAAGCTGGTTTCTACCGTGATCTACGCGATCAAGGCATTGGCCAAGAAGTGGGTTCACATTTTAAAGCCACTGGCGCTTGGGAAAACTTCCCACCAAAAGTGCAAGAAGCTATACAAGTAGATGGTGAAATTGTTAAGATTCCATCAGGTATCCATATTGATGGCATGCTTTATTACAACATGAAAGTGGCTGAAGCTGCTGGTGTTGACCCAACAGCTTGGACATCTACTGCTGACATGTTTGCTGACATGGCTAAAGTTAAAGACGCTGGTTATAACTTCCTAGGTTTGGGTGGTAACTCATTCCAAGCTGGTTATTTGTTCCATGCGCTTTTGGCAGCTGTTGCGGGCGAAGACATTTATACGCGTTTCTATAGTGGCACACCTGACGTAACTGTTTTGGATGAGCAAGGTTTTAAAGATGCTGTGGCTTTATTCCGCGAAATTGCCGATCAAAACGACAAAGGCTGGGTAAACCGTGCTTGGAACGAAACCACAAACGATGTGATTGCTGGCAAAACGCTTATGCAAATCCATGGTGACTGGATGAAAGGTCAATGGAGAGCCAATGATAAAGTATTGGGCACTGACTATAATTGCATAAACATTCCAGGTACAAAAGCACTTGCTGTTACCGTTGATGCCATGGGCATTTTGGGTGGTGCTGGTGTTTCTGAAGGTATGTTGAAAGCTGAATTTGAAATGGCGTCTATTGTTGTTGACCCTGTATTAAACTCAGAATTTGCTGCACATAAAGGCTCTACACCGGTGCGTATGGATGCACCAAAAGACAAGCTTGATGCTTGTAATGCATTGGTTCTTGACTCATTAGCAATCCCTGGTTTCTCTGTTCTAAACCCTTCATATATTGGTGATCAAGATTGGATTAACTCAGTTTGGAATGCTATATTCACCCTCCAAGGTGATAACGACATCACAACTGGTGATTTCATTGCCACACTGAAATCTGAGCATGGCGCTATCTTTGATTAAGATTGCTTAAGATTAAACAGATTGGGGGTATTGATTTGCCCCCTTTCAAATCCCTTAAAAACCAAAAAATGAAACAGGTTGCAAAATGGCAATGCTGTTGCGGAGACTTTTATGACTATTTTTCCTAATATCGCCCATGTTGCATTGCAAGTGCGTGATTTACAGGCCTCAATAGATTTTTATGAAAAGCTGGGCTTTCCAGAATTTTTGCGGCTGAACAAAGAAAATGGCGAGGCGTGGATTGTTTATATGAAAGTCACTGATGATTTTTATTTTGAATTATTCCCCGGTAAAGACACCGATACGGCACCGCAAGGCAAAACAGGTGTGCATCATCTTTCTTTGCAAGCCGATGATATTGAAGCCACTGTTGCACATTTAGAAAAGGTTGGCATTCCATTGACATCGCCACTTAAAGAAAAACGTGGTGTTGATAAAAACCGTGGATGTTGGATTGATGACCCCGATGGCAACCGCATTGAGTTGATGGAAATGGCACCGAACTGCATTCAATATGATGCATTAAAAGCTTTGGCAGCTGGCAAGGGCCCAACGGCATTGTTAGCCCCTAATTAGAATTTAGATAACACTCTCTGTGTTGTTTTACCCTTGAACTTCTCCTATGGTTCAAGGGTTTTTTGCGTTTGCGGCCATTTTGCCTAAAACCTGCATGCCTTTGTCTATCTGTACATTCCATTCATGGCCACAACTGAGGCGCATGCAATTGGCAAACCGATCATCGGCTTCGGGGTTGGGAGAAAAAACTGTGCCCGGTGCAAAACATATGCCTTTATCTAACGCTTGTTTGAACAGGGCTTTGCCATCTATTTGATAGGGCAATTCAAGCCATAACAAAAAACCACCAGACGGACGAGACACCCTTGTGCCAACAGGAAAATATTGTTTAATAGCACGGGTCATGCGGTCGATATTGTTAGCAAATATGCGTCTAATGCGGCGTAAATGGTTATCATAAGCGCTATTTGAAAGATAATCGGCCATCGCGACTTGGGTAAGACTAGTATTTGACAATGAAGTGGCTAATTTATTTTCCAAAATATCTCTCACACGACTTGGCGCCACCACCCAGCCAATGCGATAGCCAGGTGCAATGGTTTTTGAATATGATGAGCAGTAAATAATGTTGGCCTGATCGACGATTTCATCTGTGTTATTTATAGCCATAAACGGGCGAGGGCGGGTTTCGCCAAAGTAAATATCACCCATTAAATCATCTTCTATAAGTGGCACCTCATACTGAGCCAATAAAGTGAGTATGCTTCGTTTTCTATCATCGGACATTGTACTGCCAAGTGGGTTGCTAAAGCTTGAAGAAAATACACATGCTGCAATGGAATTGTTAGCAAATGCAGAGGTTAACTCAGCAAGGTCAATACCGTTATTGGCATCGGTTGGAATTTCCAAGACTTTTAAATTTAATGCTTTGGCAAGTTGTAAGTTGCCAAAATAAGCCGGCGATTCAATGGCAATGGTGTCGCCAGGTTTAGTTATGGTTTTAAGCGCAATTGACAGGGCTTCGGTACAGCCACAGGTGATAACAATGTCTTCTGGCGAAATATTTTGGCCCCACTGCAAAGCTCGTCGGGCAATTTGTTGGCGTAGCTTTAAATCGCCTCTTGGTACGGTGTAAATGTTGTTTTCGATGCCGTTGAGCCTTGCTGCGCGGGCAAGAGATTTATCTAATTTGTTTGCGGCTAATAATTCGGCACTTGGGATGGCACAACCAAACGGTGCATAGCGCGGGTTGGCCGCAAATTCAAGCATTTCGAGGAAAATACCTGAATTACTAACCAATGTGGCGGTGTTTTGTGAATTAGTGGTGGTTGGCGTTGGCAGGCTTATAGTGGGGCGATTGGCGACATAAAAGCCAGATTTAACCCGCGATTCGAGTATGCCCTTATCCTCTAGCAAATGATAAGCTTGCATGGCGGTTGATAAGCTGAGCTTATGTTGCTTGCATATTTGCCGCAATGAAGGGATGCGCGCGCCTTTCACATAGACCCCATCATCAATCAGATTGGTGATGAAATTGGCCAATTTTTCATAATTATATAACGTAGTTTCTGACATATCGCCTCCAAACAGCATTTATGTTAAGCAAATCTGTTACGGTTGTAAATAGAGAAATCTGTATCTGTTATGGTTACAATAAATTCAATATTGTAAAACCACAACAATTTAGGATTTTGAGTTTTGGATAGTCTTTCGCTTGCGGTTATAATTCCGCCTATATATTTAATTTTTGTGACTTCAATAACGCCCGGGCCTAACAATATAATGTTGGCGGCATCGGGCATGAATTTTGGTTACAAACGATCACTACCTCACCTTATTGGTATATTTTCGGGTTTTGGTTTGTTGATTATATTATGCGCAGTTGGCATTGGTTCTTTGTATGAAAATTACCCAATATTGCGCACTATTTTGCGTTTTCTAAGTGCCGCCTATTTGATTTACTTGAGCTATAAGATCGTCACAGCGGGCAAAACAAAATTGAAAGACAGCGGCAAGCCGCTCACCTGGCTTGAAGCGGCGTCGTTTCAATTTATCAACCCCAAAGCTTGGGTGATGTCATTGACATTTATATCATCATTTATGCCAGATTTTAGTTCACTATGGCTGGAGATAGCATTCATGTTGGCAATTGGTATTTGCATAAATTTCCCATGTACATCGGTGTGGGTGTTATTTGGCAAGGTGATGGCGCGCCTGTTCACATCGGATAAAACCCGCAAAATCATCAATTATCTAATGGCCGGCATGTTATTGTTGATGATACCTATTTTGGTGTTGTTATGACGCATTTTCGGCGCGGAAAAGCCGACCCTTTTCGGCATAAAGAACACAACTAAGCGCACCAATACCCATAACCACAAAACCAGCGGCGACAGGCATTAACGTGCCATCGAACATTTGACTGATGGCATAGGCTAACAAAGCCCCACCAATGGTTTGAATGGTGCCAAACAAGCCCGATGCCGTGCCTGCCACAGCGCCTAATGGCTCCATAGACAGTGAATTGGCATTAGAAGCGATCCAACTGAATAGGAATAGGTTCGCGGCCATAAATGCGTAGAAAAGCCAAAAATTCATTGGCCCAAACATGGTGGTGACCCACCATATCCCACTGACACATATGAAAGCCAAAAGCGCAAAATGTGAAATGCCGCGCATACCAAATTTACCAACCATGCGGGCATTTAAATAAGATGACAAAGCTTGCAGCACAGCAGTGGCTGAGAATGCAATCGGGAATAATGCGCCCAATCCATATATGCCTACATAGATTTGCTGCGACGTATTTACAAACCCCAAAATCATGCCAAACATAAACATGCCTGCAAAACTATAACTCATTGCCACACGATTGGTCAGCACAATTTTCATACTTTGCGCAATGCCCGACACAGTGAGCGGGCGTTGATTGGCTTTGGCCAATGTTTCGGGCAGGCGAATAAATGCCCACAACACGATGACCGAGGCGAGTATGCCCATAAATATAAATATGCCCTCCCACGGTGCGGTGAGCAAAATAATCTGTCCAATGCCAGGTGCGATGATTGGCATGATCATAAATATCATAAACACCAGTGACATAATCTCGGCCATGGCGCGGCCCGAATAGCAATCGCGTACAATGGCTGTGGTGATGACCCGTGTGCCAGCGGCGCCCATGCCTTGAGCAAGGCGTAGGAATAACAAGGTTTCAAACGTCGGCGCCCAAATGGCGGCAAAGGCCGCAATGACATAAAGAATGAGGCCAATAAAAAGCGGCGCGCGGCGACCGAAGCGATCGGATATCGGCCCAAATAATATTTGAGTGATGCCAAACCCGATGAGATAGAAGGTGACAACTAATGAGCGGTCATTTTCGTTCAGCACATTAAGCGCTTCGCCTAGATAAGGCAATGCGGGCAGCATAACATCGATGGCGAGGGCATTTAGACCCATGAGGGCAGCCATCAGGGCAATAAATTCGACACGCGGCAGATCATGCGTGTTAGGATCACGTTTTTTCATTTGATTGGTTTCTGAATTGTATGAATCGATAAAGTAATGGATTTAGCCTATCACGACTTAAGTAGAAAGTAAGGACAAAATTACGAATTTTAGATCAAAAGATTTGATGACTTTGGGTTGTTTTTACGGCAAAACTAGGTAATGAAACTATTAAACAATATAAAAATTGAACATTGGACAATTTTATTTGGCCTATTGGTTTTTTCGATTGGGGCACTTATCTATCCATTGCGCACTTATATCGGTGGTGTAAATGGCGTGTTTATGGAGAGCTTTTCGGCTTTTTCGCATGCATTTTTCTTTGTTTTGGCGTGGGGCTTTCCGTATTCTTCCATACGTTCAATTATTTTGGGTGGAGTTTTGATCACCGCCATGGTCACTTGGTTTGAATATTTGCAGCAGCCAGAAGTTTTATTGGTTTTTGAAAATTACCTACCAAATATGATTTATAATTATGCCAGTAATGGCAGATTTGATTCACAAGATGTGATGGCGGGTTATGTCGGCTCTGCCTTGGCAGTTGTCATCGGCAGTATAGTGGTGTTGAGAAAAAATAAACAGGAAGTTATGCGATGAAAGCCTATATTATCAAAGCTTATGGTGATGCCAGTGCGGCGGAATTAACCGAATTCCCCGAGCCGCAGTTGCGACCGCATGATTTGCGCATTGAAGTGGTGGGAGTTGGGTTAAACCCAGTTGATTATAAAACTCGCGACGGCATGTTGAAAATGATATTTGGCTTTGCTTTGCCGATCGTGATGGGCAACGAATTGTCAGGCGAAGTGATTGAATGCGGGGCGAAGGTTAAGAATTTTAAAGTTGGCGATCGGATTGTCGCGCGGGTTGAAAAAGATAGACTAGGGGCATTTGCTGAACAGGTTTGCATTGATGAAAATGTGGCAGCATTTGCGCCCCAATATATCCCGCTTGGTGATGCTGCGGCATTGCCTTTGGCGGCATTAACAGCGTTGTAGGCTTTGCGCGATGAGTTGGACGTAGGTGTTGGGAAACATATTCTGATCACCGGCGGGGCGGGCTAAAGGCAAAGTGATTGTCAATATAGATAAAACCTAACCACTGGCGATGATATAATCTTGGCCAGTGGCTGGTGGTGAAATTAACTTTTCATGGTATCCTTCATGGTGTCCTTCATTGTGTCTTGCATGGCATCGCCATGTTTCATAGAGGCCATGGAGGCTTTTTCTTCCATTGTTTGGCAAGCGGCTAGTGTTAGAGTTGCTGCTGCCAAGGCAATAAATGCTAGTTTTTTCATAATGTTATCCCACTTTTAATGTTAAATCGCGTGTTTGTGCAGGTTGAAAAGTTTTGCGATTTAAGTTTATTGCACTCAAATATGGTACAAGTGGAGATTGTAAAACACCAATCACAATGCCCTCTCGGTAAAACACTTTGTTTCACGTTTAGGTTATGTAATTGTGATTTTGTGCTTAAATATCTTTGAGCAATTGTGCGACTTTGGGGGCAAAATAAGTCAGCACACCTGAGGCACCCGCGCGTTTAAACGCCATCATGCTTTCGATGATGACTTTATCTTCATCGAGCCAACCATTTTGAATGGCAGCCATAATCATCGCATATTCGCCCGAAACTTGATAAGCAAAAGTCGGAACTTTAAACTCTTGTTTAACCCTACTGATGACATCCAAATAAGGCATACCGGGTTTGACCATGACCATATCGGCGCCTTCGGCTAAATCTAACGCCACTTCGTGTAAGGCTTCATCTATATTGGCATAATCCATTTGATAGGTTTTTTTATCGCCTTTTAGCTGGCTATTGGCGCCAACAGCCTCGCGGAACGGGCCGTAAAAGGCTGAGGCATATTTGGCGCTATAGGCCATAATTTGCACATTAGTAAAATTTGCGGCATCCAGAGCTTTGCGAATTTCGCCAATACGGCCATCCATCATATCTGAGGGAGCGATGATATCGCAGCCAGCATGCGCGTGAACGAGGGCTTGCTTGACCAGCACTTCGACTGAGGGGTCGTTTAATATAATGTCACCATCCATCAGGCCATCATGGCCGTGGCTGGTATAGGGGTCGAGCGCACCATCGCAGATAATGCCAATATCAGGCACAGCGGCTTTAATGGCTCTGACCGCTTGGCAGACTAAGTTGTTTTCCTTATAAGCTTCGCGACCATCGGCTGTGCGCAACTCATTTGGAGTATTGGGAAATAACGCAATGGCTTTAATGCCTAGCTCGTAGGCAAGCTCGACCTGTTTTACCAATAAATCGACACTATAGCGCTTAACACCCGGCATGGCCGAAATATCTTGCGTGGTATTTGCACCCGGAATGATGAATAACGGCCAGATGAGGTCGGAAACATTTAGCTGGTTTTCGCGCACCAATTCGCGCGACCAATGGGATTTACGATTGCGACGTAAGCGTGTATTGGGAAATTTGCCTATGAAATTAGTCATTTATCAGCATGCCATTTAAGTGTTATAATATTAGATGAATATATATATAGAGCAATGTTAGCCAATAAAACAGCTTAAAACTGTATAAGTTGTGACAAATAAAACACTAATTTAAACGAAAAGACAAAACAAGGTTAACGAGATTCTGCTCTATTTCCTTCGATTCAGCACTGATTCCGCCCGAAATATAAGCAATTCGGCTGATGTGTATTGAAATGAGACATTTAATAAAATTCGAAGCAAATTGGTAACAATTGGTTAAGCATTCCTTTTAGATATGCCTTAATAACTGATCTGTAATTTGGCCAGACCAAGTAATAATATACTGGTTTTGGGTTATGTGCTTATCCAAAGCCAGTGATGAGAGAGAATGGTGCTTAGGATGAATAATTTATACGCTCAACCGATTATGCCAATGCATGATCAGGAAGAAATTCAGCTTGAACCAACATATCTTGAATGCTTATCTTTGGTCGAAAGATTACATAGGCGATTGCTAGATGTAATTAAAGATGAGTTTGAAAGATTGGGTTGGCATGAAGTCAACGCCGTGCAAGCTTTGCTGTTGCATAATATTGGTGACAATGAATTGACGGCTGGCGAATTAAAATCGCGCGGTTACTATTTAGGCTCGAACGTATCTTATAATTTGAAAAAATTGGTAGATAAGCAATTTGTAGAGCATAAACGCTCGACAGAGGATAAACGTTCGGTGCGCATTAAGCTAACCGTGAAAGGCCAAGAAATTCGCGAGACTTTAGATGAGCTTTTTGCCCGTCAAATTGCGCAAATTGAACAAGTTGGCGATTTGAGCCTTGGTGAGATGTCTATCTTTGTGAATAGTTTGCGTAAGTTAGAGCGTTTCTGGGCTGATCAGATTAGATTCAGACTTTAAAGTTTTGACTTAGATAATTGAAATTATGTAAAGAAGCGGGTTTAGGCGCGCTTCTTTTTTTGCATATATATCACAGTGACGCACTAAATGTAAAAATCGCTTTTATGTGATTTGCAATTTATGTGTGATGTGATTATCACTCTGGCCACAGCTCGGTTAACCATAAGTTCGGGCATTATTTTGACATATTAATGTGGTTTTAATCATATTAATAGATAAGTCATTATATATTTTAGTATTTTGGCCATTGGATATGAAGGTAAATCATATCGTTAAATTATAGGATATGGATTTGAAATTGATTAAATCAACATTGCTAAGCGTAAGCCTTGTGTTGGCGAGCTTTACTTATACAAGTGCAGCGACCAGTAACATCACCCAATGGGATGATGGTTTTGACACTTCGGGCAATTTTTCGCGGCTCAATCGCCCATCCAATAGTTTTGATACCAACCAAAGTTTTGGTAGCAACCTAACGACTGTTACTAATAACTCAATCACCCCATTATTGAGCAACAGCACAATCACAGCCATGAACGAAGCGGCGCTAAAATACAGCCGCATAGTCGCCTCTGGCGGTTGGCCACGCATCACTGCGGAGCTGAGGCGCGGTATGAAAGCGCCACAAGTGATTAAATTGCGCCAAAGATTATATGTTGAAGGTGATTTGGCACAAGTGAGCGGCGAAGCCCAATCGTTTGACTATAATGTTGACCAAGCTGTGCGCCGTTTTCAAGCCCGTCATGGTCTAGTGGTAAATGGTTTTGTGGCTGCTGACACGCTTGATGCGCTGAATGTTTCAGCTGCTAAGCGTTTGCGCCAAATTAAATTGAACATCTCCCGAATAAAAACCGCCAAAAGCCGCTTGCACAAACGCTCCATCGTAGTCAATATTCCTGCCATGAAGGTTGAAACTGTTGAAGATGGCCACATTGTTTCGCGACACAACGCAGTGGTTGGTAAGATTGACCGCCAAACTCCATTGGTAACATCTACCCTAAGCCAAGTGAATTTTAACCCATATTGGCATGTACCCGTATCCATTGTGCGTAAAGATTTGGTACCAAAGATTATTTCTGACCCAGGCTATATAAAAAAGACAGGTATGCGCATTTATTCAACTTGGGGGGGACGTGAAATTGACCCGAAAGACATTGATTTCACCTCAAAACGCGCGCTGCAATATGCCTACCGTCAAGACCCAAGCCGCGCGAACTCCTTAGGGCAAATGAAATTAAACTTCCCGAGCCCACATGCAGTATTTATGCATGACACGCCCGGCAAAAGCCTGTTCACCCGTAATTTTAGAGCCTATAGCTCGGGCTGTATCCGCATTCAAAACATCCGCCAAGTGGTTGATTGGGTGCTGAATAGTGATAAAGCTTGGTCACAAGGTGAAACGTCTAAATATCTTAATAATGGTGAACGCAAAGATGTGAGAGTTCGTAGCCGTGTATCTGTGCGCATGGTTTATGTGACCAGCTGGGTAACACCAGCAGGCACTGTGCATTTTAGAAAAGACCTTTATAAAAAAGATGGCATTGGCTCATTGGCCACTAAATAAGCCCTCATTATATATTGTGAACAACAGCAGCCTCTATATTTTAGAGGCTGCTTTTTTGTGAGAATTTACCAGATATTAGGGATATTTAGGTAAATATACTATGAATTAGTATGGGTATTCCAAATAGATGTTATTTTATCGAATTAAAAAAATATTACGCTCAGGTTTAATTGCCTCTTTGTTGGTGAGCTTGTGTTTTTATTTTGGATTTCATTTATTTGATGGCGAACGTGGATTAATCTCGTTCTGGAAATTACATGACAATCAAGTTGAGTTGCATCGAGAATTGGTGCGCTTGCAAAATGTACGAAAAGACATGCAAAAGACCGTCCTAAAACTAACCAGCAACGCAGTTGATGGCGATTATTTGGATGAATTGGCACGTTCTCGACTTGGTTTGGTGAAAGACAATGATTTGATTATCTTGCGTCCTAAAGCTAATTGAAAAGGGTTGTTCATTTAATTAACAAAAATCAAGTTAATACACATTTTATTTATATATATCAATATGATATGAGTGGATTAAAAATATATTCTTAGGCTAGCTTTTTTATATTTATTCTATATATTAAATAAAAATACTTCTCATCAATCTTGATTCTTTGAGCCTAATTTTATCGAATCAACATATAAATATCACATGATATTTTTGAAAGGATTGCCATGGCTGCGCGTGCTGCACCTCGTAAGAAAACCACTAAAAAAAGCAAAGTCTCTGGAAAAATAGCCAATTTTTCTGAATCTGAAGAGATGAAAGCCTATTATGACATGTTGTTGATTCGCCGTTTTGAAGAAAAGGCTGGACAACTATATGGTATGGGGCAAATCGGTGGTTTCTGCCATTTATATATTGGCCAAGAAGCTGTAGTTACGGGTATTAATATGGCGCTTACCGAAGGTGATCAAAGCATTACCGCTTATCGCGATCATGCTCATATGTTGGCTGTTGGGCTTGACCCAAAAGGCATTATGGCCGAATTGACTGGCCGTGAAGGCGGCTTGTCAAAAGGCAAAGGCGGCTCGATGCATATGTTTAGCCGCGAAAAACATTTTTATGGCGGGCATGGCATTGTTGGCGCGCAAGTGTCGATTGGCACAGGTTTGGCATTTTCTAATAAATTTAATGGCAATGGCAGCGTTTGCATCACTTATATGGGTGATGGCGCTTCGAACCAAGGCCAAGTTTATGAGAGCTTTAACATGGCTAAGTTGTGGAACTTGCCGATTGTTTATATCATCGAAAATAACCAATATGCCATGGGTACCGCCATTGCGCGGGCTTCATCACAAACCGATTTTTCACAACGCGGCGTGAGTTTTAACATACCTGGCCAGAAAATTGACGGCATGGACGTGCGGGCAGTATATGCGGCGGCTGAAGAAGCGGTAAAATACGCCCGCGAGAATGGCCCTATTATTTTGGAAATGATGACGTATCGTTACCGTGGCCATTCTATGAGTGACCCTGCTAAATATCGTTCTAAAGATGAAGTGCAACGCATGCGGGCTGAACATGACCCGATTGATCAAGTGAAAATGCGGATTCTTGAAGGTGGTTTGGCAACTGAGGATGATCTTAAAGATATGGATAAGAAAATTCGTGCGATTGTGACTGAATCTGCTGATTATGCGGTGAACTGTCCTGAGCCTGACGCAAGTGAATTGTGGACAGACGTGTTGATTGAATCTTAAGCGAAATCGTAGGAGAAAAAAATGGCTATAGAAATTTTAATGCCTGCATTGTCGCCAACAATGGAAGAAGGCAAATTATCAACCTGGCTGGTTAAAGAAGGCGATACAATTGTCTCGGGTGATGTTTTGTGTGAAATCGAAACTGACAAAGCCACCATGGAAGTTGAATCCATTGACGAAGGCGTGATTGGTAAAATATTGATTGAAGCGGGCACTGAAGGTGTGCTGGTCAATAGCGTGATCGCAATTTTGCTTATGGATGGTGAAGATGCCAGTGCGATGGATGACATTAAACCGCAAGCAGCTGCACCGGTTGCGGCGGCAGAGCCAGAAGCTGCGGATGCACCTGCGGCACCTGTGATAGAAGTGCCTCAATCGGATGAAATACCTGAAGGCACAACCTTTAAGCAACAGACTGTTCGGGAAGCCTTGCGCGATGCGATGGCCGAAGAAATGCGTAATGAAGAAAACATATTCATTATGGGTGAAGAAGTGGCCGAATATCAAGGCGCTTATAAAGTGACCCAAGGCTTGCTTGAAGAATTTGGCGCAAAACGCGTGATTGACACACCGATTACCGAGCATGGTTTTGCTGGTTTGGGTGTAGGCGCTGCGTTTGGTGGACTAAAGCCTGTTATTGAATTTATGACGTTTAACTTTGCCATGCAAGCGATTGACCACATCATCAACTCGGCGGCCAAGACATTATATATGTCTGGCGGTCAAATGGGTTGCCCGATTGTGTTCCGCGGGCCTAACGGCGCTGCCTCACGTGTGGGGGCGCAACATAGCCAAGATTATACGGCGTGGTATGCTAACATTCCTGGGCTTAAAGTGGTTTCACCTTATAGTGCTGAAGATGCGAAGGGCTTGTTAAAAGCTGCGATGCGTGACCCGAACCCAGTGGTGTTTTTGGAAAATGAATTGCTCTATGGCGTGACCATGGACGTGCCTGAAATTGAAGATTTTGTTCTGCCAATCGGCAAGGCTAAAATTGAACGGGCAGGGACTGATGTGACGATTGTTTCGCACAGCATGGGCGTGAAATTGGCGCTCGATGCAGCTGAGATTTTGGCCGAACAAGGCATTAGCGCTGAAGTAGTGAATTTACGCACCATTCGCCCGCTTGATACGGAGACGATTGTTGAAAGTGTCAAGAAAACTGGACGCATGGTAACAGTAGAAGAAGGCTGGGTACGCTGTGGCCTTGGTGCTGAACTAACCGCTGTGGTGATGGATGGGGCGTTTGATTATTTAGACGCACCTGTGGCACGAGTGACATCTAAGGATGTGCCTTTGCCTTACGCTGCCAACCTAGAAAAACTGGCTTTGCCCAATGCGAATGACGTTGTCGCCGCTGCCCGCAAAACTTGTTACGCTGATTAAGGAGAATAGATATGCCAACACCAATATTGATGCCAGCTCTGTCTCCGACAATGGAATCTGGTAAATTATCCGCATGGCTGGTTAAAGAAGGCGACACTGTCGTCTCTGGCGATGTGATGTGCGAAATCGAAACCGACAAAGCCACCATGGAAGTTGAATGCGTGGACGAGGGCGTGATCGGCAAGATTTTAGTGGAAGCGGGGACTGAAGATGTTTTGGTCAACGCAGCCATTGCGATTTTGCTGGAAGAGGGCGAAGATGCCTCGGCGCTTGATGGTTATACACCACCTGCCATTGCAGGCGGCGTACCTGCACCTGCCGCGGTTGAAGAAGCCGCTGCTCCTGCTGTTGAGACGCCAAAAGCTGCACCTGTTGCAGCCGCTGCTCCTGCTATACCTAAAGCAGCGAGTAAATCGGCTCATTTCTCATCGCCATTGGCACGCCGCGTTGCGGGGCTTGAAGGCATTGACATTTCGCTGGTGACAGGTACGGGCCCCAATGGCCGCATCATCAAACGTGATGTGCTAGACGCGGTTAAAAACGGCGTGGCTTCACCTAAAACGGCTGCTGGCTTTACCTCAACATCGGTTGATGCTGTGGCGGTGAAAGCATTATATGCTGCTGACAGCTATGAAGAAGTGGCTGCTGATGGCATGCGCAAAGTGATCGCTGCCCGCATGACCGAAACGGCGCGTGATGTGCCGCATATCTTCTTGACCATTGATTGCGAAATTGACGCTTTATTATCGGCGCGTAAAGGCTTAAATGCCTCTGGCGATGTTAAAATCTCGGTTAATGACTTTGTGATTAAAGCTGCGGCTATGGCGCTTATGAAAGTGCCTGAAGCCAATGCAAGTTGGACGGGTGATAGTATTTTGATGCATAAGCATGCTGATATCAGCATGGCGGTTGCCATTGAGGGTGGTTTGATCACGCCGATTGTGACCAATGCTGACCTTAAAGGTTTGGCAGAACTCTCGGTCAATACCAAAGACCTTGCGACCCGAGCACGTGATAGAAAATTGCAACCTAGTGAATATCAAGGTGGTACATTCTCTATCTCTAACATGGGCATGATGGGCATCAAGCAATTCACCTCGATTATCAATTCGCCGCAAGGCGCTATTTTGAGCATTGGCTCTGGTGAAAAGCGTGTAGTGGTTGGCGACAATGGTGAATTTGTGGCCAAAACCATGATGACAGTGACCATTGCTTGTGACCATAGAGTGATTGATGGTTCGGTTGGCGCGAGCTTCCTTGCTGCATTCAAAGGTTTTATTGAACAACCTGTTAGCATGTTATTATAGAGTAAAGGATTGAGATTATGAGCAATCAAACTTATGATGTTGCGATTATTGGTGCTGGCCCTGGTGGTTATGTAACGGCCATTCGTGCCAAGCAGTTGGGCTTGAGTGTGGTGGTGATTGAGCGCGAACATTATGGCGGCATTTGCCTGAACTGGGGCTGTATTCCGACCAAGGCTTTATTACGTTCATCTGAGCAATATCATATGATGGCACATAGAGCTGAAGAGTTTGGCCTATCTGTTAAAGGTGCGAGCTTTGATTTGGATAAAATCGTCGCCCGCTCGCGTGGCATTGCTGCGCAAATGAATAAAGGCATTCAGTTTTTATTCAAAAAGAATAAAGTGGATGTGGTTGATGGCGAAGCCAAGATAAAAGCCAAAGGCGTGATTGGTGTGACGGCAAACGGCAAAACCCTGCCTGACATTAAAGCCAAAAACATCATCATTGCAACAGGCGCAAGAGCGCGGACATTCCCGGGTATGGAGCCTGATGGCAAATTTATCTGGACTTATAAACAAGCTTTGGTGGCAGACAGTGTGCCCAAACGTTTATTGGTGATTGGTTCTGGCGCGATTGGCATTGAATTTGCTAGCTTCTTTAACGCATTGGGTAGCGACACCACAGTGGTTGAAGTGATGGATCGGGTATTGCCCGTTGAAGATAAAGACATATCTGCTCATGCCTTAAAGCAATTTAAAAAGCAGGGTATGGAAATTCTTACCAGCTCGAAAGTTGATAAGCTTACACCTGGTAAAAATGACATTAGCGCGACTTTGACGCTTAAGAATGGCAAAACTGAAACCCGCACTTATGATCGTGTGATTTTGGCTGTTGGCATTGTTGGCAATGTCGAGAATATCGGCCTTGAAGCTGTTGGCATAAAACATGAGCGCTCGCATATTGTGGTAGATCAATGGAGCAAAACCAATGTTGATGGCATTTATGCCATTGGCGATGTGGCTGGTCCACCTTGGTTGGCGCACAAAGCTTCGCATGAAGGCATTATTTGCATTGAGAAAATTGCGGGCGAAAAAGACGTTCATCCGCTTAACCCCAAGGGCATTCCTGGTTGCACTTATTGTCATCCGCAAGTGGCATCTGTTGGTTATACCGAAGAAAAAGCCATTGAAGCTGGGTATAAAGTCAAAGTCGGGCGTTTTCCGTTTGTTGGCAACGGCAAAGCTGTGGCGCTTGGTGAGCCTGAAGGCTTGATCAAAACCGTATTTGATGCCAAAACCGGCGAATTGCTCGGCGCTCATATGATTGGCACCGAAGTGACTGAATTGATACAAGGTTACGTGATTGCCATGGGGCTTGAAACCACCGAAAAAGAGCTGATGCACACCGTGTTTGCGCATCCGACCTTATCGGAAATGATGCATGAATCGGTGTTAGATGCTTATGGCAAAATGATTCATATGTAATCTAAGAAAATAAACATTTAAAAACCCGCTGAGAGAGATTTTCAGCGGGTTTTATTTGTGTGTTTTGGTTATTCTTGCAGCGGCACAATGGCAATTTCGACACGGCGGTTGGCAGCGCGGCCAGCTTCGGTTGCGTTGTTGGCAATCGGAATTGATTCACCAAAGCCTCTGATACGCACGCGGCGTTGATCTATGCCGCTAGTGGCCACATAATTAGCCACATTCAACGCGCGTTTTTCAGATAATGTTTGGTTAAATTTTGCATCACCAACATTATCGGTATGGCCGTTTACATCCAAAATAGTTTTATCATATTTGGCAAGAACTTTAGCGATGGCATTCAATGCAGGGTAGAATTCTGACTTCACAGCAAATTCACCAGAGCCAAAGCTGATATTTGATGGCAGATTGATGATAATTTTATCGTTGACCCGGGTGACGAGCACGCCGCTATTGTCTAATTCAGCACGCAATTCTTTTTCTTGATTGTCCATATAAAGACCAACGCCAGCGCCAGCTAAAGCGCCAATGCCCGCACCAATCAGCACTTTGTTGCGGGTGTCTTCGCCGCCACTGCCCAAAAGTAAGCCGCCCAGAGCGCCAGTAACCGCGCCAATGCCCACACCAAAACCCGTTTTATCAAACACATCAGGAACTTCCAAATCCCCTGTGCTACTACAGGCAGTTAAGCCGCCTGCTAAAGCGATGATCAATAATTTTTTCATTTGTGAATTCCCATAAATTAAGTTGTGCCGAATCATTTTCATTTGAATCATAATATAAATATGATTCAATTATGCAATTAATGTGGCATTATTGCCTTATGAAGATACTTTATCGAATATGAATGAATGCTGACAATTGAGGGAATATGACAAAAATTATTGCTGTTTTGGGGTGTGGGCTGATTGGTTTAAACTGGGCGGAGGCGTTTTTAAAAACTGGGTTTAGAGTGCAATGTTGGGACCCTAATGAGAATGTGCAAAGCCAAATTGATGTGTTACGTGACAGGTTTAGTGGTGCCCAAATAGACTATTTTTCGCGCGTTGAAGATGCCGTTAATGGTGTAGAATTTGTGCAAGAAAGTGGCCCAGAGCGCTTGGAAGTGAAGCGGGGATTGTATCAGGATATTGAAAATGCCTTGGGCGCAGAGACGATTGTGGCTTCATCGACCTCGACCATTATGCCAAGTGATTTACAGAAAGGCCTAAGCTATGCAGCTCGGTTTGTGATTGGTCACCCGTTTAACCCGCCGCATATTCTACCTTTGGTTGAAGTGGTGGGCGGGAATTTGACCAGTGAAGCGACGGTGACTAAAGCTTATGATTTTTATACCGCTGTTGGCAAGCAACCGATTAAACTACATGTCGAGCGTATGGGGCATTTGGCCAATCGCATTCAGGCCGCAGTTTGGCGAGAATCGATTGATGCTGTGGCCAGCGGGCAGGCGAGTGTAGCTGACGTTGAACTGGCGATAACAGCAGCATTAGGGCCAAGATGGGCGTTGATGGGCCAGTTTGAGACATTTGATTTGGCAGGCGGTCAGGGCGGTATGGCAAATTTTTTGGGCGATATAGGTTCTGCCATTGAAGCTTTATGGGATGATGCCCAACGACCTGTAATGACTGATGAACTGAAAGCAAAAATTGTGGCAGAGACACAGAAATTGGTAGGTGAGCGCGAGTTTGCCGACAAGATAAAACGCCGCGATGAATTTTTAAAAGCAGTTTTAGCGGCAAAGTAACAAACCACCCAGCTATCTTGACTTAGAAATACTCTAAACTATGCACAGGCAATTTTTTACCATTTGATAAAAAATTGAAATCCTATAAGCTAACTATATTAAAATCGTTATAAACAACGAAAAATTGACACATAGTTATTTTATAAGAGTGTTTTAGCACCCAAATGACTCATGTTATGGGAGGGATGTCTATGCCAAATAATAGACTGAGTGACGGCATTGTGGCCGAACGGTTAAATGTGGATGATTATAATCAAAATTTTTCGGACTTGCATGCACCATTAAACAAGCATGAAGCCTTGGTGGCGGCAGACCGCTGTTACTTTTGTTATGACGCACCTTGCATGACCGCATGCCCAACCAGCATTGACATTCCGATGTTCATTCGGCAAATTTCAACTGGTAATGATTTAGGCAGTGCCAAGACCATACTTGACCAAAATATTATGGGCGGCATGTGCGCCCGTGTGTGCCCAACCGAAACCTTGTGCGAAGAAGTATGTGTGCGTGAAGTGGCAGAAGGCAAGCCAGTAAAGATTGCCGAACTGCAACGTTATGCAACAGACGCGCAGATGAAAGTCGACTCTCATCCTTACATCCGCGCTGCTTTGAGCGGCAAAAAAATTGCCGTGGTCGGGGCAGGGCCAACAGGGTTGGCTTGCGCGCATCGCTTGGCAATGTATGGCCATGATGTAACAATTTTTGAAGCGCGCGTCAAAGCTGGCGGGTTGAACGAATTTGGCATTGCCTCTTATAAATCTGTCGATAATTTTGCCCAGGCCGAGGTGGATTGGCTGCTGGCGATTGGTGGTATTGAGATAAAATATGGTCAGAAATTTGGTGAGGGGCTTAGCTTAGCATCATTGAACAATGATTATGACGGCGTTTATTTGGGCGTTGGGCTGGGTGGTGTGAACGCACTACGTTTGGATGGCGAAGACAAAGACAATATATTAGACGCGGTCGATTTTATCGCCGATTTACGCCAAGCTGATGATGTGGCAAAATTGCCAATTGGCCGCCGTGTGGTGGTGATTGGTGGTGGTATGACTGCCGTTGACGCGGCGGTACAATCTAAATTATTAGGCGCGGATGAAGTGACCATGGTTTACCGGCGCGGCAAAGACAATATGAGTGCATCCGAATTTGAGCAAGATTTAGCCACTAGCAAAGGTGTGCGGCTGATATATAATGCTGCCCCTGTGGCGATTGGCGGCAATGGCAAGGCCGAAGACATAACTTTTGCATTTACTGAAACTGTTGATGGCAAGCTGCTAATGAAAGATGAGACTTTCACGCTTGCAGCTGACCAAATATTCAAAGCCATTGGCCAAAAACTCGACATTAGCAATGATCGATTGGATATTGAATGGGGTAAAATAAAAGTCAATGAAGTTGGCCGCACCTCGCTTGATGGTGTGTGGGCAGGTGGCGATTGCGCTACGGGCGGTGATGATTTGACTGTGACCGCTGTCGCCGAAGGCCGCGATGCTGCCGAGGACATAAATAGCGTTTTAAGAGGTGGATCATGACCATCAATCGAATTAATTTCACCTCCATTCCTGTTGAAAATCAAGACCGTGCTTTGGTGTTTTATACCGAAATTTTAGGTTTTGAAGTGGTGGTCGACGCGCCTTACGCCGAAGATTGGCGTTGGATATTTGTGGCGTTAAAAGGCGCTGAAACGCGGCTGCAATTTGCCCGCAAAGGCGAGATAACATTTAATGACGTGCCTGCATTGGTGCTGACTTGTGACGACATAGATGAAGAATGTATGCGACTGAAAGCCGCGGGGGTGGAGATTGTCAACGGCCCAGATGATACGCCTTGGGCGGCAGAAACCCGTTGGGCGATGATTAAAGACACCGAAGATAATTTAATACTCATTGAATCACTTAAGAAGGAGGCTTAAATGGCTGACCTAAGATCTAATTTTATCGGCATTAAATCTCCCAATCCATTTTGGTTGGCATCTGCACCGCCGACGGATAAAGAATATAATGTAAGGCGAGCATTTGAAGCCGGTTGGGGCGGCGTGGTTTGGAAAACGCTTGGTGAAGCTGGGCCACCTGTAGTGAATGTGAATGGTCCAAGATATGGCGCTATATGGGGTGCTGATCGGCGCTTGTTGGGGCTTAATAATATTGAGCTCATCACCGACCGTCCGCTCGAAGTGAATTTACGCGAGATTAAAGCCGTCAAGAAGGATTATCCTGACCGTGCAGTGGTTGTATCGCTGATGGTGCCTTGTGAGAAAGAGCCGTGGAAAGCAATTTTGCCTTTGGTAGAAGAAACAGGCGCTGACGGTGTAGAACTTAACTTTGGTTGCCCACATGGTATGGCTGAACGTGGCATGGGTTCTGCCGTGGGGCAGGTGCCTGAATATATTGAAATGGTAACGCGCTGGGTGAAAAAATACACCCGTATGCCCTGCATTGTAAAACTGACGCCTAACATTACTGATGTTAATTTACCCGCACAGGCTGCCATGCGTGGCGGTGCTGACGCGGTGAGTTTGATCAATACCATCAACTCTATTATCTCGGTGAATCTAGACACATTTGTGCCAGAACCTACCATTGATGGCTTTGGCGCGCATGGGGGCTATTGTGGCCCCGCGGTGAAACCGATCGCGTTGAATATGGTCGCCGAAATTGCCCGCAATGCGGCGACTTCTGGCATGCCAATATCCGGCATTGGCGGGATTAGCAATTGGCGCGATGCAGCTGAATTTATGGCTTTGGGCGCAGGCAATGTGCAAGTTTGCACCGCAGCGATGACTTATGGTTTTCATATCGTTGAAGAAATGACAACGGGTTTGAGCCAGTGGATGGATGAGCAAGGCCATACCAGCATTGATGACATTGTTGGCCGTGCTGTGCCAAAAGCCAAAAATTGGCAAGATCTGAATTTGAATTACATTGCCAAAGCCAAAATTGACCAAGATGCCTGTATTAAATGTGGCCGTTGTTATGCGGCATGTGAAGATACATCGCATCAAGCGATTTTCGATATGATTGATGGTGAGCGCGGGTTTGAAGTGAATGATGCTGAATGTGTGGCTTGTAACTTATGTGCGGTTGTTTGCCCTGTTGAGGATTGCATCACGCTTGATGCCTTACCTGTCGGCGCGATGGATGAACGCACAGGCAAAGTGGTTGAAGCAGATTATGCCAATTGGACGACCCATCCGAATAACCCGATGGCCAACGCCGAGCCAGCTGAATGATGAGATGATTTTGATCATCCCATCAATATCACAAACTCACTCATCAAATTAAGTTGATTGATTTGATGAGTCATTCGCTGTAAATTCTCTACCATATAATGGTGGAGTGTTTGTTATGAGCGTTCAAAAACCCAATGGGTTGAATATTTTATTGGTGGTAGTTTTTATTCTGGCATTTATGTTTGTCAAGAGTTTGAACAATAACAACTTGATGCCTGATATGGGGCTTTCGGTTGATTTGCAAATAGAAGTAGTGGATATCATTGCCATTACACGACCGAGGCTAGCTTATATAATCGTGCCTTATGATGAATATACAGGTGCGGTTGGTGCAACGCCATTTGAGCAAGTCTACCAAGAATATGACAGTTGTTTGGTGGCGCTTTTTGAAAAAAGGACAACCATGGCAGCCTTTAAAGTTCAATATACAATGAGCATTAAATGCGATAGGCCTTCAATATAATGGCCTTCAATCTGATAAGTTAAGCAACTAGTTTATGACAAATTCTCAAATGCGCGGGCATATTGCCATGCTTACATTTTCCATTCTAGTGGCAGGCTCATTTATATTTGGTGTGCGGGTGGCCAATTTGGCCGAGCCAGCGGCGATTAACTCGGCGCGTTTTATCATCGCTGCGCTGTTAATCGCTGTTTATTTGTGGTTCAACCCCACTATAAAAATGGTCGATTTTGCGCCATTGAAAATTGCGCCTTGGCGTTATCTCGTTCTAGCAACCGTGTTTAGCGCCTATTTTATATTTATGTTTGAAGGCTTAAAAACCGCAGCCGCCGTTTCGTCATCGGTCATATTCACCCTCATGCCGATTATGACCGCTTTTTTTGGTTATATTATTTTGCGCCAAGTGATCACCAAACGCATGGCATTGGCTCTGCTAATTGGCGCGATCGGCGCGATATGGGTGGTGTTCAGAGCAGATATTTCGAACCTAGTAGCCTTTAACATTGGCAGGGGTGAGATGATTTATCTTTTCGGTTGTATATTTCATGCCATGTTTATTCCGCTATCTCGCAAATATAATTGTGGTGAAAAACCCATCGTGTCGACTTTAACCATATTAGTCGTGGGAGGGGTGATTATGGCCATTTTTGGATATGAAGATTTGCTTGCGGTTGATTGGCTTAATATGCCGCTAATGTTTTGGATTGGCTTGCTATATTTGGGAATTTTTTCGAGCGCAGTGACATTCTTCTTAATTCAATATGCCGCGCTGGCATTGCCAAGCGGAAAAGTGATGGCCTATAATTTTTTAACCCCTGTTTGGGTGATTTTGGTTGAAGTCTCAATGGGGCAGGGCTGGCCGCCTCTATTGATATCCGCAGGCATTGTCATGGCGATTATTGCTTTGATAATGTTGTTAAAGGATGAGCAGAAAATACCTGTTTAAGCCTTAAGCGCTGTTGTAAACAATTGCTCAAGAAATCTTGCCGCGCCTTGATAGCGATCGGCACTGTTTGCCCCCATTAAGGCACAAATTTGGGCATCAAAATCGGCATAATGTTGTGTGGTTGACCAAATGGCGAAGATGAGATGATATGGGTCTATTGGGGTGATTTTGCCAGCTTCGCACCAAGATTTGATTAATGCGGCTTTTTGATCGACCAACAATTTGAGCTCGCCGCCAATGAGTGCATTAATATGCGGTGCGCCGTGCAGAATCTCGTTGGCAAATAAGCGACTTTCACGTGGGAAATCGCGCGACATTTGTAATTTGCGTTCTATATAAGCCAGTATTTCATCTATCGGCTCACCATCCTCATTGAGTTGCTGCAAGGGTTTAAGCCATGTGGCGAGTAGCCGCTCTAACAGCTGAGAATGGATCGCCTCTTTGCTATCAAAATAGTAGAGAATATTGGGTTTAGACATATCGGCTTGCAGGGCGATTTGATCGATGGTCGCGCCCCTAAAACCAAAATTAGAGAAAACCTCTAACGCGGCAGCAAGAATTTGCTCGGTTTTTTGGCGTTGGATGCGGGTTTTAAGCTCTGGCCTGGCGGGTTTGAGGTTGACAGAACGTGCGCCGACCCCGCCTAAGATGATTTTTTTCACATCGCGGCTGGCATCTGCCCATTGTTGATCGCTCAACGGTTTGTTACCATTTAACGTTTGGATTTGGTGATTAAAATCGGCATAATGCTGCGTGGTCGCCCAAATCATATACAGCAGATGTTTCGGCTCAATCGGGTCGAGCAGGCCTTCGTTTATCCACGTTTGGATGTTGGCTTCGCGGGCTTTTGTCCACTGGGTTAAATTATTTTCGAGGTAATCTTGAATGATCGGCGCGCCATGCATCACCTCATTTGCCCAGACTTTAGAGCTATAGGGGTGGCTGCGGGCGAGTGCCATTTTCTCATCTATATAACGCGATAAAGCATCAACTGGATTGGCATTGTCTTCGAACGCATCGGCAGCACTGAGCCAAATTTCAAAAATATTTTCGACAATCTTTTGATATAAATCTAATTTTGTTGGGTAGTAATAGTGTAGATTTGCTTTGGGGATGCCTGCCAGTTCGGCAATCATTTTTGTGGTGGCACCACGAAAACCATATTCAGCAAATACTTGTTCGGCTGCCCGCAATATGGTTTTTTGGTTTTCTTGGCGTATATCGGCCTTGCTATTATTTTTTAGCCGCGTATGATTTGCATTATTTGAAGACATATATTCTGCTTAACCCCTAGATATTTATATTATAATAAAGGTTTGTGGGGTTTTTTCAACTTATGGATTAGCCAATGATATTTCATCTTGACCGTCTGGTCAACAATGATATAGTTGGAATAATTATAAAGTAAGCTGACATATGTAAACTAGGGAGGTTTCGCAATGTCCGAAACAAACAATGCCATACCAAATGATTTAAGCGCTTTTTGGATGCCTTTTTCTAACAATCGCCAATATAAAAAGAACCCGCGGATGTTTGTCGGCGCAAAAGACATGCATTTCACCACATCTGATGGCAAGCAGGTCTTAGATGGCACTGCAGGCCTATGGTGTGTAAATGCCGGCCATTGCCGCCCATTGATTACTGAAGCAATACAGAAGCAAGCCGCTGAACTTGATTATGCGCCTGCGTTTCAGCTTGGCCACCCCAAAGCGTTTGAACTTGCCAACCGCATTGTTGAGCTTTCGCCTGATGGTATGGATCATGTATTTTACACCAACTCTGGTTCTGAATCGGTCGAAACTGCACTTAAAATTGCGCTGGCTTACCAAAAAACCATTGGCCAAGGCAGCCGCACACGCTTAATTGGCCGTGAACGCGGTTATCATGGCGTGAATTTTGGCGGCATTAGCGTTGGCGGTATTGTGCCTAACCGTAAGATGTTTGGCACATTGCTGGCGGGTGTTGACCATATGCCGCACACTCATTTGCCAGAATTGAATAATTTTGTAAAAGGCGAGCCGCAACACGGAGCTTACCTTGCCGATGAGCTAGAGCGCATTGTGGCTTTGCATGATGCATCGACCATTGCGGCGGTGATTGTGGAGCCGGTAGCAGGTTCTACAGGTGTGTTGATTCCGCCTAAAGGTTATTTG
The DNA here is from genome assembly GCA_002401855.1 of Hyphomicrobiales bacterium. Classification (GTDB taxonomy): domain Bacteria; phylum Pseudomonadota; class Alphaproteobacteria; order Rhizobiales; family OSC116; genus OCS116. Next base: position 157,257 of record NVUH01000003.1, read on the forward strand.
CAGCGCTTGCGTGATGTATGTACCAAACACGGTATTTTGCTAATATTTGATGAAGTGATCACAGGCTTTGGCCGCATGGGCAGTAAATTTGCTGCTGATTATTATGGCGTGACGCCTGATATTATCACCACTGCCAAAGGCTTGACCAATGGTGTGATACCGATGGGTGCGGTGATTGTTAAAAATGAAATTCATGATGCCTTTATGACGGGTCCTGAGGAAATGATTGAATTTTTCCACGGCTATACCTATTCGGGCAACCCGATCGCTTCAGCGGCTGCTTTGGCAACGCTTGAAACCTATAAGCAAGAAAGCCTGTTTGAACGGGCGGCTGAACTGGCTCCTTATTGGCAAGATGCTTTGCATAGTCTAAAAGACGCACAATATGTGATTGATGTGCGTAACATTGGGTTGATTGGGGCGATTGAGCTGGAGCCGATTGCTGGCAAACCGACCAAACGGGCATTTTCGGCGTTTAACAGGGCGTTTGACAAAGGGCTGTTGGTTCGCACCACGGGTGACATTATTGCTTTATCGCCACCATTGATCGTCAGCAAAGGCCAGATTGATGAGATTGTAGATAAAATACGTGAAACATTGAATGAGATTGATTAAAGGAATTGAAATAATGGATGTGATTCAAAATGGCATAAATGGCCAGCTTGTAAATTCGAAAACCGATAAATTTGTACCTGTATTTAATCCCGCGACGGGTGAACAATCGGCAAGCCTGCCTATTTCGACTGTGGCAGAAGTGAATGAAGCTGTTGAATCAGCCAAAGCGGCGTTTCCTGCTTGGTCAAACTTGCCACCGTTAAAACGTGCAAGCTTTATGTTTAAGTTTAAGCAATTATTGGATGAAAATGCCGATAACATTGCCCGCGCGATATCTAAAGAACATGGCAAAACCCATGCTGATGCTTTGGGTGAAGTGCAACGCGGCATTGAAGTGGTGGATTATGCTTGTGGCATGCCTGGCCTGTTAAAAGGTGAATTTAGCCGCAATGTTGGCCCGCAGATTGATACATTTTCTGACCGCCAAGCTTTGGGCGTTGTGGCGGGTATCACACCATTTAACTTCCCCGCTATGGTGCCGATGTGGATGTTCCCGATAGCTGTGGCTTGCGGCAATACATTTATCTTAAAACCATCTGAACGCGACCCATCAGCCCCCATGTTGATTTGGGAATTATTTCAAAAAGCCGGTTTTCCTGCCGGCGTGTTTAACCTTGTACATGGCGATAAGAGTGCGGTCGATGCTTTGCTTGATCATAAAGATGTTCAGGCCATTAGTTTTGTGGGTTCAACCCCGATTGCTGAATATATTTACACAACGGGCACAGCCAAAGGCAAACGCGTGCAAGCGTTAGGCGGCGCAAAAAACCACATGGTGATTTTGCCAGATGCTGACATGGATCAAGTGGCGGATGCGCTTATGGGCGCTGGCTATGGTTCTGCAGGCGAGCGTTGCATGGCGATATCGGTTGCTGTGCCAGTTGGCAAAGACACGGCTGATAAGCTGATTGCCAAGCTAAAACCTAGAGTTGAATCGCTAAAAATTGGCCCTGCGACCGATGCAGATGCCGAAATGGGCCCGGTGATTACCAAGATGGCGCAAGAGAAAATCAACGGCTATATTGACAGCGGTGTTAAGCAAGGCGCTAAATTGGTTGTTGATGGTCGCGGATTTAAGTTGCAAGGCTATGAGAATGGGTATTATGTTGGCGGCACGCTGTTTGATAACGTCACCACTGAGATGACCATATATAAAGAAGAGATTTTTGGCCCTGTATTGCAGGTCGTTCGTGCTGATGATTATCAGCAGGCGGTCGACATGATTAATGATCATGAATATGGCAATGGCACGGCAATCTTTACCCGTGATGGTGATGCCGCACGCGATTTTGCTAACCGTATACAAGTTGGTATGGTGGGCATTAATGTGCCAATCCCTGTGCCTGTGGCTTACCATAGCTTTGGCGGTTGGAAGCGCTCATTATTTGGCGATCATTCCATTTACGGCCCAGAAGGCATACATTTTTACACCCGCCTTAAAACTGTGACCACTAGATGGCCTACAGGCATTAAAGCAGGAGCGGCGTTTGCGTTTCCAACCTAACGGTTGGTTAAGCAGCACCTTCGTCAGTCGGGGGACTTGACGAAGGTGTCTGCAGTTTTTTCTCGGGAGGAATATATGAGTGCAGCAGGTGAAAATTTACGTATAAATGGCGATCGTCTTTGGGCGAGCATCCATGAAATGGCCGAGATAGGCCCTGGCGTAGCAGGTGGCAATAACCGCCAAACACTTACCGATGAAGATGGCCAAGGCCGTCACTTATTTAAAAAATGGTGCGAAGACGCTGGCCTGACCATGGGCGTCGATACGATGGGCAATATGTTCATGACCCGCGCAGGCACTGACCCTGATGCGTTGCCCGTTTATGTGGGTAGCCATTTGGATACGCAGCCCACAGGCGGACGCTATGATGGCATACTCGGCGTATTAGGCGGTTTAGAAATTATCCGCACTCTCAATGATTTAGACATTCAAACCAAACACCCGATAGTTGTGACCAATTGGACTAATGAAGAAGGCACACGTTTTGCGCCTGCTATGTTGGCCTCTGGCGTGTTTGCGGGTATGCACACGCAAGACTGGGCGTATGAAATTGAAGATGCCGAAGGCAAAAAGTTTGGTGACGAATTAAAACGCATTGGTTGGCGCGGCGAAGAAGAGGTTGGTGCGCGTAAGATGCATGCATTCTTTGAGCTGCACATTGAGCAAGGCCCGATTTTAGAAATTGAGAATAAAGACATTGGCGTGGTGACACACGGCCAAGGCTTAAGCTGGACTCAGCTTACCATCACTGGCAAGGACAGCCACACGGGCAGCACGCCGATGCCAATGCGCAAAAACGCAGGGCTTGGCATGGCGCGGGTTTTGGAGCTGGTTGAAGAGATTGCGTTGTCACATGCGCCCAATGCAGTTGGCGCGGCAGGGCATATTGACGTTTACCCAAATAGCCGCAATGTGATACCCGGTAAAGTGGTATTCACCGTTGATTTAAGATCGCCAGATTTAGCCACCATTGAAGATATGGAAGCCAGATTGGCCGTGGGTGCGCAGAAAATTTGCGACGATATGGGCTTGGGCTTAGAGATTGAAAAAGTCGGCGGCTTTGACCCAGTAACGTTTGACGAGAAATGCGTGACAGCAGTGCGTGATGCCGCTAACCGTTTAGGTTATAGCCATCGGGATATTATCTCAGGCGCAGGACATGACGCCTGTTGGATTAACCGCGTAACACCAACAGCGATGATTATGTGCCCTTGCGTCGACGGTCTATCGCATAATGAAGCCGAAAATATTAGTAAAGAATGGTCAACTGCGGGGGCGGAAGTTTTATTCCACGCCGTGGTTGAAACCGCCGAAATTGTGAAATAAGGGAACTAAAAAATGGATTTATCGATCATATTGAGTTTTGCCCTTGTGGCCAGCCTGTTGGTGATTTCGCCAGGGCCGAATGGCTTGTTGATTACCAAAACTGTGGCGACTGACGGCAAGGCCGCTGGCTTTGCCAATGTGTTAGGCTTTGTAACAGCATTTTACATTCAAGGCACAATGGTGGTGTTTGGTTTAGCGGTGTTATTGGTGCAATCGGCAGCTTTGTTTACTATGGTTAAAATAGTGGGTGCGGCTTATTTATGTTGGATTGGTTTTAAAGCGCTTAAAGATGCATGGCGGAATAAATCGGTTGTGAAAACTGAACAACAAACAAAATCTAAGGCCTTGCTGCGTTATGCCTATTTAGAAGGTTTGCTGACCAATGCATTAAACCCAAAAACATCAATGTTTTATTTGGCGATATTTCCGCAATTTTTGCCAATTGAGCAAATGACTGCGGCCAATGTTTATAGCTTGGTGACAGTGCATGTGATGCTGAACAGCTTGTGGTTTTGTGGCATGGTGCTTGTGCTCGGTAAGCTGAAAGCGCTGACCAGTTCTGGCCGCGTTCAACGTTGGATTAAAGGCGTTACAGGCTTTGTGTTTATTGGATTTGGTTTGAAATTGGCGACTTTACGAAATTAAACATTCTTGGGAGGGAGAAAAAATATGGCGAGCAAAGTGATTAAAGGCGGCACAGTGGTGACCGCTGACCGTACTTATAAAGCTGATATACTAATTGAAGGCGGCAAAATTGCTGCGATTGGTGACAATTTATCAGGCGATGAAGTGCTAGACGCGACAGGTTGTTATATGATGCCGGGCGGCATCGACCCGCACACTCATCTTGAGATGCCATTTATGGGCACTTACTCCTCGGATGATTTTGAAAGTGGCACGCGGGCTGGCCTTGCTGGCGGCACTACAATGGTGGTAGACTTTGCTTTGCCCGAGCCTGACCAACCGCTCACGGCAGCGCTTGATAGGTGGCACAATAAATCATCCCGCGCCAATTGCGATTATAGCTTTCATATGGCGATCACATGGTGGGGAGAAAAAGTGTTTGATGATATGGAGACCATTGTTAAAAAACATGGCATCAATACATTTAAACATTTCATGGCTTATAAAGGTGCGTTGATGGTCGATGATGATGAGATGTATTCATCATTTCAACGTTGCGCTGCTTTGGGTGCACTGCCATTGGTGCATGCCGAAAATGGTGATGTGGTGGCGCAAATGCAAGCTAAATTATTAGATGAAGGCAATAACGGCCCTGAAGCCCATGCGTTCTCGCGCCCGCCAGAAGTGGAAGGCGAGGCGACCAATCGTGCCATTATGATTGCCAATATGGCAGGTGTGCCGCTTTATGTGGTGCATACGAGTTGTGAGCAAAGCCACGAAGCCATACGCCGTGCTAGGCAAAATGGCATGCGGGTTTATGGTGAGCCGTTGATTCAGCATTTAACGCTGGATGATAGTGAATATGCCAACCCTGATTGGGATCATGCTGCACGAAGAGTGATGAGCCCGCCGTTTCGTAATAAACAGCATCAGGACAGCCTGTGGGCTGGCTTGCAATCAGGTAGTTTACAAGTGGTGGCGACTGATCATTGTGCTTTTACCACCGAGCAAAAGCGTAATGGTGTCGGTGATTTTACCCAAATACCCAATGGCACAGGCGGGCTTGAAGACCGCATGCCGATGTTGTGGACATATGGGGTGGAAACTGGCCGTTTGACGATGAATGAATTTGTCGCGGTGACATCGACCAATATTGCCAAAATCTTGAACATGTATCCACAAAAAGGTGCGATACTTGAAGGTGCAGATGCTGACATTGTGGTTTGGGACCCGAAATTATCCAAAACCATCAGCGCATCGAGCCAACAATCTAACATTGATTACAATGTGTTTGAGGGCAAACAGGTAACTGGCTTGCCGCGCTTTACATTAACACGCGGCCATGTGGCGGTGACCGAAGGGACGATCAGCACCCAGGAAGGCCATGGTAAATTTGTAAAACGTGAGCCGTATCAAGCGGTGAATGCGGCGTTGAGTAAATGGAAGCAAGTGACCGCGCCACGTAAAGTGCAGCGCACAGGCATTCCAGCCTCAGGTGTATAGAAAAAGGGTTTATTTGTGAGTGAAATAGTCATATCGGCAAAAAAACTGTCTTTGGTGTTTCCGACACCTGATGGTGATGTTCATGCTCTATCGGACGTGGATTTGGAAATCAATAAAGGCGATTTTGTCTCATTTATTGGGCCTTCTGGCTGCGGAAAAACTACATTTTTGCGCACCATTGCTGATCTGGAATTGCCAACATCTGGCGAATTACAGGTTAATGGAGTGAGTGCCGCTGAGGCGCGCAAAGCCCGAGCTTACGGCTATGTATTTCAGCATGCCTCGCTCTATCCGTGGCGGACGATTGAGAGCAATATTGCATTGCCGTTGGAAATAATGGGCTTTAGCAAGGCTGAACAAAAGCAACGGGTTAAACAGGTTCTGGAATTGGTGAGCTTGGATGATTTTGCCAAGAAATACCCATGGCAATTGTCTGGAGGAATGCAACAACGGGCGTCTATTGCGCGGTCTTTGGCGTTTGATGCCGATCTATTGCTGATGGATGAGCCATTTGGCGCGTTGGACGAAATTGTGCGTGATCATTTGAACCAACAGCTGCTTGAGCTTTGGGCGCGTACCAACAAAACCATATGTTTTGTGACCCATTCGATCAACGAAGCTGTGTATTTATCGACCAAGATTGTGGTGATGAGCCCACGGCCAGGGCGGGTGATTGATGTGATCACCTCGACATTGCCAAAAGATAGGCCGCTCGACATTCGCGAAAGCGATGAATTTAGAGATATAGCGCACCGCGTGCGTGAAGGTTTACGGGCGGGGCAAAGCTATGATGGGTAAAAATGGGAAATTGATACCTATTTTGACTGTTTTGGCAGTGATTGTCGCCATCTGGTATGTCTGCGTCGTGTGGTTGAATGCGCCGTTTGAATATGACCAAGCCCAGCGTAATGACATTGAGCTGACTTTTGGTGAAATGGTCAGCAATACGATGGCGCAAAAAAGACCTGTATTGCCTGCCGTGCATCAAGTGTTTGAGGAAATTTGGAACACCACGGTGCTTAAAAAAGTGACCTCAAAACGTTCGCTCATTTATCATGCTTGGATCACTCTGTCTGTGACCTTGTTGGGTTTTGTGATGGGCGGCATATTGGGTATTTTGCTGTCAGTTGGCATTGTGCACAATAAGGCGATGGATAAATCGGTCATGCCGTGGGTGATTACCAGCCAAACCATTCCTATATTGGCCATCGCACCGATGATCATTGTGGTGCTGAATGCTATCGGGTTTTCGGGGCTTATTCCCAAGGCATTTATCGCGACTTATTTGAGCTTTTTCCCCATTGTTGTGGGCATGGTCAAAGGCTTACGCAGCCCAGACCAAGCGCAGTTGGATTTGATGCGCACCTATAATGCCAGCAAAAGTCAGTTGTTTTGGAAGCTAAGATGGCCATCATCTATGCCTTATTTATTCACTTCGCTAAAGGTAGCGGTTGCTGCGGCTTTGGTCGGTGCGATTGTCGCCGAATTGCCAACGGGCGCTGTGGCAGGGCTTGGAGCGCGCATGTTGGCGGGGTCATATTATGGCCAGACCATTCAGATTTGGTCGGCTTTATTTGTCGCGGCGATTGTGGCGGCGGGCTTGGTGATCATAGTTGGCATATTGCATAATTATGTTTTAGGCCGTATGGGCCAACTTGACGGGCAGGGCACACGGGAGGCTGACGCATGAATATTTTTATCTATGCAATTGTGTTCTGGTTGGCGGCTTGGGCGCTGAACCAATATTTAGTGAAGCAGAGTTATGATGTGGTGATGACGCGGGTGGTGAATGTATTTGTGCCTTTGTTATTTGGTGTAACTCTGTTGGTTCTATGGGAAGGCGCGACGCGCGGCTTTGAGATACCTAAAATTTTATTGCCACCGCCATCAATGATTTGGGAGCGGATAACCAACAGCCTGCCAATTTTATGGGTGGATTTTAAACAAACATTTTTACACGCCGTATTGATTGGGTATGTGATTGGCTGTGGCAGTGGCTTTATTGTGGCGCTGTTGATTGATCGTTCGCCATTTTTAAAACGCGGCCTATTGCCATTGGGAAATTTTGTGGCAGCGCTGCCGATCATCGGTGTGGCGCCGATTATGGTGATGTGGTTTGGCTTTGACTGGCAGTCTAAAGCGGCTGTGGTGATCATCATGACTTTTTTCCCCATGCTGGTAAATACCGTGCAGGGTTTAGCTACATCTGGTCATATGGAGCGCGATTTAATGCGCACTTACGCCTCATCATGGGGGCAGACATTGCTAAAATTACGTTTACCTTGCGCCATGCCGTTTATATTCAATGCGCTAAAAATCAACTCAACATTGGCAATGATTGGCGCGATTGTCGCCGAGTTTTTTGGCACACCAACTGTTGGCATGGGCTTTAGAATATCGACCGAAGTCGGGCGGTTGAATGTCGATATGGTTTGGGCAGAAATTGCAGTTGCGGCGTTAGCAGGATCGACGTTTTATGGGATCATTGCTTTGATAGAGAAGAATGTGACCTTTTGGCACCCATCGCAACGTGTTTAAGAAATTAATAGTAAAAAAGTAGAAGCTAGAATAAACCGAAAAACCTAAAGAGGGAAAAAAATGAAAAAATTTACAACTATATTATTGGCCAGCGCTATGTCGCTAACTGCCATGACAGTTTTGGCTGCTGACAAAGTGACTTTACAGCTTAAATGGGTAACCCAAGCCCAATTTGCTGGCTATTATGTGGCTCAAGACAAAGGTTTTTACGAAGCTGAAGACCTAGATGTTGAAATTAAGCCAGGTGGCCCCGACATTGCACCAACTCAAGTGATTGCTGGTGGCGGTGCCGATGTGGTGCTTGACTGGATGCCATCTGCCTTGGCTGCCCGTGAAAAAGGTGTGGCATTGGTGAACATTGCACAACCATTTAAATCATCTGGCATGATGTTGACTTGCCGCAAAGACAGTGGCATCACATCGCCTGCTGACTTTAAAGGCAAAACATTGGGCGTTTGGTTCTTTGGTAATGAATATCCATTCCTAAGCTGGATGAGTAAACTTGGCCTATCTACCGATGGTGGTGATGATGGCGTGACTGTTTTGAAGCAAGGCTTTAATGTTGACCCTATCTTGCAAAAGCAGGCCGCTTGCGTATCGACTATGACATATAATGAATATTGGCAAATCATTGACGCTGGCCTTAGTGCTGACGATTTGATCACCTTTAAATATGAAGATCAAGGTGTTGCGACTTTGGAAGATGGCATGTATGTGCTTGAAGACAATCTAAAAGACGCTGCATTCTCTGACAAGATGGCACGCTTTGTACGTGCCTCTATGAAGGGCTGGGAATATGCAGAAGCTAACCCAGATGAAGCCGCTGACATTATACTTGAAAATGATGCCTCTGGTGCACAAACTGAAGAACATCAACGCCGTATGATGCGCGAAATTAGCAAGCTAACTGCTGGCTCTAACGGTGGTACATTGGATGAAGCTGATTATCAACGTACAGTCGATGTATTGCTTGCAGGCGGTGCTGATGTAATCACCAAGCAGCCAGAAGGTGCTTGGACACATGCCATTACCGATGCAGCTAAAATGAAAATGTAGCTTCGACACCGAAGCTTTATAGACTAACTTCCCTTTATTGATTTAAAGGGGAGTTTTTTATTGCCACTTTAACCTTAAGCCCATAGTATAATTGTGCCTCAAACGCAGCATTTCTAACATGAATTATATCTATTTGGAGCTACTGAATGTCTGACAATACGGAAATGGCGTTATATTTTATTCGGGAGTTTTACCGCGCAAAAAAGTCAAATTTGGTTGGCATGGTCACACCAACATTTAGATTCAAACCACCATCTAAACCTGAGCTGACTTTTGATGAATATATGACATATATCGATAGGTTCGTGAATAGCGTCAATTTAATTGTCCATGGAATATCTAGTGATGATGACATAATTTTTAAAGTTGACTATACCATTGAAACTCTTAGTGTGAAAGGTGGTCTAGGCATTGAAATTAAGGGATATGCCATAGTTAAACTACTTGATGACCAGATTGATTATGTTGAAATTATCAATAATACCAGTGAACTTGACCCAGTGAAAATAGCCAATTTTAGGGCTGAACTCAATAAGAACTAGTTTTTAGACGTTTAGATAACACCTAATTAGTCTTTAGTTCACTTGCGACTATTTTAGTTCAACCCTACATTGTACTAACATGAATATTTTGGGGGTATATATATGTCAACCAATCGAGACTTAGTCGATTATTTTATCGGCGAATTCTACAGTGGCAAACTGGCAAATTTAGAATTGCTGGTAACTGAGGATTTTATGTTTAAAATGGTCGGCTTTCCCAAATTAAATTTCAAAAAATTCGTAAAAATGGCCAACGCCACCAGTAATTTGGTAAAACTGAACATTCAAGAAATTGTTTCGGCCGATGATTTAACTTTCGAAATGAAATATCTGCTTGATGTGATGATATTCAAAGGTGGTTTTGACAAAGAAATTTACGGCAACATCACCGTAGTTGTAAGAGATGGCTTGCTTGATAAAATATTGGTAACAGCCAGCAGAAAAGTTAAAAATCTTGAAAAATATATGTTGGACGATTGACATTTAAAAACGAATATCGCAACAAAAAATCCCCGCAAAACAGGGGCATTCTTGGTAGCGTGTTGATCTATGCAAATGCTCAACGACCGTGTTGCCATCAGTATCTTTTTCAGCAGTGGCGAGTGTTACAACTTCGATAGATGAAATGCCCCCACCGCGTTGTTATCCCAATCAAGAAGAATTCAATTAACACCAGCAGATAGCGTTTTTTCTCGCGTTGCTAAAAGTTATCTTCGTCATTTCTTACAACACCCTATAGGCTGTTATCTCAGCGCTTTTTGCGCGTTCAGATTTGGCGACGACCAGTGCTTTTCTTTCTGTTCCTTCGCCAACCATTCCATGGACTAAATCAGCAAGATATTTTAAGTTTATTTTTTATCAAATGGATAAGAACATTAGCCACGCCTCGAAAATGTTGCTCCAAGTGTAAATTTATGGCCATCTCCGCCCATGCGTTACACAGAAGAGCAGCAACTCTCTCAGCTCCGCCGCCCTCCAAAGAGCTAGTTAAAAATAAAATTTTCATTCGGCTTTTCCATTTTAACTATAGTAATAGATTTTAGTATAATTTTAATCTGTTCTTGAGTTGTCATATTTAATATAGTATTGAATAATAAAACCAAAATAATAGTCTATTTTATTTCTCACATATTATAATGAGTTCACTTTTATGAAAATTTTACATATCATCACTGGCCTACCAAGTGGTGGCGCAGAGGGTGCACTATATAGGTTAGTCACTGCGGATAAAGGCAACCATAGCATAGTCATTTCATTAATGGATGAAGGTAAATATGGCCCACTGCTTGAATCTGCAGGTGTTGAGTTACATATGCTTAATATGGCCCGCGGGAAAATCTCCTTATCTTCATTTATCAGTTTAATAAAATTGATTAAAACCATACAACCAGATTTGGTTCAGACGTGGATGTATCACGCAGATTTTATGGGTGGCATAGCAGCGCGTTTGGCAGGCGTAAAAAAAATCGTTTGGGGATTGCGTCATACAGATTTGAGTACAAATCATACATCAAGGTCAACTAGATTAATTTCTTACATAAATTCAAAACTAAGCTATTTTATACCAAGCAAAATAATTGCCTGTGCCGACCGAGCCAAGCAAGTTCATATAGAAGCAGGCTATGCTGAAAAAAAGATTATTTATGTGCCAAATGGTTATGATCTTGAAAATGTAACCATAGACTTATTAGCACGTAAAATTATTCGTAAAGAGTTAGATATTGGCGAAGAAGAACTGTGTATCGGCATGGTGGCGCGTTATAATCCTCAAAAAGATCATTTGAACTTAATAAAAGCCGTTGGAATTTTAAAAAACCAAGGCCTGAAATTTAAACTGTTGTTAATAGGACCTGATATAATTGCATCTAATGCGAAGTTAACCCGAGATATTAATGAGGCGGGCATAAGTGATTATGTTAGGTTATTAGGCCCTCGCTCAGACGTTCCTGCTATAATGAATAGCCTTGATGTTCATGTTTTAAGCAGTGCGGGTGGAGAAGGGTTTCCAAATGTTTTATGCGAAGCCATGCTATGTGGGACACGCTGCGTATCAACTGATGTCGGTGATGCTGCAATTATTATTGGCGAAACAGGCGAAATTTGTCAGGCTAGTGACTCGTACGCTTTGGCGGATGCCCTCGCAATAACGTTAAAGTTGCCCAATATTTTAATGCGAAATCATCTAGCGCGGCAAAGAATAATCGATAATTTTTCAATAGAAAAAATGGTTAAAAATTTTAATTCTGTTTGGAATTTAGTTTGAATATATTCAATATTATTGTTTTCAAGGTGGTTAGATGACCTTAGTCAAATTCCACAGGAATATTTGAATTGCCCCCGATTTAGTAGACACCTTGCAGGGTAAAACGGAAGCAAGGAGGTCATATGTCAAACAAAATCGTTACACCGAGGAATTTAAGCGAGATGCGGTAGCTCAGATCACAGATGGAGGTTATTCGGTTAGAGAAAATTCCGATAGGTTGGGGATCAGCACCAAGTCGCTTTATTATTGGCGAAGTGTTTACAGTCAATCAGAGCCAAGAATCAAAAAGGATGCCGTCCATACCTTGGAGATTCAGCGATTGAAATCTGAACTTGCAAGAGTTACTGAAGAGCGTGATATCTTAAAAAAGGCCATGGTGTACTTCGCAAAAAATGCCAAATGAAGTATGCCTTTATCAAGTGCCAAAATTATAAGTTACGAGCATAATGGCCAACAAAAATCATATTGTATTCCTGTTAACGTATGATTGGAGTAGTTTCTAAATAAAGAACATTTTTGGTTTTCCCAATTTTTGGAAGGGGAAGCCGCCAGAGTGAAATAATTAGTTGAGTTATTTCATACGGCTAGGCTGGTAATCTTCATTTATTAAGTAGGAGCATCATTTATAATCCAATTTATTATTATCTCAATTGCTTGGTTTTAACTTCATGTCTTTTGAATTTTTATGTACCGAGCCGTAAATAGGTCAATTGAAGCAGAAAAAATAGCCTTACATCAGGCCAGGTTATCAAGCATTGCCATTGCTGTCATTAAATCTAAATGTGCACCACCGCCATTCTTAAATACGGTAATGTCATTTGAATTTAACCGACCACTTGCACCTTTAACCAAGTCATAAAAATCACCCAAAATGTCACTTTCGCTAATAATGCCTTTGCTCAAAGGTATCATTAGTTCACCAATATGTTTAAGTGTTGTGTCTCGGCTATCGACAAAAATACGTGCTTTTTTTAGCAGATCATCATCTGCTTCTCGCATATCGGCTTTAAATGCACCAATCAAGTCAATATGGGTGCCAGCCGTGACCCAGTCGCCGAATAGAATGGGCTCACGCGCCATGGTTGCGGTGCTAATAATGTCAGCATTTGAAACCGCTTTGGGTAAGTCAATTTCAATTTTTATATCAAAGCCTTGCAAATTTAGTTTATTGGCGAGCTCTTCGGCACGTGATTGTGTTCGGTTCCAAATGCTAATATGGCTTAAGTTAGGGAATATTTCAGAATAGGCATGAATTAAATTTTCCGCCACAGTTCCAGCACCGATAATGAGTAAATTTTCACTCTCTGGGCGCGCAAGTAAGCGCGCGCCTAAAACAGAGTCTCCTGCTGTTTTCCATTTTGTAACTAAGTCACTGTCCATCAAAGCAATCGGGACACCTGTTTTATCATCAAATATCAGCATTGCACCATGAATAGAAGCAAGATTATATTGTGAATTATTGGGCATTACAGAAACAGATTTTACACCAAATCCAACGCCATCAATCCAAGCAGATCTGCTGAGCAAGGTATCCGTGTTTCGGTTTAAAAATGTATCGCCAATAACCGCTTTTTCTTTACGGTGACCATCTTCTATAGCATCTAAAATTAGAGTCCAGTTTAAATTTTTACCGGCATGTTCAGCATTAATTTGTGGGATATTTAGCATAAATTTATCATTCTTTTTAAAACGAATTGAGCGTTAGTTTGAGAATCGGTTAGGGGACAGGCTATCAGCTGTAACGCCGACATCAAGCAATTCTTGCGGTAACTTATCTTGTGTAATTAATGAGGCGCAGACACGGGCGAGGGCAGGTGCCATCATAATGCCAAATCCACCTTGTCCCGCGAGCCAGAAGAATTTTGGCGCTTGCGCGTCATAACCAACGACGGGGATTTCATCCGCAACAAATGAACGTAGCCCTGCCCAAGAATGCTCAATGCGTTTGACAACAATATTGGTTTTATTTTGTAACCAGTCAATAAGTATGGCTACATCCATTTCATCAGGCTGAATGTCTTGTGGTTCTACTGGTGTTTGATCACCAGGACAGATCATTAACTTACCACCTTCAGGTTTGATATAGGCACCCGTATCTGCAAATTCGATAACCGGAAATTTACTTACATCAATACCATTTGGAGCCTCAACAACCACAGCTGTTCGGCGTTTAGCAACCAAACCAATCTTTGTTGCATTTGCCAGAACACCAATTTGATCGGCCCATCCCCCAGCGGCATTGATGATTTGCTTTGCCTGAAACGCAGATTTACCCGTTTTGATCTGCCAGATTTCATCTTCATAATGCATGTGTTCAACTGGCTGGACTTTGAAAATTTCTCCACCGAGTTTTAAAAACCCTTTTATATAACCTTGATGTAGGCTTGCAACATCAATATCGGTTACATCTGGTTCATATGCCCCTATACCAACTTGTTCAGGTTTTACAATTTTCGCCATCTCATAGGTTTGTTCAGGCGTAAGCTGTTTGATTTTATTTTGTTCAGTAGCAAGGCTAAACAACAGATCTAATTCTCGCTCCTGGCCCGGAACTGCGATAGTAAGAGAGCCACGCGGTGTTAATAGGTCATTTAAGCAAAACCCCTCAGGTGGGTTGTTAAAAAAGATTTCGCTAACTTGGTTTATCGCTCTGACGGTTTTATTGCCAAAATTACGCGTAAAAAGCGCTGCTGAGCGGCCTGTACTGTGATACCCAAGCGAGCTCTCAGCTTCAAGCAAGGCAACATTACCAAATTTTGCCAATTCATAGGCCGCGGAAGTTCCAGATATGCCGCCGCCGATGATTAAAAAATCAAAAATCTTCACGTTTTTTCTCTCGTCTAGTTACTGAAATCAGAATTTATAATTATGTTTGGCACAGAATCACAATGAATTGCAAGAAATATTAAATACTTGACAGTATGAAAGTTTTATTGCAATTTTAATTTAATAAATAGTCGAAAGCGATTGGGAGATGGGTTTAATGGCTTCTCCGAATAGTAGATTAACCTGCGTTTTGTTTGATAATTCATAATCAGATAAAACAATCCTAGATTACATGCCAATTTACCGACCATATTGTTGGAAAGACAAAATAAGAAAATTAAAGTTAAATAGATTCATAAAACCAAGGGAGAAAAAAATGAATAAATTGTTTAGTAAAAAACGCATAGCAAACATGTGTTTAGCGGTGGCTATGTCATTGCCAATAATGGCTAGTTCAGCAACTGCTGAGACGTTGCGTGTGGCAACAGAAGGCGCTTACCCTCCATTTAATTCAATTAACGCTAGCGGTGAAATTGTTGGTTTTGACGTTGAGATTGGGCTTGAACTTTGCAAACGTATTAAAGCTGAATGTAGCATGGTTGCGCAAGATTGGGATGGCATCATTCCAGGCTTAATCGCCAATAAATATGATTTTGTCATCGCTTCAATGTTCATCACTGAAGAACGTAAGAAGAAAGTGGATTTTACCGATCCATATTATTTGGCGGCGATGACCCATTTAGTGGCAAAAGATTCGAAAATTACCGAATTCACCCCAGAAAGTATGAAAGGCGTAGTGATTGGCGCACAATCTGGCACAACTCAGTCTGATTTTGTTGAAAAAACCTACCCAGATGCAGACATTCGTTTATACCCCACACAAGACGAAGCAAGCTTAGATATGGCTTCTGGTCGTCTTGATGTTATGGTTGGTGATGTGTTGCCTTTACTGGATTGGGCGACAAAAACCAAAGATGGAGAATGTTGTGAATTGAGAGGTGAACCCATCACTGATCCCGCATTTGTGGGTGACGGTGTTGGCATTGCGTTGCGTCAAGAAGATGATGCTTTACGTGAGCGCTTAAATAAAGCCATTGCTGAAATTCTAGCAGATGGTACTTATAAAAAGATCAATGATAAATATTTTGATCTAAACGTATATACAATGAAGTAATAACCACCCCTCCAACCGAAAGTAATGAATACATGTTTGAGCTTTTCTCATTTGGCGAAAACGGTTGGGGGGATGAAATTCTTGACGGCGTGGCGATCACTGCGCAATTGGCAATCGCCACACTGCCTGTCGGGTTATTCTTTGGATTTATTGTTGCTTTTGCTGCGATGTCCAATAATAAACCCCTGAAAGCCATTGGCTATGGCTATACAACTTTAATGCGCGGTTTGCCGGAAATTTTGACTCTGTTTGTAGTCTATAACGGTGTAGGTTTATTATTAAATACAATAATAAAATGGTGGAATGTAGACGCGCAACCGTTAGATTTTAGCCCATTTTTAGCGGGCGTTATTGCATTGGCTATGGTATTTGGTGCTTTTTCGGCCGAAGTGTTGCGCGGCGCATTTAATGCACTTGATGAAGGTCAGGTTGAAGCAGGGCGTGCGGTTGGCATGAGCCCAAATGTAATTTTTTGGCGCATTAAATTACCACAAATTTGGCGATTTGCGTTGCCCGGGCTTGGTAACCTTTGGATCAACATGCTTAAAGACACCTCATTGGTATCCATCATTGCACTTAATGATTTAATGCGAATGACCAAGGTTGCCGTGGCGTTTACCAAACAGCCATTTACGTTTTACTTAGTGGCTTGTTTGATTTATTGGCTCATGAGTTTGCTTTCTGAAATTATATTGGCAAAAATGGAACATAATGCCAATCGTGGCATAAGGAGAGTGTAAAATGGACTCCCTTGAAATCATTATAAAATACTGGCCTAAATTACTTGATGGCACATTGATGACGCTTAAATTAACATTTTTAAGTGTACTCATTGCGGCCATTATTTCACCATTTTTGTCTCTCACTCGCGCAAATGCATCACCAATAGCTCAGGCGCCACTACGTTTATATATATCTTTTATAAGAGGCACGCCAATATTGGCGCAGTTGTTTCTAGTTTACTATGGTTCAGGCCAGTTTCGGCTGATATTGCAGGAATGGGGCTTGTGGGGTTTTTTTCGAGATCCATTTAATTGTGCTTTGCTAACCTTTGTTTTAAACACGACAGCATATCAAACAGAAATATTACGCGGTGGCGTCATGGGTGTAAACCGCGGCGAAATTGAAGCTGGAAAAGCCTTGGGCATGAATAAGTTACGAATTTTGCAACGGATAGTTTTTCCGCATGCTTATCGAATTGCTTGGCCAGCATTGGGCAATGAAATCATATTAATGATGAAGGCAAGCGCCTTAGCAAGTGTGGTGACAATATTTGATATTCTAGGCCGCACAAGGCAAATTTTCTCGCGCACATTCGATTTTTCAATCTATTTATGGGCCGCGATCTTATATTTATGTATCACCGCGATATTTGTGCTGATCTGGCGACAAGCAGAGCTAAGATTAAACAAACACATAATGCCCTCTGATCATTTAATTGTGGCTGATGATCACCTTTCAGCACATAAAAAGTAAAAGGTTTAACCATGAGTAAAGCAGATTTAATTCTCGAGGCTAATGATATTTACAAATCATTTGGCACTGTTGAGGTGTTGAAAGGAATTTCACTAGAAGCCAAAAACCATGAAGTGATTTCAATTTTGGGGGCATCTGGTTCAGGGAAGAGTACATTTTTAAGATGTCTGAATTTTTTAGAAATTCCAACTTCTGGTACGATTGCTTTTCATGGCGAGCCAGTTAATATTGTAAACGGCAAGCCCGTAAACCCAAAACATATAGAGGCCATTAGAAGCCGTTTGGGTATGGTTTTCCAACAATTTAATTTATGGACACATCGGACCGCTATAGAAAATGTGATGGAAGGGCCTATATATGTGAAAAAAATGGCCAAAAATCTAGCGCGGGAGAAGGCGGAGAGTTTGCTCGAGCGCGTTGGGTTAAAAGATAGAATGCACATGTATCCATCACAATTATCAGGCGGGCAACAACAACGCGTGGCAATCGCGCGGGCTTTGGCTATGGAACCTGATGCGATTTTATTTGATGAGCCAACATCTGCGCTTGACCCCGAATTAGTCGGTGAAGTGCTTAAGGTCATGCAATCATTAGCCGCCGAAGGCCGCACCATGATTGTTGTCACTCATGAAATGGCTTTCGCACGTGATGTATCATCAAAAGTTGTATTTTTCCACGCGGGTAAGATTGCCGAGCAAGGCACGCCAGATGAAATGTTCAAAAATCCAAAAACAGAAGTATTTCAAAAATTTATTTCAAATATATAAAATATTTCTTTATAATTTCTTACGGATTAATTCAGTCTCGAAACACCAAGATCAGCGGCAACGATTCCGCTTGCCACGAAATCTGCAGGTAGTTGACGTTCAAAACATATGGCTGCGATTGCCCTTGCGAGTGCTGGTGCCATCATAATGCCAAACCCACCTTGTCCAACATGCCAAACGAAATTTGGCACCACGGGGTCGTATCCCACAACTGGGTTTTCATCCGAAACAAAAGATCGAAGCCCCGCCCAACTGTGGGAAATGCGGCGGATAGGTATTCGTGTCTCCCGCTCAATCCAATCAGCCAAAACCGCCACATCCATTTCGTCTGGTTGAACATCTTGCGGTGGCGTTGGTGTGGCATCGCCCGGAGAGACCATTAATTTGCCTGCTTCTGGTTTGATGTAAGCCTCGCTACTGACAAAATCAACGCAGGGCAAGCTGTCTGTATCGCAATCTGATGGGGCGTCTATTATGATTGCAGTTCGCCGTTTGGCCACAAGACCTATACGTGTTGCGCCTGCAAGAGCGCCAATTTCGTCGGCCCAAGCACCTGCGGCATTGATTATGGTTTTTGCTTGATAGGTGTTTTTTCTTGTGTTCACAATCCACATGCCATCTACTTGGCTCAGCGCACTCACAGGTTCGTTGGTGACTATATCTGCGCCTCTTTTTTTGGTACCTTTTAGATAGGATTGCAGAAGCGCCGCGACTTGGATATCAGTAACGCCAACTTCGTAAATTGCGCGGCTAACGCGGTCGGGGCGCAGGAAGGGAACCATCGAAATTGCGTCTTCGACGGCCATTTCGATGATGGGATTTTGATTTGTTGATAAATCCAGCACTGCATCAAGCTTTGCCTCTTCACCAGGGCCAGATATTGTTAATGCGCCTCTGGGGCTGAGTAAGGGGATGTCCGTAAAGTCTTCTGGCGGTGAACGAAAGAAGTGTTCGCTCAATGCGTTGATATTACGAACAAGTTCTGTGCCGTAATTGCGGGTAAAAAGCGCTGCCGACCGACCCGTGCTGTGGTAGCCAGGCTGACTCTCGGCCTCAATCACCAAAACGTTGCCATCTTTAGCAAGTTCAAAAGCAGCTGAAGCTCCAGCCATACCAGCCCCGATTACAATAAAATCATAGATCACAAAATACACCTTTCTACATTAACGTATGGGACTCCGCATTGTTTGTTCATAAGCGCTATCATAAAATTTTGCAAGTTTAATTAAATACATTGACACTTTGAAAGTTTTATGACTTAATTCAATCAACATCTGTGGGAGGAAACTTATGTCAATTCCGAGTGACAGTGCCATTGGGCAACTCATAAATCCGTTATTGTGCTGTCTGCATTGACCTCGACTTTCTCTGACAGCACTCCTTGTTGACCGTGTGAATGGCGAGCTAGCAAAATAGAATGAACGACTTAATTTAACAAAAAGGACAAAATGAATGCGCTACGAGACCAAGAAAAGACTTCTGTCAGGAGTGACGATTGTCGCAGCCTGTTTTCTGACCAGTGTTGCCCTTGCACAAGAGGCAACGATTGCCTTCTCAGCAGATGAGTTAGGTGCCACATCTTATAACCCGATAACATCAAGTAATCTCAATTCAGCGGCATCTTTGATTTTTGATCGGCTTGTTGAGCAAGACGCTGACCAATCCTACCATCCGCATCTCGCTACCTCTTGGGAGGAGAGCCCAGATGGTATGTCTTGGACATTTAAGCTGAAGGAAGGCGTTACATTCCATGATGGTACAGCCTTTAACGCACAATCGATTGCCGATTGGATTCCAGACTTTGCGGGTACCGATAATGCCTATTTAGTGGGTGCTGTTGACTCAATCGAAGTTGTGGATGATCTGACCGTTCGCTTCGTGATGTCCCGACCTGAACCTAATTTTCTGTACAATCTTTCTTCGACCTTTATGGGCATACCAGGTGCCGCCTCATATGATGCGTTGGGCGATGACTTTGGCGTAACTGCCGCTGTTGGTACAGGGCCTTTCAAACTAGATAGGTTTGACATTGGACTTGAAACAGTTTTGGTACGTAATGATGATTATGCATGGGCATCCGATCTATCAAAAAATCAAGGTGCAGCAAAAATTGACCGTATTACTTTCCGTGAAATTCCTGATCAATCTACGGCTTTCTTAGAGTTGAAAACTGGCGGGATTGACTTGCTTTTGGGCGTTCCAACTCCCTTCTTGAAAATACTCAAGGCAGAAAGCAATGTCACAGTCATTCAAATGCCAGGAACGGGCATTCATTATATGCCGATCAATGTCACAGCTGCACCTTTTGATGACATCAAAGTACGTGAAGCCACTGGGCTTGCCATAAACCAAGAAGCCATTGTTGCCTCTATCTATAATGGCGTTGGCGCTCCTGCACATAATTTCTTAATCTCTGAGCTTCCTGAAGCAAAGGTCGATCCATCATTGAATGTTTCCTATGATCTTGAGAAAGCCAAAAAATTGCTAGATGAAGCTGGCTGGGTTATGGGTGATGGAGACGTGCGGATGAAGGATGGCGTTTCGTTGACGGTGAAGCTATTCACACAAAATGGCTCGGAGTTCACTTCGCTCACTCAGGTTGTGCAAGCTCAATTGGCCGCCATTGGCATGGAAGCTATTATCACTGTGTTTGACAGTTCCACCATTCGTGATGAATATAAAGCCAACAGACATCAACTCGCGGTTCGTGGTTATGACTGGAATAATTCTGACATTTTGGATTGGTTCTTTTCTGGCGAACGCATTGGCTATCCTAACGTTTCCATGTGGAAAGATGCTGAAGGCCAACGCCTGAACGATGTGGCCATGAAAGATAGCAAAAACTCTGATGAGCGCATTGCAAATTTTAAAATGTATCATGAATATGTTTTGTCGCAACATCTCTTCGTGCCTATCTATCAGCCCACAAAGAATATTGCATACAACTCAGATCGGCTGAATGTGCCTGAGAAAATACGCGGCACTCGTTTTCGTTCACAAACTGTGCTCGATATGACGATCGTCGAGTAGGCCACTCCGATGTATTGCTCACCCTTATCCCAGGGGTGGGCAATCCCCACAAACAGGAAGGCTTGTGAATGCTTTTGCGATATATCTTCTTTCGAGTGCTGATGCTGATTCCCGTTTCGATTTCGATTTCGGTGGTCATTTTTATGATCGTGCATCTGCTGCCAGGAGACCCCATTGACAACTTAATCCGCATTGGATCATCACCAGATGACCGCGCATTATTGGTCACTAAATATGGTTTAGATCAACCGTTATTTGTCCAATATTTCCGCTGGCTCGGTGCGATGTTTCAGGGTGACTTTGGCGAAGCCATCGTATTGCGCCGTCCTGTCGCTGATTTAATCTCACAAAACCTTCCCTACAGCCTGACGCTAGGAGCAATGGCTTTTGCATTTTCAAGCATTGTTGGCATCATCCTTGGCACAATATCTGCGACCACACGCTCGGCGCTGATGGAACAATTTGTGCGTGGTTTTATTCTCCTAGGGTCTACGGTTCCTGGGTTTTGGCTCGCGCTCCTGATGATTTTATTTTTCGCTGTACAGCTGCAAATGTTCCCAGTTTCGGGTGCAAAAGGTTGGGATTCGCTGGTTCTGCCGGTTCTGACCATCGGATTTGGTGGCGTGGCATTGGTAGCTAGGGTCACCCGTGTGGCGCTAATGGATGCGCGGCGCGAAGATTTCGTAACGTTGCTACACGCCAAGGGATTATCCTCTGGCACAATATTATTCCGTCATTTGATGCCGCACGCCATGCTGCCCGTCGTGACAATTCTAGCATTGCGCATTGGCTGGATTCTCGGTGGAGCTGTCACCGTTGAATTCGTTTTTGGCCGCCCCGGCCTTGGCTCTTTGCTGATACGGGCGCTTGGCCAACGAGATTATCCAGTCGTGCAAGGTTGCCTGCTGATGCTCGCCCTGGCAGTGATGCTCGGCACACTAATTGGCGATGTGGCGCAAGCCGCAATGGACCCCCGCATTCGAGAGGCAAAAACATGACCAATGTTATAGGCAAAAAGACCGGCATACTGTCTTGGTTACGCAACACGCCATTAGCCAAGGCATTTGACTCGTGGCTCGGCAAAATTGCTGGCGGCTTTTTGGTGCTGTTGCTACTCACCGCAATCTTTGCGCCATGGATAACGCCGTTTAACTACGCGGCGCAAGACCTAATGAATGGCAATGCGCCACCAGCTTGGCCAAACCTTTTGGGTACGGATCAGTTTGGGCGCGATGTGTTTAGCCGCGTGATTTACGGTGCCCGCACATCGCTTTCTGTCAGCGTCACGGCCATCTCCATCTCAATCGCTGCGGGTATGACTTTAGGCGCAGCGGCGGGTTATTTCGGTGGTATTTTTGAGCGAGTTGTGATGACGGTTGTTGATCTGACTTGGTCTTTTCCAGATATTTTAATTGCCTTGATTTTTGTGGCCATCATCGGCCCCGGGCTAACCTCAACCATTTTTGCCATCGCCATCGCCTATTTGGCTCAATTCACCCGCTTAACTCGTGCACAGATTGTGCGGTTGAAGCGTGAGACATTTATTGAGGCCTCAATAAATCTGGGTGGAAAGCCTCGTCATATTCTGCTCCGTCATCTTATACCCAATGCCATCACACCTGTCATTGTCATCGGAATGCTTGCCATTGGCGATGGAATTGTCCTAGAAGCCACGCTTGGCTTTTTCGGTCTTGGCGCACAGCCACCCACCCCAAGTTGGGGCGCAATGATGTCGAGCGGCACCGCTCAACTTTTCCTTAGCCCTTGGGTCATCATCTTTCCCGGCATGGCAGTGGCTGCCACGGTCATAGCAGTGAACTTGTTTGGCGATGAATTGATCCGCGCGTTGGACATCCGTGACCGCATAAAGGAGGCTTGAAGATGTTAGAAGTTAAAGATCTCGCCGTTGCCTTCGGTTCGGTAGCCCCCTTGTCGGGCGTCACTTTCTCACTCGCCAAAGGCGAAACACTCGGCATTGTTGGCGAAAGCGGGTCAGGGAAATCACTCACAGCAATGAGTATAATGGGCTTGCTGTCCATGTCTGATGGACGGGTCACCGCAGGTTCGATTGTATTTGACGGACAAGAATTAACCACTTTGGCCGAGCCTGCTTATTGCAAGCTACGCGGCGGAAGGATCGGCTTAATCACCCAAAACCCCATGACTTCGCTCGATCCACTTAAAAAAATTGGCACACAGGTGGATTCCGTCGCCATATTGCACCTCGGTATGAGCAAGAAGGCGGCACGTGCAAACACAGTGGACATTTTAGCCACGTTACGCATTCCAGAACCAGCTCTTATTTGCGAGCGTTATCCGCATCAAATGTCTGGCGGTATGAAACAACGCATAGTGATTGCGATGGCACTTGCCGCCGACCCAGATTTGTTGATCGCAGACGAGCCGACAACGGCGTTAGACGTGACCGTGCAAGCGCAAATCATCCGCTTGCTTGATGATCTAGTTAAACAACGCGATCTGGCATTATTGTTGATCACCCATGATATGAGTGTTGTTGCCCAAACTTGCGACAAGGTTGTTGTCATGTATGCAGGGCGCGCCATTGAACAGGGGCCTGTGTTAGAAATTTTTGATGATCCCCAGCACCCTTACACACAGGCGTTGGTGGGCTGCATACCACGTGATCTCGGTGACGGCGAAAAACTCACATCCATTCCAGGCACTGTGCCAACGGTACTTAATTACCCCAGCGGTTGTAAATTTCATCCGCGGTGCGCGCGCAACCAAGATATCTGCACCACCGAACAACCCGAACTCGTTCGCAATGGTGATAGTGCCGTTGCCTGCCATTTTGCGGGGGCTTCAACATGAGTAACCTTCTGGAAGTGAGCAATTTATCTAAAACATTCTCTAGCTCAGGCGGTCCTTTTCGCAGAGCACGGACTATGCATGCCGTCAATGATGTCTCTTTCGATTTACCCAAAGGCCGCGTGGTTGGAGTTGTTGGCGAAAGCGGTTGTGGTAAATCCACTCTAGCTCGTCTTATCCTGCGGTTGATCGAACCAACCAAGGGAACGTTGCGCTTTGACGGTGAAGATTTGCGGGCAAAAACATCAGCTCAGATGCGCGATCTTCGTGCTCATATGCAGATGGTATTTCAAGATCCCTATTCGGCAATAGACCCACGTTACACGATAGAGCGTGCGGTGTTGGAGCCTTTTATTGTACAAGGCGTTAAACCAAGTGGAGGGGGCGCCGCACAAGTAGAAGATCTGCTTAATATGGTTGGTCTTAATCCGGGTTTGGCTGACAGATTCCCACATCAAATCTCAGGCGGGCAAAAACAGCGTGTCGGCATTGCCCGCGCTTTGGCGTTGCGCCCCTCGCTTTTAGTGCTTGACGAACCCACTGCTTCGCTTGATGTATCCGTGCAGGCACAGATTATCGGCTTGCTCGAACAATTGCGTGACGAGTTAGGGCTCACCTATCTTTTCATAAGCCATGACCTCAGTCTTGTGCAATATTTCTGTGATGAAATTTTGGTGATGTATTTAGGGCGTGTCGTTGAAGTGTTGCCAGATACAAATCGCCAAGCCTGTCACCCATACACTATCACATTGATGAATAGCACCTTTGTTCCAGATCCCAAACAACGCCGCGTCATCAGACCACTTGAGGGCGAAGTGCCAAGTCCCTTTGATTTAAAACCGGGCTGCGCGTTTGCCGACCGGTGCCCGCAGGTAAATGAAATTTGCCGAACAGAAACACCAGAACTTTCCAAACATAGCGGCCATTTGGTCGCTTGTCACAATCCTATCTAAATTGTCATAACCCTATCTAAAGGACTTGCCTTGCCTCTTCGTATACTGTCCGCAGAAATTTCACACGAGACCAATACTTTCAACATAAACCTTACTGAACTTCAAGATTTTCAGGATCGGTTTTTGCTCGATGGTCCTGCGGCCTGTGCGGAACGCGGCGAAAACAACACCGAACTCGCTGGCGTGCTGGAAGTTAGCCGTAGTCACGATTGGGAGCTGAACCATGTCATAAGCGCCTCGGCCGGCCCGGGCGGTCGGGTCACTGACGAAGCTTTCGACCATTTATGTGCCCCGATTTTGATGGCGGCGTATGATGGCGGCTGGGACGGCATCCTTTTGATTTTGCACGGCGCTATGGTCAGCGCATCATACGATGATGCCGAGGGAGAGATCCTCCGTCGACTTCGGGGTGTCGTTGGGGATGAAATCCCCATCGCAGTCACCCTTGACCCACATGCGAATGTAAGTGCCGCAATGTGCGATCTGGCGCAAATCCTGGTGTCCTTCACCACCTATCCGCATGTCGATATGCGCGCCACAGGCATTCGCACCGCCGAATTGTTACACCGCGCAATGATGGGAGACATCCGCCCCGTTACCTTGCGTGCCCATCGTCCAATGCTTGAGGAAGCCAGTGGCGGACGCACAGATATGGGCCCAATGGTCGACCGACATGCAATGGCCCGCGCCTATGAAGCGCAAAAAAATATCCATGCCATCAGCATTAATGCAGCCTTTCCCTGCGCCGACATTGCTGAAGTGGGCCCCACGGTGTTGATCACTTGCGAAGCCCAAACCAACGGCGCGCGCGCTATTATAGAAGAAATTGCTGATGATATTTGGGAACAGCGTACCGAACAATTAAACACCTATCTAACCGTAGAGGAAGCCGCCGCCGCCGCGACTGCATGGAAATCGGGCGCAGGGCCACTGGTCATCGCCGATTATGCAGACAATCCAGGCTCAGGAGCCTATGGAGATTCGACCGCATTGCTGTCTGCCTTGTTAGCCGCAGGCATTGAAGATGCCTGTTTTGGCCCGATGATTGACCCTGTCATCGCATCTCAGCTCCAATCTAATTCGGTAGGAGACACCGTAACGCTACAATTAGGTGGCAAAACCGCCCCTGAATTTGGTGGCGAACCTATTGAAGTGTCGGGAACCATCCAATGGCGCGGTGTGGGGAAATTTGTCGGCAGCGGCCCCATACTTGGCGGGCAACAACGCAGTATGGGCGACACAGTTGTGCTGCGTGTTCAAGGCATAGACATACTTATAATCAGTGCGCCACAACAACTTCTTGACTTGAGCCAGTTCGAAACATTTGGCATTGATCCACATAAATGTCGTGTCATCGCATTGAAATCTATGCAGCATTTTCGTGCCGCATTTGCCTCAATTGCGGGCCGTATTATCGTTTGCGATAGCGGCGCGCTGTGCACTTTAAATTACGCGCGTTTGCCCTATCGATCCGTTCCACGGCCTATTTACCCGTTGGATGCTTAAGTGTCTGTAAGCCGTGGGGAAGAATTTTCATAGTTAGAGGTTGCTGAATCCCCGACATGGCCTGTAAACCGACCATAAAGTCGTGCAATTTTATTCATCCGCTCTTCGACCTGAGGCCCTAGTTCAATGAACACGCCATTGACCAATAAGTTAGCTAAACTAGCCATCTGTGCTGTGGATTCCCAAAATAAGTTAAATTCGGTTGGCACCACAAATATTTCGTCTGCAAGCCCATGTCCCCAGTCACAAAAAGCGTCGACAACCAATGTAACTTCTATGCCTGCGGCTTTCGCCTCCTGCGCCAGTTTTTGCGCATGTCGCGAATATCGACGGGCTTCAAATATAACCAGACAAGCATCGTCACTGGCCAATAGCACTTCAGCAAAATTTCCTGATGCCAAATCAACCAATTGTACGCCATCGCGTAAATATTGCAATTGATTGACGAATATTTGCGCCATGCCACGCTCGGTTTGAAACCCTGCTGCAAATACACGTTTCTTATGGGCAAGCCGCTTGACCACGCGCTCCCATTCAGGCGTTTGAGCGGCTTCATAAACGGCCACCAGGGCCGCGATTTCTAGTTCAAGCCCACGAGATAATTGATCTTCGCCAGCCTGCGCGCGTGCGCGTAGATCACGCAGCCTATCACTTATCAGCCAAGGGCGATCCCCAACATCTTCTTTGAGTTGATCCTTAAGGCCTTTAAAGCTGCGATATCCGAGTGATCGGCAAAAGCGTCCAACGGTGGGTTCACTCACTTCAACTTTTTGGGCAATGCTTGCGGCCGTTTCAAAAGGCAAAGTTGCCAACGTCGCCAACATATAGTTGGCAATGGCTTTATCTGACTTGGAGGCTGTTGAGATAGCTTTTGTCAGTTTATCTCTGATAGACTCAGTCACATTTAAACACCGCTATATTCATAGAAATACGAAGCTTAAAACTAAGTAATATATTTCAAAATGTCAATTGGTTTCTGATCATTCGTCTTTTTTTTGAGTTTAAACTCTATCGCCATTTATATCAAAAAAATGTAAATTTTTAGGTGTAAATGCCAGCTGTATTTTATCGCCCATTTTAAGATCTGTATCGCCGATTTGCCGTACAGTTATTTGTCCAAGCTCACCTGCATCCACAATCACAAACGTATCTGAGCCCAGATATTCAGTCACATCCACAACAGCTTCTAATTGTCCGCTGCCATCAGTAACGATAGAAATATGTTCAGGCCGAATGCCTAATTTTGTGGCAGGTTTTTGAGCCGAATAATCACCAGTTTTGCCGCCCAAGATTTGATAATTTGTATCATCTGTTGTGCACTCCAATATATTCATTTTTGGCGATCCAATAAATTGAGCCACAAATAGGTTTTGTGGTTCTAGATATAATTGCCGCGGCGTGCCAACTTGTGCTATTTTGCCTGCATTCAATACCACGATACGATTAGCCAACGTCATGGCTTCCACTTGGTCATGGGTGACATAAATCATAGTGGATTTTAAATTCTGGTGCAATTTGGCAATTTCATAGCGCATTTCAACCCGCAAAGACGCATCTAAGTTCGATAAAGGTTCATCGAATAGAAAGGCGGTTGGTTTGCGCACGATAGAGCGGCCAATGGCCACCCGTTGACGTTGTCCGCCAGATAAATCTTTAGGCCGTCTTTCTAAAAACTCATTCAGTTTCAGAATTTCAGATGCCTCACCAACCTTTTCATCTATCTCTTGTTTTGACGCGCCGGCCGATTTCAAACTAAAACCCATATTTTCGGCCACACTCATATGCGGGTATAGGGCATAAGATTGAAAGACCATCGACAATCCGCGCTTAGAAGGTGGGTGGTCCGTGACAATTTCCTCATCCAATAGCAAATCCCCGCGCGATATGTCCTCAAGCCCCGCTATCATCCGCAGTAAAGTCGATTTGCCGCAGCCCGAAGGCCCGACAAAAATGATAAATTCACCATCATCAATTTTTAGATCAAGGCCTTTTATAACCTGCACATCACCAAACCATTTTTCGACATTTTTAAGTTCAATTTTACCCATTTATCCCTCCTTCGCGTTTGGCGACGCCCATGAAAGCCAAATGGCGGCCGTCCAACTAAATGTACCGCCACCCGCAGCGGAGCCATCAAATGGGTCATAATATTCGGCAAAGCCATTATTTTTGATCAATTCGACAGTGTCCGAACGCACACGTTGGGCATGAGCATTTAAGCCGCAATCTTCCAACCCCATACCAATAAGCGTGTTGACAACGCCCCAAACAGGCCCGCGCCAATAGCGTTTGGCATTAAATTTTTCGCCCATAGGTGAATAGCTTGGTACCGAATATTTTGTTTGGCTAAAAATTAAGTCTAATTGCTCGACCATTTTTGAATTCTCAATCCCACCATACCAACAAAGAAATGACGCGCAAGACAGGCTATTGGCAAATTTACCACTTTTTAAATCGAGCGAGTCATAAGCGCCCAATTCTTCATTCCATAAAGTTTTGACGCCTGTCTCTAAATGATCAACCCAACTTTGAATCTCATCAATAGGTTTGTTCAATTGTTTGGCAAGCCATAGCAAGTCTCTATTGGCGCGCAATAAAATAAATGTCATGGTCGGATCTGCCACCCGAAACGCACCTTCATCACGTATGATGTCTTGGTTCCAATCATTCTCACGGGCAAAATCGACCAAAGAAATATAG
Organism: Hyphomicrobiales bacterium; assembly: GCA_002401855.1. Lineage (GTDB taxonomy): Bacteria > Pseudomonadota > Alphaproteobacteria > Rhizobiales > OSC116 > OCS116. The sequence continues at coordinate 186,429 of NVUH01000003.1, forward strand.
CGGTCATAATCATATTTTGTTGGCCGCATTTCTGGGTCAACATGCGAAGTGTCGCGCCTCACATAAGGTTGAACTTTGGAGACATCAATGGCTTCCATCGCGCCATCCCAATCAGGCGCGTTATCTCGCCCAGCTTCCCACGGGTGGGTGATGACAGCCGCGCCTGTTTCGCATCTATTGACGTGGAACCATCGGTGCCAATCCGCCAGTTTCTCGAATAGAATGGCGGCATGTTCTCGGCCAGCTTTAGGGTCGGACTCATAAATTTTTCGTACAAATGTTGCTGCGACAGGCGGTTGGCTAATGCCAGATGATAACGGGCTTTTATTGGTGCCCCATACATCTGGACCGGGAAAATAACCTTTATCTTCTTGATGGAAAATAATATGCGGCACCATGCCATTTTCCCACTGACCAGAAAACAGGCTGTGAAATTCTTGCCAAGCGCGCTCAATATCAAAATTTGCAAAGCCAAATGCCGCAAATGCACTGTCCCAATTCCACTGATAAGGGTATAGTCCATCAGTCGGCACTGTATAGCCGCCTCGGTCATTTTGGCACAATATTTCACGCGCTTGAGCGTCGAGTTTATCGATCATATTATTATCCTTTTACTGAACCTGCGGTGAGGCCCTTGGTCATAAATCTTTCCAATCCCAAAAATATAATCATAATGGGGATTGTGGCAACAACTGCGCCTGCCATTAAATGCTGGCGCGGAATTTCGGAAGAGTTCAACATGGCAACACCGCGTGTGAGGGTGAATTTAGACGGGTCATCAAGCAGCATAAATGCCAATAAAAACTCGTTCCAGCTAATCATAAATACATAGAGCGAAACCGATGCCAGAGCTGGCAAACTTAATGGCAAGGTGATTTTCCAAATCACCGCCAATCGCGACAGGCCATCCATAAGGCCTGCTTCTTCAATCTCCGCAGGTAGCCCCCTAAAATAGCCCTGCAACATGTAAAGCGCTACGGGCACGGTGGTAACGGGATAAATGAGTAAAATACCCACGACAGAATTTCGTAAGCCAACGGTGGAGAATGCAATATATATCGGCAACGCCAAAACAATCATCGGCACCATATATATGAGCAAAATAGAACGCGACATGGCGGCACGGCCTTTAAAGCGCAATCGCGCAATGGCATAGGCACCCGGCACCGAAAACAGCAATGTGATGAACACGGTTAAGACAGAAATCATCAAGCTCATACTTAAATATTGACCAAAATTGAAATCGCGGAACAATTCAATATAAGAGCGGAACAACGCCCAACCTTTGCTAAACTCAATGCTGAAATCGAGCGGGTTGGCCAGCAATGCCTGCTGAGATTTTAAACTGGTCATCAACATCACATAAAATGGAATGACGACGATGAATGTGAAGAATAAATACCCAAACCAAGTTAAAAATTTTATAATCGCATGCTCAAAATCATGCCGTGTTAATGCTCCAAAATTTAGATCGGTTAACATGATGTTTATCGGCAAGATTATCGCCAAGGCAATCAGGAGACTGGTGACCATTCTGTTCTGGATTGAGACCTGTTCGCCGATAAACACCGCGCCAAAACCAAAATACGAAATCAAGAAAATCAACAGCGTTAAACCCATTAAGATTAGGCGTTTATTGGCTTTAAGATAAAGCAGCGTAAGCCCCACAAATACGCCGTTTACGAGACTGAAAGTAAGTGATGGTTTGAATAAGTCTCCGCTGATGAAAGACATTATGACCGCAACCAAAATAGCGATGGTGAATGCCCATAAAAAGCCAATGATTGGGGCGGTTATATAACCATATCTAAAACGGGTCATAGGCCTTCCTCCCGCGATATAAATTTGAAGAAAAACAGTGAGAAAAGCAATAGAACGGCAAAAATAATCACCGCAACCGCAGCGCCAGCACCTATATTAGAAATTGCAAAAGCCTGTTCATAAACACTAACCGTAAGCGTTCGCGTGCCTGCATTTCCGCCCGTAAGCAAGAAAATATCGTCAAATTTATTAAACGTCCAAATGAAGCGCAGTAGAAATAACACCGACAATATACCCAATAGTTGCGGCATCGATAATGCCCAAAATTGCTGGAACGGACTAGCGCCATCCATTTCGGCCGCTTCATACATATCTGCATTAATCGATTGCATACGCGCTAAAATAAATAGAAATGCCATGGGGAAATATCGCCAAATTTCGAATATTGTGACCATGATGAGTGCCAATGGCTTTTCACCAAAAAAGTTAATCGGCGTGTCGACAATGTCCATTTGCAATAGTAAGGCATTTGCTGAGCCAGAAAAGGGGTCAAATAGAGTGACCCAAGTGAATGCCACGGCGATAACGGGCGCGACATAGGGGAATAAAAACAATCCACGCAAAACACCTTGGCCTTTAAACTCTTTGTTTAAAATTAATGCCGCTAGTAAGCCAACAAACAACGCACCAATAGTGCCAAAAATGGTATAAAATAACGTCACGCCCATAACGTTCCAAAATTCACCACCGTCAAAGATTTTGGTGAAATTGGTCAAGGTGAATTCGCCATTCAGCAAGGCCGAAACGCCATGCCCACTAATTTGCGCTTTGCTCGAACGCACGTTAATTTCATCGTCAATAAATTGTTGATTAACCTGAACAGGTATACGTAATTTTTCGCTATATCCCGCTTGCCAATCACCAAATTCGCAGGTTAGTTTTTGGTCGCTAAGCTCGCATCTTTCATCTAATTTCAAAATGTGTAACCCAGTGGGAATGGTGTCGGCTAATTTCACCTCGGTAACCTCTTGCCGTCTACTCGAGTTTTTTAATCGATATTCTAATGTGCCTTCATCACCACCTGTAGCAAAATCGCCTCTTAGTTTTTCATAAACGGTGGGCGCGGCGGTGCGTAAATCGGCCAATGTAATGGGTTTGATGCTGATCCAAAAAATAGCCATAAGTGGCAATATAACCACCAAAGCCACACTAGAAATTGTCGGAAATAACAAGCCCCAAGCAAGACGTGCCTCGCGTTTTTGCAACGGGCCAGATTTTCTAGGTGGTAAAGCGTCAGACATAATGACCTCAGGAAATAAACGTTGGGGCAGGGCGAGCCGCCCCAACAATTTGTATTATCATTACTGAATTTTTGCCAATTCAGCATTCATGGCGGCGACAGTTTCGGCGCCATTTTTAACACCATCAACATATTCGCGCACCAAACGGTTCATCAATTGGCTGTTAATGACTTTTGAAGCCAAAGCCAACTGACCGTCAGAAACGCCCCAGCGTTGCGCAACATCAAGACCATTAACAATGCGGTCAATCATATCTTGCGAATAAAGCTCTGCAAGTGGTGCTTTGCGATCAACACCAACGGGTAATTTCGACCAAGCTTTGACAAATGCAGTGGCGTCATTGCCATCACCGCGGCGCACAGGGAATTTGCCTTCAGGCGCAATAGACAAAGTCTGCGTATAGCCTTCATTCATTGAATAGGCGATGAATTTTGCCGCGTCATCTTCTTCAGCATCAGTTGTAATGCCGAAATATCTGACATCTGCCCACGCGGCACCTGCTGAGTTTGAAGGGCCTGCAAGATTGGTCACAATGCCGGTTTTAGATGCCAATTCGTTAGAGGTTGGGTCGTCATTAATCGTCGGTGGGGCGCTGTCACGCAGGCCGGCCAATTCATCCAAAATAAACGGTGACCAAATGATCATCGCGGCTTTGCCGGCAAAATATAGTTCACGAGATTGTTTCCAATATAGTTCGCCATCAGGTGAGGCTTTAACCAGTGTCTTGTAGAATTCTAACACTTCAATGGTTTTCTTCTCATCCAATTTGGCAATGCCATTTTCATCGACTGGCGATACACCATTGGCCAGGAAAACATGCTCAAGCACTTGGCTCATAAAGCCTTCATCCACTTTAGTTGCGGCCACAAAGCCGTATAATTCTGGTGGGTTGTGCAACGCTTCAATGGCGGCGGTTACATTGGCAAATGTATTGGGGGCAGCAAGGCCTTTGGCTTCAAACAAATCTTTGCGATAAACAATCATTTGTGTCCAGCCATCAACTGGCACGGCTGAGAATCCATCATCAACTGCCGCCATAGCCAATGCACCCGGCGCAAAAGTGTCTAGGCCTAAAGTTTCAATTACATCGCTAGCGGCATCGGTATTCAAGATGCCGGCTTCTGCCCAAGGCAATGTATATTGCAGGGGGTGGTAAATAACATCAGGCAAATCGCCAGCTGCATAAGCCGCTGTTGTACGGGTACCTAAATCTTTTTCACTCACTGGGATGACTTCAACTTCAATGCCCGTTTTGGCTTTAAAATCAGCAGCCATGGCTTGCTGTTTGGCCAAACGGTCTGGCTGGTCTTCGGTAGTCCAAAATCTTAAGCCATCTGCCGATACGGCATTGGCCATCAAAATGGCACTTAACGCCACCCCTTGTAACAACCTTTTGGTGTTTTTAAATTTACTGGTCATAATATCTCCCTTTTGTTATGTTTTCCAGATATGAATTCAGCGAGTTGTTCGCTGGTTTTTTGCGGCGGATTGCTAGACCCACGCGGTGTAAATTTTGCATGTTGAATTTCGTTCAGCTTTTCTACCGGCTCACCCCTTATTTGGTCAATCAACATTGTGGCAAGTCGTTCGCCCGCTTGGCGCGTGTCAACTTCAAATGTCGAAAGTGCAGGGGTTGCATAAACCCCTTGTGGAATGCCGTCATACCCGATAAAAGATACGTCCTTGCCGACTGACAAATTCAGTTTTTCTACGGCCCGATACCCTCCTAAAGCGGCCATATCCAAACTGAATATGATGGCTGTCGGTGGGGAGGGGAGGGTTAATAATGTTTGGGTTGCCACTTGTCCTTGTTCTCTGGTCAGAACATCAGACACAATATATGACGAGCTTTGTGTTAAATTTGATTTTTCTAAGCCTGCAAAATAACCGTTTTTTCGCATTTGGGCAAAATACAAATTCTCAGGCCCGTTTACAAACCCTATATTTTTATGGCCAAGTGCAGCCAAGCGGCAAACAGCCGAATCAATGGCGGCTTCGCCCGAAATGTCAAAATAGGAATAATTATCATCTAAATTTGTTCGGCCATAAAGAATAAAAGGAATTTGAGCATCACGCAGCAAACCAACGCGTATATCATCAACCAAACAACGGGTGATGATGAAACCATCGACTTTGCGTTCTGCCACTAAACGCCGAAAAGTTTGCAATTCATCTTCATCGGAGGTTGCGGTGGCAACCGTTAATGTCCAATTTCGGGTGCCTGCAGAACGTGAAACGCCGTCCAAAAAATCAGTTAAAAAAGCATGATGGCTGTCATGTGAATCCACCCTTAAAACCAGCCCTAAAGCGCGTACGCGACCTGTTTTAATAGCTTGCGCAGAGCTTAACGGTATATAGCCCATAATTTTGGCTTGTTTGCGAACGCGCAATTTTGTGCTATCAGATATATCCGCATAATCATTCAATGCACGCGAGATTGTGCCTTTCGATAGATTGAGTGACTGAGCCAAATCAACTATCTTCACGCGATGTTTTAAATGAATATTTTTTGGGTGGTTAGACACCATTCTTTCCTCCATTTTCTTTATCATTTATTCCGAAAACGGTTTCGGCAAGTGTATTTTTTAAAAAACATGGAAATTGGTCTTTATACCAACGGTTAATAATAAACATCAGAAAGTTTTAAGAAATTTTAGCCGATGCTGGTTCAATCGGATAGCAGTTCAAAAGCTGAACATGCCAATTCACAGACCGATATTGGGAATGGGTGTGTTCATGTTTTTAAATCGGGTTATTCAAATGATTTTGTCCGTGACAAAGATGGTTTAATTAAGGATGCTGTCCTAGCATCTTGTTCGGCATCTACTAATTTTAATCCCCATAAAAACGATGTCAATTTTCAAAAACCAATATCAAATATAAATCATTGCCTATGTAGAAAGTTATTCCACTGATCGATCAGACTGATATTTAGTTAATCCTTCGAAGGCATACGAATTTAAAATTTGTCGATGTTAAAATAGATTTTTATCGACTTGACTTAATTCCGCTTCGTCACAAATTGCATTCCAATTGTCTTCAATCACTGATCTCTGACATCCGATTATATCTAATGCTGTAAATCGTTAGCTTCTATGGAACAGATTATTGTAGTAATTAGATAAAACTCATATTTATTTAGCTCGACATTCATTTCGGTTTATTTTTTTGAATAAACAGTTACATTATTGATAGAAAATACGGAGTTTTAAATGAAATTTATAATGCGTGATCCGACTAAAAAATTTGAAATTTCGGCTTATAGAGAGCAGTGCGATAAAGCTCATAAATTGGCTCTGGCACAGCAAAAGTCAGAATTAATTGAACTGCTTTTTCAGATGAAACTGGATTTCCCTGATAGGCTTGCGGACACCTATTATTACTTAATTAGAGCCTTTGATGAGTTAAAGCAACCTTTTGATAAAATAAAACAAATGATTGAAGCAGATCAAAAGGGTATAATTTATAGAACTGATAAAGCACATTACGGTATCGGCTTAGAGAATGTGCCTGAATTTAAAAAATTACAGAAAAAATGGGATGCATCAAAAGCTGAGTTAGCCGAGAATTCAGAATCGCAGCTTGAACTTCTTATGCCAACAAACGGGTTTTGTGGTGAGCTATTATTGATATTGCATGGAGATGGTGGTTCAAATGTTTCAATAGAAGAAATTTGGCCACCTCAACCATATTTGGCTAAGGGCGTTGCGGTGGCTTATTTGCAATCGCCAAATCAATTTGGCCCGTTACATTATTTTTGGACGAGTGATTTTGTTAAAGGCCGTACAACTGTTAGAGAAGCCATTGATTTTCTTGTATCTAATTATGGTGTTTCAGAAAAAAACATCACTTTAAGTGGTTATTCGGGCGGCTCTATGACGGCATTGAGTTCAGTCACGCATGGTGAAGTCACGGTCAAACAATGTATTGCATTTTTGCCATGCTCTGATGAATATGTTGGTAACAAGCCCGCCCAATCGACACAAATTTTTGTTTTTAAGGGAGAGTTAGAGCCTCCCATAGATGTGGTGATGGCAGAGTTAAACCACCTAGCATCGACGAAACTAGTAAAATTAAAAGGTCTTTCGCACGATTTGCCAGCAAATATTGATTCTTACATATTGCCACATTTGAATAATGATTTAGCTTAATTCAAAAATGAGAAACGTTTTATAGCTTTTAATATCAAAGTGTAAACCAGTTGCGATTACGTGCTTTGGGAGGCTCGCGAAATATCAACACTGGTCTACACGAAATTTGGACAAAGAAGCCTCCCAGATGATCTTTTTAAATTATAACATAAGCGATAATGAAATAAAAACGCCTGAGAATCATACAAATTAATTTTTGAACACTGAGAGGTACACTTAGATTATTTAATTTGTACAATCGTTTTTGGGTCACCATCTATAGCGTCTTCAATCATTGGTACAAGCTCATCAATCATATATGGTATGCTCAACACTGTGCTATAGGACATTGCGCGAGTTATATTGTCAGGCGCCAGTATTTCTCTACCTTCTTTATAGACTTTTAAAGTTTTTCTAAGTTTTAAGTCATCTAATTTTGCTAAGCTATCTTCGTCACTGCCCACCATCCATATTGTAATGTCAGCCTCAAGTAATGAGATATCTTCCGTAGACAAAGCAACATGGAAAGAATCAGGATCTCCAGCTTCAGCAATAGCGTCTGGTGTTACAAAACCAAGTTGATTAACAAGTGTTGCACGACTGTCTTTAGCTTGATAAACACCAGGAGTTTCGCCCCAATTATATCCAATAGTGGCAGTTTTCCCTTTCCAATCCGGGTGTTTGTCGACTATTTGGGTGATTTTATTCTTTACACCATTTAAAAGTTTTTCCATTTTTTCAGACTGACCCAAAGCACGAGCAATTGTTTGTGAACGTATATGCCACGGTGTACCATAATCGGTATATTGTTCTTCTGCCGCAATCGTTGGTGCAATTTCAGAAAGCAAGGCATATTGCTCTTTATTAATTCCAGAATACATACCCAATATTACATCTGGCTGCAATTCTGCAATTTTTTCTATATTCAATTCACCTTCAATCACATATGGCTTAGCATCGCCAAGTAGTTCAATGCCCCACGGCCCAACGCCATAATTGTCTTTTATTATCCAGCTACGAATAGCTACTGGCTTCACACCCAAAGCCAAAATATTATCTGGGCCATTGAAACTAAGAGACACAACTCTAATTGGTTTTTTGTCGACAACAGAGTTGCCGAATTTATGTTCAAACTTTTGCGGAAAATCTGATGCAAACGCACTTGTTGTAGATGTAAGAGCCACAAATATACCGGCTGATAAAATTGAATATTTCATTTCTTTCTCCCAATGGCACAAGCCAAATTGTTAAATGCATTTAAAAAAATAATATGAAGGTGGGGAAAGAAAGCAGAACATCGTAGATTTCATTCAGATACTATTTTTCAAAAATCATAATTAAAATTGTTACGTAAATAAAAATATTATTTAGCATAGCGAAAACTAATTTTCAACCTATATTTCAATAGGTTATAACTGTTTTAACTTACGTCACATTTAGAAAAGTTCTAATATTGAATGGTTCTTCTTTAAAAACAATTATTTAAGTGTGTGCTGATGTTCTTTCACATTTTTTGGTTTTATTTGGTTCATATTTAATTTTCGTATAGTATTTGATGAAAAATCAAATCAATTCAATTTTTCAAATGTACTAGAAAAAGGTCGATCATAATGACAGTGCCAAAATCATTTCCAGATCAAAAAAATGGCCGCTACTTTTTAACAGAAGGTGGGACAAAAACTGAAATTATGTACAAGCTTGGTTTTGAGTTGCAATATTTTGCTTTGTTTCCTTTGTTGGATAATCTCTCTGCAATGTCAAAATTGAGAGATATGCTCTGATCATATTTGGATGTTGTTGCAAAAAATAATATGTGCGCACTAATGGGGGGGGGGATTATCGTGCAACTCCAGATTGGGGTGAACTGTTAGGATATTCCGCCAAAGGGTTGGCTGAAGCAAATTTGCAATCAATTGCTTTTCTCAAAGACATTTCTTCAGAATATGTTGCCGATATTCCGCAAACTCTAATTCAAGGTTTAATTGGCCCACGATAGGATGATTATGAACGCAATGATACCATTACTATCAATGAGTCTGAAAATAATCACTCTGTTCAACTGACCACTCTTAAAGAAGCAAATGTTGATTTAGCACAGGCTCTCACCTTTAATAATATTCCAGAATCAATTGGTGCGGTAAAAGCCGCCTCAAAATTAGATGTCCCACTTGCCATATCATTCGCACTGGACAGTAATTCTAGATTGAATTCAGGTCTGAGCTTGCCCAAGGCTATTGTTGAAATTGATATAGAAACTCAAAATTCGCCAGAATTTTATTCTATAAATTGTTCTCACCCTATTGAATACGAACCAGCGATTCAATCTAAAGCTTGGATGAACCGATTAAGAGGCCTTCGTCCTAATGCTTCTAAAATGGAAAAACAAGCTTTGTGCAAAATTGGATATCTTGAAGCAGGAGATCCAAAAGAACTTGGAAAGCTGTGCGGAAATTTGGCGCAACGTTTTCCGCATATGGATATATGGGGTGGCTGCTGCGGTACTTGGAGTGAGCATCCTGATGAAATTGCATTGAATGTACTTACGGTTCATATAAAAGAGAACAAACTTAGATAAACTCAAACGTTTTTTCAATAAACCATACGTTTTAGTTTAATTTGAATGGCATCTAGAGACACATATAAGTTTTTAGGTATACTCAATAAACCGTTTCAAACCTCATATAAACTGCCATATACACGTCCGTGGATATTTAGCCAAATGGTCGAGTTCTGTCCTGCTAATCTCATTTTCCGAATATTTGACTTGTCAATGAGCATTTAAAATTGCACCACCTGAATCGAAGAATAAGGTCGTTTGGCGAGCGGCTCTCTTACATAAAATCTCGGACTATGAGATAAATAGGTGAGGTAGTTTTAAACGCCAATGGCGAGTCAATTTTAACTGCTAGTTGAAAAAATGGCAAAAATGGCGGGTATTTCAAAAAATGGCCTGGCCTTTCATATAAGCCTCTCCAACAATCGTACTCATTTTTACACTCCAAGCTATGTTCGGCCAGAGATATATATTGGGCATAAGCAAAGAGATAAATAGTCATTTGCGTTTTCGTATGAAAAAGACTGTTTTCACTTGATTAATGTTATGTTATAACATAACATTAATTGACTCCAATTTACTAATTTATAGGATATAATATGACAAAACGCCTTCCTGTTACTGTGATTTCTGGCTTTTTAGGGTCTGGAAAAACAACTCTGCTCAACCGTATATTGAATAACCGTGAGGGGCGTCGTGTTGCAGTGATTGTTAATGACATGTCTGAGGTAAATATTGACGCTGACCTTGTCCGCGAGAATACAGAACTTAGCCGCACGAATGAAACTCTTGTTGAGATGTCAAATGGGTGTATTTGCTGTACTTTGCGGGATGATTTGTTAGATGAAGTGCGTCGGTTATCGAACGACGGGCGTTTTGACTACTTATTGATAGAATCTACAGGTATTTCGGAACCACTCCCGGTAGCTGCGACATTTGAATTTAGAGATGAATATGGCCAAAGTCTGTCGGATATATCTCGATTAGATACGATGGTAACAGTTGTGGATGCGGTTAATTTGCTTAAAGATTATGCTAGCCACGACTTTTTGCATGATCGTGGTGAAACATCAGGCGATGAAGATGAACGCACCCTTGTGCATTTGCTTGTGGATCAAATAGAATTTGCAGATGTAGTTATCCTTAATAAAGTGTCGGATGCTGGCCCCGAACATACAGATGCAGCGCGTAAGATTATCCGTAGTCTTAACGCTGATGTGGAGATCATTGAAGCAGATCATTCTAATGTGCCTACAAGTAAAATTCTTGATACGGGTTTGTTTGATTTTGCTAAAGCACATGAACACCCAATGTGGGCTAAAGAACTTTATGGGTTTGCCGACCATACCCCAGAGACTGAAGAATATGGTGTGACGTCATATGTTTATAGAGCGCGGCAACCATTTGTACCTGAAAAAATAAAGGCGCTTTTAGATGGTGAATTGTCAGGTGTTATTCGCGCTAAAGGGCATTTTTGGATTACAACACGTCCCGAATGGGTAGCGGAATTTTCTTTAGCAGGGGCCTTGTCCTCGATTACGCCACTCGGCACTTGGTGGGCATCTGTACCAAAAAAAAATTGGCCCATTCACGAAGAAGCGAGAGATTATATCGCTTCACATTGGTTAGAACCATGGGGCGATAGAAGGCAAGAGTTGGTATTTATTGGTGTTAATATTGATTGGCTTTCGCTTAAAACTCGCCTTGACGCCGCCTTATTGCCAGAGGCGTTAGCGTCTTCTCTAGATGCTTTACCAAATCTACCTGACCCGTTTCCAATTTGGCGTAAAACAGAGAAAGCGGCAGCATGAATGAGATGCGTAAAATGTTACCTAATATTAATCAGGTAAGAATTGGGGCAGATCTTAATGCCTTAAAACTGATTAAAGAGCCCGAATGTGCTGCTGTTATTTTGCTACGTGAACCTATTTCAAAATTTACTAATTGGATAGATGAACTGGATGTAGAAATGCTTCCGGCTGCCAAAGAAATATTACGACCAGAGTCAGTGCGGAAATTTTTAGTGGATATTTGCAAGAATTCAGGACTAGAAAATGGCCCTGAATGCGCGCATTTAATTGATAATATTACAAGGTTATCTGATGCTTTTTCTGAGCTTGTGGATTCATCTTTCATACGCATACGGCTAGAAAAAATAACAACAAATGCCTGCAAAAAATTTCATATTGATAATGTAAAAGTGCGGCTTGTATGTACTTATCGTGGAACCGGAACTCAATATGGGTGTGCGAAAAATGGTGAAAACCCTGAAAATATTTACACCGTCCCAACTGGTTGTCCATTTTTAATGAGAGGTAGGCTCTGGTCTGACGAGGCGGATTCAGAGCTTGTGCACCGTTCGCCACCTATTGAAGGCTTAGGGCAAACACGTTTATTGCTTGTAATTGATCCAATATTTGAACGGTAATGTTTCCATTTAAAGCGGGGATGGATTCAACGGGTCACCGCAACACCTCCTGTAGTTTATATGCTGGTGTTTTGAAGTCCAGAGTTTTTCTTGGACGAGAATTCAGTTGTTCAGC